>NZ_JBFAFR010000027.1:38102-117240 GCF_040639675.1 Actinosynnema sp. NPDC023794 | reverse complement strand
CTCGTCTGTCAACGTCACCACGGCCACCGGCCGACCCCTACGAGCCACCCGACAACTCTACAATTCATTAACGAACTTCAGGCGCAGGACACTAGGTGTATGAGGCCAGGACGTTGGTGACGCCGGTGTGGAGCGGGGTGGCTGGTGGTCGGTTCCGGCGGTCCGGTGACGATGCGGTGGATGTGGTCGATGCCGTGGGCGGCGAAGAAGGCCCGCGCGCGGTGGGTGAAGCCGATCGCGGTGACCGCCTTCTCGTCGGGCGGGGCTTCGGTGTAGGCCAGGCGGGAGAACCCGTCGACCGCGGAGTGCGGGTAGGTGTGGCTGCGCTGCCCGTTGGTCTTCCCGGTGCCGGTGTTCTTGGCGCGTTCGACCTGTTTGGCCTGCTCGCTGACTCGGCCGTGGACGCGCCACCGGCCGCCGTCGGGGATGACGCCGACCTTCTTCACATCCAGGTGGACCAATGTGGCCGGGCCAGCGGGCGACGATCCGTCGCGGTGTGCGGTTGTTCTGGCCGGTCGGGTCGAGGAGCCGGCGGCGGTTGAGCCCGAGGTGGGCCAGGTGCCGGCCGACCGTGCGCACGGACGCGGTCGGCCGCCAGTGCCAGGGCGATGCGGCGGGCCGACCACTTGCGGTCCCCGGCGCGGCCGCTCGATGCGGACCACGACCTCGACGGGGGTGGCGGTGGGCTGTCGGCGCGGAGCGCTGGGGCGGTCGGCCAGGCGGGCTTCGCCGAAGCGGCGATAGCGGTTGACCCATTTCGAGGCGCACTGCCGGGAGATGCTCATCTCCGCCGCGACGCGGGCGATGGGGCGGGTGCGGCAGCGCTGGACCAGCCGTGGCGGCCTTCGACGGACAGCGGGGCGTTGCGGTGGAGCACGGACGGGTCTTTCTGCTCGGCGGATGTGTTGGTCGCACTTCCGTCCTGCCGCCGAAAGACCCGTCCCTCGTCTCAGCCCTGACCGGCCGTCACCGACGTCTGACCCGCAACACCTGGACGGGGCCTGGACGAGTGATTCCTGACTCGGTCAGGGTGCTGTTCAAGGCGAAGACGGGCGTGGCGTGACCTGCCGGACCGCACGGGCCGTGGAAGACGGTCTACAGCCGGTTCCGGCGCTGGTCGCGCACTGTGCTTCAACCGACTCAAGCAGGTCCGCGCCATCGCGACCAGGTTCGACAAGACCGCCAACTCCTGTCGGGGCATCCTCGACCTGGCCACCGTGCTCATCTGGCTTTTGAGGACCGGCCCTGGCACCTCACCGGCAGTCCTCCTCCGGGACGTTCAGTGGAAGATCCGAACGGGTACGTCGACGGTAGGCGATCTCGGGGGAGGATTCGGTGGCACAGCGAGTTGCGTACGGCAGGGTCGTCCTGGGCGGCCTGCTCGCCGGCGGGGTGCTGGGTGTCTCGCAGGGCCTGCTGCACGACAACCCGTGGGTCGGCGTGGCCATGGGCCTGCTGTTCGGCGGGACCATGGCGGTGGTGATGCGGCGGACATTGGGTTCCACGGCGTTGCACGGCTTGGACCGCAGTCAGCGCCGCACGGTGTCCCGCGCGCTGCGCCGAGGTGAGCCGGTCGAGGACTCGCGGCTTGCCCGGCCCTTGATCGAGCAGTCCGACGTGGTGCTGGCCACGCCTTTCCCGGTGAAGTCCATGCGGGTGGTGTTCGTGCTGCTCGGACTGCTCGGACTGCTCGGACTGCTCGTGATGGTGCTCGGTGCCGGCCGTGCGGGTGTGACGGGGCTGCCCAGCGGGTTGCTGCTCCTGGTCTTGGCGTTGCTGTTGCTGTTCGTCGTCATCCCGGTGGGCCGACGGCAGCGCGAGCGGGTCCTGCGCTCGCGGGAGGCCACGCTGGAGCGTCACCGACTGCCCGAAGTGGTTCCGAGCGACGACCGGTAGACCGCGTCGTGCCCGGCGGTGGTCCGTCGGGCACGACGTCACCCGGTGGGAGAGCCCGCTAGGCGGGCGGTGTGGTCCGGTAGCTCTCGGTGTAGTAGTCACCGAGGCGCTGCCGGTAGTCGTTCGGGTCGAACGTGTCCTCGTCGTACTCCGGGGCCTGCCGCACCTGGTCCGCGGTGCGGTCCACGAAGACCTTCTTCGCGTCGTGGTCGACCTTCGCCACCGCGCCGACCGGAAGCACGACCTTCCGGTGGGAGAGCCACGTCCCGGTGTCGACCAGCAGGCAGTCGGCGGGCACGCGGGCGTTGGCCTGGTCGACCTCGCCGATCGCGCCGTCGAGCGCCTCGACCTCGTACCCGAGCAGGCCGATGTCCGGGCGGTCGTGGCGGTCGGCGGACCGGGTCGCCTCGTCGGCCTCGGGGGAGTCGGTGTCGCGCCCGTCGAGCAGTTCGCCGACGTTGCGCCAGGCCCACGGCATGAAGGGGATGGGGAGCGGGTGCATCTCGGCCTCCTTGGTCGGATGGACAACCGGGGAGTACCCGTTCGAGTGACTTCCGAGACCTTTTGTGATTTGTTCTCACGATAGCTTCAGTGTCGACCAAAATCAGCCACCGAGCGCGCGGCGGCCCGATGCGGTCGCATTCGGACAGACGCCATGGCGTCGCCACGTCCGAAGGATCCTTGATCGGCTGTACTCACTGAACGTGATGAGGGCCCCTCTCGTCTTGATGACGTTCTTCCCCTAATGGGCGGACGTCGTGACGGCCGCCGGTTCGCGCGCGTCCCCGGTGTTAGAGAGGGACTGGCCGGCTCTCGTCGGGGAGCCCGGTGACGTTGTGCGCTGGAAGGTGGTTGCGATGACGGGCGGCACGGACGATCAGGGTGACGGTCACGTCCACGGCGGCTTGTCGGCGGAGCAGGCGGCGCTGTTCCTGACCGGCGGGGCGGCAGGTCGCCAACTGCGGGAGGGCAGCCACGAGGCGGGCGGCCCGCGTCCGTCGCTGACCGCGCCCGCGAAGATCCTCGAGCTGCACGTGTGCATGGGGCTGAACGCCTGTGCGGCACATGACGCGTCCGGTGAGGCGAAGGTCCCGGGCACGGGCAGCTGCGCCACCGCGTTGCACGTCTGCCACGGCGACAACCAGTGCCGGGGGCAGGGCGGGTGCGGTTACGCGGGCAGCGAGTTCGAGCAGACCAAGCCGGGCGAGCAGTCGTGCAGCTTCAACGGCAGCTGCGCGAGTCCGGTCAACGAGTGCCGGGTGGCGTCGGCGGGGCCGTTCAAGGGCACCAGCGTGTGGAAGCTGGCGCGCACGCGGTTCGAGACCCGGATGTGGGACGCCGGCGTCACGTTCGGTCCGGCGCCCGGTCGCGGCTACCCGAACGACGTCGTGCCGGAGTACGAGTCGGATCGCGAGCAGCAGTTCGCCGAACTGGCCGCCAAGCCAGGGTCGGGCGCGGAGCGCGGCGCGCTGCCGCGCTACCTGGGCCGGGTGTGATGGCGTCGGCCGACCGGCTCGGCCTGCCGGACCTGGGGTTCGGCGTCGGCTTGCGCGCGGCTCACGCCGACCAGGTGCTCCGGGGGCCCTCCGGGGTCGACTGGTTCGAGGTCATCACCGAGAACGTCCTGGACAACGGCGGCTACGCCCGGTACGTGCTCGACCAGGTCGCCGAGCGGTTCCCGGTGGCCCTGCACGGTGTCTCGCTGTCGATCGGGAGCACCGACCCGCTCGACCTGGACTACCTGCGGCGGGTGCGGCGGCTCGCCGCCGGCGTCGGCGCCGCGTGGGTGTCGGACCACCTGTGCTGGACGGGGGTGCTGGGGTTGAACACGCACGACCTGCTGCCCTTGCCGCTCACGGAGGAGTCGCTGCGTCACGTGGTGCGCCGGGTGCGTGTCGCGCAGGACGTGTTGGAACGGCCGCTGGTGCTCGAGAACCCCAGCACGTACCTGGGTTTCACCGAGTCGACGGTGCCGGAGTGGGAGTTCCTGGCCCGCTTGGCGGAGGAGGCCGGGTGCGGGCTGCTGCTGGACGTGAACAACGTCTACGTGTCGGCGGTCAACCACGAGTTCGACCCCTACGACTACGTCCGGGCGTTGCCGGCCAACCGGATCGTGCACTTGCACGTGGCCGGGCACACCGACCGCGGCACCCACTTGATCGACACGCACGACCAGCCGGTGGCCGACCCGGTGTGGGACCTGTACGCGTTCACGACCGGTCGGCTGCCGGCGATGTCGGTGCTGCTGGAGTGGGACGACCGCATCCCGCCGTTCCGGGTCCTGGCCGCGGAGCTGGACAAGGCGCGGGAGCGGACCGTCCGTGCGTGCTGAGCGGTTGCGCGATCTCCAGGCGTGGTTGCAGGGCGCGATCGTGGACCGGGTGGGCGCCGGCGAGGTGGCGGACGTCGTGGTCGGGACGGCGCGGTTGTCGGCGGCGCGGCGGTTGGCGATCTACCAGCAGGGGTACCTGGCGAGGTTGGTCGACTGCCTGGGCGCGCACTACCCGGTCGTCCGGCACCTGCTCGGCGCCGAGGTGTTCACCGGGTTCGCCCGGGACTACCTGGCGGCTCGTCCTTCGCGCAGCTACACGTTGGAGGCGCTCGGTGCGGGGTTCGCCGACCACCTGGCCGCGACCCGTCCGGACGCGGGGTCGGGGGAGCGCGAGCCCTGGGTCGACCTGCTGCTCGACGTGGTGCGGTTCGAGCGGGCGTTCACCGAGGCGCACGCGGCGGTGGGCCCGGAGTTCCGCGATCCGCCGCCGGCCGCGCCGGAGCAGGGTGCGCCGGGGTGGGCGGGGACCGTGGTGTCCACTGTGGAGTGCCTGCGGCTGGTGCGCGCGGGTTTCCCGGTGCACGCGTTCGTCGTCGCGGTGCGCGCTCGGCGGGATCCGCCGCTGCCGGCGCCGGGTGAGGTGCGGTTGGCGTTGGCGCGCCGGGATTTCGTGGTCACCGTGACGGAGCTGGACGGGCCGCGCCACCGGCTGTTGGCGGAGTTGCGGGCGGGCACGCCCCTTGGTCGGGCGGGCGAGGACGCCGGGTTGGCCCCGGACGAGGTCGACGCGTGCGTGCGCGCCTGGACGGCCGAACGACTGATCGTCGGATTCAACGGAAGGAAGCCGCACTGATGACGACCACCCACCCCGAGTTCCCCGCTGCGTACGCGAAACCCCGGGCGAACCGCCCGATCGACACCGTCGAGTCGTTGTTCTCGCACCTCTACGACGCGGCTCGGTTGGAGATGTCGACGATTCCGCTGTACTTGTACGCCGCGTACTCGATCGAGGCGCAGAACGTGTCGCAGTGGTCGGCGGGGCCGGGCGCGTTCCGGTTGATCAAGAGCATCGTGATCGAGGAGATGTTGCACCTGTCGTTGGTGCGCAACCTGATCGTCGCGATCGGGTACGGCGACCACATCAGGTTCTGCCACAAGGCGTTCGTCCCGGTCTTCCCCGCGCCGATGTTGCACCGGGTGCCGGAGCTCGAGCTGAAGCTCGCGCCGTTGACGACGGAGCTGGTGCGGGACGTGTTCATGCCGCTGGAGCTGCCGGAGAAGAAGGGCGCGCCGCCGGAGTCGGGCGAGTACCAGACGATCGGGCAGTTCTACAAGGCGATCCACGACGGGTTCCGGCGGCTGTGCGGTGTCGGTCCGGGGCCGTCGTCCCGGCCGGACCCGGCCAAGGAGAAGGCGTTGTTCGGGCACAACCGGTTGGACCTGCAGTACACCAACACCTACTGGAACGAGGGTGGCGGTGGCGCGCCGGTCGTCGTGCACGACCTGCACTCGGCGCTCACCGCGATCAACGTGATCGTGGAGCAGGGCGAGGGCATGGATCCGGACCAGCAGGAGGTGCCGCTCGACCCGGCCGATCCGCTGCCGGACCTGAAGGCGGGCTTGTTCGAGTTCCCGCACTACGTGAAGTTCAAGCGCATCGCGGACGGTTGGGAGCCGATCGGCGAGGTCTACGAGGTGCCGGAGAACCCTCGGGTGTCCGAGTACCCGGAGGGGCCCGTGCGTGATCTCGGGCAGTTGGCGTGTGCCGCGTACACCTATGTGCTCGCGATGCTGGACGAGATCTACAACACCTCGGGCAAGGACGTCAAGCCGGGTGCGACCAGTCCGCGGTACGGGCTGGAGCGCACGTTCATCGCGGCGATGCAGGGACTGCTGTTCGGGGTGATCAAGGAGTTGGTCCGCACGCCGATCACCGAGGGGCCGTACCGCGGGGCGCACGCCGCGCCGACGTTCGAGTACTACGAGTTCCCCGAGGACCGGTCGTCGACGGAGCACTTGAAGGAGTTGTGCGAGCGGGTGGTGCCGCACTACCCGGCGCTCGGCGGGGACAACGGCGTGCTGTGGCTGATCAGCGAGCAGATGCCCGGGAACCTCGGGCACCGTCGCTAGCAGTGCCCGGCCGCGGCGGTGCTTCCCGCCGCGGCCGGGTGGTTGGGCCGGTTCACCTCCGGTTCGGCGGGGTCGTCGGTCGGGGTGTCACGTCTTCACCCTGGTGAGGACGTTGGACGTCGGGTGGGGGAAGGTGTAGTGGTTGTCGCCGATCAGGAGGTCGAGCACGATCTCCTGGTGGTAGGCGAGGATGTCGTAGTTGGTCCCGCCGTCGAGTGACATGAGCCAGTAGTCCGCGGCGTAGCCGGTGATGGCCGCCCTCCGCGTTTCGAACGGGATGTTCATCACCGCGCCGCCGTTGCCGGTGTCGACCTGGCAGTGGAGGTGGTTGGTGACGGGGTGGCCGGCTCCCATGAGGTCGAGGATCGCGCTCTGGAGGGGGAGGTTGATCTGCTCGGTCAGGTCGGGTCGCGGGTTCTGGTAGTTGTCCGGGGCGGTGAGGGTGTTCCGGTAGGGCGAGGTGTCGAGGCCTTCGGGCGTCGGCAGGGGAGGGTTGGCGTTGGGGATCAGCGGCGCGAGGAAGCCGTCCGTGCAGTGGCCCAGGGCCAGGACCGAGACGCCGTGCGGCACCGAGATCTGCTTGCAGATCGTCTGCGTCGGTGGTTGTGGTTCGGGGTCGCCGGGCTCGTGGGCCGGGTTGTCGGTCGGGTAGGGGTAGGGGCCGATCTGCTGCTTCTCGGTCTGCAGGTGGAGCCACGCCCCGTTCTCCTCGTGGACGGTGGTGTCGATGCCGGGGCCTTCGGCGAAGCGGATCTGCTGGTCGTAGAACAGCACGTACGGTGACTGCTGGTAGGCGCCGCCCCGGTTCGGCGCCTCGACCGGGCCGGCGACGTCGTCCATGCCCTTGAACACGATCGTCTCGTAGTACGTGAAGTTCTTGAGGATGTACCCCAGGTCCGCCCCGTTCTGCGGTGACTGCTGTGGCAGGGGCATGACGTTGTAGGAGTACGGGGTGGTCTTGTCGCCCTTGTTGGTGCCGGGCAGGTTCTGATTCGTCCACGTGCCGACCAGCAGTTGCTGGAAGTGCGACAGTTCCGCGAGTTGTGCCTTGCGTGGCATCGGGCGCTCCAGTGCTCTCCTCGACCCCCTGAGGGCATCGTGTGGGGTGCTGTCACGCGGTTCAAGGCGGCACGGGAGACGTCACCCGTCGCGGTATTTCCCTCACACGATCGGGAGTTGGGCGCGGGGCGTGGTGCGACCGTGGTGGCTAGTGCCGCGTCACGAAGGTTTGGGGTGGTGATCGTGTCGGGCTGACCGCTGCTGGTGGAGGTGTTGCTGGTGGCTCGTCAGCCTGAGGCGTTCGCGCGGCCATTGGAGCCGGAGCAGGCGCAGCGGTTGGTCGAGGTCGCGCGGTCGACCAGGGACCGGTTCGGCCGGAACGTGCTCCAGGAGCCGGTTCCGCTTGCCGGTCAGCACGTTGGTGCCGGCGTCGACGCGGACGCGCAGCGCCCCGCTCGGCCGGCTGTCGATCACTCGCTGTGACGGCTTGTTCGACACGGTCACCGGTGGGTGCGTCGTGGCGTCCGGGGACACGCTGTGGACAGTTGTAGGACAAATCCGATGTTCTTCATCCAGTTCGTGCCTGGCGAGGGCAGACTTTGCTCTCGGTCCGCGAAGGGGCGGGACGTTGAGGCGACAGGAGGGGCTGACATGGGTGTGCGGAATTGGTTGAGCGCAGCGGCCGTCACGGTCATGGTCACGTCAGGATTGGCCGTCATGGCTCCGCCGGCCTCGGCGGCCACCCGCCTCGGCGGCATCGACCTGGGCGCCTACTGCCAGAGAACAGTCAATCCGGGGGACGCCAGCATCGCCTACTTGGTTGAGAACCACGCGAGGGGATGGCGGTGCGTGGACTCGATGTGGGTGGGCCCGCCCTTTGGCTGGGCGACCTACCGCGTGCGAGACATGGATCTCAACCACGCCTGTAGTTTGCAGTACGGCGGAGGGGCGTATGCAGTACTCGAGCAGAACCACGCGCAAGGCTGGGCGTGCTATCGATAGCACGCGCGTACACATCGACTGGCTGAGGCTGACCGACTCGACCGCCTTCTCAAAGCCCGGGTGCGGCGCGGCCCGGACCGTGGAGAGGACACGCGCCGCTGGCCGGCGCTTGCGCCGGCCCTTGATCGCATAGAGCCAGATTCGGCAGTGCCGGGGACTGGCTGGGCGAGTCCGGTCATGGCCTGGACAACATCCGCCCACGTTTCGTGCAGCGGTGGCCAGGCGTCCTTTGGCTCCAACGTGTGGTCTGGCAGCCTGCCGGTCGCCACGGCTAGTGCCGCATCACGCAACGTTGGGTAGGTGATCGGGTCTGCGGATGGTGGAACTCGCACTCGATCGAGATCAGGTAGAGCCGCCCGGTCGGGGAGCGGTGGCGGAGTTGTTCGCAGAAGCCGAGAAACTCCCGCCACCGTTTCCGATCATGGAAGCGGTAGAACAGCTGTCCGGTGGCCAGGTCGAGCGCGGCGAACCTCTGACGGACTCCGGCGGTGCGGGTGTAGGTCGCCCGCTGCCGGGTGGGATGCCCGCGACGGAACCAGCCCCGACCGGGTCGCGGTCGCAGGTTCAGCGGGCCGAACTCATCCACGCAGAGCACCCGCCCGTCGGCCGTTGGACTGTCGTCAAGAGCCAGGACGCGGGCCATCTTCACGGCAAAGTCCGGATCCCGACTCCGCTTCCAGGTCTTGGTGGCCCGCCGGCTGACACCAGCCTCGCGCAGCACCCGGCGCCACCGTCTCGGTCGAGATCAGCAGCCGGCGGTGCTCGGCCAGGTAGGCCACCAACTCGGCCAGGCTCCACGTGGTGAACGGCTGACCCAGGGGCGACGGATCGCTGCGCGCGGTCTGGCAGATCAGGCCTCGGGCGGACGGCGTGAACTTGCGGGGCCGACCGCCGCTCCATCTTGGGTCCAGCGCCGCGAACCCGGTGTCGTTGAACGCGTGGATCACCTCCCGCACATACCCCGGCGACGCGGCGAACAACTGCGCGATCCCGGTGACGCCGCGGCCCTGCGCCGAAGCCGGCACGATCCCCGCCCGACGCAACCGAACCCGGTCCCTGGTCGACCGCGCGACCTCGACCAACGCTGCGCCTGCTCCGGCTCCAACGGCCGCGCGGACACCTCAGGCTGGCGAGCCACCAGCAACACTAGGTGGTCCAGCGCCAGACGGACGGCGGTCGTCCGCCCTTGGGCAGGGCGGCGGCGTGCTGCGTGGTGCGTTGCAGGCCCGGTACGCGTTCCATGGTGCGGCCGAGGTTGGCGGGGTAGGGCCGGTCGCCGGTCAGGGATTCGGTGACGTCGAGGGCGTGGGCGGTGGTGAACTCGCGGCCGAGGAGGCCGGCGGTGAAGGCGGTGTCCCGCCAGAGGTGGTCGGCGAGGAGGGGGCGGCAGTCGCGGACGATGCGGTCGTGGTCGAACGCGAGCGGCGGCACGTCGGCGAGCGGTGTCCAGGTCGGGCCGTCGCCGGTGAGCTCGGCGGGGTCGATGGTGGCCCACAGGGCGATGGACAGGGTGGGGCCGCGCGGGTCGCGGGACGGTTCGTCGAACGTGGTCAGCTGGCCGGAGGCGGAGATCGCGTTGCCGGGCACGCCGAGCTTGCCGGTGACCGCGCGCCGTGCCGCGTCACGCAGCCGTTCGCCCTTGCCCAGCAGGACGCCGGGCAGGGCGAGGACGCCCGCGAACGGTTCGAGGGCGCGGGGCGCGATGCCGAGGAGCACGGCGCGCGCGGACGGGTCGAAGCGCAGCGCCAGCACGTCCACCGACACCAGGGTCGACTCGATCATGGGCCCGATTCTCCCGCATTCAGCGAAGCGCCGGCTCGCGCACGGTGTAGTCCGCCCGGTCGGGTCCGGCGCCGGTGACGAGGACCGGCACGTCGAGGTGGTCGGCCAGCCACGCGGCGGGGTCGGGCATGGCGGTGAGGGTGGGCGTGCGGTGGTTGAGGAACGCGGTCAGGTCGGTGGTGGGCAGGGGTGCGTCGTAGGCGGTGGCGACTTGGAGGTCGCGTGCGTCCAGGTGCGTGACGGCCAGCGCGTCCACGCCGCCGCACGCGTCCACCGCGTACCGGAGCAGCACGGCGTCGAGGTGTCCGGCGCGCCACGACCCCTGGTACTCACCGGTGTCGTTGTGGCGTTCCGGGAACCGCGCGAGCACGTGGTCGTCCTCGGTGGGGAACGGTCCGGCGCCGTGCCGGGTCTGGTAGGTCCGGGTCACGCCGAGGACGGTGGCGCGGCGGTGCCCCAGGAGGCTGCGCGCGTTGTCCGGTGTGACGGTGGACCAGGTGGTGTGCGGGTGGAACCCCCGCCACTGGTCGAGCAGCACGCCCTGGGCGCCTTCGAACACCAGGCGTCCGCGATCGGCCAGACGGCCCACTTCGTCGCCGGTCGTGACGCGGACCGCGTCCGCGAAGTCCCGGTACAGCGACACGAGGTCGTCCACCGGCGGTCCGGCGCCGATCAGCGGTTCGTAGCAGCGGGCCAGGGCGTCGAGCTTGGCCCGCAGCACGGCCGGGTGGGCGCAGTCGCCGACGGTCGGCGGCGGCCCGGGGTCACCGGGCACTTCCTGGCCCTCGACGGTGTCGCCTCGTGCCGCGCCGCGGGCGGTGAGCAGGCCGTACCAGGCGGTCTCGCCGATGCCCTTGCCGCACGAGCCGTGCCGGGCGTGCCCGCGCGCGTCCTCGCGGGCACGGTTGGCGGCGACGTGGACGGGTGTGGTGAGGAGGGCGTCGGCGTCGATCGACAGCAGTCGCAGCGGGTCGGCGACGCCGAGTTCCGCCAGTGCGCGCGCTTCGCCGGCGAGGGCGATCGGTTCGACCAGGACGTGCCGGGAGAGGTGGGTCGGCACGCCCGCGAGCGTGCCGGACCCGAACTGGCTGAACGTGTGGTGCCGGTCGCCGACGACGACGTTGTGCGCGGCCTGCGCGCCGCCGTTGAACCGGACCACCGACGTCACCGGAGCGTCGTGGCACAGGGCGTCGACGACGGCGCCCTTGCCCTCGTCGCCGAACCCGAGGCCGACGACGATGACGTGCCCGTCCCTCACGTGCCGGTCCATCACGTGAGGGTCACGTCGTCGGGGCCGTCCAGCAGCGGTGGCGTGGCCGTGGTCGCGACGGTCTTCCCGCCGACGTGGACGAGCGCCTTGCCGACGGCCTCGCTCTCCGCGGCCGAGCCGACCTCGGCCAGGTCCACCATCGCCTGGTCGAGGTCGACCACGCGTTCCTCCATGCCGATCGTGGCGGCGATCAGCTCGCACACCGCGCCGGGGTCGTCGAGCTTGAGGAAGCGCTGGCCGAGGAGGTCGCGCCAGTGGTCGGCGATGTCCTGGTCGTGGTAGTACGACGACTGGTTGGGCAGCACGAAGTACACGTGCCACTTGCGGCTGAGCTCCCGGTACACCGAGGCGGGGTCGATGTCCTGCTTGACGTCGTCGCCGATGATCCGGCGGATGTGGCGTGCTTCCAGGCGCGGCTTGTTGAGCTCGTCGCCGATGAGGAACAGGTAGCCCTTGCGGCCCCGCTTCTGCCACGCGTCGGTGACCACGTGCCGCGACACGAAGTAGGCGGCGAGTTCGTAGGACTCGCTCTTCTGCCCGCCGCCGTTGCCCTCCAGGAAGATCGTGCGCAGCTGCTCGTCCATCCGGTTGTCGGACTCGAACTGGCCGACCTGCAGCGGCACGCGGTCGCTGTCGGCGTCGCCGATGCCGCCGAACATCAGCTGCGGGTCGGCGAGGTAGCCCTTGCGCTGCAGGAGGCCGTGCACCTTGCCGAGCTTGCGCTGCATGATCTGCGGCACCCGGCCCATCGAGCCGGTGACGTCGAACAGCACCGCGATCGGGGTCGAGTCGGCGTGGTCGGGCGAGTCGCGGCACTCGCGCGCGACCACGTCCTTGGGGTCGAGCGACGGGTCGGCCTTCCACTCCTTCGAGGGGCGCGACCGCATGGTGGCGGTGTAGCCGAAGTCGTCGATGCCCTTGGCGGCGCGGAAGGTCCTGGCCGCCGCGTAGGCGTTGTCGTCCCACTTGCCGTGTCCCATGTCAGGCTCCTGTCCCGGGTAGTGCGAACGGGCGGAAGGTCCGTTCGCCGTAGAGGTCTTCGAGCAGGTCGTCGTACTCGGTGAGCAGGTCGACGGCGTCCGGTCGTCGGGCCGGGTCGTCCTGCGCGCAGCCGCGGGCGAACCTGCGTTGTGCGGTTTCGTCGTCCGCCAGGAGGTCCAGCATCAGCGCGTGCGCCATGTGGACGTCGGTGGCGGGGGTGGCCGGTCGTCCGTCGTGGACTTCCGGCGGGTAGGCGATGGTCTTGTCGGTGGCCAGGCGTCGTTCGCCCGCGCCGACCGCGAAGGTCCAGCCGGCCAGCACGACGCCGTGCTGCCGGGGGTGCACCAGCACGTTCTCGGCGACGATCGCGCCGTGCACGAGGCCGATCCGGTGCGCGCCGGCGATGGCCCGCAGCAGCCTGCGGTGCATCCAGGCGTAGTCGCGGCCGTCCAAGCCCCCCGGGAACGCCCGCCGCACGTCGGCGAGGGTCGCGAACCCGTCCACCAGCGGTGCGAGCACGGTGAACGCGCGCGAGCCGCGGGTCACGTCGCCGGAGGTGTCGACCAGGTGCGGGTAGTAGGGCCGCAGCCAGTGGTGCCGGTCGGTGAAGCGGGCGAGTCGGCGCAGCGCGTCCCACTCGGCGTGCAGGAGGGGGTTGAGCGCGGGGTTGCGCACGATCTTGACCACGTGGGCGCTACCGGTGCGGTAGACGTTGGCGACGCTGCCGACCGCGTGCCGTCCGGCGAGCCGGTAGGTGGCGCGGTCGGTGCGCAGTTCGACCGCCGTGCCGTGCCGCCATTCGTGGTGCAGACGGGTGAGCTCGGCCGACGCCGCGTGGGCCCTGGTGTCGTCCGCGCCGACCCGGTCGGGGTGCAGCACGGCGGCGAGCGCGTGGTAGAGCCGCTGGGCCTCCTTGCGGCGGGCGGGGTCCGGGTCGACCGGGCCGAACAGGTCGGCCGCCGAGCCCGCCCGTTCGACTCGTTCGAGCGCTTCGTCCCTGGTGAACATAGTTTGAGTCTAGACGACTCAAACCGTGCGGCGGGATGGAATACCGGTGTGTCGCCCGTCACGTACCGCTGTGTCGGTCGTTCGACTAGGATTTCGGGCGATGTTGAACTTCCTGTGATCATCGGCACTCCGCTCGCGTAGAGCCACGCTCCGCGAGCGCTTCTCCACACCCTCCGCACCGATGACTCGGCGTTTGCACGCCGGGAACAGGAGTCTGCCTTGCGCACCGCGCATCACGCCCTAGTGGCCCAACTGGCGCTGCACGACGTCACCAAGAGCTACCAAGGCCACGTCGTGCTCGACGCGGTCTCGTTGTCCGTCAAGCCCGGCGAGAAGGTCGGCGTGATCGGCGACAACGGTTCCGGCAAGTCCACCCTCCTCGCCGTGGTCGCGGGCCGGGTGGCGGCCGACAACGGCGAGGTCACCGTGGTCTCGCCCGGCGGGATCGGGTACCTGGCCCAGACGCTGGACCTGCCGCCGCACGCCACCGTGGCCGACGCCGTCGACCTCGCGCTGGCCGACCTGCGCGAGCTGGAGGCCCGGATGCGCCGGGCCGAAGCCGACCTGGCCGGACCGCACGCCGACCCGGAGCACTACGCGTCCCTCGTCGAGCGGTTCGAGGCGAGGGGCGGATACGTGGCCGACACGAGGGTCGACGTGGCCCTGCACGGCTTGGGGCTGCCCGGGTTGGACCGCCGGCGGACGCTGGGCACGTTGTCCGGCGGCGAGCGGTCGCGGCTCGCGCTGGCCGCGACGCTGGCGTCCTCGCCGGAGCTGCTGCTGCTGGACGAGCCGACCAACGACCTGGACGACCAGGCCGTGGCCTGGTTGGAACGGCGCCTCGCCCGGCACACCGGGACCGTCGTCGCGATCACCCACGACCGCGTGTTCCTGGAGCGCGTCACGTCGACCATCGTCGAGGTCGAAGCCGGACGCGTGGCCCGGTTCGGCGACGGCTACGACGGCTACCTGGCCGCCAAGGCCGCGGACCGGGCACGGCGGCTGCGCGAGCACGAGGAGTGGCGGGCCGAGCTGGCACGACAGGAACGGCTGCTCGCCTCGGCCGCGCGACGGTTGGGCGAGATCCCCCGGAAGATGGACAAGGCGGGGTTCGGCGGCGGCCCGTTCCGGGCCAGGGGCCGGGCCCACGGCGCGATGAGCCGCATCCGCAACGCCAAGGAACGCCGGGCGCGCCTGACCGGGAACCCGGTCGCGCCGCCGCCGCAGCCGTTGCGGTTCTCCGCGCGGCTCGGCGGCGGCGGCGCCGAGGAGTGGGCGGCCGAGCTGTCGGACGTGCGGGTCGGCGACCGGCTCCTGTTGCCGCGCCTGACCGTGCGACAGGGTGAGCGGCTGCTGGTGACCGGTCCCAACGGCGCGGGCAAGACCACGCTCCTGCGGGTGCTCAGCGGTGAGATCCGTCCGGACGCCGGCGTGGTCGACGTGCCGGGTCGGGTCGGGCACCTGCGGCAGGAGGAAGCGGGCTGGAGGCCCGAGCTGACCGTGCTCCAGGCGTTCGCCGAGGGCCTGCCCGGTCACCCGGACGAGCACGTGGACGCGGTGCTTGCCCTGGGCCTGTTCGACCGCCGGGACCTGCGGACGCGGGTCGGCGAGCTGTCCTACGGGCAGCGGCGGCGCGTCGAGCTGGCCCGACTGGTGACCAGGCCGGTCGACCTGCTGCTGCTCGACGAGCCGACCAACCACCTGTCACCGGGTCTGGTCGAGGACCTGGACCGGGCGTTGGCGGACTACCCGGGCGCTCTGGTCGTGGTCACGCACGACCGGCGCACGCGGGCCGGGTTCGACGGCACGCGCCTGCACCTGGAGGACGGCCGGGTGGTGTGATCACGTCGCGGCGGCGGCCGACCGGTGCAGGTCGGTCGCCGCCGCGAACGGCCGCCACGCGACCGCGGCCACGCCCGCCACCACCACGACCGCGAACCAGAACGGCGTGGTGATGCCGAACCGACGGGCCGGCGGGCCGCCGACGAGCGCGCCCAGCGCGGACCCGCCGACGACGGGGCAGGAACAGGCAGGCGTAGGCGACGGGCAGCGACACGTGCCCCGTCCAGGTCGCCGCGCCCGGCCCGGCCACGATCGCGCCGCGGGCCGGGTTCGCCGCCACGGCCGGCTTCCACCGGTCCAGCCGGTCGCCCCGCTGACCGGCGAGAACGGCAACCGCGGCAGCTGCTGGGCGAACACCGCGCCCGCCACCAGGGCCGGGTCGTCGGTGAGCGAGGCCAACGGCAGGGGGCCGGCGGCCGTCGTGATGCCGTCGCCGGAGTCGGACACGGCGGGGGCGAACCACAGCTTGGTGAGTCCGGTCCCGGTCGGCGCGCCGTGCCGACGGACATCGGCGACCACGCCGCCCGGGCACGCGGATCGACGCCCGTTCAGCCCCGGACGGAGCCCGCCGAGAGCGATGAGGTGGTGGACAGACCGGCCCGGCGGCGCGGATGATTCGCGCAGTCGCGAACTACTGGGGGGTACCCGCGCATGGCCTCGCCGTTGGACAACCCGGCCTGGACGTCGTTGACCGGGCCGCACGCCCGCTTCGCCGAACGGCACGGCCAGGTGGTGCGCTACCCGGAGGACGTGGCGACGTTCGTGGGCCTGCCCGACCGGCCGGACGAGCGGGTGTGGTCCGACGTCGCCGCGCTCGCCGGACCGGACGCGATCGTGCCGATCACCTCGCCGCTCGCCCCGCCCGGCGATTGGGAGGTCGTCGAGCGCATCGACGTGGTGCAGCTGGTGGAGGACGGCCTGCGGGTCGCCGAGGACGTCGAGGCGGTCCGGCTCGGGCCCGCGGACGTGCCGGAGATGCTGGACCTCGTGGAGCGCACCCAGCCCGGGCCGTTCCGGCCGCGGACCGTGGAACTGGGCGCCTACCTGGGCATCCGGCGCGACGGCGCGCTGGTCGCGATGGCCGGCGACCGCCGGGGTGGACCGAGATCAGCGCCGTGTGCACCGATCCCGCGCACCGCGGCCAGGGCCTGGCCACCCGGCTGGTGCTCGCCGTCGCGGCGGGCATCCGGGCCCGCGGCGAGCAGGCGTTGATGCACGCCGCCGTTACCAACACCTCCGCGATCCGGCTCTACGAGTCGCTGGGCTTCCGGGTGCGCACGCCCGCGGTCATCACGCTGCTCCGCGTGCCCGCGCACGCCGCGGTGGGGCAGCCCGCCTGACCGGACCTGAGTCGGCGGACGGCCCGGCCGACAGCCCGGCCACGAACCGGGCGACGGGCTCGGCCGCGATGTCGCGCGCCTTGACGTCGCGGCGCCGACCGATGTCGTCCAACGTCATCCGCCGGGCCGCCTCGGTCGACTCCACCCTCGGCACGGTCACGGTGAACGTGCCGCCCCGGCCCGGGGCTCTGCGCACCGACACCGTGCCGCCCAACGCCGCCGGCAGGTCCGACATGGCGGCGTGGACGCCCAGTCGCGCGCGCGGTGCGCGGCGCGTCATCACCGGGGAACAGCCGTCCCACCGGCGGGAGGACGTCCACGACACCGGACAGGCCCGCACTCGCCGACGACCTGAGCGGCTGGTGGTTCACCCGGCCGGCCCGATGCCGATCGAGGGCGCCGACCCGGGCGCGATCGGTTCAGCACGTGCGGGCCGGACGCCGCCGGGACGTTCGCCATACTGGACGGCGAGCCGAAGACCGCCGGCCGGACGGGGGAGGTGGTGCGGTGGTCCGCAAGGTCCTGACCGCGCCCCTCTACGGCCTGGCGCTCGGCCTGCTGTCCCTCGTCGGACTGGTCCAGCTCGTGGTCGTGTTCGTGGTCGGCCACGCGGGCGTGCCGCCGCCGACCGAGCCGATCCGCTGGGCGCGGTGGCTGCCCGAGCTGTGCCGGCGGCTGGTCGGCCGGTGGTCCGGCACGCCCGTGCCGACGCCCTACCGACCGCCGCCGCCCGCGCCCGAACCGGACGTCGACGGCTGGTACCGCGTCGAGGACCAGCTCTACCCCACGCCGTGGATCACGGTGTTCACCCGGCGGTGGGACTGGCTGATGGGGGACCCGGCCACCCACCGCGACCACGGGTGGACGCTGCTCAACCCGGTCGTCGGCGGCGTGCCCGCGTTGCTGCCCGCCGGGCTGATCGCGGCGGGCGCGTGGCGGCCCGCACCGCTCGGGGCGCTGCTGGTCGCGGCGGGGTTCGCGGTCGCGTTGCCGGTGATGCGCTGGCAGACGAGGTGGACGCCGGTGCTGCTCGGGCCGACCGGCCGCACCGGCCGTACCCGCACCTGGGCGTGGATCGCGCCGCGCGCCCTGGCGGTGGCGCGGCTGGCATGGGTCATCGGCGCCGCGGTCGGCGGGCTCGGGCCGGCCGCGCTGCACGTGCTCGCGATCTTCCCGACGTTCCTGCGGTGGTGGCCGGAGGTGGTGCCGGCCGGCCGCCGCGTCGTGCGACGCCGCCGGGCGGAGCTGACCCGGTGGACCGGGCTGGACGTGCCCGAGCCGTACCTGCCCGAACCCGGACCGCCGCAACCCGAGGCGGACGGCACCTACCGGCTGCGCCGCCCGCTGGTCACCGTGCTGTACCGCTCGGCCGAGGAACTGCGCCAGGCCCGACGGCGGCAGTGGACCGTGCGCGACCCCGCGGCGTGGCGGGACCTGGTGTGGCTGCTGGTGAACCCGCTGCTCGTCGTGGTGATCGCGGCGGCGCCGGTGGCGCTGGTCGGCTACGGGTTCGTGGGGCTGGTGTGGGTCGCGGCGTGGGCGCAGCTCGTGCGGCTGTTCGTGCCCTACGACGGGTGGTTCGCGTGGACGTCGCTGACCGACCTGGCGCCCGCGCTGGGCGTGGTGCCGGGGCCGTTGTCGCCGTTGGCGGGGCTGGCCGCGACCGCCGCCGGGTTGGCCTTGGCGCCGTGGTCGCTGCTCGCGTACGCGCGGGTGAGCAGGCTGCTGCTCGCGCCGACGAAGGCGGCGGCGCTCGCGCGCCGGGTGGACCGGCTCACCGAGACCCGTGCGGACGCCAGCGACGCGCGCGCCGCCGAGCTGCGCCGGATCGAACGGGACCTGCACGACGGCGCGCAGGCGCAGTGGGTCGCCTTGGGCATGCGGCTCGGCGTGGTCGAGCAGCTGATCGACCGCGACCCGGAAGCGGCGAAGGACCTCGTCGCACAGGCACGGCGGGCGTCGGCGGACGCGTTGCGGGAACTGCGTGAGCTGATCCGCGGCATCCACCCTCCCGTGCTCGCCGAACGCGGCCTGGCCGACGCCCTCCGCGCGTTGGCGATGGACACGCCGCTGGACGTCGAGGTCGATGTCGACCTGCCGGGGCGCGCCGAGCCGCCGATCGAGGTGTGCGTGTACTTCGCCGTGCGGGAACTGCTGACCAACGCGGTCCGGCACGCCGGCACCACGACCGCGCGGATCGACCTCCGGCACCGCGAGGGCGTGCTGCGCGTCGAGGTCGCCGACGACGGCCGCGGCGGGGCCGACCCCCGCGCGGGCACCGGACTGCACGGCGTGCGACGGCGCATCGCTACGTTTGACGGGACGCTGTCCCTGAGCAGTCCGCGGGGCGGCCCGACCAGCGTGATCCTGGAGATACCGTGCGCGTTGTCCTTGCCGAGGACCTCTACCTCCTCCGAGACGGGCTGACCCACCTGCTCACCGCGCACGGCTGCGACGTCGTGGCCGCCGTCGAGACCGGACCGGAGCTGGCCGAGGCGATCGAGGAGCACTCGCCCGACGTGGCCGTCGTGGACGTCCGGCTGCCGCCGACGTTCACCGACGAGGGGTTGCAGACCGCGCTGGAGGTGCGGCGCAGACGTCCCGGGCTGCCGGTGCTCGTGCTGTCGCAGCACGTCGAGCAGCTGTACGCGCGGGAGCTGCTGGCCGACGGCGCCGGCGCGATCGGGTACCTGCTCAAGGACCGGGTGATGGACGCGGCGCAGTTCGTCGACGCGGTGCGCCGGGTGGCCGGCGGCGGCACCGTGATGGACCCCGACGTCATCGCGAAGTTGCTGGCGGGCAACGCGACCAAGCAGCCGCTCGCCGCGCTGACCCCGCGTGAGCGGGAGGTGCTGGAGCTGATGGCGGAGGGCTGCTCCAACGCGGCGATCGGCCGGCGGCTGTCCATCGGCGACGGCGCGGTCGGCAAGCACACCGCGAGCATCTTCGCCAAGCTCGGCCTCGCCCTCTCCGACGACACGAACCGCCGCGTCCTGGCCGTGATCGCCTACCTGAACAGCGACCGCCAACCCTGACCGCACCCCGCGTGTCGAACCCTCAACGCCCGCGTGTCCTGCGTTCGGAACGACCGTGTCCTACGTTCAGGACCCCCGAATTCGACGCTCAGGACCCGCACGGGGGTGGGGCTGGATCCACCACCGGCACGGGGCCCAAGCGGATTCCCCGTGGACGACGGCGTTCCTAGCCTTGGCGTGCACACCAGGACAGGACGCCGGGCACGCCGGCAGCGGGGGGACTCCTCATGACCCGGACCAGGCGTGGCCGGTGGCTGTGGCCCGCGTTGCTGCTGATCACCTGGGTGGTGATCGGCGGCGTGGGAGCCGACTACCAGGCACGGCTCGGCGAAGTGCTGGAGAACGGTGCCGAGGCGTTCCTGCCCGCCTCGGCGGAGGCGACCCGCGTCGCCGAGGCGGAGGAGGAGTTCCAGACCGAGGCGACCTCACCGGCGCTGCTGGTCTTCACCCGCGACGGCGGCCTCACCGAAGCCGACCGGACCCACCTGCGGGCCGCGCGGGACCGGATCGCCGGGCTCCGGCACCCCGACCTCGACCCGCTCGGCGGCCTCGCCGAACGCACCCCGCCCGTCATCCCGTCGCCCGACGGCGAAGCCGCGCAGATCGTCGTCGCGCTGGACGCGGCCCTGGGCGACCAGGAAGTGGGGGTCGCCCGGGAACTGCGCCGCATCGCGGGCGACGGCCTCCCGGCCGGCCTGGAGGTCCACCTCACCGGCCCGGCGGGCATCGGCGTCGACCTCGACGGCGTGTTCGGCGCCATCGACGGCATGCTCCTGCTCGTCACCGTCGGCGCGGTCGTCGTCATCCTCCTGCTGATCTACCGCAGCCCGCTGATGCCGCTGATCGTGCTGACGTCCAGCGGCCTGGCGCTGACCACCGCGTCCGCCGCGGTCTACCTGCTGGCCCGCGCCGACGTGCTCACCCTCGACAGCCAGGGCCAGGGCATCCTCATGGTGCTGGTGTTCGGCGCCGCCACGGACTACGCGCTGCTGCTCGTCGCACGGTTCCGCGAAGAACTGCACCTCACCGCCGACACCCACGCCGCGATCCGGACGAGCGTGCGGGCGTGCGTCGCGCCGCTGTCCGCCTCGGCCGGCACGGTCGCGCTCGGCCTGCTGTGCCTGCTGCTGTCGGACCTGAACAACAACCGCAGCCTCGGCCCGGTCGGCGCGATCGGCGTCGCCGCGTCCCTCGCGGTCACGCTCACGTTCCTGCCCGCCCTGCTGGCCCTGTGCGGCCGTGCCGCGTTCTGGCCGTTCCGCCCGCGGCACGACGACCGGCCCCCGCGGCACGGCCTGTTCACCGCGGTCTCCGCCCTGGTGCTGCGCAGGCCGCGCACGATCTGGGCGGGCACGCTGGCGCTGCTGCTGGCCGCGGCGTCGTTCGCACCCCAGTTCCGCGCCTCCGGCCTGGACTACGTCGACACGTTCACCCGGGACACCGAGTCGGTGCGCGGCCTGGAGGTCTCCGCCGAGCACTTCCCCGGCGGCGCGAACCTGCCGGCCACGATCATCGCCACGACCGCGCGGCGCGACGCGGTGATCGCCGCCGCACGGGCCGTGGAGGGCGTCGCCGGCGTCACGCCCACCGTCGCCCCCGCCACCGGGCAGCCACGGGAAGCCGGCGGGCGTTCGTCGATCGACGTGACGCTGCACGACATCGCCACGTCACGGGCGGCGCAGGACACCGTCGTGCGGCTGCGCGCCGCCGTGCACGCCGTGCCCGGCGCGGACGCCCTGGTCGGCGGCGACAGCGCGGCCCTGCTCGACACCCGCACCACCGCCGAGCGGGACCGCCGGGTGATCATCCCGGCGCTGCTGGTCGTGATCCTGCTGATGCTGGCCCTGCTGTTGCGCTCGCTCCTCGCGCCGCTCCTGCTCACGCTGACCGTCGCGGTCTCCTACGCGGCGACCATCGGGGTGGCGGCGCTGGTGTTCAACGACCTGTTCGGGTTCGCCGACGCCGACCCGAGCCTGCCCGTGCTCGCCTTCGTGTTCATCGCCGCCCTGGGCACCGACTACAACATCTTCCTGATGCACCGGATCAGGGAAGAAGCCGCCGGGGAGGGCGCCCGGGAAGGCGCCCGGCGCGGTCTGACGCTGGTCGGCGGGGTGATCGTGTCCGCGGGCGTGGTGCTGGCCGCCACGTTCGCCGCCCTGGCCGTGCTGCCGCTGGTCGGCCTGGTCCAGATGGCGTTCCTGGTGTCGTTCGGCGTGCTGCTGGACACCCTGCTCGTGCGGTCCCTGCTGGTGCCCGCCCTGACCGTCCACATCGGACCGAGGTTCTGGTGGCCGGGGCGTGCGTCCGGACGGGGGACGGCGGTGTCGGGTGCGGCGCCGCGCGGGTAGTGGTGGACTGGGACGACGTCCGACGAACCAGGTGAGGATGGAACATGGCTCTGGAGCAGGCCCGGGCAACGACCCCGACCACGGCGCCGTGGTGGACCTCGGCGGTGGTGTACCAGGTGTACCCGCGCAGCTTCGCCGACTCGAACGGTGACGGCGTCGGTGACCTGGCGGGACTCGCGTCGCGCCTGGACCACCTGGAACGGCTCGGCGTGGACGTGATCTGGCTGTCGCCGGTGTACGCCTCCCCGCAGGCGGACAACGGCTACGACATCTCGGACTACCAGGCGATCGACCCGGTGTTCGGCACGTTGGCGGACTTCGACGCGTTGTTGGCGCAGGTCCACGCCCGGGGGATGAAGCTGGTGATGGACCTGGTGGTCAACCACACCTCCGACGAGCACCCGTGGTTCGTGCAGTCCCGGTCGTCGCGCGACAACCCCAAGCGGGACTGGTACTGGTGGCGTCCGCCCCGCGACGGTTTCGAAGCCGGTCAGCCGGGCGCGGAGCCGACGAACTGGGGGTCGTTCTTCTCGGGCCCCGCGTGGACGCTGGACGAGGCCACGGGCGAGTACTACCTGCACCTGTTCGACCGCAAGCAGCCGGACCTGAACTGGGAGAACCCCGAGGTCAGGGAAGCCGTGTACGAGATGATGCGGTGGTGGCTGGACCGGGGCGTGGACGGCTTCCGGATGGACGTCATCAACCTCATCTCCAAGGACCCCGACCTGCCCGACGGCGCCACCACCGGCGTCGGCGGCCTCGGCGACGGGTTCCCGCACGTCGCCACCCGCCCCGGCGTGCACGACTTCCTGCGCGAGATGAACCGCGAGGTGTTCGGAGGACGGGCCGGCGAGTTCCTGACCGTGGGGGAGATGCCGGGCGTGACGTGGGAGCAGGCCCGGCTGTTCACCGACCCGGCGCGGGGCGAGGTGGACATGGTGTTCCAGTTCGAGCACGTCTGGCTCGACCAGGGGCCGGGCGGGAAGTTCGACCCGAAGCCGCTGGACCTGCGCGACCTGAAGGCGTCGCTGGGCCGCTGGCAGACGGCGTTGGCGGAGGTGGGCTGGAACAGCCTCTACTGGAACAACCACGACCAGCCCCGCGTGGTGTCGAGGTTCGGTGACGACGGCGAGCACTGGCGCGAGTCGGCGACCGCGCTGGCGACCGTGCTGCACCTGCACCGGGGCACGCCCTACGTCTACCAGGGCGAGGAACTGGGCATGACGAACGCGCCGTTCGCCGGCGTGCACGAGATGCGCGACGTCGAATCGCTCAACCACTACCGCCAGTCCGTCGCCGCCGGCGCCGACCCCGAATCGGTGCTGCGCGGTCTGCGCGCGATGGGCCGCGACAACGCCCGCACCCCCGTGCAGTGGGACGCCACCCCCAACGCCGGCTTCACCACCGGCGAACCGTGGCTCGCCGTGAACCCCAACCACACCTGGCTCAACGCCCAGACCCAGTACGACGATCCCCGCTCCGTCTTCAACCACTACCGCGAGCTCATCCGGCTGCGCCACGAACTCCCCGTCGTGGCCCTCGGCGACTTCCGCATGCTCCTGCCCGACCACCCGCACGTCTACGCCTACGAACGCACCCTGGACGACACCCGCCTGCTCGTCGTGGCCAACCTCGGCGGCACACCGCAGACCGCCGAACTGGACCGCGAGTGGTCCGCCGCCGACGTCGTCCTGACCAACACCGGCGAGGCGCCGATCTCGCCCGGGCGGGTGGACCTCCGGCCGTGGGAGGTGCTGGTCCTCACCCGGTCACCCGCGGCCTGATCGCGCGGATCGCGGGGAAGCCGCCCGGCAAGTTCGTTTCCGCCGACAGGCCTCCTGCCGGGCGATCACAATCGCCTCGCCCGCCGGTCGGCAGCGCGACGGAGGGGACGGTGGAGGCGTCGGACGTGCCACGCGCGGTGGCCGCGAGCGCCTCCACGTCCGCCGCGCTCGGTCTGGCGGTCGACGACACGGTCGTCCTCCAGGCCTCGAACACGCTCGCCCTGCGCCTGCTGCCGTGTGACGTGCCGGCCCGGGTGGCGCACCAGGTCGCGCGGTTCGAGACCGACCTCGCACAGCGGAGAACAGCGACCTGCCGGCCGTCCACCACCGCTCGGGTCACGTGTGCCGCGACGGTCACCTGTTCCGCGGCAACGTTCCGAACGCGAAGTTCCGCACTGGGAGTTCAAGGACGCGAAGAAGACCGAAAGCGCCGGCCCGAATCGCCGCTTCCTCCTACGAAGTCGTCGTGGGCCGAGCTGTGAAGAACCTTCCTCGCCGCTCGCGACCCGGTCGCCGAGGCGAGAATCGTGATCCGAGATGCCCGCCGACGCACCCGCGGTGACGGCTGCTGAAGTTCCGTCTTGCGCAGCCTGCACGTGGTCGAGGAACGCGGCGAGGAGCCGCCGCCTGATCAGGTCGGCCTAGGAGGCGTGGCGCGCTGCCTCGCTCGGCGCCGTTCCCGCGGCGACGCGCTGCCGCGCGGCTTCAAGGCGCGCGGCCCGTCGTTCCGCGCGGTCCGCGTTCGACTCCCGGTCGAGCATCCTCCGAGAAGACTTCCCCCCAGCCTGTGGGAAAGATGGTCGGTGTGGGCACACCGTGACCCGCACGAGACGATGGCCATCGTCGAAAGCGAGCAACAATGAGCACCACATCACCAGACGCCACCGAAGCCGCCGCGGCCGAGCAGGCACTGATCGCGGGCGTTCCCGCGCGCATGGTCGCGGCCTGGGCCGCACACGACGCGGACGCGTTCGCCGACCTGTTCACCGAGGACGGCGCCCTGATCCTGCCCGGGGTGTACAAGAAGGGTCGCGCCGAGATCCGTGAGTTCATGGCGCACGCGTACGAGACCCACTACAAGGACACCACTGTCACCGGCCGGCTGATCGACATGACGCGACTGGCCCCAGGCGCCGTCGCGGTGCTGACCGTCGGGGGCGTGCTGCCAAAGGGCGAGTCCGAGTTGTCGGCGGAGAACGCCATCCGTGCTTCGTGGATCCTCGTCAAGCGGGACGGCGACTGGAAACTCGCCGTCTACCAGAACTGCCCGCGGGACACAGAGACCTCCTGACGGGCGTCCACAAGAGCGTTGTGGCCCTGAAGAACGACATCCGTGTGCGTATCAAAGGAGAACTGTCGTCCCGGTTCAACCAGGACGGTGCGTGAGTGCTCCTGGACCGTTCGGTGCGTCGGGCACCTCGGCAATCCAAGAGAAGCTCGGCGTGACAGGTGACTGTGACTCTTACCCGAAGGGCTGAATCCAGGTCCCGGGAGAAGGAGGACCGTCGTGGCTACGACGTCACCTCGCGAGCGTGCCGTGGTGCTCGGCGGGAGCATCGCCGGTGTACTGGCAGCCAGGGTGCTCGCCGAGTTCTACCGGGAAGTCGTGGTCGTCGACAGGGATCCGGTCGTCGGAGTGACTGTTGCCCGGCGCGGAACACCCCACACCCGGCACGCGCACGGCCTGCACGCCCGCGGGCACCTCATCATGGAGGAGCTGTTTCCCGGCTTCACCGAGGATCTCATCGCGGCCGGCGTGCCGACCGGCGACCTGGGCGAGATGCGCTGGTACTTCAACGCCCGCGAGCTGCGTCCCAGCCACACCGGGCTGCTGTCGGTCACCGCGCCCCGCCCGCTGCTGGAAGGACACGTCCGGCTCAAGGTAGCCGCACTGCCCAATGTGGAGTTCCTGGAGGAGCACGACATCCTGGGGCCGGTGACCAACGAGGAGGGCACCCGGGTCAGCGGCGTGCGGGTCCAAGCGCGCGTCGACGGCTCCGAGGAGCGGACGCTGCACGCCGACCTGGTGCTCGACGCGACCGGGCGCGGCTCCCGCACCCCGGCGTGGCTGGAGCGGTTGGGCTACCCGCGTCCGGTGGAAGAACGAGTGAAGGTCGGCCTCGCCTACACAACCCGTCTCTACCGCACCCAGCCGCAGTGGTTCGGCGGTGTGCAGTCGATCAACCCGGTCGCATCGCCCGCGCACCCGCGCGGCGCGTTCTTCGGCCAGATCGGCCGCGACACGTGCATCCTGTCGTTGACCGGCATGCTCGGCGACCACCCGCCGACCGACCCGGAGGGGTTCCTGGAGTTCGCCCGGTCGCTGCCCGTGCCGGAGATCTACGAGGCCGTCGCCGGGGGCCAACCGCTGGACGATCCGGTGAGCTTCGGGTTCCCGGCCAGCGTGCGCAGGCACTACGAGCGGTTGGCCCGGTTCCCGGCCGGCCTGCTGGTCATGGGGGACGCGGTGTGCAGCTTCAACCCCGTCTACGGACAGGGCATGAGCGTGGCCGCGCTGGAAGCGCTCACCCTGCGCGACCACCTGCGTTCGGCGCCGGGCGAGCCGGACGCCGCCGCGTTCCTGCGCGCCGTCTCGAAGGTCATCGACGTCCCGTGGGAGATCTCCGCGGGCGGCGACCTCGACTTCCCGCGGGTCGAGGGTCGCCGCACGCTCAAGGTCCGGGCAGGCAACGCCTACATGGCGCGACTCCAGTACGCCGCCAGCCGGGATCCCGAGGTCACCGGCGCGTTCATGCGGGTTGCCGGGCTGATGGACCCACCGACCGCGCTGATGAAGCCGGGCATGGTCGTCCGCGTGCTCCGGCACAGCCTGCGCCGCCCGCGGCCGGGGCCGTCCAGGTCCGCCGCACGGCGGGTGCACACCCCGACACCAGAGATCATCAACCGGGATGACGGTTCGTGAACGTGGGTTCCGCCCATCCCGAACCGCAGTCGCTCAACAGCACCCTGCGCGACGTGGGCGTGCGCGCCCTCACCGAGGCCGGTCACGACGTCCAGGTGTCCGACCTGTACGCGATGAAGTGGCGGGCGGTCTTGGACTAGGACGACTTCGGCGAGCTGACCGAGGAGCGGCCGGCCCTGCCCAACGTGCTGGTGCAGGCGTGCCAGAACGGCACGCCGAGCCCGGACATCCGCGCCGAGCACGAGAAGATCGCCTGGGCCGCCGCGCTGGTGGTGCACTTCCCGCTGTGGCGGCCGGGCATGACCGCGATCCTCAACGCAGCGGCCCCAGGCTGATCCCGGCGATCAGCCTGGCCTTCATCGTGGGCGGACTCCGCTGTTCACCGGCGTGTCCACGGACGGCACCTACATGGGTGACATCTACTGAGGTCTGAAGGTCCTGGCCTCGGTGCGTGCTTCGTCGCCGGCGCCATCGCGTCGCCGGGCGGCGTCGGAGATCGTCTCCGACCCAGTGCTCCGCGTGCGGTCCGGAGAACCGAGGGCCGCGCTCAGCCGTCCTTGAGCGCCCTGCGGTAGGCGCGGAGGTCGTCCACGAACAGGTCCGGCTCCTCCATGGCGGCGAAGTGGCCGCCGCGATCGAACTCCGCCCAGTGCACGATGCTGGTGAAATCGCGTTCGACGAACCGGCGGATCGGCTTGAACAGCGCCCCGGGGTACACCGCGACACCCAACGGCGCGGACACCGTCGGATAACGCCCGGTGGTCACGTTCACCGGCAAGGCGTCGGCCACCTCGTAGTACAGCTGGGCGGACGACCCGCCGGTGCCGGTCAGCCAGTAGATCATCGCGTTGGTGAGGATCCGGTCGCGGTCGATCGCGTCCTCCGGCACCTCCGCGGAGTCCGTCCAGTCCTTGAACTTCTCCACGATCCACGCCAACTGGCCGACGGGGGAGTCGGACAGGCCGTAGGCGACGGTGTGCGGCCGGGTCGCCTGCAACTTCATCGACCCGGACAACTCGCGGATGAAGCGCGCGTGCAGGTCCAAACGGGCCTGGTCCTCGTCGCCGAGCCCGACCAACTCCTCCGGGTCGCCGCTCGGCGTGGTCACCAGCGTGTTGAGGTGCACGCCCGCCACGTGCTCCGGGTCCACCAGGGCCAGCACGATCGACGCCCCCGAACCGAAGTCTGCACCCTGCGCCACGTACCGGTCGTAGCCCAGCTCGCGCATCAGCGTGGCCCACGCGCCGGCGATCCTGGTCAGGTCCCAGCCGGTCTGCGAGGTCGGCCCGGAGAACCCGTAGCCGGGGAACGAAGGGATCACCAGGTGGAACGCGTCGGCAGGGTCGCCGCCGTGCGCGCGCGGATCGGTCAGCGGGCCGATCACGTCCAGGAACTCCGACACCGAGCCCGGCCAACCGTGGGTGATCACCATCGGCAGCGCGTCCGGCTCGGGCGAGCGGACGTGCAGGAAGTGCACGTTCGCGCCGTCGATCGTCGTGGTGAACTGCGGGAACTCGTTGAGCCGCGCCTCGGCGGCACGCCAGTCGTAGTCGGTGCGCCAGTAGTCGACCAGCTCGCGCAGGTAGGCCGGCGGCACGCCGCGTGTCCAGCCGACGTCGGGCAGGTCCACAGGCCAGCGGGTGTGGTCGAGCCGACGGCGCAGGTCGTCGAGAACGGCGTCGGGAATGTCCACCCGGAACGGTTGCATAACGACTCCTGTCAGCGTGGAGAATGCCGGTCACGCGTATCGGCGTCGCAGTGCGAGTGGCGGTGGATGCGCGCCGCGTGTGCAGCGCATGGCGATCCGATGGCGGCCGATACCCACTTGAGTGATCCTCCCTTCGACCGCTTCGGGTACGCATCTCCGGGGTTGCGGAACACTCCTCGACCGAGCGCCCCTCGCGCGGCTCGAACAGCGCCGCCCCCGACAGCGCGAGCGCGTTTCCGCTCCGGTGCCAACACCGGACACCGCAATCACGGACAACATGCGGTGCCGACACGGTGCCACGATGGGACGTCGTCCTGCGGGAGGTAGTAGGGGCAAGACCCGTGTCAATGCCCTACAGGACCACACCCGAGGCCGCTGAGGAGAACCAGCGGCTCAGCGCGCAGGTGTTCGCCGAGCCGCGCGTCGTGCCGGAGTCACGCCTGTCCGCAATCCGGAAGATGCAGGGACCGACGCGTGGTGCGACGGTTCTAACGCCGGCACGGTGCCCTGACCGTGCACGCGGAAGCACAACTCGAACTTCGCGGCCGGTTTCTTAGGAGGACATGGTGTGGACCACCACCAACGCTCCGACACGGGAGCAACTCGTCCAGCGAGTGTCGGAGGTGGGTCCGCTGCTGCGCGGTCACGCCGCCTGGGCAGACGAGAACCGACGCCTGCACGAGGAGTCCATCGAGGCCCTGGCGGACGCCGGTGTGTTCAAGATGCGCGTGCCCAAGCGCTACGGCGGGTACGAATCGGACACTCGCACGCTGGTCGACGTGGCCGCGGAGATCGGTCGCGCCGACGGCGCGACGGCGTGGGTCACGTCCGTCTACTCCATCCCCACGTGGATGACGTGCCTGTTCCCCGACGAGACGCAGGACGAGGTGTTCAGCACCCCTGACGTGAGGGTGTGCGGGACGCTGAGCCCGACCGCGATGGCCACGCCCGCGGAGGGCGGCGTCGTGGTCAACGGCAAGTGGGGGTTCGTCAGCGGCGCGCTGCACAGCCACTGGCAGGAGATCCTGTGCGTCCTGGTGACCGGCGAGGGTGAGCCCATGCCGATCATGGCGCTGGTGCCGATCTCGGAGTTGCAGATCGTCGACGACTGGCACACCTCAGGCCTGCGCGGCACCGGCAGCGTCACCACGGTCGCCGAGAACCTGTTCGTGCCGCAGCACCGCGTGGTGCCGCTGCCGGCGGTGCTCCAAGGCCAGGGTGCGTCCAAGGCGAACGCAGACAACCCTGTCTACAAGGTGCCGCTGATGCCGGTGGCGTCCGCGTCGTCGGTCGGCAGCGTGCTGGGCATGGGCCGCGCGGCGCGGGAGGCGTTCCTCGAACGGCTGCCCGGCCGCAAGATCACCTACACGTCGTACGAACAGCAGAGCGAGGCTCCGCTCACGCACTTCCAGATCGCCAACGCCACCATGAAGCTGGACGAGGCGGAGTTCCACGCCCATCGGCTGGCCGGGCTCGTCGACGCGAACGGCACCGAGTGGACGATCGAGGAACGGGTGCGGGCCCGCGCGGACCTCGGTGCCACGTGCGCGCTCGTGAAAGAGGCCGTGGACATCCTCAACGCGGCCAGCGGCGGCTCGTCGATCTACCAGGACGTGCCGATCCAGCGCATCCAACGCGACGTGCACGCGGTCAACCTGCACGCGCTGATGAACGCGAACACCAACGCCGAGCTGTACGGTCGAGTCCTCTGCGGACTCGAGCCCAACTCCCTCTACATCTGACACACCACGATCCCGGCCCCGATCTGGCTGCTTCGCGCGAGCCGTCCGCGCGGCGCGGTCGGGCACGCGGTCGGGCACGCGGTCGGACCAGCTACCACCCGAGGTCCAAGGGAGCCCACCGCAGCGCACCACCTCGAAACCTCCAGGCTCCTCCGCACCCGGATTCCGGGCGGCTCATCAACGAGTGCAGACGTGCCGCGTGCACTGCGGCGACGACTTCTCGGGCGGCACACGGGCCGACGGCGCGATCAACCGAGTGCCACCTCGCCAACACGCGCGACTACACCGCCCGCGATATGCGTGCCACTCCCAAAATGCGCTCTCGGATGCAATTCCGACTGTCCCGAAAATATGATCTTACCTGGGGCAATCTAAAAGATGTAATGGTTCAACCGTCGTCGAATAATAGGCCACGAGCTGTCCACTCACCACCGTGAGGAGCTGCAGTCGTGACGACTTCCGAGGCGAAACCGAATTCCGGATCAGCGGGCGTGCCGTCCGCGCAGGAACTGGTCGAACTCGACCGCCGGCACTTGGTCCACCCGCACCAGCGCCGTGACCGTCCGGAGCGGTACGTGGTGGTCCGCGGCCGGGGCTCGACGGTGTGGACTGCGGACGGCACCGAACTGCTGGACGCCGCGGGTGCGGCCAACTGGCTCGCACAGGTCGGCCACGGCCGCCCGGAGCTCGTGCAGGCGGCGGCCGACCAACTCGCCGAGCTGGCCTACTTCACGAGCTTCGACGTCTTCTCCAACGACAAGTCGATCCGGCTCGCGGCCAGGCTGGCGGCGCTCGCTCCCGAAGGCATCAACAAGGTGTTCTTCACCAGCGGCGGCTCGGAGGGCGTCGACACCGCCATCAAGGCGGCGCGGCTGTTCCACAACCGGACGGGTCAACCCGACCGCACCTGGATCATCGCCCGTACGATGGGCTACCACGGCGCCACCTACGGCGGCGGCACCGCGACCGGGTTCGAGATGCTGCACCACGGCACCGGTCCGCACCTGCCGCACGTTGCGAAGGTGACGCCGCCCTGGGTGTATCGCGCGCAGGATTTCTGCGGCGACAGGAACTTCACAGATCACCTCCTCGACGAGCTGGCCGCGACCATCGAGGAAATCGGGCCGGGCAACATCGCCGCGATGATCGGCGAACCCGTGATGGGCGGCGGCGGCATCCTGATCCCGCCGGACGACTACTGGCCGCGCGTGCGGGAAATGCTCGCCGCCAACGGCATCCTGCTGATCGCCGACGAGGTCGTCACCGCGTTCGGCCGCACCGGCGTGTGGTTCGACTCGGTCCGGCGCGGCATGGATGCCGACATCATCGTCACCGCGAAAGCGCTCACCAGCGGGTACCAACCGCTCGGCGCCGTGCTGATGCGCGACGACATCGCCGAGGCGCTGGTGGACGAGCAGTTCGCGCACGGCTTCACCTACTTCGGCCACCCGGTTGCCTGCGCGGTCGCCCTGACAAACCTCGACCTGATCGAGCGGGAGGGCCTGGTCGAACGGGCCGTGGAGATCGGCGAGTGGTTCACCGAGCACCTCGCGCCCCTGCGGGACCTTCCCGTCGTCGGCGACGTCCGGGTCGCCGGCGCGACCGTCGGCATCGAGCTGGTCGCCGACAAGGCCACGCGCGAGCCCCTGATGGCGGGCGACGCGGCGCGGGAGATCCGGGACGCGCACCGGGTGGTGGTGCGCGACTACGGCCCCACCCTCGTGCTCGCTCCTCCGCTGGTTTTCGAGCAGCACGAGGCCAAGCGCGTCGCGGACGCCCTGCACGAGGTGCTGTCCAGGCTCGACGGCGACGGCCGGCTCGCGCCGCGTTGACGGCGGCTCGGGATGTTCCGCCAGTCGACCAGGACCAACGGAGGCAATCGTCCATGTACGACTACGTCGTCGTCGGCGCGGGCTCGGCGGGCTGCGTGCTCGCCGCCCGGCTCAGTGAAGACCCCGACGTGCGGGTGTGCCTGATCGAGGCCGGCCCCACCGACGCACACAACAACATCCGGGTGCCGCTGCACACCGGGACGCTCATGCGGAGCAAGTACGACTGGGACTACGACACCCACCAGGAGCCATGGCTGGGTGGGCGGCGGCTGTACCTTCCGCGCGGCCGGATGCTCGGTGGCACCAGCTCGATGAACGGCATGGTGTACATGCGTGGCAACCCCTTGGACTACGACGGGTGGGGCATGCCGGGGTGGAGCTACGCCGAGATGCTGCCGTACTTCACGCGCGTCGAGGACAACGAGCGCGGCGCGTCGGAGCACCACGGCGTCGGCGGGCCGCTGTCCGTCTCGGAGGGTCGTTCGGGCAACCCCATGTCGACCGCGTTCCTGGCCGCCGCGGTGGAGGCGGGACACCCGGAGAACGACGACTTCAACGGCCCGCGACAGGACGGGTTCGGCCTCTACCAGGTGACTCAGCGCGACGGGCGGCGGTGGAGCAGCGCGGACGCGTTCCTGCGGCCCGCGCTGGGCCGGCCGAACCTGACCGTGGAGACCAACCTCCAGGTGCACAAGGTCCTGCTTGAGGGAACCCGTGCGGTCGGCGTGCTCGCCGGGCGGCTGGACGAGCTGGTGGAGATCCGGGCGGACCGCGAGGTCGTGCTGTCCGGCGGGGCGTACAACTCGCCGCAGTTGCTGATGCTGTCCGGGATCGGACCGGCCGACCTGCTGACCTCGCTCGGTGTCCCGGTCGTGCTCGACCAGCCCGAGGTGGGTGCGAACCTCCAGGACCACCCGACGGCCAACCTGGTGTTCGCGCACTCCGAGCCGGTCAGCCTGATCACCGCCGACACGCCGGAGAACCGGCGGTTGTTCGCCGAGGAAGGCCAAGGGCCGCTCACGTCGAACGTGCCGGAATCCGGCGGGTTCGTCCGCTCGCGCGGCGACCTGCCCGCGCCCGACCTCCAGTTCCACGTGTGCCCGCTGATGCTCGTGGACGGCGGGCTCGGCGTGCCGACCGGGCACGGCCTGTCCTACGGGGCCTGCCTGCTCACACCGGAGAGTCGCGGCACCGTGCGGCTGGCCACCGCCGAACCCACCGCCAAACCCATGATCCTGCACAACTACTACGAACAGGAAGCCGACCTGCGCGCGATGGCGCAAGGGCTGCGCATCGGCCTCGACATCGCCCGGCAGCAGGCCCTCAAGCTCTACACCGAGAGCCCGTTCGACGTGCCGGACAGCGAGTCGGAGGCGGACCTGCGCGAGTTCCTGCGCCGGAGCACGCAGACGTTGTTCCACCCGGCGGGAACCTGCGCGATGGGCACGGTCGTGGACGCCGACTTGCGGGTCATCGGTATCGACGGACTCCGCGTGGCCGACGGCTCGGTGATGCCGACTGTGGTGCGCGGCAACACCAATGCGCCGATCATGGCCATCGCCGACAAGGCGGCCGACCTCATCCTCGGCAGGCCCGGCCCGACACCGGCGCCGCCGGCGGCTCTCCCGCACGGTGCCGCTTGACACGAGGCACGCACGAGGAAAGGGCACGCGCAGAAGGCCGACGCACGAAGCAAGAGCACGCACGACGAGGGGCGCGCATGAAGGAGACGCCATGAAGACGGTCACCTCGACCGACGGCACGACGGTCGCCTGCGAGCGATCGGAGGACGGGCCACCGGTGGTCCTCATCGGTGGCGGCCTGGCCGAGCGGTCCACGTACGCCGAACTCGCCGACCTGCTCTCTCAGGACTCCACGGTCTTCAACCACGACGCCCGCGGGCACGGAGTTCCTGTCGGCCGAGGTCTGACATGAGGCCCTTCGCGGTAGACGTCCCGCAAGCCGACCTCGACGACCTGAGGCTGCGGCTCACCCGCACCCGGTGGCCGGACGCGCACGCCGGCGGCTGGGAGCGCGGCGTGCCGCTCCCGTACCTGCGGGAGCTGGTCCGGTACTGGTGCGAGGACTACGACTGGCGTGCCGCGGAGGCGCGGATCAACGCGCACCCGCAGTACATCACCGAGATCAACGGCGCCACGGTGCACTTCCTGCACGTCCGTTCCCCCGAGCCGGGCGCGGTGCCGTTGCTGCTCACCCACGGCTGGCCGGGATCGGTGGTCGAGTTCCTGAACGTGGTCGGCCCGCTGACCGACCCGCGCGCCCACGGCCTGGATCCGGACACCGCGTTCCACGTCGTGATCCCGTCCCTGCCCGGGTTCGGGTTCTCCCAGCCGCTGACGCCGGGTTGGGAGGCCGGGTCGATCGCGTCGCTGTGGGCGGAACTGATGGCCCGGCTGGGGTACGGCCGGTACGTCGCACAGGGCGGCGACGTCGGCTCGGTGATCTCCATCGAACTGGGCCGCCAAGCGCCCGAGCACGTGCTCGGCGTGCACGTGAACATGCTGCTCACCTACCCGCCGGACGACTCGGCCGCGTTGGCGGAGCTGGACGGCGCCGACCAGGCCCGACTGGCCGCGCTCGGCCGCTTCGAGTCCGAACTGTCCGGCTACATGAAGGTGCAGTCGACCCGGCCGCAGACGCTGGCCTACGCGCTCACCGACTCCCCGGTGGCCCAGCTCGCGTGGATCGTGGAGCGGTTCAAGGACTGGACGGACTGCGCCGAGGTGCCGGAGGAGGCCGTGGACCGGGACGCCATCCTGACGAACGTGTCGCTGTACTGGCTCACCGCGTCGGGAGGCTCGTCGGCCCAGCTGTACTTCGAGGGCGCGAAGCGAATGGAGCGGGCGATTTCCGGGGCCGCCAGCCCGCCGTTGACGGTGCCGCTGGGCGTGGCGGTGTTCCCCAAGGACATCTTCCTGCCGGTGCGCAGGCTGGCCGACCGCCAGTACGACACGATCACGCGGTGGACGGAGTTCGAGCGGGGCGGGCACTTCGCGGCGCTGGAGCAGCCAGCCGACTTCGTGCGCGACGTGCGGGCGTTCGTCGACTCGATCCCGGGCGTCCGGCAGTCCCGGGTGCCGCCGGCCACCTGAACCCTCGCACGACATCCGCCGTGCCAGAGGCGATGTATGAGCCTCGTTGTGGGCGATGTTGCGCTGCGCCGTTCGTGAGTGCCCGTTCCCGAGCTTGAGCAGATGAGGGACCTTTGGCGCGGAGACAAGGGAACTCCTGGTAGGTCGGACGGTGTTCATGCGCCGCTCTGCCAGGAGTTCCGTTGTCATCGTGCCCGATCCCGCGGGCGGTTCCGCCGTGGATACCCTGTGCTGCCGCCTGAACCGCCTCCCGCCCTGGCCCACGGTCCACAAGCGCTTCGCCGCCCGGGAGAAGGTCGGTGTCACCCGGCGGCTGCTCGACGCCGGCCCGCCGAGCCTGATCGGTCGGTCCCGATCAGGCTCCGCGAGCGCCAACTTCTCGCGAAGACGGGCTGCCGGGACCCTATCGAGCGGTGCTCGGGAGTCCCGTGCCGGCTTTGCGGGCAGATCGTCCTCTCGCTACTCGACGTGCTGTGCGCAGGGCGTCGAGCATGAAGCCTGGCCGCATGAGCGTCTGTGGCGGGTCGACGAGGCCGGCCACCCTGAAGAATGCCGCGGTGAACCTGCCGCCTACCTGCGCGGCGGTGTGCAGGCGCGACATGAAGATGTTCCCGATCCGGACCTGCAGGTTCCGCTTTCCGACGACCTCGGGAAAGGCGAGGTCACCGCCTGCGGAAATGCTCCAAGGTGCGTCGATGATCGGTTTGATCTCACGGAAGAACTCGACCGGCCGCGGCTGTCCCTTGGCAAGGTGTTCGGTGAGCGCGACAGCCTCCATGGCGGCCACTGTCATCCCTTGTCCGTACACCGGGTTGAAGGCGCACACGCCGTCGCCGATGACCAGGAAACCAGCCGGGAATCGATCCAGCTTGTCGTAGCGCCGACGAACGCTGGCCGGCACCCGGAACGTCGTTGCCTCGCCCGACGGCTTCGCCTTGCGCACCGCGTCGTGGATTTCAGGCGCGGACAGCGACTGCGTGTAGTCGAGGAAGCCCTCGATGTCGCCGGGTGGGCGGTCGCCGAGGATCCCGGTCAAGGAGACCAGCGCCTTGCGGTCGCCCAGATTGACGAAAAAAGCGCCCCGCGGGTTTGCCGGGAACGCGACCGGGTTGATCGCCAGGTCATCCCCGAAGGGGTCGTCGGCTAAGGTGAAATTGCGTGACGTGTAGGTCAGGTCTATCTTGATGCTGTCTTCGTCCGGGCGTTCGTAACCGAACTCCTCCAACCAGGCGGGAGCTCTGCTGCCTCGACCCGTCGCGTCGACGACCAGGTCGGCGGCGATGACGTCCTCGGCGTTGGCGTCCGTGTCCGCGCCGGTGACGCGGACGCCGGTGACCTTGGTCTTGTCACCGGACACCACCAGACCGCGGATCACCGTGCGCTGGAGGATCTCGACATTCGGCAAGGCCGAAACGCGATCGCGGATGTACGCCTCGAGCTGTGGCCGGGTCGCCGATACGCTGAGCAGGCCGCAATCCTGCTGCGCCAGCCTGGCGCCGTTGAAGTACCACCGCAGTCGTCCTGCCATGTCGCCGATGGGGACGCCGTCGTCTTGCATCTCTTTGAGCAGACCAGGGAAGAAATCCTCCAGGATTTGCTGTCCCCGCGCGAGCAACGCGTGCGCGTGGGAGCCCTGCGGTATGCCGCGACGGGTGCCGGTCACCCCGATGATCTCATCGCGTTCGATGACAAGGACGTTGCGATAGCGATTCGCCAGTGCCCGAGACGTCAGCAGTCCGGCGATACCCGCGCCGAGAACAACCGCTCGTTCGCCTAGATGATCGGCCACGTGAAGCCTCCGTTTCAGGGACTGCTGCTAGAGGCGAGCGACGGCCCGAAGGATCTTCATGACAGCTTCTCGCACTCGTGGAGCGGGAAAGGGGCTCGGACGCGGCGGACCGGGAGGACCCCGGCGCCGGCTTCGTGGAACCGGGTGCCGAGATGCTCCTGACCATCGCCGACCGCGTCAGAGTCTCCGGCGTTCCACCGATGCCACCGCGCAGCACGATCGCACGTCCCTCGGTCACGCTACTCACGGCGACAGGCCCTTTCTCGTGATCAGCTCATGTGATGCTCCCAGTCGGCAGAACAGCGGTGCATCTTCCAAGGTGCGGGGATTCGCCCAGCCCGCTCAGCCCCACGCACGCGACCCCGCCGTCCTCGGCCAGCTGCCCACCACCCCCGCCCTGTCCGGCGCCGAGTCAGGCTTCTTCGTGGGGACGGTGGTTTCCGGACTGTCGGCAGTGGTCGTCCAGGACGTGGCGGGGCACCACCACCGGGCGGTGACCGACGTGCCGGTCGACGGCGGCATCCGCGTCTGCTTGGCCGGCGTGGCGGAGGTGTGCCCGAGCAGTTCGACCCGGTTGCACGTCGGAAACGCGTGACACGCTCACGATGTCTTCTCCTGCCGGGCCTGGGCGACGTCTTGCCACGTCACCCAGCCGCCACCGGGGGAGCACCTCCATGAATGCGACACGAGCAGCACGCTGAGAGGTGCACGTGGACGGCTCACCGGCATACTGATGGGGTGGCCGCCAACAGGACAGCAGGCACGGTGCCCCGGGTGACCGTGGTGATCCCGACCTACAACCGACAGGACATGTTGCGCGAGACGCTGGGCAACCTCGCCCGGCAGACCATGCCGGTCGACGACTTCGAGGTCGTGGTCTCCGACGACGGCTCCTCCGACGAAACCCGCGCCGTCGTCGAAGAGGCGTCGCGCAAGCTGCGGATCAAGTACCACTTCCAGCCCGACGAAGGCTATCGCGTGGCCCTGGCCCGCAACGCCGGCGCCCGGCTGGCCTCGGCGCCGCTCCTGGTCTTCCTCGACACCGGCGTCTACGTGGGGCCGAGTTTCCTGGACGAGCACGTCGCGGCCCACGCCGGCGGTGACCGGCTGGTCGTGGTGGGCTACACCTGGGGCTACGACTTCGAGAACGAGCCCGTCGCCGGCCTGGCCGAGGCGGTCGCCGAGGTGTTGCCCGAGGACGTCGTCGCCCGGTTCTCCGGTGACGAGGCCTTCTACGACGCCCGGCACGCGGCGTTCGCCAAGGCCGGCTTCGACCTCGGCAGCATGGTCGCGCCCTGGGTGCTGCTCTGGGCGCTCAACTTCTCGGTGCGCACCGAGGACTACTGGCGGGTCGACGGCTTCGACGACGGCATGAGCGGCTGGGGCTTGGAAGATATCGACATGGGCTTCCGGCTGTTCAAGGCGGGGCTCCGGTTCCAGCTCAGCCGGACCGCCTGGGCGGTGCACGCGCCGCACGAGCGGTCCGCCGTGGCCGATGCCCTGGCCAGCACCATGCTGAACATGCACCGGATGATGGCCCGGTTCCCGGAACCGGCGACCGAGCTGGCGTGGAACCTGCTCAACAACGACGACGACCTGCTGGACGTGGACGAGCACTGCCGGTTCCTGAACGAGTGGACCGATCAGGCCAAGTCGGTCGACGTGGCGGCCGAGGTGGCCGAGCTGCTGCCGCTGCTGCCGCCCGGCCGCCTCGTGGTGTTCGGCGCGGGACGCCATCTGCCGGACGAACTGGCCGACGCGGTGACCCTGGACTTCGACGCCGACGCGGTGCGCGAGCTCGGCGCCACGTACCACGCGATCGGCATCCGAACGCCGCTGCCCGACAAGGCGGTGGACGTCGTGGTCCTGACGTCGCGCTTGGCCGGGCTGTGGCCCCGCTGGTCGGCCGAGATCCTGGCCGAGGCCGCCCGGGTCGGCGGATCGGTGAAGCCCACGCCCGCGTTGATGCGGGAGACGACCACGTCTTTCTCGTTAGGCTAGGAAATCCACGCCGATCGATCGAAACATGGAGGACTCTGGATGCCCACGCCACGACTCGGCAGCATTCTGCTCGGTTCGGCGGATCCCGAACGGCTGCGCGCGTGGTACACCGACGCGTTCGCCCCGGTGCTGCAACCCTCCGGCTTCCTCGACTTCGACGGGTTCGACGTGCTCGTGGACGGTCGCGACGACGTCGCCGCGACGACGGCCGAACCCGGTCGCGTCATCCTCAACTTCGAGGTTCCCAATGCCCGGGAGGTGGCCGCTCACCTCGACGGCCTGGGCGTGTCCTGGGTCGTGCCGCTGGAGGAGCGCAAGGACGGCCTCTTCGCCACGCTCAAGGACCCGGACGGCAACTACGTGCAGATCATCGAGCTCAACGCGGCGTACCGGGCCGCCTCCCGCGGTGGTTCGGGGCTGCTCGCCGGTTCCGTGGCGTTCAACGGCTTCTCGGTGGACGACATCCCAGCCGCGCAGAAGTTCTACGGCGAGACGCTCGGGATCCCGGTCACCGAGGAGTACGGCATGCTGAACCTGCAGCTGGCCGGCAACCGGCACATCCTCATCTACCCGAAGCCCGACCACCAGCCGGCCACCTACACGATGCTCAACTTCCCGGTCGACGACATCGACGAGGCCGTGGCCTGGCTGCGCGAACGCGGCGTGGAGATGGAGAAGTTCGACGGCGTGGACGACGACGGCGTGTTCCGGAAGGGCGGTCCGCTGATCGCCTGGTTCCGCGACCCGGCCGGCAACATCATGTCGGTCATCAAGGAATGACGCCGGCGGCCGAGCTGCACGGAGGAAGGTGAAGCACGCTCGTACCTGCCCGAGAACCCGGGTACCGGCCGGTTCGCGTTCCGGACGCCTGGCTCAGGACTGGGTGGACATCGTGCGGCGTGCCGGCGGGCACAGCCCAAGTCCGACCTCGAGCTGTGCGGTCGGGTGCTGAGCGGGCTCGAGCCGGACACCCTGTGTCTGTAAGGGCATTCGCGATCGGGCTCCCCGGCCCGCGGCCGGGGAGCCCGGTTTCCGTGCGCCGGGAGTCATCCGGCCGAACGGTTACTTGATGGCCAGCGGGTTGATCGGCGACGCGACCGCGCGGCTCACCTTCAGCGGCGGCGCGATGAAGAAGAACTCCCAGACGCCGCTCTCCGCGCAGTCGGCCGCGAGCGCCTCGAAGTCCATGATCTCGCCGAGCGTCATGCCCATGTCCCGGATGAGGACCATGTGCACGGCCAGGTCCGCGTCCGGGTTCTCCTCGGGGAGCACCTCGATGGCCCAGTTGTCCGAGCAGACCGCGGCGACGTCCCGGTCACGCAGCCAGGCGCAGCACGCTTGGCCGAGACCCGGCTCGTCGCCCATGAACGCCTGCCGGTCGCCGTCGCGCAGGAACTTGAGGCGCCAACCGGTGCGGACCAACAGGACGTCGCCCGGGCCGACCTCGACGCCGCCCTGCCGCTCGGCGGCCGCGTCGAGGTCCTCGGGAGTGATGACGGTGCCGGCCTCGAGCCAGTCGACGCCCTTGAGCGCGGCGATGTCGAGCAACACGCCCCGGCCGGCGATACCCGGGCTCTGCTGGTCGATCGCGCAGTGCGCGGCCCCCCGGACGGTCACACCGGCGGCCGGGAAGCCGTTGTACATCTGGTCGTCGTAGTGGACGTGCGACAGCGCGTCCCAGTGCGACGAGCCCTGCAGCGCCATGAAGACGTAGTCGTCGGCGAACTGGAGGCCGCCCCGGAACACCTGCCCGGCGCCGGTCTCCGACATCAGGTGGACGGGGTTGATCCGGCCGCCACCGCCGGGCTGCGGCCCGTTCTCGTCGAGCGGGATGCCGAGGTCGAACACCTTGCCCCGCCGGACCAGCCCGGCCGCCGCCACCAGCCGCTCCGGCGTGATCAGATTGGTGGTGCCGCGCTGGTCGGCGGGACCCCAGCGGCCCCAGTTGCTCAGCCGCGCGCCGAGTTCCCGGAAGTCCTCCACCGTGACCGGCTGCTGGGTCGCGTCATTCCTTGACTCGGGCATCTCTGCGCGCGGTGCTTGCATACCGCTACGATCGGTGCGACGCGCGGCACGGCGCAACTCCTCACTTGCCGTTGTCCGCGCCGGTGCTCGTCGCTCCTGCTGTCCATCCGTGGACTCGCCAGTCGTCGTACTGTCGGAGACGGATTCGCCCGGAGGAGGATTGATGAGGTACCTCATGCTGGTGTGTGTGGACGAGTCGCTGGTCTTGGGGCCGCAGGAAGCGGCGGCCATGCTCGATTGCCCCGGGCAGTGGTCGGAGCTGGACGGGCGCAACGTCTGGCGGTCCGGCGGTCAGCTGCAGGGCGTCAGCGACGCCACCACGGTACGGGTCCGCAACCGCGAGGTGCTGATCGCGGACGGCCCGTTCGCCGAGACCAAGGAACAGATCGCCGGCTTCGACGTCATCGAGTGCGCCGACCTGGACGAGGCGATCGAGGCGGCGTCCCGGCACCCGGTTGCCCGGCTCGGCGTCGTGGAGCTGCGGCCGTTCCGCGAGGGATGAGCGGGGCGACCGCGGCACGGTGGGCACCGTGCCGCGGTCGCGTTCCTGCGCCTATCGGTAGGCCTCGGCCTGCAGGTTGAACAGGTCGGCGTAGAGCTCGCCACGTCGCATCAGCTGGTCGTGACTGCCGACCTCCACGACCCGGCCGTCGCGCAACACGATGATCAGGTCCGCCATGCGCACCGTCGAGAAGCGGTGCGAGACGAACAGGGTGATCGCGCCGGTGCCCGCTCGCAGCTGCGCGGCCTGCTGGGCGTACGACTCGAACAACCGGTGCTCGGCCTGCGGGTCCAAGGCCGACGTGGGTTCGTCGAGCACCAGCAGCAACGGCTTCTCGCGCATCAGCGCCCGGCCCAGGGCGAGCTTCTGCCACTGCCCGCCGGAGAGCTCGGCACCCTCGGTGTAGCTCTTGCCGAGCTGGGTGTCCAACCCGTGCTCGAGCTGCCGCAGGACGTCGCTGCCCTGCGCCCGGTCCAGTGCGCTGATGATCGCGTGGTCGTCGCCCATCCGGGGCACGTCACCAATACCGACCGCCTGGCCGGCGAGCAGCTCGAAGCGGACGAAGTCCTGGAAACCCGCGGCGAGGTGCTCGCGCCAGGACTCGGCCGGGATCCGGCGCAGGTCGGTGCCGTCGACCAGGATCTGCCCGCTGGTCGGCCGGTAGAGCCCGCAGAGCAGCTTGACCAGGGTGGTCTTGCCGGCGCCGTTCTCACCGACGATGGCCACGCTCGCCCCGGCCGGCAGGCTCAGCGACACGCCGCTCAGCACCGGTTCGCTGGTGCCCGGATAGGTGAAGTCCACGTCCCGCAGCTCGATCCCGCCGGTCAGCCGGTCCGGCGGCTGCTGGTCGACCGGCACCTCGTGGTCGACCGCGACCAGATCCCGTACGAAGTCCAGCCGTCGCAGCATGCTGCCCATCCGCTGCAGGGTGGCGAGCAGCGTGACCGCCGCGGTGACCTGCTGGTTGACCTGGGTGGCGAGGACGATGACGGTGACCACGTCCCCGATGCTGCGGCGGCCGGAGATGGTCTCGCGCACGACCAGCAGCACCGCGCCCACGTAGGCCAGCCCGAAGATCACCTGCCCGACGGTCCGGACCGCGGCGGCCAACCCGTACGAGCGGACCAGCCCCCGGCTCGCCCGGTTCCACTCCCGCAGGTGCCGCCGGCGCAGCTCGTCGCGGAGCCGGAAGACCCGCAGCTCGCCTGCGAACCTGGCCGAGGTGGACAGCCGGAACAGGTTGAGGGCGATCCGGGTCGGCGTGGCGGTGTCGGTCTTGGCCCGGTCGATCCTCGACTCGGCCCAGCGCCCGCAGAGCAGCGGCGGCACCGCGGCGGCCGGCAGCAGCAACAGGAACGGGTTGAGAGCGGCCAGCAGGACCGCTGTGAACACCACGGCCAGGGCCAGGCCCAGCATCCCGAACAACGACTCCAGGGCACCGATGAGCCCTCGGCTCTCCCGGTGCAGCACCGTCAGCTCGTCGGCGTACTCGGCTCGTTCCTGGTGCTCGATGCCCTCGGAGCCGTTGGTGAGCAGGATCAGGTCCCGCACCACCTCGAGTTCGGCCAGTTCGGCCAGTTCGGTGTAGAAGATGTGCGAGAAGTGCGCGAAGGTCAGGTTCACGATGGCCAGCGCGGCCACCGCGACGCCGTACCAGACGGCCGCGCCGGTCTGCCCGGAGATGACCGCGTCGGTCATCAGTCCGAGCACCAGAGCCAGCATCGGGCCGCCCACGGTACCGATGACCATCAGGACCGTCGCCGCGGTGGTCTTGCGGCGGTCGGCCCGCCACGACATCGCGAGCAACCGCCAGGTACCGCTCAGCGTCGTCCTCATGCCGTCCTCTCCGTCTCGTCGGTGAACCGGTCGGCCTGCAATCGGAACAGTCGTGCGTATTCGCCCTCCCGGGCCATCAGCTCGTCGTGACTGCCGTGCTCGGCCACCCGGCCGCCGTCGAGCACCACGATCTGATCGGCCTGCCGCACGGTGGAGAACCGGTGCGAGATCAACAGCGTCGTGGCGCCCTCGGTGAGCTGGGTGAACTCCCGGAAGAAGCCGGCTTCGGCGCGGACGTCCAGGCTGGCCGTGGGCTCGTCGAGCACCAGGATCGAGGCGCCGTGGCGCAGGCCGAACAGGGCCCGGGCGAGCGCCACCCGCTGCCATTGCCCGCCGGAGAGGTCGGCGCCGTCCACGAGGTGCCGGGCCAGCGGAGTCTCCAGGCCGCGCGGCAGGGTGTCGAGTGTCTCGTGCAGGTTCACCGCTTCGACCGCCGACCGGATCCCGTCCCGGTCGTCGAGGTGCTCCACCGCGCCGAAGCCGACGTTGTCGGCGGCGGACACCTCGAACCGGGCGAACTCCTGGAAGATGATCCCGAGCCGGGCCCGCCACTCGCTCAGCTCGTACGAGCGGATGTCGACCCCGTCCAGCCGGATCGTGCCCGCGGTCGGCTCGTACAGCCGGGCGAGCAGCTTGACCAGGGTGGTCTTGCCCGCGCCGTTGACGCCGACGATCGCCGTGCAGCGATCGAGCGGGATGGTGAGCTCCAGCTCCTCGAAGATCATCCGGTCATCGCCCGGGTAGCGGAAGCTCACCCGGTCGAAGTGGAGCATCCCGGTCGGCGCGACCGGCGGGGCCGCGACCTCCTCGGCGGCCTGACCGGCGTACCCGGCCACGCCCTCGCGGAACAGCTCGACCTCCTGGTAGCCGTGCATGCCGAGAGCCGTCTGCAGGTCCGACTCCGGGTAGTACTCGCCCAGCCGCAGCGCGCCGAGCGCCGCCTGCATGACCATCGCGAACCCGGCCAGGGTCAGCCCGGCCGTCACGCTCGTCGCCGCCCAGCCCGCGAAGGCGAACACCACGCCGGAGATGACCAGGCCGAACGCCGTGATCCGGAGGAACTGCCACAGGTAGATCCGCCGGCGGGCCTCCCACACCGGCACCAGCCAGTCGAGGTAGCTGCGCCGCCAGAAGCCGACGAAGAAGTTGTGCAGCCCGAAGACGCGCATCTCCTTGGCCGAACCCGCCGCGATGGCCACCTCGCGCAGGTAGTCGTTCCTCAGCTCCTGCGGGTCGAGCAGGAACCGCTCCTCGGCGAACTTCCGCAGGCCGCCACGCTGGGCGTACCGCTGCAGCACCACGGCGGCGGCGAGCACGACCGCCGCGGGCCAGGACAGCACCACGCCGACCACCACGGCATAACCGATCAGCTGCGTGTACCGCCCGATCAGGGCGATGAGGCCGGCGCACGCCTCTCCAGGGCTGAACAGCCAGTTCTCCAGCTCCCGGGCGCCCACCCGGAGGTGCTCCACCAGGTCCGGATCCTCCAGCGGGGCGATCCCGGCGGTGCTGGTCGCGGCCGCCATCAGCTCGTCGCTGACCAGGCCGTCGACGCGCCGCGCCACGAGCTGGCCGAGCAACTCCCGCACCGGCGCGACGATCTGCTGCCCGACGAAGGCCGCGGCGGCCAGCAGGAAGGCGGTCACCAGGTCGTCCCACTCCGGCGATCCCAGGCCGGCGGTGACCGCGGCCGGCACCTCGCCCAGCAGGATCGAGGAGGCCACCACGAACGCCGGCGGCAACACCCCGACGACCAGGTTCACCAGCACCGCGGTGCCGATCAGCGGGCCGCCGGCGCGACCCGCCAGCCGGACGATCCCCAGCCGGTCGCGGGTCAACCGGACCAGGGTCTGCCCGCGAGTCTCCGTCATCGCGGCCCTCCGGTGGCGAAGGCGCGGCTGAGCAGGGTGGTTCCGCGGTTGCGGGTCCGCTCGACGTCGCTGCACGTGTACTGTCCGGTCACCGATCCTCCAGTTCGAAATCATGGGGGTTCGGGAGAACGACGAACACGGAGCCCGCGGATGGACCGTCGACCCGCACTTTTCTCGGCCGGTCACAACCGGGCGCCGGTCACCTCTTCCAGCCGACGGCTCAGGTAGCGGCGCTCGGCGTCGTTGCCGGTGAGCCCGAGCGCGCGCCGGTAGCTCGCGGCGGCGTCGTTCCGGCGGCCGAGGCGGCGCAGCAGATCGGCGCGCAACGCCGGCAGCAGGTGGTAGTCGCGCAGCCGGCCAGAGGCGTCCAGGTCGTCGACCAGCCGCAGGGCCGTCTCCGGCCCGTCGACCATGGCGACCGCGACGGCCCGGTTCAGCTCCACCACCGGTGACGGGGTCAACTCCGCGAGACTCCCGTAGAGGGCGGCGATCCGGGCCCAGTCGGTGTCGGCGGCCCGGGACACCTCGGCGTGACAGGCCGCGATGGCGGCCTGGATCTGGTACGGGCCGATCCGCCGGCCGCTCAGCGCCTGGTTCAGCAGGCCGATCGCCTCGTCGATCTCGGCCCGGTCCCAGAGGGAACGGTCCTGGTCCTCCAGGGTGATCATGTCGCCGGCGGCGTCCACCCGGGCGTGGCGACGGGAGTGCTGCAACAGCATGAGCGCGAGCAGCCCGGCCGCCTCGGGCTCGGCGGGCAGCAGTCCGACCAGCGCCCGGGTCAGCCGGATCGCTTCCGTGCACAGGCTGTCGCGAGCGAGCTCGGCGCCGCCGGAGGACGCGTAGCCCTCGTTGAACAGCAGGTAGAGCACCGCCAGCACCCCCGACGTGCGCTCCGGCAGCAGGTGCGGCGGCGGCACCCGGAAGGGGATCGCCGCGTTGGCGATCTTCTGCTTGGCCCGGACCAGGCGCTTGGCCATGGTCGGCGTGGGCAGCAGGAACGCGTTGGCGATCTCCGCGGTGGTCAGGCCGGCCAGGGTGCGCAGGGTGAGCGCCACCCGGGCCTCCAGCGGCAGCGCCGGGTGGCAGCAGGTGAACACGAGGCGGAGGCGGTCGTCCGGGATCCCGGCGTCGTCGAGGTCGTCCGAGCCGGTGTCGGTGGTCAAGGCGGCCAGCTCGCGCAGCTTGCTGCTCTCGGTGGTGGCGCGCCGCAGCCGGTCGTAGGCCCGGTTGCGGGCCACCGTCGTGAGCCAGGCGCCGGGACGGCGTGGCACCCCGGACTCGGGCCAGGTGCGCAGCGCCTCCATGAAGGCGTCCTGAGTGCACTCCTCGGCCAGGTCCCAGTCGCCGGTCAGCCGGATCAGCGCCGCGACGATGCGCCCCGACTCCTCCCGGAACGCGCGAACCAGGATCTCCTGGTCCTCCGGGCCCAAGGCGGCAGGCTGCCCCATGACGTCCCTTCCTCCCGCGCTACCGCCCTCCCGAGCTACCGCCATGATGACCACTGGCACGGGCCGCGACAAGGCTAGTTTGTCGGCGCTGCGGGCAATCGACCGGTTCCTGCGGATCCGCTCGAGCGGAGTACCACTTTTTCTCGAAGCGCGCACAATGGAAGATGAGTGGACGGCCGTCCACCTCTAGCTTGTCGGCATGACCCCTCCGACCGAGCCGATCGGGGCTTCCCGCGGCCCCGGGACCGCCGGCCGCCATCGACGACCACGCGGCCGGGCGGATCGGAGGAGACACCCTCGAGGCGCGGTGCAACGACGCGCTGCGGGACACTATCACCACCCTCGAACGGCGTCGTCATCCCTTCGCCGACGGCCACACCCGGCAGCTTCCCCACCCCGCGGTCGGGCCGCTGCCAGACCCGACCTGGTCGGCCGGGCCGAGGCCGGCATCCGCGGCGCGCTGGACGCCGGCGCGCGCACCGTGCAGGTGGATCTCACCGAGGGCCGGCTCTCCATCAAGCCCGGCCCCTCCACGAGCTCGCCGAACGTCGTCGCCACCCTGAACGACCGCGTGCTCGCGCGGTTCACCGAGCCGGAGCGGGCGAGCACCGGCGTGCGCACCTGTCCCGGCGGCGACCAGGGCTTGACCCACGCCCTGGATCAGCGGATCTTCATCGGCGTGATCGATCCGGTCGATCCGGTGGTGGAGACCGCCGGCCAGGTTCGCGACCGGGTGCTGCGCGCGGCCGGCGCGCTGTCGCCCGAGCGGCTCGGCACGTGCATTCCTGGAAGCTGGTCCGCCGCTTAGCGCAGCGCCGTACTCGACGGCCGCACGACACCTCTCATCACTCGGGAAAGGCAGCTCGCCATGGCCACCAATGATCCGCTGTCGACCGAGGAATCGAGCCCGGACACCACGACCGGACTCCGCGCCGGCGCGGTCTCCGGGCTCGGCGTCTTCGCGCAGGGCCTCGCCGCCGCCGCTCCGAGTGTCACCATCGCCGGCATCCCCGGTGCGCTGTTCCTCATCGCCGGCAAGGGCGCCCTTTGGGCCGCCGTCATCGGTGGCGCCCTCGTCTATCTCATCGCCCTCCTGATCGCCTTCCAGGCGCGCCGCACCGTCTCGTCCGGCTCGCTCGGCACCTACGCCGGCAACGGGCTCGGGCCGGTGGCCGCCTTCGTCACCGGCTGGGCGCTGATCGTCGGCTACATCGGCTTCGCGGCCGCCGGGATGCTCGGCGCGGTGCTCTACTTCAGCGACTTCCTGCACGAGATCGGCCTGCCCACCGACCACGTGGCGGTCAAGATCGTGCTGCTGGTGCTGGCGTCGGCGGCCGCCTTCTACATCCCCTTCCGAGGGGTCAGCATCTCGGTGCGACTCGGTCTCTGGTTCGAGATCCTGTCCCTGGCTGCGATCGCCGTCGTCCTGGTCGCCTCCTACGTCCACTACGGCGCGCACTTCGACAGCGGCCAGTTCAGCCTGCACCACCTGAGCACCAGCACCACGCTGATCGCCGCGGTGACCGCCGTCGGGTCGTACGCCGGGTTCGAGAGCGTCGCCTCCCTCGGCCACGAGGCCCGCAACGCCCACCGCAACGTCCCGCGGGCCGTGCTGCGCCTGGTCATCGTGCTCTCGGCGCTCTACTTAGTGGCGACCTACCCCCAGGTCCTCGGCTTCCAGGGCGCGATCCCGCTCGACCCGGACAGCACGCCGCTGCCCGTCGTGGCCCAGAACGCGGGCGTCCACTGGATCACCTACGTGGTCAACCTGACCCTCGGCCCGGCCATGATCGTGTTCTCGGCCGCCGTGATCAATTCGGGGGCTCGCAGCCTGTTCACGCTCTCCCGGGAGCACGCGCTGCCCGCGGCGCTGGGCCGGGTGCACACCGCCTTCCGGACCCCGAACGTGGCGATCACCCTGGTCAGCGTGATCGGCTTCGTGATCAGCCTGATCGGCACGGTCATCTCGGTCGGCCGCTTGCAGTGGAACACCTACGTCGTCATCGCCTCCAGCTACGCCTACCTGTTCGCGTACCTCCTGGTGGCGATCGCGACGCCGCTGTGGCTGCGCCGGATCCGGGCGGTGACCCCGGCCGCCGTCGTCATCTCGGTGCTCGCCAGCCTCGGCATCCTCTACGTGATCTACAAGAACCTGGTCCCGGTGCCGCCGGGCGCCTACAAGTACCTGCCCTACGTGTTCCTCGTGCTGCTGCTGATCGGGCTGGTCCGGTTCCTGCAACTGCGGGCGACCCGGCCGGAGGTGGCCGCCCGCGTCGGCTCCATCCAGACGCTGTCCGAGGCCGAGCAGGAGCGCCTCGCCGACCTGGGGATCCTCGACACCGTCAACGGCAGCCATCGCGCCGATCGGGCCGTGGACGCCATCGTCGACCGCTCCGCGAACTGAGGCGGGTCGGCGTGGCGGCGGAGGCGCGGACTGCGAGGTAGGGGTCCTGGGTGAGCACGGTCAGGGTGCCGACCGTGGCGGGGACAGGTAGGTGGACGACCGCTGCGGTAGCTGCCACGGCGGCCCTTCACATGCGTCAACTGGGGGTGCGGCTGGACAGGTGGACCTGTCCGACCTGGCGTTTCGTCGTGTTGCCGCTCCTGTCGGCGGCCGTGGCGGTCAGGGTGACCGGGCCGGACTTCCCGGTGTGGTGATCGATGTCGTAGGAGATCCGCGTCTTCCAGGTGGCATTCCCGGATGGCTGCATGACCCAGGTTCGGGTGCCTCCGGCGATGGTGCCCTCCAGTACGACGTCGGCGACGCCGGACCTGTCGCTGACCTGTACAGAGATGTCGATGGTGGTGGGCCGGCCGCCGCATGCCTGGCCGTTCCACACCTGCGAGAGCGTGGTGCCGCTCAACGTCGGCGCGGTGACGACCGGCCCTACGACGTCCACGTCGACCGGGGTCGTCGCCGGCGGAGTGGTGAACGTGGTCGCGGTGGCGACGGCCGGGGGCTCGGCCTGCGGCGCCACCACGGTGTTGAGATCGACCGGATCGCGCCACCACCAGGCAAGGGCTCCCGACAACGCCAGGACGAGCAGCAGCGCGGCAGCCGCCGATAGCCTGCGTGAGCACCCGCTTGAACGACACGGGCGTGATGTCGGCCGTGCGCACGCCATCCGGGGCTGGGAGAAAGGGGATCGCCGTCAGCAGACCTGCGGTGATCAGCGCGCGTTCGCGGTGGCTACGGCAGGCTTCGCGGCCACGGATGTGGCGTGCGACGGCCTTGCGCAGCCGGGGGTGATCTGTTCGCCGACCCGGCGCACCTCCTGCCCGAGGCCGGCGCACTCCCGTCGGCGCGAGGGAACCAGCAGCACCAGGACGATGGCCTCGTCGAGGCGTTGCTTGAGCCGTGACAACGACACGTTGAGATGGTCGGTGGAGAGGCCGCGGCTCAGCGCCACGTCCCGGCGGCTGATCCGGTCGGTGACGATCAGCTGGAAATCGGGCAGCAGGTCGCGGTCGGAGCTCTCCAGTGCGGTGGAAGCGGCGGCGAGCACCTGCTCCGCCCACCGGGGATCGACCTCGGCGGCGTCATCGTGCCAGGGCCGGTCGGGCACCTCGGCCATCAGCACGGTCCGGTTGTGGGGGTACTGGCGGATGGCCATGCGCTTGGACACGGTCCACAGCCAGGCGGTGAGCTTGTCCGGATCCCGCAATCCCTTGAGCCTGCCGCTGAGCGCGACGCGGAAGGTCTCGGAGGTGGCGTCCTTGGCGGCTTCGTCGTCGCCTGCCAGGTACTGCCTGCACCGGTTGAAGACCAGGCGTTCGTAGCGTTCGTACAGTGCGGTGAACGCCGCCGTGTCCCCGGCGCGGATGGCGGCGAGCAAGTGCTCGTTGTCCACGTGATCTCCCTTCGACAACAGCTCTCGGCAGGCGGGGGCGGGAACTTGTGGCTCCCGCCCCCGAGGCGTCAGACGTTGTTGCCGATGAGGTGCCAGGTCGACCAGGTGCGCTGGTGGGTCCCGGTCTCGTGGCTGACGAAGATCTGCCGTTGAGGCCTCTGCCGAACACGAAGTGCTCGCCCGAGACCGCGAAGAGGTACGCGGTGGGAGGGGCGGTGAACTCGCCGTCGCCGACGCGTTCCCAGCCGTCGGTGAAGCCGTTGGTCAAGCGCTGGCGGTAGTAGCCGCGATCGGTGAACCGGCCGTACATCACGGCCGCACCGTCGCGTGGGTCGTCGGCGCCGGAGAGGCCCTCGACGTGCAGGTTGCCCCCGGTCTCGAACCACGGGTCGAAGCCGCCTGTGGCGTGCAACCTGGTGGCCGGCCCGCCGACCGGGGTCGAGGTCATCACGACCGGGAAGGGCAGGCCGTCGCGTTCGCGGTAGGCGGCCACGCCGAGGCGTCCCTCGTGGGTGCGGTCGATGCGGCCGACCGCCGTGGCGGTCGCGTACACGCCCGGTGCCGTGCGGACGGTCCGCATCACTTGCCGGTCCTGGCCGTAGTAGTAGACCTCGGGGTTGTTGTTGACGGCCCTGGCGATGGGGCCGCCGTGCATCCGCTGCGGGGCCGGGACGCGTCCCCATGCCCGCCAGTCGCGGAACCCGGAGCCGGTGCTGCCGGTGTGGAAGAGCATTCCGTCGTTGCCGTGCACGAACACCTCGGGGCGGCCGGCGCCGTCGTAGGCGACGGTGGGGGAGGCCGGGGTTTCGCCGTGGACGAGTTGTTCCCAGGGTTCCCAGTGCCCACCGGGCTGGATCCGGGTGTGCATCACGCGGTTGTCGACGGCCCGGCCGAAGACCTCCACACCCACGCCTCGGTGGTGCGCCGCGGCGAGGGTGCCGGTGAAGCGGGTGCTGCCCAGCCGGTGCCAGCCCTCCCAGGTCCGGGGGTTCTCGGCACACGATTGAAGGCGTAGTAGGCGAACTGGTCCTCGCCGATGGTGAAGACGACGAGGCCGGGCCAACCGTCGTCGCGCTGGTAGGTGGTCACGGCGGGCTGAGTGACAGCGGAGGCGCCGGGGCTCAGGGTGGCGGCCTGGGCGGGCCGGCTGAGCGTCAGCAGGGCGGCTATCGCCAGGACGGCGGCGATGAGGCGTTGTCTGCGCCGGGTCATGGGTGCACCAGCTTTCGTGGTTCGAGGCGGCTCTTCCGCCTTTGGTGTCCACTGGTGCGGTGCGGGGTCGTCGGACTGACAGAAACCGGCGAGATTCTTGGCGGCTCCCGCAACGCGGCTCGGGCTCGGGCGGGAGCAGCCGTCGCCGACTGTCAGCGACAATCCTGACACGTGGCCGATCTTCTCCCGTGCCCCGACGACCCCCACCCTTGGCGGAAGGAACCAGAGGGGAGTGGAGCCATGACAATCCACGGAGAAGCGCGAAGACGAATCACGAGGTGGTGCGGGAGTCTCGGTCTGACCTTGCTCCTGGTCGGGGGGATCGTGCAGGCCCCCGCCACGGCGGCCGCGGTGGCGGACACCGGTCGGCCGGGTGAGGTGTCGGTCAACTCGGCGCCTTACAACTGGGCGGTCGTGGACTACAGCGGCAACCTGGTCCGCAGCAACAGCGTGACGAGCTACCTGCACCAGGGCGTCGGTCACTACGAGATCACCTTCAACCGCGACATCGTCTACTGCTCGTGGACGGCGACCATCGCCGACCCGGGCACGGGGCTGGTCTACAACCCCGGCCTGGTCTACGCCTCCCGGAGCCGTGCGAGCACGTGGGCCGTGCACGTGGAGACCCGCAACCTCGCCCAGGGGCTGCAGGACTACCCGTTCCACCTCCAGGTGGTGTGTCCGGGCGAGGGTGATTACGCGGTGGTCACCGGCGGCGGCGTGCTGGCCCGCGGGAACAACGCGACCTCGGTCCAACGGTACGGGCCGGGACGGTACGAGGTGCGCTTCAACAAGCACCTGACCAACTGCTCGTTCATCGCCACCGTCGGCCTGCCGTTCACCGGCGTGGACATCGCACGCGGGTTGGTCTTCACGGCGGGCGGCCACGCCGGCTCGACGAGCGTCTACGTGGAGACCAAGAACCTCGGGTACGGGTTGCAGGACTACTCGTTCCACCTCCAGGTCCAGTGCTACGACGGCGGGTACGGCGAGTGGGGCGTGATCGACGCGTCGGGCGGTGCCGTCCGCGGCAACATGATCGCCGGCTCCGCCCGGCTCGGTGTCGGCCGGTACGAGGTCTACCTGCACCGCAGCGTCTACTGGTGCTCGTTCGTCGCCACCGTCGGCGATCCCCACAACGGCCTGGTCTACGCGCCCGGCCTGGTGTTCACCGCGACCGGCCATTCGACGACCAACGCGGTCTACGTGGAGACCAAGAACATGGGCGGCGGCCTCACCGATCTCCCCTTCCACCTCCAGATCAGCAGCGGCTGCTGACCGGGGACGCCCCGGGCGGGCTCCTGGCGAGCCCGCCAGGAGCCCGCCCGGGAATTCCGGTCGACAGGACCGGGCCGCGCGCTGCATCGTGAGCACGTGGCCCAGCTGCGCAAGCCGTTCGTCCCGGACGGGCCGGTGCGCGCCTTCTACGACCGGCTGCACGAGCTGCACGTCGCCGCCGGTCAGCCCAGCACGCGGGAGCTCCAGCGCCGCACCCGGTCCCCGCGTCGGCCGCGCGGGGTCAACCCGACCACCATCCACGACGTCTTCTCCTCGACCTCCTTCCCGCGCGAAGAGGTGCTCGGTGCCGTCGTCGACGCTCTGGGCGGCGACGTCGAGGAGTTCGCCGCCCTGCTCACGAACGCCCGGATCGCGCGGATCGACCCGGCACGATCCGCCGAGGCGGCCACGCCCGCGCCCGTTCCGCAGGAGCTGCCGCCGGATCTGCCGGCCTTCGCCGGCCGCGGGGACGAGCTGCGCCACCTCGACGGCCTGCTCGACCGGCACACCGCGGTGACCGTGGCGCTCGTCGGCACGGCAGGCATCGGCAAGACCACCCTCGCCGTGCGCTGGGGGCACCGGGCCGCCGCCCGGTTCCCCGACGGCCGGCTGTACGTCGACCTGCGCGGGTACGACCCGGCCGGCTCCCCGGTCGCCGCGACCGAGGCGCTTCGCGGGTTCCTGGTCGGGCTCGGTGTGGCCGCCGACGGCATCCCCGCCGACCTCACGGCACGCGTCGGCCTCTACCGCAGCCTGCTCGCCGGCCGACGCGTCCTGGTCGTCCTGGACAACGCGGCCAACGCCGCGCACGTCCGGCCGCTGCTGCCCGGCGCACCGGGCAGCATGGCGCTGGTGACCAGCCGCGACCAGCTCACCGGGCTGGTGGCCGCGGACGGCGCCCTGCCCCTGGTGATCGACCTGCCCACCGCCGACCAGGCCCGCCACCTGCTCACCCGCAGGCTCGGCGCCGACCGCGTCGCCGCCGAGCCCGACGCCGTGGCGGCGATCGTCGCCGAGTGCGCCCGGCTGCCGCTGGCGCTGGCCGTGGTCGCCGCGCGCGCCGCGATCCACCCGATGTTCCCGTTGGGGAGCATCGCCCGCGAACTCGGCGACGCCCGCGGTCGCCTCGACCCGTTCACCGGCACCGACCCGGCCACCGACATCAGAGCCGTCTTCTCCTGGTCGTACCGACAGCTCGGACCGGCCGCCGCGGCCCTGTTCCGACTCTCCGCGCTGCACCCCGGTCGGCACCTCACCGCGCCGGCCGCCGCCAGTCTGGTCGGCGAACCGCTCTCGGCGGTCCGCGCGGCACTGGCCGAACTGGCCGGCGCCCACCTGTTCGCCGAACCCCTGCCCGGCCGGTTCAGCAGCCACGACCTGCTCCGCGCGTACGCCGCCGAGCTGGCTTCGACGCTCCCGGACGCCGAGCGGCAGGCCGCCCTCGGGCGGCTGCTCGACCACTACTCGGCCACCGCCCACGCCGCCGCGAAGCTGCTCAACCCGCACCGCGACCCGATCGCCGTCGACACGCCACTGCCCGGCGTGACGGTCGCCGAACTCCGCCACCACGACGAAGCGATGGCCTGGTTCGCCGCCGAGCACACCGCCGTGCTCGCCCTGGTGGACCACAGCGCGCGCCACGGGTCCACACGCCACACCTGGCCGCTGGCGTGGACGTTGCAGGACTTCCTTGACCGCAACGGCCGCTGGGAGGAACAGGCCGCCGCCCAGCGGACCGCGCTGGAGGCCGTGCGCCTCCTCGACGACCGCCCGGCGCAGGCCCTCGTGCACCGCGCGCTGGCCGGGGCGTACACCTCCCTCGACCGACGCGACGACGCGCGCCGGCACTACCAGGAGGCGCTGGCCCTGTTCGACGCCGTCGGCGACCGCGTCGGCCAGGCCAACACCCACCTCAACCTCGGCAACCTGCACGAAGGCGCGGGCCGGTACGAGGACGCCCTGCACCACGCCCGGCAGGCCCTCGCCGGATACCGGTCGGCGGCACACCGAGCCGGTGAGGCCAACGCGCTCAACGCCATAGGTTGGTGCCACTCGCGACTGGGCGACCACCGGCAAGCCATCACGTGGTGCACCGAAGCCCTGGCACTGCACCAGGAGATCGACGACCGCTGGGGCCAGGCCTACACCTGGGACAGCTTGGGAGCGGCCCACCACCACACAGGCGACCACGACCGCGCGATTGCCTGCTACCGCATCGCGACAGGACTCCAGGCCGGACTCGGCAACCGGTACTACGAAGCCGCCGCACTGACCTCGCTCGGCGACGTGCACCGCACGGTCGGGGCGATGGACGACGCCCGACAGGCATGGCACCAGGCTGCACGGATCCTGCGCGATCTCACCCACCCCGACCTGGCCGACGTGGAGGCCAGGTTGAACGACACCCGGCCCGACCATCACGTCGCGGGTTGACGAAGCGCAGGTCGTGCGGCGGGCGTGGACCGCCGGCACGTCCTCCGCGCGGGCGGCGAACTCCGCACCGGTTCCGGCGAACCTCCTGGCGACCAGCCGCAGCGTCCCACCCGAGACCCCGAGTCGGGCCACGATCACCTCCGTGGGGTCGATCTCTCCAAGGGAGTTGTCCAGCGCGAGCAGCATCCGCGCCCGCATGATCGTCGATGCCGGACGTGCACCGTGGTGGTCAGCCGGATCGACTCTTCACGATCCCCGCGCCGGCAACGTGGCCGGCCGCTTCATCGGCGAGGCGGCCATGGCAGAAGTCCCGGTCCGGCAGGGAAGGGGCTTGCCGGACAACAGCCTCCCCGCCACATGCACCACAACCAAGCAGCGACGCGCTCCTAGTCCGCGGACGCCGACCGGGTCGCGTGCAACGACGCCAGGAGCCGCAGCCGGTCCGCGTCGGCGCTGCCCGGTTCGGCGGTGTAGACGAGCATGACCGGTCCGGGGTTGCCGGGCAGCGGGTAGCTGTCCCAGTCCAGGACGATGTCGCCCACCTCCGGAACCCGGAAGGTCTTGGTGCCGCTGACCGACTCGCGCACGTCGTGCCGGGCCCACAGCCGGCGGAACTCCTCGCTGCGGATGCTCAGCTCGCCGACGATCGCGGTGGCCCGGGGGTGGGTCGGGTCCGTGGCGACGGCGGCGCGCATCATGCCGATGTAGTCCAGTGCCTGCCGCTCCCAGTCCGGGCAGCTCCGCGCGCCGGTCCGCGCGTCGTCGAACAGCAGCAGGAGCATGTTGAGCCGGTCGGGCGGGTAGTCGTCCGGGTCGCCGAGCAGCGCCTGCGCCATCGGGTTCCAGTCGAGCAGGTCCAGGTGCCTGCCGAGCACCACCGCCGGCGTGTCGGTCACCCGCAGCAGCCGACGCGTCCCGGCCGGCACCCGTTCCGGATCGCGGTGCACCCGGGCGGGCACCGGGCGGCGGGCGGCGCGGGCCAGGGTGAACAGGTGTCGGCGTTCCTCGTCGCCGAGGCCGAGCGCGCCGGCGAGCGCGTCCAGGACGTCGTCGGACGGGCGCACCTCCCGGCCCTGCTCGATCCGCTGGTAGTAGTCGGTGCTCAACCCGGCCAGCAGGGCCAGCTCCTCGCGCCGCAGCCCGGAGACCTTGCGCCGGCCGCCCGGCTCCAGGCCGACGTCGTGCGGGCGCAACCGGCTGCGCCGGGCGCGCAGGAAGTCGCCGAGCTCGCGAGCGTGGGGATGAGGGCTGCTCATGCCACCAGTGTGTCGTCCCGCCGGGCGCCCGAGGTAGGTCTCGCAGACCCAGGAAAACGACACCGACCGAGCCGGCCCGAACCGCTCCTAACGTCGTCGGGACACCGACACCTCCAGGAGCAGCAGATGACCGGATGGACCGCCGACCACATCCCCGACCAGCGCGGCCGGGTCGCCGTCGTGACCGGTGCGAACTCGGGCCTCGGCCTGGTCACCGCGACCGAGCTGGCCCGCCGCGGCGCCCACGTCGTGCTCGCCGTCCGCGACACCGCCGCCGGCGGGCAGGCCGCCCTGCGCATCGGCGGTGACACCGAGGTGCGCGAGCTGGACCTGGCGTCCCTCGACTCGGTGCGCGCGTTCGCCGCCGAGCTGGCCGTCGACCACCCGGTGATCGACCTGCTGGTCAACAACGCGGGCGTGGTCCTGCTCGGCCCGCGCCGCACCTCCGCCGATGGCTTCGAGCTGCAGTTCGCCACCAACGTGCTGGGCCACTTCGCGCTGACCGGCCTGCTGCTCGACAACCTGGCCGCGGCCGGGGCAGCCCGCGTGGTCAACCTCAGCTCGATCACCCACAGGAACGCCCACCTCGACTTCGACGACCTGATGTCCGAACGCCGCTACCGGCCCGCCACCGCCTACGGCCGGTCCAAGCTCGCCACCACGGTCCTCGGCGTCGAGCTGGACCGCCGCCTGCGCGCCGCCGGATCGCCGATCGTCGGCGTGCTGGCCCACCCCGGCCTCACCCGCACCAACCTGACCCCGCGCGCCTGGGCGCACCGCGGCCGGTTCGGCCAGGTGATCGCACGGCTCGGACTGCTGGCCACCCAGTCTGTCGAGCAGGGCGCGCTGCCGCAGCTGCACGCCGCGACCGGACCCGGGGTGCGGGGCGGCCAGTTCTTCGGGCCGTCCAGGCTCTGGGAGACCATGGGCCCGGTCACCGAAGCCCGATTCGGCCGCGAAGCAGCCGACCCCGCCATCGGCAAGCGACTCTGGGCGGCGGCCGAGGAACTGACCGACGTCGCCTACCTCTGAGCCCGACTGCCACCGACCCGGTCGGCGGCAGTCGCGACCCGCCCAAGAGCACCCGCGTCCTCGCCCGAGACCGCCGACCGGGCTTCCTGCCGTGATCGGGAGACGGGCCGTCCCGCGCGAACCGGCCGACGAGCTCGCAGGAGCCCGTCAGCCGCGGTCGGGAGTCCCGGTGGCGCTCGCCCGCCGGGACGGGCGCGGCGCGGTCCCGTTCTGCGCTTCGTCACGGCGGTGGATCTCGACCAGCTCCTCGCGGTAGCGGTGATCCGCCGAGGGCAGTTCGTCGCGCACCTGAGCACCGTTCTCCCACCACTGCACCAGGCCGCGGCCCAACTCCTGACCCGCGCGCGTGTGCACGCAGTGGGCGTAGTCGGGGACCTCGACCAGCGCTTCCCCGAGCGCGACCTTCGTCGCGACCCAATCGGCGTGCTCGGAACCGGTGCGGTCCTTGGGCGCGGAGGCGAGCAGCCGCACGGCGTGGCACGCCATCATCCAGTCCCCACCGGGCGTGGCGTCGGAGTTGCGGTGGAGAACGTCGACCAGCACCGGCCCGAGGGGCAGGCCCATCCCCACGTCCTCGACCGCGATGATCCGCAGCCGCCGCCACAGGTGCTGAGCGACGTCCGGCGAGGTCGTGAACATCTCGTAGGCGGCCAGCACGGCGTTGTCGACGCGACCGCGCCTGATGTCCTTCTGGAGGACGGAGACGAGGTCGTCCACCGGAATGCCGCGGGGCGAAACGACTTGTGAGTACGGGTCCTCGGTGAAGTGCGCGGGACCGTGAAGACGTGGCACGAGTCGCCTGTCCTTCCACGTGACGACGGCAGACGCGTCCGACGTGCGGAAGGGGTCTCCAACACCCTCAGCGTAGCACCGCGCAAGCCGACCGGGCCGACGGTCGCAGCGGGTGCTCGACCGGTCAGGACATCGCCACCTCGGCTGCCTTGGCTGCCCTCTCGACCTCCGCGCGCCGGTCCGCCCAGAAGGCGGCGTCCCGCCCCTGCCCGGCCATCTCCACCGCGCCGTCCAGCTGCTCGCGCAGGATGTCGGCGTGCCCGGCGTGCCGACTGGTCTCGGTCAGCACGTGGACCAGGACGTTGAACAACATCACGTCCGGGCGCGGCCACCAGGGGACGTGACCGGGCGAGTCGATGGCGAGCGCGGTGATCGTCGCGTCGGAGTGCTGCCCGACGCGCAGGTACAGGCCGATGATCTCCTCGCGCGTCTCGTGCTCGGTCGCCCACATGTCGGTTCCGCGTTGTGCGAGGTCGTCCCACCGGGGGAGGGCCTCGGGGAACGGCCGGTCGAAGACCTCGCCGAAGTACCGGGACTCCGACACGGACAGGTGCTTGACCAGGCCGAGGAGGTTGGTCCCGGTCGCGGTCAGGGGACGGCGGACGTCGTACTCGGACAGCCCGTCGAGCTTGCGGAGCATCACCTCGCGGATCTCTTGCAGGTCGCTGTGCAGGTACTTCTTCGCGAAGTCGTCGATCACGGCTACGAGCATGCACCAACGAACCGGTCTGCAGCACCGTGCCCGCGACGCGGGACGTGGTCACCGCGCGGACGTCCGAACGTCGCGGGCACGGTCGGCTACATCCGTTGCGGCGCGGTGATCCCCAGCAGTTCGAGCCCGTGGCCGAGGGTCCGCGCGGCCAGCCGGCACAGGGCCAGCCGGTTGCCGCGCACGGGCTCGTCGGCTTTGAGGACGGGGCAGACTTCGTAGAAGGTGGTGAAGGCGCGGGCCAGGTCGTAGAGGTAGCCGCAGAGCCGGTGCGGTTCGAGGGTGGCGGCGACCTCGGTGACGACGGCGCCGTAGGCGTCGAGCACCAAGCCGAGCTCCCGTTCGGCGGAGTGCAGCGGGACCGCGCTGTCGACCGTCATGCCCGAATCGCCCGCGTGGCGCAGGATCGAACTGATCCGGGCGTGGGCGTACTGCAGGTAGACCCCGGTGTTGCCGGTGAAGGACACCATGCGGTCGACGTCGAACGAGTAGTCCTTCACCCGCGAGGTCGACAGGTCGGCGTACTTGACCGCGGCGATGCCCGCCGACTCGGCGATCCGGTCGAGCTCGGCCGCGTCGAGGTCCGGGTTCTTCTCCGCCACGATCGCCCTCGCGCGCGACACCGCGTCGTCGAGCAGGTCCATCAGGCGGACCGTGCCGCCCGCGCGGGTCTTGAACGGCGTCCCGTCCGGACCGAGGATCGTGCCGTAGGCGGCGTGTTCGGCGGTGACGCCGTCGGTGAGCCAGCCGGCCCGCCGGGCCGCCTCGAAGACCAGCTGGAAGTGCAGTGCCTGCCGCGAGTCGGTGACGTAGACCAACCGGTTGGCCTTGAGGTCGCGCAGGCGGTAGCGGATGGTGGCCAGGTCCGTGGTGTCGTACCCGTACCCGCCGTCGCGCTTGCGGACCATCAGGGTGACCGGCCTGCCCTCGGGCCCGGACACCTCCTCCGAGTAGAAGACGAGCGCGCCGTCGCTCTCCACCACCAGGCCCGCGTCGACCAACTCCTGCACGGTCTCGCCCAGCATCGGGTTGTAGAACGACTCCCCGACCGAGTCCTCGGGCGTCAGCAGCACGTTCAACCGGTCGTAGATCGCGCTGAACGACCGCTCGGACTCCGCGACGATGTCCTGCCAGACCGCGACCGTCGCCGGGTCGCCCGCCTGGAGGGCGACGACCCGCGAGCGCGACCGGTCGGCGAACTCCGGGTCGGCGTCGAACTCCGCCCGCGCCGACCGGTACAGACCGTCCAATGCCGACACCGCCGAGGCGCCCTCGGCCAGCTCGTCCTGGTGCCACGCGGCGTCGGGGTGCTCGTCGAGGTACTGGATCAGCATCCCGAACTGCGTCCCGAAGTCGCCCAGGTGGTTCTGCCGGAGCACGTCCGCGCCGAGGAAACCCGCCACGCGCGCGAGGCTGTCGCCGATGATCGTCGTGCGCAGGTGCCCGACGTGCATCTCCTTGGCGATGTTGGGCGCGGAGTAGTCGATCACCACCCGACGGCCCGGTTCGGCCACGCCCACGCCGAGGCGCGCGTCCGCCAGGCGGGCGGCGACCTGCTCCCAGACCGCGCCACCGGTCACGGTGACGTTGAGGAATCCCGGACCGGACGGTTCCACCGCCGCGATCACCGCGTCGCCCTCGACGTCGAGCCCGGCCACGACCTGCGCGGCCAGGTCGCGTGGCGGCACGCCGACGCGCTTGGCCAACGCCAGGGGAGCGTTGCACTGGAAATCGGCGCGATCGGATCGTCGCACCACCGGATCCGCGCCCGCCAGGTCCTCACGGACCCGGCCGATCGCCTCCGACATCGTCGTGGCGATCCGTTCCAGCAGCGACGGCACCTCCTGGTGGTGGACACTCACCTGACACAGCCTCCTTCGTAGGCAGGCGATTGTCCCAGGCTCCACCGGCCCTCGGCCGACCAGGGTCGGCGCCGGCGCCACCGACGCGCGAGGGCTACTCCCGGGCGACTTCCACGTCCTCCAGCACACCGAGCGCGTCCTCCCCGGTGCGCACCAGCATGATCGAGCTGGTCCTGGTCTGGCCGACCGGGATCTTGCCGCACGGGAAGATGGGCACGCCGCGCCGGCCGGGGATCTGGTGGCCGTTGTGGTCGGCGCCGCTCGGGCAGACCCGCTCGGGTAGACCCCGCGTTTACCGCGTCGTCGAGCCTCGCGCCCGCCCGCTCGGACGCGGTCGGCCGCGATGAGCAGGTGTGGAAGCTGCCCTCCCGGTACGCGGTGAGGAAGGCCTCCTCGACCCCGGTCGCCACGGAGGACCCGCGCAGCTCTAGGCGGGGGACCGTCGCCGCGGTCAGGTCGATCACGTTGATCGGGACGAAATCGTTGGCCGCGAGCGCCTTGAAGCACTCGGCGCAAGTGGCGCCTCACCTTGTCGGCGACGCCGCGCTTCCGGACCTGCGCGTTGGCGAACTCGACCTGCTCCTCCGGGATGGACACGCCGTCGACCCGGCAGCCGAAGCGCTGGTCGGCCATGATGCTGGTGCTGCCCCGGCCGCAGCCCGCGTCGAGCAGCCGGTCGTCGGGCCACGATGTCGCCCAGGTTGACCGGATCCGTTTCGTTGTTCCGGTACGTGGTGATCGGTTCCGCGACCCGCGCCTGGTCTGGCCCTCGGCGACACCGCCACCGCGCTCTGTGCGGGCGCAGTTGCCCATCTGAGTGGCATGGTGATGGAAAGGACACCCGGAGTGGGCGTATCGGCGCGCGACTAGTCCGTCCAGGGTTGCGGGAGGAGGATCACCTTGCCGGTGACCGTGCCGGACTCGGCCAACCGCACGGCGTCCGCGACCCGCTCCAGCGGCACGCGGGCGGCGATCCTGGGTGACAGGGAGCCGTCGGCGAGCAGGGCGAACACCGAGCCGAGGTCGCGGGCGAGCCGGGCGCGGAAGCGGGCGGGGTTGCGCCTGCCCGCCCAGACGTTGAAGAACGTGGCGCGGCGCCCGTTGGGCAGCGCGTTCCACCACAGGAGTCGCACGACCAGCTTCAGCACGGGCAGCATGGCCGAGCCGGGCTCGTCCTTCGTGGACGCGCTGCCGTACGCGACGAGCGCGCCCCGCCGGGCGAGCAGGCGGTAGGAGTCGACCAGGCCGGGGCCGCCGACGTGGTCGAACACCGCGTCCACACCGTCCGGGGCCAACTCGCGGACCTTGCCGGGCACATCGGCGTCGCGGTAGTCGATCGGGATGGCGCCCAGCGCCCGGACCGCGTCGTGGTGCCGGGCCGAGGCGGTGCCGATCACCCGTGCGCCGGCGAGCACGGCCAGCTGCACCAGCAGCGACCCGACGCCGCCGTTCGCGCCCAGCACGAGCACCGTCTGACCGGCTCGGACCTTGGCGAAGCCGTGCGCCATCTGCCACGCGGTGACCCCGTTGACGACCAGCGCCGCCGCATCGGCCGCGTCGACGCCCGCCGGCACCGGCACCAGGTCGGCCGCGTCCACCAGCGCGTGGCTGGTCCAGCCGCCGGTCTTGGTCAACGCCGCGAACCGCCCGCCGACCAGGCCCGGGTCCACTCCGGCGCCGACCGAGGCCACCGCGCCGACCACGTCGTAGCCGGGCACGAACGGGAATGAGGGCTGGTCGAAGTACTTGCCCTTGCGCATCTGCTTCTCCGCGAAGGAGACGCCGGACGCCTCGACCCGCACCAACGCCTGCCCCGGCCCGGGGGTCGGGCGCTCGCGGCGGCGCAGCTCCAGGCCCTCGGGCTCGACCACGCCCGGCAGCACGACTTCCAGGACCTGCTCGGCGGACTGCTCGCTCATCGCTTCCTCCAGTATGTGAGTGGTCAGTCACTCATGCAAGAGTCAACGCTGGTGTACGAGTCTTGTCAAAGCGGGCAAACAGAGGAGTGGTTGGTCACTCACAATTGTTGCGACGGGTACGCGTGTGCCTCGGTGGCCTTCACGGCGGCCCACAGCTCGTCACCGGGCCGGAGCCGGAGGTCCGCGACGGTCGCGGTGGTGATGTCGGCGAGCACGGGCGGCACACCGTCCAGCCGCACGCGCGTGGTGTGGGCGTGCTGCTCGATCCCGGCCACGGTGACGCGCCACGCGTTGCGCGGGCTGCCGGCCGGGCGCTCGGGGTGCAGGCCGACGGCGGTCGGGGGGAACACCACGTGCACCGGCCCGGTCGCCGGCGTCGCCACGGTGAGCGTGCCGCCGGCGTCCAACGACACGGTCGTGCCGCGCGCCGTGCCGCGGTACAGGTTGAGGCCGACCAGGTCGGCGACGTAGTCCGTGCGCGGGCGGCGGGCCACCTCGGTCGGCGTGCCCTCCTGCACGACCTCGCCGTGCTCCAGCACCACCAGCCGGTCGGCCAGCACCATCGCGTCCAGCGGGTCGTGCGTGACGAGCAGCGTGTGGCCGGGGTAGTCGCGCAGGTGCCTGCCGAGTTCGGCGCGCACGTGCAGGCGGGTCGCGGCGTCCAGCGCGGCCAGCGGCTCGTCCAGCAGCAGCAGGTCTGGGCCGGTGGCCAGGGCGCGGGCCAGCGCGACGCGCTGCGCCTGCCCGCCGGACAGCGCGCGCGGCTTGGCCTTCGCGTGCGCCGCCAGCCCGACGCGGTCCAGCCACCGTGCCGCCTCCGCTCGCGCCGCGGCACGGCCCGCACCCCGGGCCCGCAGCCCGAAGGCGACGTTCTCCAACGCCGACAGGTGCGCGAACAGCAGGTAGTCCTGGAACACCACGCCGATCGGACGCCGTTCGGCGGGCCGGAACACGGCCGGCGGCACGTCCCACGCCTGCCCGCCGAGCCGGATGTGCCCGCCGCTCAACGGGAGCAGTCCCGCCAGGGCGCGCAGCGCGGTGCTCTTGCCCGCGCCGTTCGGACCGAGCAGGGCGACCACCTCACCCGGCTCCACCACCAGTTCCGCGCCCAGCCGGAACGCGCCCCGGGCGACCCTCAGGTCGGCGTGCAGCGTCATGACGGCCCGCTGATCCACCGGTCGCGCAGCGCGGCCAGCACACCCACCGACACCATCAGCAGCACCACGCTCAACACGATCGCCGCGTCCGGATCGGTCTCCAAGGCCAGGTACACGGCCAGCGGCATGGTGGTCGTCTCGCCCGGGAAGTTGCCCGCGAACGTGATGGTGGCCCCGAACTCGCCCAACGCCCGCGCCCAGCACAGCACCGTGCCCGCGACCACCCCCGGCAGGATCGACGGCAACGTGACCCGCCGGAACGCCAGCCAGCGCGACGCGCCCAGCGTCGCGGCGGCCTCCTCGTAACGCGGATCGGCCGCCCGCAGCGCGCCCTCCACCGAGATGACCAGGAACGGCATCGCCACGAACGCCTCCGCCAGCACCACCCCCGCGGTGGTGAACGGCAGCGAGACGCCGAACCACGCGTCGAGGTGCTGCCCGACGAGCCCACGCCGGCCGAGCACGAACAGCAACGCCACCCCGCCCACCACCGGCGGCAGCACCAGCGGCACCGTCACCAACGCCCGCAGCACGCCCCGCCCCGGCACGTCGCCGCGCGCCAGCAGCCACGCCAACGGCACCCCCAGCACCAGGCACACCACCGTCGCCAGGCTCGCGCACACCAACGACAGCCGCAGCGCCTCACCGACCGACGGGCTGAACAGCCGCGACGGCAGCGTGCCCCACGGCGCGCGGATCAACAGGCCCACCAACGGGACCAGCAGGAACGCGAGCCCGAGCACGGCCGGCAGCACGAGCGCCACCGGCAGGCGGCCCCCGGTCCGACGACGGGTCGACGTCACGGCGCGTCGAACCCGGCCTCGGCGAGCACCGCCCGACCCCGGTCGGACCGCACGTGGTCCACGAACGCCCGCGCGCCGGCCGCGTTCCGGGCCTTGGCCAACGGCGCGATCGGGTAGTCGGTGACCGTCCGGTCGGCTTCCGGGAACCCGATGCCCTCGACCTGCCCGGCCGCGGACCCCACGTCCGTCCGGTACACCAGCGCGGCGTCCACCTCGCCCAGCCGCACCTTGGTCAGCACCGCTTTCACGTCCTGCTCCACGGTGTCCGGCCGCGCCGTCACCCCGGCGGCCTCGAACGCCCGCTTCGCCGCCGCGCCGCACGGCACCTGCTCCGCGCACAACGCGATCTTGGCCCGGTCGTCCGCGAAGTCCGCCGGCCCGGTGATCCCCGCCGGGTTGCCCGCGGGCACCGCGATCACCAACCGGTTGCGCGCGAACGTGACCGGCTCGGCGGCCGTCCCGCCCGCGTCGACCACCTGCGCCATGTTCGCGGGCGCGGCCGAGGCGAACACGTCCGCCGGCGCGCCCTGCCCGATCTGCTGCGCCAACGCCGAGCTGCCGCCGAAGTTGAACACGACCTCCACGCCGGGTTCGGCCGCCTCGAAGTCCTCGCCCAGCCTGGTGAACGCCTCGGTCAACGACGCCGCCGCGAACACCGTGACCCGGCCGGCCGCGGTGGTCCCCGACGCGCCGCAACCGGCCACCACCAGCAGCGCCACCAGCGCCAGCGCGCGCATCACGCCTCCGGGATCTCGACGACGACGTGCGTGGACTTGATCGACGCGACCGCCACGCCGCCCACCTCGAGGCCGAGCTCGTCGGCCGAGTCGCGGCTCATCAGCGAGACCACCCGGAACGGCCCGGCCTGCAGCTCGACCTGCGCCATGACCCCGTCCTTGACCACGCGCGTGACGATCCCGCGCATCCGGTTGCGCGCCGACGCGGCCACCGTGACGCCGGGCTCCGGCGCCTCGGCCAGGCGTTGGGCGAGCTCGGCCAGCTCGCGACCGTCGACTCCCTTGCGCCCGCTGTCCAGCTGCACCTCGGCCAAGCGGCCCTGGTCGATCCACCGGCGCACGGTGTCGTCGCTCACCCCGAGCAGGGTGGCGGCATCACTGATCCGCAGATTCGGCACATCGAGCAGTGTAACTCCGCACCTGCGGAGACATGTGATCTTCTGCACCTGCTGTTCGGCGTGGCCGGGATCCTGGCGGCGTCCTCGCGAGGCGCGTCACGCCTGTTCCCGGTCGCCGGCCGACAACCTGCCGCACCTCGGCTACGGAGCCGGCATGATCATCTCGGCCGTGCTCGCCACGGTCTCCGAACGCGCCCGAGGCCGGTACCCCGGCCGCGAACAACGCGGTGCGTGACCGCCCGGCTGGAGGCAGCGCGGACCACGTCGCGTAAGTTCACCTGGGGAGGCGCTTGACTGGGAGGGCGTAGATGGCGAGTTCCGGAGGACGGCGGCAGTTCGGGCGGGTGGACCCGTTCTGCCTGTTCATGGTCCTGCCGCTGGTGCTGATCGCGGGCATCCTGTTCTGGGGTGGCCTGGCGTGGGTCGGCGTCGTCGTCATCGTCTGCGCGGCCATCGTGGTGCTCATCGACTCCTGGACCAACCGCCCGCTCCCGTTCGACGTGCCCGAGGACGACGACTACGACTACGACCCGCCCGAACCCCGTCGGCGCGCGTACTAGTCCCGGCGGAACGTCTCGGCGACGGCGCCGTCCACCGAAACCGGTCGGATCGGTGTGACGAACAGTTCGCGCAACAGCAGCGAGGCCGCGTGCGCCGGGTCGATCCCGGACTGCTTGCCCGTCAGCCGCTGCACGAGCCCGGTCAGCCGCAACGCCACCCGCACCACCGCGCCCGGCAGGCGGCGCACCTCGCGCGGATGACCGGCGGCGGTCGCGATGCGGCCGATCATGTCCGGCCACGTCAGGTTCTCGGCTGCCACGGGGATGTCCTCTCCGGACGCCCGCTCCAGCGCGTCGACCGCGACGTCGGCCACCTGCGCGGCCGTCGTGGCGGCGCTGCCACCGGGCGGCGCCAGCAGCGGGGACCGTGAGCGGACCCACTTGTCCAACGGGCCCGCCCAGTTCGGCAGCCGGTCACCGGCCCGGCCGAACACGAACGGCAGCTCCAGCACCGCCACCGGCAGGTCCGGCCCCGCCGCCGCACGGCCCGCCCGTGCCTGCTCGACCCGGCTGCGGACGTACGGGTGGCGGTCGACCAGCCGCCACTCGGGGTGCAGCCGGTGGAAGTGCGTGTAGTACGACCCGAGCACCACCGCCCGGCTCAGCCCCTCCTCGCGCGCGGCGGTGAGCAGCCGCACGACCGGCGCGACGTTGCCCCGGTGGAACACCGGGTACGCGGGCCCGCGCGGCACCTCCCGGTCGTCCGCGCCGGCCGCGAACACCACGCCGTCGTGGCCCGCGAGCAAGGCCCGGAACTCCGCCTCGGTGGCCTTCGTCGCGTCGAGGGCGTGGTCGAGGTCGTCGCGCGCGGTCCGCGCCACGGACGTCACCTCGTGCCCCCGTGCCCGCAACCGTCCGACGACGTGCTGCCCGACCAACCCGCTCGCACCCACCACCAGGACCTTCACGGGCCGATCATGCCCGTCCCGTCACGCGTAGGTGTAGCTGCCCCGGTGGTCCAGGGTCGAGGACACGGTGACGCCGAAGGGCTCCAACGCCTCGTCGACGTCGACCACGTTCGCCACGCCACCGCCTGGCCGGTACTGGGCGGCACCGAAGCCCCAGCGCTCCTGCCACCGGGACCAGATCCGGTCGATGTTGCAGTGGTGCAGGAAGAACACCGGGTCGTTCGGCGAGTCGACCTGCGCCATGTGCCCGCCGACCCAGACGTGGACGCGGTTGTGCAGGTTCGGCGACAGTCCGCCCTCCGCGCGGTTGCGCATGCCGCTGCTCGACGAGGAGTTCCACGGCGACACGTCGTAGGTCGACACGCCCATGACGGTGTCGACGTCGGAGGTCGTGGGCAGCGAGCCGCGCAGCGTCATCGCCCGCCGCAGCGACGTCGAGGTCGTGGCGCTGACGTTGATCCGCCACCTCGTGGAGCCGGCGAACGGGCCGCTGAGGACGGCGCCGTTGCCACCGGAGCCGTTGCCGCCCATGAAGTCGGAGGTGAAGGGCGCGCCGGTGGTGGAGCGGTTGGCCGTCCAGTTCCAGTACGGCAGGTTCACCGCCGGGTTGATCGCCTTCAGGCCGTTCTCGAGTTCCAGCAGGAACCGCCGGTGCCACGGCAGGAACGAGGACGACATGTGCGCGTAGTTGTGGCTGTTGACGGCGTTGAAGTACGTCATGTGGGTGCGCACGAACCAGTCGTAGTTGCGGCCACTGGCCTGCGCCTTGAGCGCCTTCACGGCGGCGACGAAGTCGGACTTCTCGGTGGCGGTCAGCGCGGCCGCGCTCTTGCGGGTGCCCATGGGCTCGTTCCTTTCGCGGGCGGTCGGCCGCCGATCACGGGTGCGGGTGGTCGGCGTCGTGGGTCAGCTCCTGGTCGCCGAGCTGGTCCACGGCGAGCTTCGCCAGCTTCTTGAGGCCGTCCCGGTTGGTCCCCTCGTCCAGGGGGACGGGGTCGAAGTGGTTGAGCGTGCTGAGCACCGCGGTGTAGGTCGCGGTCGAGTCGGGTCCCACGGGCAGCTCGACCTGCATGACGCCGAGCTTCCTGCCGTTGATGTGGACCTTGTGCTTGCCCTTGTCCTTGTCGTGCTCGCCCTTGATCTTCTTGCCCTTGTAGGTCTCCTCGAAGTCACGGGGATCGGCCAGGGCGGCGACCCTGCTCGGACCGGCCGTGGCGCCGGAGGAGGCGAAACCGGCGGCGGTGACCGCGATCAGGGCGGCGGTCGCGCCGTGCCGGAACACGTCTCGACGGGAGATGTCGTTCATGGGAGTCCTTCGGCGGCGTCGGGTGTGTCGAGGTTTCCCCCAACGGCGTCGTGACTGCGACCGCGACCGACCGAACCTCTGTTGCCGAGCGTGCGACTGCTCCCGCCGCCGAACAACGGCGCTCACCCGTTCGTGTGAGGCGTACACCCGTGTGGGTAGGGCCGAAATCCCCTCGGTGCACGCCTCCGCGCACGGGCGGTGGATCAGGCGGCGCGCAGCGTGAGCAGGGAGATCTCGCTCGGCGCGAAGACGCGCAGCGGCGGACCCCAGAAACCCGCGCCCCGGCTCGTGTACAGCCGGGTGCGCTCGCCGTGGCGGCTCAACCCCGCCAGCACCGGCTGCTGGAGCCGCACCAGCAGGTGGAACGGCCAGATCTGGCCGCCGTGCGTGTGGCCGGACAACTGGAGGTCGACGCCCGCCGCGACGGCCTTGGGGATCTCGCTGGGCTGGTGGGCCAGCAGCACCACCGGGTCGTCGGCCCGCGTGCCCGCGAGGGCGGCGTCGAGGTCCGCGCCGTGCCCGGTCTCGCCCGAGTGCGCGCCGGTGACGTCGTCCACGCCCGCGAAGACCAGCCGCGCGTCGCCGCGTTCCAGCACCCGGTGCTGGTTGTGCAGGCTCGTCCAGCCCAGCTCGGTCATGTGGTCCAGCCACGCCTGGGCGTTGCTGATGTACTCGTGGTTGCCCGACACGTAGAACCGGTGCCGCGCCCGGACGTCGCCCAGTGCGGCGGCCTGGCCGCGGCGTTGCGCCACCGTGCCGTCCGCGATGTCGCCGACGTGCACGACGACGTCCGGGTCGAGGGCGTTGACCGCCGCCACCGTGTCCGCGGACCACTTCGTGCGGTCGATCGCGCCGTAGTGGGTGTCCGCGAGCACCGCGATGGTGAGGCCGTCGAACGCCCCGTCCAGCCGGGGGAGCGGCACGTCGGTCCGCTTCACCCGAGGCACGCGGCGTGCCTCGCGGAGGCCGTGCGCGACCAGCGCCAGGCCGAGGACGAGCAGGGTGACCGCGACGAACCGCGCCCGCAACGGGTTCTCCACGCCCGCCACCGCCAGCACGATCCGCAGCACGTGCGTGATCAGGGTCCAGGCGAAGAACACCCACGCGACGCCCAGCATCAGGTGCGCGACCCGGGACGCCCGGTCGGAGTGCCGGCGGCCGTGCGCGCGGACCAGCAGGAGCGGGAACGCCACCGACGTGACGACGAAGAACGCCGTGCCGACGACCTGCACCGGCCACGGCCACCGCGCGCCCGGCGCGAGCAAGCCCGTCCACGGCACCCAGAACAGCAGTGCGGTCACCGTCAGCAGCACCGCCGTGAAGATGACGCGCCGCCGCGCGGACGGGCGGGGTGGCGCGGTCGTCGTGCTCGACATCGGGTCTCCTCGGCGGCTTTACGAACCAGCGGGCTCTTATCGACGGTAGCCCGCCGTGCGGCCGGTGTCCAAGTTTGCCGCCGGGGTGGGCGGAAACCCCGGTCACATGGCTGACGAGCGCGAACGCGAGAGTCACTCGCCGGAGGACTTCCGGGTCGAGACGCCGGAGGAGGACGAGCGGCTGGCCGCGTCGCGGCGCAAGATCGACGAGGCCAAGGCGGTCGCGGCGGACCTCGCCACAACCACGCCGGACCCGCTGCCCGACAGCGAGCCGCCGCAGGAGTCCACCCCCGGATCGTGACCCGCGCTCGATTTCCGCCCCTGTTTCGGCCGGTCCACAGTGGACTCACCCGAATGGCGGTTGCGTACCGGGAACATTGGTATGGATAGTGCGTTCTCCCCCGCGAGGGGACGTTCAATCGATCACCGCTTGACTTGGGGGTAACGGGGCGTGGCACGTCCAACGCGCGCCGTGGTGGACCACCTGCCCGCGTCACCCGCCCAGGCCGGGTTGCGACGGATCCGGCGACTGACCGAGGTGTACGCCTACCTCAGCGTCACGGTGTTCACCCTGCAATTGCTCTTCGTGGGCACGGGGCACGAGCGGCTGGTGCCCATCCTGCTCGTGCCGGTCATGCTCGCGGCCTGGCGACTGTGGCCGAACCGGGGCGGCTGGGCCGTCGCCCTGGCGGAAGGCGTGATCGTCCACGGCGCGGTCTTCGTACTCCCGAACCCGGCGCCCGTGATCAACTTCCTGTTCGCGGTGACGATGCGACGCGCGCTGTTCGGCAGCCAGGAGCGGTTCCCGGTCAAGGTGGTGCCCGCGATGCTGGGATACGTGTCCGGCTTCGTGGCGTGGATCGCGTTCAAGCCGGTCGTGGTGACGGGTCCGCTCGTCGCATCCGTCGTGATGCCGTTGATGGGCTTGGCGGTCGCCGCCCTGGCGCTGCACGAGACGGTGCGCTCGGTGCGGCTGATGGAGGACGCGCACCGCACTGTCGAGGCCGTGGTGCGGGCCAGCCCGATCGGGCTCGTGCTGCTCGACGTCGTCGGCGCGCCACGACTGCACAACGACCGTGCGCGTGAGCTGCTGGACTGGCGCGGAGACGAGTCGGGGCGGGTGCCGTGCCCGCACGGTCCGGACATCACGAGCTGCGAGCACGGCTGCCGTGCGGGCGACGACCCGGTGGAGGTCCGCGTGACCCGCGCGGACGGCACGATCGGCGTGCTCGCCGTGCAGGCGGTGCCGGTCGAGCACGTCTCCGAACAGCACACCCTGGTCACCGCGCTGGACGTGAGCAAGCGCCGTGAGCTGGAGGACGCGTTGCGCACCCGTGCCGAGCGGGACGAGCTGACCGGGCTCGCCGGGCGCGCGCACTTCCTGCACCTGGTGGACGAGGCGCTGCCGTCCGGCGAGGCGGTGGGCCTGCTGGTGATCGACCTCGACGGGTTCAAGGAGGTCAACGACGCCGAGGGGCACGAGGCGGGCGACTGGTACCTGGTGTCGGCGGCCGAGCGGATCGGCCGGGCCGTCGGGCCCGTGGCCACCGCCGCGCGGCTCGGCGGCGACGAGTTCGCCGTGCTCGCGCCCGGTCACGACGTGCGTGAGTCGGCACGGCTGGCCACCCGCATCTTGTCGGAGCTGGCGCGGCCGTTGACCGGGTTGGGGCACGACACGGTGATCCGGGCCAGCGTCGGCATCGCGGTGTCGTCACCGGGGGTGGGGACGGCGGAGCTGCTGCGTGACGCGGACACCGCGATGTACGTGGCCAAGCGCGAGGGCGGCGGGCGGGTCCGGCTGTTCCGGCCGGAGATGGGCGAGCGGGTGCTGGCCCGGCAGCGCGACAAGGCCGACCTGCGCACGGCGGTGTCCGACGGGCAGCTGGTGCTGCACTACCAGCCGATCGTGGACCTGGCGACGTCGGAGGCGGCGGGTGCGGAGGCGTTGGTGCGGTGGCAGCGGCCGGGGCACGGGTTGCTCGGGCCCGGCGAGTTCATCGGGCTGGCGGAGGAGACCGGCCTGATCGTGGCGCTGGGCAACAAGGTGCTGGCCGGGGCGTGCGAGCAGGCGATGCGGTGGCGCGAGCAGGGGCGTTCGCTCGGGGTGACGGTGAACGTGTCGACCAGGCAGCTGTCCGCGCCCGCGTTCCTGCCGTCGTTGGACCGGGTGCTCAAGACCACGGGCCTGCCGCCGGAGCGGTTGACGATCGAGGTGACCGAGTCGGTGTGGGCCGACGGCGCCGCGATGCGCGGGCTGATGGAGGTGCGGGAGACCGGCGTGCGGGTGGCGTTGGACGACTTCGGCACCGGCTACTCGTCGCTGAGCTACCTGCAGCGCTACCCGTTCGACGTGGTGAAGATCGACCGGTCGTTCACCAACGCCCTCGCCGAGACCGGGCGCACCGCCGGTGTCGTGCGCTGCATCATCGACCTGGCGGAAGTCCTGGGCGCGCACACCGTCGCCGAGGGCATCGAGACGCAGGCCCAGGCGGACTGGCTCCGCAACGCCGGCTGCGCCTACGCCCAGGGCTACCTCTTCGGCCGCCCCGACCTGGCCGAGAACTGGGACACCCAACCCTCCGTCCCCCACTAACCCGAGAGTCCTACCTCCAGCGCGCGAGAGTCCTGCGTTCGCGCACCCCGAGTTGAACGCTCAGCGATGCCTGAACGTAGAACTCAGTGGTCCTGAACGTAGGACTCTCGGGGTCTGAACGTAGGACTCTCGCGACGTGGACGTAGGACTCTCGGGGTCAGGGGAGGTCGGCGAGGGTGTTCCAGAACATCAGCTCGTAGGAGTGCAGGAGGCGGGCGGCGGGGAGGGCCGAGTCCGGGGTCCAGCCCGTGGCGAGGACGTCGGTCAGGGCGCGCAGGCCCAGGGCGTCCAGTTCGGGGGCGGGTTCGGCGAAGAAGTCGAAGAACGCGCAGCCCGCGTCGTCGAAACCGTAGTGCTCGCGCAGCGCGGCGGCGATCGTCGCGCAATAGCCGCCCCATTCCGCGAAGTTCGCCAGAATCGCGAGGAGCGCGTCTTGCGGATTGCCGTCCAACGCCAGCCTGGCCACGTACGACGGATATGCCTGGCACCCCGGCAACGGCCGGTACTCGGCCACGTCGTCCGGTGTCAGGCCGCACGCGGCGGCGAAATCGGCCAGTTTGGCCAACGCCAGCCCCTCGCCTCCCGAGACCGTCGCGAAGAACTCGCGCTGCGCCGGCACCGGAGACTGCGCGGCCAACGTGAGGAACGCTCGCCAATCGCTCTGCACGATGCGGTGCTCTTCCGCCGCCAACGCCTGCAACGTCGCGAGCGGCGCTTCGCCGGACGCGATCAACGGCACCAGCCGGTTCGTCCCGCCCTCGCCCTTCAACTCCTCCCGCACCCGCTCCAACAGGTCTTTCGCGTCCTTCGCCATCGTTCCCCCTCGTCCGGGCACCGCCCGTCACCGGCGACGGCGGCATGACCAATAGGCACTCTATAGAGCCCTCCGAAGCCGCGCGTATGGGCCATGCGCATCGTTCTGCGGATGAAGACTCGGCAACAGGGATTGACGCGGACTCCTCTTTACCGGTCTCATGGCCCCGCCTTGTCGAACGTCAGCGTCGCCTCAGTAGGGAGTGCCGGGATTGCGCGTCGCCGGAACAACGTCGGTCGAAAACGGCGAAATCCCGATCGGTGAACAGCATCGGCTGTGGATGGGATACCTGGTTTTCGGCCTGTTATCGGTCGGGGTCTACTACGCGCTGCCGATCTTCGTCGGCACGATTCCGCTCCGGGTGGTCGTCTACTGCGCGGTGAGCACGTCCGCCGCCCTCGCCGTGTGGTGGGGCGTGCGGCGCAACCGGCCCGAACCCCGCGCGCCGTGGATCGTGCTCGGCCTGAGCCAACTCGTGTACGCGCTGGCCGACACCACGTTCTACATCGCCCACTACGTGCTCAACGACGCCAGCTACCCGTCCGTGGCCGACGCCCTCTACCTGGGCCACTACCCGCTCGTCGTGGTCGGCCTGCTCATGCTGATCCGGCAGCGCCGCGCCGACCGCGACCTGCCCGGCCTGCTCGACGCGGTCTCGCTCACGGTGGTCGCGGGCCTGCTGTCGTGGGTCTTCGTGATCGGCCCCCAGACCCGCCTCGGCACGCCGGTGCTGGTGGAGATGGTGTCGCTGGCCTACCCGCTGATGGACCTGGTGCTGCTGCTGGTCGCCCTGCGGCTGCTGTTCGGCGGCGGACGGCGTGACGCGTCGTTCGTGCTGCTGGCCGTCTGGCTGGCCGCGATCCTCACGGCCGACACCGCGTACGTGCTGCAGCGCCTCGACCTCAGCTACGCGGCGGGCAACTTCCTGGACGCGATCTGGCTGACCGGCAACCTGGCCCTCGGCGCGTGCGCCCTGCACCCGTCGATGGGTCGGATGGCGCAGGCCGTCGACGTGCCCGCGCTGCGGCTGAGCTGGCCGCGGCTGGCGATCCTGTCCGGCGGCGCGTTGATCGGGCCGGCGTTGTTGCTGGTGCAGAACGCCCAAGGCGTGCGGCGGGACGTGCCGGTGATCGCGGCGGGTTGCGCGGTGCTGTTCGCCCTGACCGCCACCCGCCTCGCCGGCCTCGCGGTCGACCAGCGCAGACTCGCCATCACCGACAGCCTCACCCGGCTGCGCAGCCGCCGCTACTTCGAGGCACGTCTCGCCGACGACGTGGCACGGGCCAGGCGCACCGGGCTCCCGCTCGGCGTGGTGATCCTCGACGTCGACCGGTTCAAGTCGATCAACGACCGGTTCGGGCACCCGGCCGGCGACCGGGTGCTGGTCGAGGTGGCCAACCGGCTGCGCGCGATCGCGGACCGGGGCCGGGTGCTCGCCCGGTACGGCGGCGAGGAGTTCGCGCTGATCGCGACCGGTGTGGACGCCGAGAACCTCGGCCGCCTCGCGGAACGGTTGCGGCACGGGGTCTCCCACCATCCGATCGCCGTGAGCGGTCGTAGATCGGTGACGGTTACGCTCTCCGCCGGCACCGCCGCGTTCGCGCCGCACTACGGCACCGCGTCCGCGCTGGTGTCGGCGGCTGACCGCGCGTTGTACCTGGCCAAGGATCTCGGTCGGGACCGGGCGGTCGCCGGTGGCACATCGCTCACCGAGCACCGGGAGGACGTCGCGGTGGACTACCTGAACCAGGTCGCGGACCTGGTCGACCTGCGCGTGGCCAGTCCCGGGCGCAGCCTGGCCATCGCCGAGTGGGCGCGCACCGTCGCCGAGGACCTGAAGCGGGACCCGGCCGAGATCCACAACGCGCACCGCGCGGGACGGCTGCTCGACGTCGGCATGATCGTGCTGCCCGACGACCTGCTCACCGAGTCCGGCCCGCTCACCGACCAGCAGTGGCACCTGCTGCACGAGCACCCCGACAGCGGCGCGCGCATGGTCGGCGTGCTGCCCGACCACGGCGAGGTGGCCGAGGTCATCCGCCAGCACCACGAGCGGTGGGACGGTGCCGGCTACCCGAACGGCCTGGCCCGCGAGGGCATCCGGATCGAGGCGCGGATCCTGTCGGTGTGCGACGCGTGGGCGGCGATGCGCGCCGACCGGCCGCACCGGCGCGCGCTGACCCACGAGCAGGCCGTGCGCGAGCTGCGCTCCGGCCGCGGCGCGCGGTTCGACCCGGACCTGGTCGACGTGTTCCTGGCCTTGTTGGAGAAGGGCGCGGTCGGCGACCTGTCGGCCGGACCCGGCGCGGCGGTGTCGCGCGAGGACAGCCGCCTATCCTGACGCCATGTCGCGCCGGGCCCTGATCACGATGACGACGGACGAGGTGCGCGCGTTCCTGGAGGAGCGGCGCGTCGTCACGGTGGCCACGATCGGCCCGAACGGCAGGCCGCACCTCGTGCCGCTGTGGTTCGTGGTGGAGGACGGCGAACTGGTCGGCTGGACGTACCGGTCGTCGCAGAAGGTGGCGAACCTGCGCCGCACGCCGGAGGCGACGCTGCAGCTGGAGGCGGGGGAGACCTACGACCAGCTGCGCGGCGTGGCCATGGAGTGCGACGCGCGGCTGGTCGAGGAGCGGGCCGAGGTGGCCCGCATCGGCGCGGCGGTGGCGGCGCGCTACTCCGGGCACAGCGGGCCGGAACTGGACGCGTTCGTGGCCGCGCAGGCGGTGAAGCGGGTCGGGCTGCGGTTCGCGCCCACCTCGGTCGTCTCCTGGGACCACCGCAAGCTCAGCGGCGCCTACTGACCGTCGCAAGACCGCCGAACGGCCCGCGCAAGCGAACGCAAGTTTCCGCAAGCTCAGCGCAAGCGGTCGTTTCGATGACCCCTGGCTTGCCGCAGTCGAGTTTTTGCGTGTTCCAGTAGACATCTTGCGGTCGGTTGATCGTGCTGCTTATGGTGTGCGCCACGCCACACCCGGTGACTTCCCCTGCCCGCAGTCCGAGGTCCCGTCCAACGAAGGGCTGAACCCATGCGAGTCAACCCCACCCCCCGGCGCCCCCTGGCGCTCGGCGCGGCGGCGGTGGCCACGTCCCTGCTCGCCGCGCTGACGATCGCCGCCGCGCCGGGCGAGGTCGCCGCCCAGGTCGCCGCGGCGGCCACGTCGCCGTTCGAGATCCCCGGCCGGGGCGCCGACGTGCCGTTCGTCGAGCACGAGGCCGAAGCCGCCGCCACGAACGGCACGAAGATCGGACCCGGCCGACGCCAGGGCACGCTGGAGGGCGAGGCGTCCGGCCGCCGCGCCGTGACCCTGTCCGGCCAGGGCAAGTACGTGGAGTTCACCCTCACCGAGCCCGCGAACTCGATCGACCTCCGCTACAGCGTCCCGGACGGCAACGGCGGCGCGGGCATCACCGCGCCCCTGTCGCTCTACCTCGACGGCACGAAGACCGGCAGCCTCACCCTGACTTCGAAGTACGCGTGGCGCTACGGCGGCTACCCCTACTCCAACGACCCGAACCAGGGCAAGCCGCACCACCTCTACGACTCGACCCGCGCCCTGTTCGGCCGCACGCTCGCCGCAGGCTCGAAGGTCAAGCTCCAGGTCGACGCGGGTGACACCGCGCCGTCCTACACGATCGACCTGGCCGACTTCGAGCTCGTCGCCCCGGCGGCCACGCGGCCCGCGAACTCGGTCTCCGTCACCGACCACGGCGCCACCCCCAACGACGGCACGAACGACAACGCCGCCTTCGACGCCGCGGTCGCCGCCGCGAAGTCGTCCGGCCGCGAGGTGTGGATCCCGGCCGGGCGGTTCACCGTCACCAAGCACGTCACCGTCGACCAGGTCACCGTCCGCGGCGCGGGCCACTGGCACAGCGTGGTCGCCGGCGACCGGGTCGGCTTCTACGGCCTAGGCGAGCCGTCGAGTTGCGGGCAGGGCGGCAACTCCGGCGTGAGCACGCGCGTCGGCCTGCACGACTTCGCGATCATCGGCGAGGTCACCAACCGGGTCGACTGCGACCAGACCAACGCCATCGGCGGCGCGCTGGGCGGCGGCTCGGTGATCTCCGGCATGTTCCTGCAGCACACCAAGGTCGGCCTGTGGCTGGACGGCCCGTTCTCCGGCCTCACCATCCGCGACAACAAGGTCGTCGACCAACTGGCCGACGGCATGAACTTGCACCGCGGCATCAGCGACGTGCTGATCGAGCACAACCTGTTCCGCAACATCAGCGACGACGGCATCGCGTTCTGGTCGGAGCACCAGGCCGATCACGGCAACACGATCCGGCGCAACACGGTGGTCGTGCCGATGAAGGCCAACGGCATCGCGATCTACGGCGGCCGGGACAACGTGGTCACGGAGAACGTCGTGGCCGACACCCAGGACCAGGGCGGCGGCATCCACGTCGGCAACCGCTTCTCCTCGGTGCCCCTGTCCGGCACGACCACCCTGTCGAAGAACACCACGCTGCGCGCCGGCGTGCTCGACTCGAACTGGCAGTTCGGCGTGGGCGCGCTGTGGTTCGACGCCCGCGACGGCGTGATGAACGGCCGGATCGACGTCACCGACACCGACCTGATCGACAGCAACTACGAGGCCATCCAGTTCATCAGCGGCACGATCACCAACGTCCACTTCAACGGTGTGCGGATCAACGGCGCGGGCACGTTCGGCATCCAGCTCCAGTCGCCGGGCGCGGCGTCGTTCACCAACGTCACCGCCACCGGGCTCGGCCGGGCGGGCGTCTACAGCTGCCTCGGCGAGAACGGGTTCCAGATCACCAAGGGCGCGGGCAACTCCGGCTGGGACGGCCCGTCGTACTGCGGCCCGTGGCCGGACCCGATCTACACCGATCCGACCAACCCGCCGACCACGACGACCACGACCACGACGACGACCACGTCCGTTCCGCCGGGTGGCAACCTGGCCAGGGGCAAGGCGGTCAACGCCTCCACCGCGAACGGCGGCTTCCCGGCCGCGCACTCCGTGGACGGTGACGCGAGCACCTACTGGGAGGGCGCGAACAACCAGTTCCCGCAGTCGCTGACGGTCGACCTGGGACGGTCGGAGAACGTCGGCCGCCTGGTGCTGAAGCTCCCGCCGGCCACGGCGTGGGAGGCGCGCACGCAGACGCTGAGCGTCTCCGGCAGCTCGGACGGCGCGAACTACGGCCAACTGGTGGCGTCGGCCGGGTTCCGGTTCGACCCCGCGTCCGGCAACCAGGTGAGCATCCCGGTCTCCGGAACGCACCGCCACCTGCGGCTGACGTTCACCGGCAACACGGGCTGGCCCGCCGCCCAGCTGGCCGAACTGGAGGTCTACGGCACGACCACGACCACCACGACGTCACCGCCGCCGCAGGGCAACGTGGCGCGCGGCAAGCCGGTCCAGGCCTCGGCCAACGTCGGTTTCCCCGGCGGCAACGCGGTGGACGGTGACGTCAACACCTACTGGGAGAGCCCGAACAACGCGTTCCCGCAGACGTTCACCGTCGACCTGGGCAGCCGGATCGCGGTGAACCGGATCGTGCTGAAGCTCCCGCCGGCCACGGCGTGGGCCGCCCGCACGCAGACGCTGAGCGTCTCCGGCAGCTCGGACGGCGCGAACTACGGCCAACTGGTGGCGTCGGCCGGGTTCCGGTTCGACCCCGCGTCCGGC
>NZ_JBFAFR010000027.1:0-38003 GCF_040639675.1 Actinosynnema sp. NPDC023794 | reverse complement strand
CAACCAGGTGAGCATCCCGGTCTCCGGAACGCACCGCCACCTGCGGCTGACGTTCACCGGCAACACGGGCTGGCCCGCCGCCCAGCTGGCCGAGTTCGAGGCGCACGCGGGCTGACACCTCGTCCGGGGGTGGTCCCACGGCAACGACGCCGGCGGGACCACCACCGCGTCACCGCGGACGCCCCAGCCGTTCACCCGGCCCGCCTACCGTTCCGCGCACCGCGCGCCCTGAAGTGCGGCGTGCCGAGCAGAACGGAACACCTATGAGGAGACCGCTGGTCATCGGCCTGTCCGCGCTCGTGCTGGCGTCGGTGGCGGCGCCCGGCTCGGCCGCGCCGACCGGCCGCCACGACTTCGGCCGCGCCACGCTGACCGGGTTCGCCGCGCTGCCCGCGGTGACGTTCGTGCCGGGCAGCGAGCCGTCCGGCGCGGCCCTGGGCACCACGCCGGTCAACGGGGTCGTGCCGCCGTTCGCCGACCAGCCGGTGCAGGGCTTCAGCGGTGTGCTGCGCAACGCCGACGGCACGTTCGACGTGCTGTCCGACAACGGGTACGGCACCAAGGCCAACAGCGCGGACTTCACCCTCCGCGTGCACCGGATCGGCCCGGACTTCGGCACCGGCGCCGTCGACGTCCTCGGCGGCATCACGCTGACGGACCCGAACGGCCACGTGCCGTTCCCGCTCACCCGCCCCGACCGGGTGCTGACCGGCGCGGACTTCGACGTCGAGTCGATCGTCCGCGCGGGCGACGGCACCTACTGGATGGGCGACGAGTTCGGCCCCTACCTGCTGCACTTCGACCGCGCGGGCCGGCTGCTCGCACCGCCCGTGCCGCTGCCGGGCGTCTTCGCGCCGGAGAACCCGGCGGGCACGCCGAACCTGGGCGGGAGCAAGGGCTACGAGGGCCTGGCGCTGGCCGCCGACGGCCGCGCGCTCGACGCCCTGCTGGAGGGCACGGTGGCGGGCGACGAGCCCGGCACGTTGCGGCTCAACGAGTTCGACCTCGAACACGGCCGGTACACGGGCGTCCGCTGGACCTACCGGCTGGACAAGCCGGAGCACGCGATCGGCGACGCCGTCGCGGTGGACCGCAACCGGCTGCTGGTGATCGAACGGGACGGCGCACAGGGCGTCGACGCGCGCGTCAAGCGCGTCTACCTGGCCGACAAGCGCGACCGCGACCGGGACGGCGTGCTGGACAAGACGCTGGTGGCCGACCTGCTCGACATCGCGAACCCGCGCGGGCTCGGCGGCTTCGGCGCGACGTTCACCTTCCCGTTCACCACGATCGAGGACGTGGTGATCCTGGACGACCGCACGATCGGCGTGCTCAACGACAACAACTTCCCGTCCTCGTCGGGCCGCACGCCGGGCAAGCCCGACAACAACGAGTTCATCACGCTGCGCCTGGGCGACCACCTCGACGCCGACCCGCGCGTGCTGCGCCGCCGCTAGTGCCGGTCACGGCGCCGGCTCACCCGTCGCGCCAGGACCGCTGGCCGGCCACGACCTCCCGGAACAGCCGCTTGAACCCGCCGAACGCGTCCTCGCCGACGCGTTCGGCGTGGCGGCGCTCGATGGCGGCCACGATCGCGTCCGACCGGCTCATCTGGGCCAGCCCCCGTTCGGTGGGCACGACCAGCTTCGCGCGCCGGTCGTCCGGGTCCGGCTGCCGGGTGACGTACCCCAGCGCCTCCAACTCGTCGAGCACCTTGCCGACGACCTGCTTGTGCTGGCCCGACCGGCGGGCCAGGTCGGTGGCGCGGGTGCCCTCCTCGTCCAGGTAGGCGAGCACCGCGCCGTGCTGCGGGCGCAGGTCCGGGTAGCCGTCCCGGGCGAGGGTGTCGAACAGCTCCTCCTGCACGGCGAACAGCAGCCGGCCGGTGAGCACGCCCAGGTCGGGATCGGTGTGCTTGCGTTCGCCTCGGCGCATGACCCTCCTTTGGTCACCTATGGTGATAGTCACCATTATTGACGATCACCACCTATGACTATATCGTCGTGGTCATGATCAAGCAGCAGGAGGGGACCGCCGTGGACGGCAGCGTGAAGGTCGCGATCGTGTACTACTCGGCCACCGGCAACATCGCCCAGATCGCCCAGGAGATGGCCGAGACCGCGGAGAAGGCGGGCGCTGAGGTCCGGTTGCGCAAGGTCGCCGAGCTCGCGCCGCGGTCCGCGATCGACGCCAACCCGGCGTGGGCCGCCAACGACGCCGCGACCGCCGACCTCCCGGTGGCGGTCGCCGACGACCTCGTCTGGGCCGACGCGGTGATCATGGGCACGCCGACCCGGTTCGGCAACGTCGCCTCGCAGCTCAAGCAGTTCCTCGACACCCTCGGCGGCGTGTGGCAGCGGGGTCTGCTGGCCGACAAGGTCTACAGCGGGTTCACGTCGACCGGCACGCTGCACGGCGGCCACGAGTCGACGCTGCTGGCGTTGGCCACCACGTTCCACCACTTCGGCGGCATCGTGGTCGCGCCGGGCTACACGCACCCGGACAAGTTCGCCGACGGCAACCCGTACGGCACGTCGCACCACGACGCCGGCGGCACGGCGGCCGTGGACGACACCGTGCGCGCGGCGGCACGGGTGCAGGCCGAGCGCGTGGTCCGCTTCGCCCGCGCGGTCGCGGCGGCGTGATGACCGTCCAGGGCGCCGTCGCGCCGGGTTTCGAGGGCGTGCGCGAGGAGTTCGCGGCGGTGGTGGCCGCCGAGCCCGGTCTCGGCGCCCAACTGGCCGTCTACCGGCACGGGGAGCAGGTGGTCGACCTCTGGGCGGGGTTGGCGGAGGACGCACTGCTCGCGCTGTACTCGTCGGGCAAGGGCGCGGCGCACCTGGTGGTGGCGCTGCTGGTGCAGGACGGTGTGCTCGACCTGGACCGCGCGGTCGCGTCGTACTGGCCCGAGTTCGCCGCCGGCGGCAAGGAACGGGTGACGCTGCGGGACCTGCTCGCCCACCGGGCCGGGCTCGTCGGCGTGACCGGTGGGTTCGACGCGGAGGAGTTGGCGGACGACCGGCTCCTCGCCGGACGGCTGGCCGGCGAGCGCCCGGCGTTCGAGGACGGGTACGGCTACCACGCCCTGACGATCGGCGCCCTGACCGGCGAGGTGGTGCGCCGGGTGACCGGGCGGACGTTGCGGCAGGTGTACGAGGAGCGGGTGCGGGCGCCGCACGGGCTGGACTTCCACCTCGGGCTGCCTGCGGACCTGGAACCCCGGTACGCGCCCGTGCAGCCTCCGGCCTCGCCGTCGCCGACGCCGACGCCGGAGGGGTTGACCGCGCTCGCGTTCAACACGCCGTTGGACCTGGTGGCGTTCGCCAACACGCGGCGCGTGCGCGAGCTCGGTCAGGCGTCGGCGGGCAGCGTGGGCAGCGCGCGTGGGCTGGCCCGGATGTACGCGGCGGCGATCGGTCCGGTGGACGGTCTGCCGCCGCTGCTCGGGCCGGACGTGCTGGCCGAGTTCACCCGGCCGCACTCGACCGGCGTCGACCTGGTGACGGGGGAGCGGGACCACTTCCTGCTCGGCTTCGAGGCGCAGGGCGTGCGGTACCAGGGGCTCGGCGCCGACGCCTTCGGGCACAGCGGCGCGGTGGGCGCGCAGGCGTTCGCCGATCCGCGCAGCGGCACCGCCTACAGCTACACCCGGCGCAGGTTCGCCGTCGGCGGTGGTGGCGGCGCGGCGGAGAACCACCGCCTGGTGGCGGCGGTGCTCCGCGCGCCGGCGGCCCCGAACTCGGTCGGTCGACAACGTCGTCACGTTCAGTAGAGTCGAAGGGGAGAGATCACCAGCGGAGGATTGCGATGAAGCGGAACATCACCTGCCCCTGCGGCGAGCCGATCCAGGGCAAGGACGAGGACGAACTGGTGGAGAAGACCCAGCAGCACCTCAAGGAGAACCACCCGGGCCACGACTACTCGCGCGACGAGATCCTGTTCATGGCTTACTGAGCCCCCTTTGCCCCGGTCGGGGTGCACGGCGACGAGCAGCAGCGCGTCGAGCAACCGCAGCCAGTCCGGCTCGGTGAGGTCGCGGCCGGTGAGGCCGGACAGGCCGGCCGGCGCGTCCAGCAGTCGTCCGGTCGGTTCGGCGGTGTCCTGACCGGTCGCCTCGGCCACGGCGCGGGCACCGAGAGCCCCGCGTCGGCGGCGACTGCGGCCACCGTCCGACCGCTCGCGGCCCTCAGCGCCCGTAGCCGTCGGCCCAGTTGGTGGCCCACGCGGCCTGCTCGGGCCGGTCGCGGGTGGTGTTGGTCGGAGCGAGAGGTCGGGCGTCGGCGACGAACCCCGTGCGGGACTCGCGTTCCTGCGATCGGAACGGACGGCCAAGGCGCTCCTCGTCGTCAGCACCGTGTTCCTGGCTGCGAACGCCCCGCTCACCGCGCTGCTGGTCCCGTTCGGGATGACCGTGTGGGGCGGTGAGGGGTCGGTCGGGTTGGTGATGTCCGCGCTGGGCGTCGGCTTCCTCCTCGGCGCGCCGGCCGGGCCGGCGCCCGCCGAGCTCACCTCTCCGCGCACGACCGCGTACGCGGCGTGCGCGGTCACCGTGGCCGCCGCCGAGTACGCGGCATCGACACCTTCCGTTCATCAACCGTTCGCCCCGTGATCGCCGCTTCGCGCGTCAAACGAGTCGAGCGAACGAGATGATCGGGCTCGAACACGGGGGTGAGCGGGTCAAGTGAAGCGCCGGTTGTCCATCGGCTTGGCCGTGGTGTTGTTGGCCGCTGTCGTCGCGGTGGTCGTGTGGGGTCGTTCGGACGACGCGGAGGGCGGGGCCCGAGGTGGGTTGACCACCGTGCGCGGGGTCATCGGGTCGGAGAAGCTGGCCTTCTTCAGCGACCGGAGGGTGGTCGACGCGTTCGCGAAGCACGGCCTGAAGGTCGAGGTGGACACGGCCGGCTCACGGCAGATCGCCACCTCCGTCGACCTCGGCAAGTACGAGTTCGCGTTCCCGTCGTCCTCACCGGCCGCGCAGCGGATCCAGCGCGACCGCAAGACGACCGCCGCGCACACGCCGTTCCAGTCGCCCATGGCCGTGGCGACGTTCGAGCCGATCGTGAAGCTGCTCGAGGCCGCCGGCGTCGTGACCAAGGGCGCGGGCGACTACCAGGTGCTCGACGTGGCCAAGTACCTGGAGCTGACCAAGGCGGGCACGCGCTGGGACCAACTGCCCGGCAACACCGCCTACCCGGCCCGCAAGAACGTCCTCATCACCACGACCAACCCGGGCGAGTCGAACTCCGCCGCGATGTACCTGTCGATCGTGTCGTTCGTGGCCAACGGCAACACCGTGGTCGGCACGCCGGAGCAGGAGGCGACCGTCCTGCCGGACGTCGCCAGGCTCTTCCGCGACCAGGGCTACACGCAGAACAGCACCGAGGGCCCGTTCGAGGACTACCTCGCGGCCGGCATGGGCAAGACGCCGCTCGCGCTGATCTACGAGTCCCAGTACCTCGACCGGGTGCTGCGCGCCGACGGCTCGATCCGCGCCGACATGCGCCTGCTCTACCTCGCGCCGACGGTCTACTCCAAGCACACCCTGGTCCCGTTGTCCGACAAGGGCGACCAGGTCGGCCGACTGCTGGGCGCCGATCCCGAGCTGGCCGAGCTCGCCGCCACGTTCGGCTTCCGCACGTCCGACCCGCGCGTGTTCGCCGAGGTGGTCGGCGACAAGGCCCCCGCGGACCTGGTGGACGCGGTCGAGCCGCCGTCGTTCGAGACGCTGGAACGCCTGCTCGACGCGGTCGCCGCGTGATGGACGAGTTCACCCTCACCCCGCCGGAGCCCGTGACGCCGATCCCCGTCGAACGCGCGGCCGGCCTGATCGCGCTCGGCGAGGACGTGCGCGCGGACGTCGACCGCCGGGCGGAGCGGTTCGCCGAACGCCTCCAGGAGCTGGACGTCCGGTCACCGGAGTTCACCGCCGTGCTGGACGACGTGCTCGCCGTCGGCGAGGCGGACATGCGTGCGGCGGCGGGCGTGGCGGGCACGATGCTCGACCGCTCGGCCCGCGCCCTGCGCGACGACTCACCGCAGGTCCAGGTCACCACGTCGCTGTCGGGCCTGCGCCGCACCGTCGCCGAGCTGGACCCGGCGAAGCTGCCGATCACCGGCCGCAAGCTGCTGAAGGTCTTCCCCGCCGCGAACACGGCCAAGAAGGCCCTCGACCGCTACCGCGCCGCGGGCGAGCCGGTGAACGCGCTGGTGGTCGACCTGCGCAACCGGCAGGACGTGCTGCGCCGCGACAACGCCGTCATCAAGGGCGAGCGCGAGCGGCTGTGGCGGGCCATGGGCAAGCTGGCCGAGGCCGCCGCGTTCGCCGAGGCGGTGGACGCGGCGATCGACCGGCAGGCCGGGATCTTCGACCTGACCGACCCGGCACGGGCGCGGGCGCTGCGCGCGGACGTGCTGCACCCCATCCGGCAACGGCACCAGGACCTGCTGACGCAGCTCGCCGTCAGCGCGCAGGGCTACCTGGCCCTGGACCTGGTGCGGCGCAACAACGACGAGCTGATCCGGGGCGTGGAACGCGCGGTGACCACGACCGTGGCCGCGTTGCGGATCGCCCTGCTGGTCAGCGGCGCCCTGGCGAGCCAGCGCGACGTGCTGGACGAGGTCGCCGCGTTGCAGGCCACCACGGACGGCCTGATCCGCGCCAACACCGAGCTGCTCGACCTGCAGGGCGCGGAGATCCGCCGGGCGAGCAGCGACCCGGCCGTCGCGGTGGAGACGATCCGCGCGTCGTTCGACCGGATCTACGCGGCGATCGACGCGGTCGACGGCTACCGGGCCGACGCGGTGCGCACGATGGCCGTCACGGTCGAGTCGCTGTCGGGGGAGCTCCGCCGCGCGGAAGAGCACTTGCGCCGTTCGCACGACGCGGCGGCGGTCGAGGGGGACCGATGAGGACAGCGTTCGTGCTCGCCGCCGTGCTGGTGGTGGCGGGGTGCACCGGCGAGGCCGGGCCCGACCCGGCGCAGCCCGCCGGCCCGGCGGAACCGGGGGTGCTGCGGGTGCTCGCGGGCAGCGAGCTGACCGACCTGCAGCCGGTGCTGGACGAGGCGGCCAAGGCCACCGGCGTCGAGGTGAAGTTCACCTTCACCGGCACGCTGGAGGGCGCCGAGGCGTTGGCGAAGGGCGAGGTCGACGGCAAGTACGACGCCGTCTGGTTCTCCTCCAACCGCTACCCGGCCGGCATCCCGGAGGCCGCGAAGCGGCTCGGCAACCAGGTCAAGGTCATGAGCTCGCCGGTGGTGCTCGGCCTGTCGACGTCGTCGGCGCAGCGGTTGGGGTGGGCCGACCGGCGGGTCGGCTGGGGCGAGATCGCCGAGCAGGCCGGGCGCAAGGCGTTCAGCTACGGCATGACGGACCCGTCGTCGTCGAACTCCGGCTTCTCCGCCCTGGTCGGCGTGGCGTCGGCGTTGGCGGGCGCGGGCAACGCCGTGGACGCGGGCCAGATCGCGGCGGTGACACCGCGGCTGAAGGGCTTCTTCGCCGCGCAGTCGCTGTCCGCCGGGTCGTCGGGCTGGCTGTCGGAGGCCTACCTGCGCCGCGCCACCGGCCACGACCCCGGCGCGCGGGTCGACGGACTGATCAACTACGAGTCCGTGCTGCTGTCCCTGAACGCTTCCAAGGACCTGCCCGAACCGCTCACGCTGGTCTACCCGGACGACGGCGTGGTCACCGCGGACTACCCGCTGACCCTGCTCGCGGACTCCGGCGACGACGCCCGTGCGGCGCACCAACGCCTCACCGACCACCTGCGCACGCCGGACGTGCAGCGCAAGATCATGGAAACCACGCACCGGCGGCCGGTCGTGCCGGGCGTCGACCTGGACTCCCGGTTCGCCGTGCGCGACCTGGTCGAGCTGCCGTTCCCGGCCGCGCGCGACTCCGTCGACGCCCTGCTCTCGGCTTACTTCAACGAGATCCGGCGTCCGTCGCGCACGCTGTACGTGCTCGACACGTCCGGCTCGATGGCCGGCGACCGGATCGCGTCGCTGCGGTCCGCGCTGGTCGGCCTGACCGGCGCGGACGACTCGCTCACCGGCCGCTTCCGCCGGTTCCGCAGCCGGGAGGAGGTGACCATGCTGCCGTTCAACACCGAGCCCGGCACGCCGCGGACGTTCACCCTGCCCGAGGGCGACCCCCAGGCGGAGCTGGCGGAGATCAAGGCGTACGCCGAAGGGCTGGCCGAAGGCGGCGGCACGGCCATCTACGACAGCCTGTCCCGCGCGTACGAGGTGATGGAGCCGCTGGTCGCGGCCGACCCGGACCGGTTCACCTCGATCGTGCTGATGACCGACGGCGAGAACGCGAACGGCTCGGGCCTGGCCGAGTTCCAGGCGTCGTTCGGCTCGGTGCCGGCGTCGGTGCGGCAGGTGCCCGTGTTCACCGTGCTGTTCGGCGAGGGCAGCAGCGCCGAGCTGGGCCAGGTGGCGACCATGACCGGCGGCAAGGTGTTCGACGCGCGCGCCACCGAACTCGGCGACGTGTTCCAGGAGATCCGCGGCTACCAATGATCCGCTACCTGGGCTCGACCAAGAACCTCGTCGGCTGCGTCGGCGGTCTCCTCGGCGTGCTGCTGCACCTGACCGGCGCGGTCGGCGGGGGGTGGCCGGTCGTGGTGGCCGGGCTGTACGCGGTGGGCGCGCTGCTCGCGCCGCCGGAGAAGATCCGGTTGGTGCCGGTGGACGCGGTCACCGAAGCCGGCCTGCTCCGCGCGGAACTGGACGAGCTGGTGCGCGAGGTGGGCGCGCAGTCGTCCCGGGTGCCCGAGCCCGCGGTCGCCGCCGTCGGCCGGATCGGCGCGGTGCTGGGTGACCTCCTCACCCGGCACGAGGCGTTGGCCGCGAACCCCGACCTGCGGCACACCGTGGTCCGGCTGGCGCGCACCGACCTGCCGCTGTCCGTGCAGACGTACCTCAACCTGCCGTGGTGGTTCGCGGTGAAGCAGCGCGCGGGCGGCGAGCCGAGCCCGGGCGACGAGTTGGTGACGCAGCTCGGCCTGCTGGAGGCCGAGGCCCACCGGCTGGCCGAACGCGTGTACGCCGCCGACGTCAACCAGCAGACCGACCACACCCGCTACCTGCGCGACCGCGACTCGGGCAACCAACCCTGACCGCGTGTCGAACCTTCAGGTCCCGAGTGTCGAACGCTCGCGTACCCCAAGTTCCCCGTTCGCGCCCGCTGCGGCCCGCGCCTGATCCGGGGCGAGGGCCGAGCCGCGGGCGAAGTGCTCGGCGAACGCCTCCGGCCCCAGCGCTTCGGTGGCACGCGCGGTGATGCGGTCGACGTCGCCCCGTTCGGCGGGCGGCAGGGGAGCGCCGCACGACCGCCTGGCCGCGTCCGCCGCGCCGAGGAGGACGGCGGCGTCCGTCGGGTCCGCGGCGCCGGCCAGGCCTTCCAGCGCCAACGCCAGCGCACGGGGGTCGCCCGTGTCCGCGGCCACCGCGTAGCTCTCCCGGTGCCGTGCGGCGGCGGTGGCGGGGTCGCCGCGCAGTTCGGCGACGAAGCCGAGTTCGGCGAGCACCAGCGCGTTCGCGCTCGTCAGCCCGACCTCGTCGTGCCAGTCCAGCACGGCGTGCAGCAGCTCCTCGGCGGTGTCGAGATCACCTTCGCGGCGCGCGCCGAGCGCCAGGCCCAGCCGCGCGTTGACCTCACCGGCCCGGAAACCGTGCTGCGCGGCCAAGTGCATGGCGCGCTCGTGGTGCTCCCGAGCCCGCGCGTGGTCACCCGCGAGCAGCGCGATGCGGCCGAGGCCAGAGGTCAGGTCGGACACCTCCGGCCACAGCCCGAGCCGGTCGGCGAGCCGCAGTCCCGTGCGCAGCCGGTCGGCCGCCTCGTCGTGGTCGCCGAACGCCTCGGCCACGAACGCGAGCACCCGGGTGCCGCGCAGTTGGCCCCACGCGTCGCCGAGGTCGCGGAAGAGGACGACGCTGCGCTCGCCCTCCCGTGCCGCCGCCGACAGGTCGCCGCGCACGAAGTGCTGGAGCGCGCGGTCGCCGAGCGCCGCCGCGGCGCCCCAGCGGTCGCCGGTCGCGGCGAAGCCCGTCAACGCCCGGTCGGTCAGGCCTTCCGCCGAGGTGATGTCGCCGATCTCGCACAGGGCGTGGCCGAGGAACCAGGACGCGCGGGGCTCGGGACACGACCGCAACGCGGCCTCGATCCGCTCGGCGCGGTCCGCGCCGTCACCGGTCAGGATGCGGATCGCGGTGTGCCAGGCCGTGGTGGCGCCGGTCCGGCCCAGCGCGTGCGCGGCGTCGAACGCCCGGCGCGCCTCGCCCAGCCTGCCGCGCAGCACCCAGTACCACGCCAGGGCGTCCACCAGCCGCAACGCGGGCGAGACCAGCCCGCCGCGCACGGCGTGGTCCAGCGCGCCGCGCAGGTTGGCCGACTCCGCGTCCAGCCGCCGCAGCCACTCGTGCTGGTCCGGTCCGCGCAACCGGGCCTGCTCGGCCAGGCCCGTGTAGTACTCGACGTGCCGTGCCCGGACCTCGTCCAGCTCGCCCGCCTCGTCCAGCCGCTCCACGCAGTACGCGGCCAGGGATTCGAGCAGCCGGTACCGGGCGCCGCCCGCGCCTTCCACCACGACCACCAGCGACCGGTCGACCAGACCGGTCACCACGTCGAGGACGTCGTCACCGCCGCACACCGCCTCGGCCGCCTCGAACGCGCAGCCCTCGTGGTGCACGGCCAGCCTCCGCAGCACGACCCGCGACGCGTCGTCCAGCAGCTCCCAGCTCCAGTCGATCATCGCGCGCAGGGTCCGCTGCCGTGGCGGCGCGTCCCGGTACCCGCCCGCCAGCACGCGGAACCGGTCGTCCAGCCGGGACAGCACGCCGGTCACGCCCAACGCGCGCACCTTGGTCGCGGCCAGCTCCAGCGCCAACGGGATGCCGTCCAGCCGCCGGCAGATCGCGGCCACCGCGGCGAGGTCCGAAGCGGACCCGCCCGCCGCGCCGGCACGGGCGACGAACAGCTCGACCGCGGCGGACCCGGCCAGCGGCGCGACCGCGTGCCGCACCTCGCCCGCCACGGCCAGCGGCTCCTGGCTGGTCGCCAGCACGCGCACGTGCGGCGCGGTCCGCAGCACCGCCGCGGTCAGCTCCGCCACCTCGGCGATCATCTGCTCGCAGTTGTCCAGCACGAGCAGCATCCGCTTGTCCCGCAACGCCGTCGTCAGCCGGTCGGCCGCGTCGACGTGCTCGCCGCCCCAGGCGCCGTCGTCGCGGATGCCCAGCGCCGCGGTGAGCACGTCGGGCAGCGAGCACGGCGCCGACACCTCGACCACCCACACGCCGTCCGGGAACCGGTCCACCACCTGCCGGGCGGTCTCCACCGCGAGCCTCGTCTTGCCGACACCACCCGGTCCGGTCAACGTCACCAGGCGGTGCCCGGCCAGCAACCGACGCGCCTCGGCCACGTCCCGCTCCCGGCCGACCAGCGCGGTGAGCGGGTTCGGCAGGTTGGTGGCCGGCCGGACCGGCGGCGCGAGTCGGGGGTCCTGCTCCAGCATCGCGCGGTGCAAGGCGGCCAGCTCGGGGCTCGGGTCGACCCCGAGCTCGTCGGCCAGCCGACGGCGCAGGTCCTCGTAGCCCGCCAGCGCCTCGTGCTGCCGTCCCGCCCGGTAGAGCGCGCGCAGGTGGATCGCGCGCAGGCGTTCCCGCAACGGGTGCCGCGCGACCACGTCCGCGAGCTCGGACACCACGGCCGCGTGCTCGCCGAGGTCGAGCCGCGCCAGGGCCAGGTCCTCCAGCGCGACCAGGCGCTGCTCCTCGAGCCGGGTGATCGCCGACCGGGCGAAGTCGAGGTCGGCGAAGTCCGCGAACGCCGGACCGCGCCACAGGTTCAGCGCGTCGGTCAGCAACGCGGCCCGCGCCGCGGGGTCGGTGGCCGCACGCGCCCGCGCGATCAGCTCCGCGAACACGTCGGCGTCCACCGAGTCGGCGTGGACCAGGTAGCCGGGCGATCGTGATTCGACCAGGTCACGACCGCCCGGCTCGGCGTCCTCCAGCGCCCGGCGCAGCTGCGACACCTTCGCGTGCAGCGCCCGCAGCGGGTTGCCGGGGCCGTCGTCGCCCCACAGGTCGGCGACCAGCCGGTCCGCCGACACGGGACGGCCGCGGTCGGCCAGCAGGTCGGCGAGCAGCAGCCGCACCTTGCGCTCGGGCACCTTGACCGGCGTGCCGTCCGCGGTCCGGACGTCCAGCGGACCGAGCACCCCGAAACGCATGGCCGCAACCGTAGTCGAGGCGGTCCGAACAGGACCCGAGCAGAACCCGAACAAGGCGTCGGCAAGGTGGTCCCACAGGCGAAATCCCTGCTCGGAGGCACATCATGACGATCATCACCACCACCCGGGAGATCCGGCTCGCGTCACGTCCGGTCGGCGAGCCCTCACCCGGCAACTTCACGCTCGCGACCGTCGGACTGCCCCCGTTGGCCGACGGTCAGGTGCTCGTGCGCAACACGTGGATGTCGGTCGACCCGTACATGCGCGGCCGGATGGACGAGGGCGAGTCGTACATCCCGCCGTTCCGGCTCGGCGCGGCGCTGGAGGGCGGCGCGGTCGGCGAGGTCGTCGCGTCGAGGTCGGACGCCGTGCCGGTCGGCGCGACCGTGGCCCACTTCCTCGGGTGGCGCGAGCACGCCGTCGTCGACGCGTCGGCCGTGACCGTCGTGGACACCGCGATCGCGCCGGCGTCCGCCTACCTGGGCGTGCTCGGCACGCCGGGGCTCACCGCGTACGTGAGCCTGACCGAGATCGCGCCCGTGCGGCCCGGTGACGTGGTCTTCGTGTCCGCCGCCGCGGGTGCGGTCGGCAGCGTGGCCGGGCAGATCGCCAGGCGGCTCGGCGCGTCCCGGGTCATCGGCTCGGCGGGCGGGCCGGTGAAGGCCGAGAAGCTGGTCGGGACGTTCGGGTTCGACGCCGCGCTGGACCACAAGGCCGGTCCCGTCGCCGAACAGCTGGCGTCCGCCGCGCCCGACGGCATCGACGTCTACGTCGACCACGTCGGCGGTGACCACCTGGAGGCGGCCATCGGGGCGATGCGCGACGGCGGCCGGATCGCGCTGGTCGGCGCGATCAGCCAGTACAACGCGACCGGACCCGTGCCGGGGCCGAACCTGTACCCGGCCGCGACCAAGCAGCTCAGCCTGCGCGGCATGGTGGTCAGCTCCTACCTGCACCGGTTCCCCGAGTACGTCGAGCGTGCCGCCGGGTGGCTGGCGGACGGCGGTCTGCGCGCCGAGGAGACCGTGTCCGACGGGCTGGAGAGCGCGCCGGAGGCGTTCTTCGGCGTGCTGCGCGGCGCCAACACCGGCAAGATGCTCGTCCGCCTGGACGCGCGGTGAAGGCGCTCGTGGTGGTGGCCCACCCGCGCGCCGACTCGCTCACGTCACAGGTGGCGTCCAGGCCGGTGGACCACCTGACCGCGCAGGGCGTCGAGGTGGACCTGCTCGACCTGCACGGGGAAGGTTTCGACCCGCGCATGACGGTCGAGGACGAACCCGACTGGGCCGACCGCGACAAGGTGTGCTCGGCGCCGGTGCGGGAGCACATGGCCCGGATCGAGGCGGCGGACCTGCTGCTGGTGGTGTTCCCGGTCTGGTGGTTCGGGCCGCCGGCGATCCTCAAGGGGGGGATCGACCGGGTGTGGAATTACGGCTTCGCCTACGGCCGAGGCCGCCCCCGCCTGACCGGCAAGCGGATGCGGTGGATCGGGCTGGCGGGTGAGGCGCGGGAGACGTTCGCCGAGCGCGGCATGGACGACGTGCTCGACCGGCAGCTCCGGGTCGGCGTGTCCCACTACTGCGGGATCACCGATGCCCCGCTGACCCTGCTGCACGGCACGCTCGCCGGCGACGACCACGTCCGCGGGTTGCTCCGGGACGTCACCGGCTTGGTGGACGTCGTCGCGGGACGTTGAGGGTCGGCGCGGCGGTCGCCTCTCGGCGAGTGGCTCGACGCGGCTCCAGCCGAACGGTATTCCGCGAAGGCGCTGGGTGAGGCCCGGGGACACGACCGCACCGACCGAGTGTTCCAACGGTCGGTGGGCGCTCGGTGTTCCCGCCTCGCCGTGGCTTGCGTCACGGTTCCTCAGCTTCCGCACGCTACCGTACGGCGCGTTGACCATACGCAAGCGTACGGGGGTGTCGTATGACGGTGTTGGCCCTGCTCACGGCAGGTGTGCTGGTGCTCGTGGGCGCGTTGCACGTGCTGTGGACCTTCTCGCCGTGGCCGCTGCGGACGCGGGAGGAGTTCGCCCGGCTGGTGGTGGACGTGCCGCCGGAGAAGCTGCCTTCGGCAGGTCTGACGCTCGCGGTGGCCGTGCTGCTCGGCGTGGCCGCGTACCTGGTGGTCGGCCGGGCGGGACTGGTGGGCGTGCCGGGGCCGGCGTGGCTGACGGTGGTGGGCACGGCGGGCGTGGCGGCGGTGTTCCTGCTGCGCGGAGCGGGCGGCCTCGCCGTGTCGTCCCGGAAGTCGACCGAGTTCGCCCGGCTCGACCTGCGCGTCTACTCGCCGCTGTGCCTGGCGCTGGCCACGTCCTGCGCGGTGATCGCGTTCGGCGGCTGACCCGTGACGCGCCGGCCCGTGGGATGGTGATCGGCCCCCGCCCGGACTCGAGGTCCTGACGGGGGCCGACGGCTTGCGACGACGCGGTGGAACGTGCGTCGGGGACCTACTTGGCGCAGCCCGGCAGGTGCGGGTGGCGTTCGCCGCGCTCGACCGACTCCTTGGCCAGCGTGCACTGCATGACGTCGTAGGCGGGCTTGCGGGTGAAGTCTTCCCACATCACCGTGGCCGCGCCCTCGCCGGCGAAGAACACCGGCACCCAGGAGTACTTGTCGGTGAAGCCCCAGATCGTGAAGGAGTCACAGCCTTCGACGTTGAGGCAGGCGACCAGAGTCCGGTTGTAGTAGTCGGCCTGCTTGGCCAGCATCTCCGCGGTCGGCACGCCGTTCGCCGGCAGGTCCATCCGCACGTCCAGTTCGGTGATGGCGGTGCCGAGACCGAGGTCGGCGAACCGCTTCAGGTTCGTCTCCAGGTCACCGGGGAAGCCGTACCGGGTGCTGAGGTGCGACTGGGCGGAGAAGCCGTGCACCGGCACGCCCTGCGCCTTCAGGTCCTTGATCAACGCGAGGTAGGCGTTGCTCTTGGCGTTGACGCTCTCCACGCCGTAGTCGTTGAAGTACAGGTCGGCCTTGGGGTCGGCCTCGTGCGCCCAGCGGAACGCGTCCGCGATGATGCCGGGACCGAGCTCGCGGATCCAGATGTTCTCGGTGGTGCGCAGCGAGCCGGTCTCGGTGAAGATCTCGTTGGCCACGTCCCACTGCTGGATCTTGCCCTTGTAGCGGCCCACGACGGTGGTGATGTGCTCGCGCAGGATCTCGCGGAGCTCGTCGGCGGTGAAGTCGCCCTGCTCCAGCCACTCCGGGTTCTGGCTGTGCCACAGGAGCGTGTGCCCGCGGACGACCTGGCGGTTGCGCTGCGCGAACTTCACGATGGCGTCGGCCATCCCGAAGTTGTAGCGGTCGCGCTCCGGGTGGATGTACTCCCACTTCATCTGGTTCTCGGCGGACACCGAGCTGAACTCCTTGGCCAGCACGGAGCGGTACTCGAGGTCCTTGGTGAACGGGTCGGGGTAGGGCTGGTCCTCGTGGTGGCCGCCACCGGCTGCGGCGGTGCCGATGTAGAACCCCTTGGGCGCCACCCAGCGGAGGCTGTCCTTCTTCGCGTGGCCCGCGGCAAGGTCACCCGTGTCGGGGGAGGCCGCGGCCACGAGGGCCAGCGGAGACGTCAACGCCATCGCGGCGAGCGCGGCGGTGACGAGGCGGATCGGCTTCATGGCGGTCTTCGCTTTCTCGGACGACTACGACGGCGGCGTTCGAAAGTTTCGTCATTGATCCGGCAATTTTCGAGATGCCGGACCCTAAGACGGCCGCCGGGCGATCGTCAAGCCTTCGTCAGGTACTCACCGCCGCCCGTCGGTGCTGGTCGGAGAGTTTTGTCGGTGTCAAGCCCTACCGTGGTCGCCGAACGGGCGAGTGAGTGACCGGGGGGCGCGCAGATGAGGAAACTGGCGGTGGCGCTGATCGCCGTGCTGGGACTGGCACTGGTCCAGGGCGGGGCAGCGGGTTCGGTCGGGGCTTCGGGCCCCGGGTGGAACGCGACGTGGGCCGCCTCGCCGCACGCGCCGACCGACGCGTTCGGGCCGGGTTGGGGAACGGTCGGTTTCGACGACCACACCGTCCGCCAGGTGGTGCGGGTCAGCGACGGCGGCGCCGCGGTGCGGATCAGGCTCTCCAACGCCTACGGCACGTCCCCGCTGGTCGTGACCGGCGCGACGATCGCGCGGACGGTGCAGGGCGCGGCCGTGCGGCCGGGCACGGTGCGGCACCTGACGTTCGGCGGCCGGCGCTCGGTGACGGTGCCGGTCGGCGGTGAGGCGGTCGGCGACCTCGCGCCGCTGGCCGTGGCGCCGCTGAGCCGGGTGACCGTGACTCTGTACCTGGCGGGGAAGACCGGGCCCGCCACCGGGCACACGTTCGCGAGCGCGACGAGCTGGCGGGCGTCCGGCGACCACCGGGCCGACGCGGCGGCGGACGTGTTCACCGAGACGTCGTCGTCGTGGTTCTACCTCAACGCCGTCGAGGTCGTCGACCCCACGCCGCGGCGCGAGGTCGTGGTGGCGTTCGGCGACTCCATCACGGACGGCACGGCGTCCACCGTGGACACCGACAGCCGCTACCCGGACGAGCTGGCGGAGCGGCTGGGCGGACGGCGCGGTGTGGTGAACGCGGGCATCGGCGGCAACCGCGTGCTCAACGACTCGTCGTGCTTCGGCGAGAAGGCGACGTCGCGGTTCGAGCGCGACGCCTTGGCGCAGCCGGACGTGCGTACGGTGATCCTGCTGGAGGGCATCAACGACATCGGGTTCAGCCAGGTCGCGATCGACTGCACCACGCCCAACCCGGTGGTCACGGCGGCCGAGCTGATCGAGGGCTACCGGGAGCTGATCGGCAAGGCGCGCGCGAAGGGCGTGCGGGTCGTCGGCGGCACGCTCCTGCCGTTCAAGGGCGCCCTGTACCACACCGAGGCGGGTGAAGCGGCGCGGGACGAGGTGAACGCCTGGATCCGCACCGCCGGCGAGTTCGACGCGGTGGTCGACTTCGACCGCGAGATGGCCGACCCGGCGGACCCCGACGCGTTGCGGCCCGCCTACGACAGCGGCGACCACCTGCACCCGAACGACGCGGGCTACCGGGCGATGGCCGAGGCCGTCGACCTGTCGGCGCTGTAGCGGGGGCCGGCTCTCCCGAAACGCCCTCCCGACAGCCGTCGGGAGGGCGTTTCGTCGAATTGCGGTCGAATGCGCGTCGAATGCGAACGCCTTGTGCGCCACCACTTCCCATTCCCGCGCACGCTTGGTTACAGTGCGATTTGGGAGCGCTCCCAGCCCACCCATGGTCACTACCAACATGGTTGTCCTCAACGAGGAGGAGAGAGTGGCGCTCATATCCGTCCGTGCGAGCAAGAGTTCGCTGGCCAAGGTCTTCGCGACGTTCGCGGTCGTCGCCGGGCTCATGGCGAGCATGATGACCGGCGTCGCCCAGGCGCACGGGTCCACCGTCGACCCGCCGTCGCGCAACTACGGCTGCTGGCAGCGGTGGGGCAACGATTTCCAGAACCCGACGATGGCCCAGCAGGACCCCATGTGCTGGCAGGCGTGGCAGGCCGACACCACCGCCATGTGGAACTGGAACGGCCTGTACCGCGAAGGGGTCGCGGGCAACCACCAGGGCGCCATCCCCAACGGCCAGCTGTGCAGCGGCGGCCGGACCGGTGGCATGCGGTACGCGGCGCTGGACAACCCGGGTCAGTGGAAGGCCGCGACCAAGCCGCGGCAGTTCACGCTCGACATCTGGGACCAGGCCCGCCACGGCGCGGACTACCTGCGGGTGTACGTGTCGAAGCAGGGCTATGACGCGACGACGACGCCGTTGGGCTGGAACCACCTGGACCTGGTCGCGACGACCGGCCGCTACGCGCCGTCGGACCACTACCGGGTCGCGGTGAACGCGGGCAGCCGCACCGGCCGCCACGTGGTCTTCGCGATCTGGCAGGCCAGCCACTCGGACCAGTCGTACTACTTCTGCAGCGACGTCATCTTCCAGTAGACGGGCCAGGTTCCGCGTCCACCCGGGCAGGGGTGGGCGCGGAACCGCGGCCGTCACCGGTCGGTGGACATGCCCTGGTCGTTGCCGACGCCGAGGTGGGCCGCCCCGTTCCGCGCCTCGGGGAAGGGCGGTGCGTGCGGAACACCGCCGCGGGGTGTGGTGTCCGTCAGACCTTGCCCGTGCCGGCGCCCTGGGTGACGAGCGCCTTCACGTCGGCGGGCGGGTCGAGGGAGTACTGGTAGTAGGTGCGCGGGTCGGTGACCGTGCCGCCGACGACCGGCTTGCCGCTGTTCACGTAGACGTTGTTCCGCTCGACGATGTTGCCCTTGGGCCCGGAGTAGCTGGTGGTCATGGGCTCTTCGACGTTGTCGAAGTAATTGCCCTCGATCCAGCAGCCGGACTGGGCCTGGCACGCCGGGCCGGTGTCGCTGTTGTTGAGGAAGTAGTTGTTGAAGATGTGCACCGGGTTGCCGAACCGGGTGCGCGGGTTGCGCTGCGAGGTCTTGTTGAAGAAGTTGTGGTGGTAGGAGACCTTCAAGTAGCCGGTGTCCTGCGCGCCATTGCTGTCGGAGTGCCCGAGCAGCATGTTCTTGGCGTGGTCGTGGACGTGGTTCCACGACACCGTGACGTAGCTGGACCCGCGCTTGATGTCGATCAGCCCGTCGTAGCCGCGGGAGAGGTCGTTGTGGTCGATCCAGACGTGGTGGCTGAACATCTGGACGTTGATCGAGTCGTCCGTGGCGTTGCGGAACACCAGGTTGCGGATGATCACGTTGTGCACGGCGTCCGCCGGTGGTGTGGTCGTCTCGCTCACCGGCAGGCCGATGGTGAACCCGCCGCCGGTCACGCCCGACGCCGCGCCGACGCCCACGATCGTCTTGTCCGAGCTGACGTCGTGCATGCCGGCCGGCAACGTGATCATGCCCTGCACCCGCACCACGCGCGGCCCGGTCGCCTTGATCGCGGCGATGAGGTCGGCGGCGGTGGACACCGTGACCTCGGGGCCGCCCGCGCCGCCGGTGGTGCCGTTCTGGCCGAGGGCGTTGACGGCGGCGAAGCCGATCGGCGCGCTGTCGGCGGCGGTGGCCGTGACGGGCGTCGCCACGGCGAGACCGCCGAGCAGCGTCGCGGCGAGCGCGACCGCGGTGCTCTTCTTCACCGCGCCACCCCCTGGACGCGGCCGACACCGGCGCCGGCCGTGACGATGCGCGGCACGGACGCGGGGTCGTCCACGGTGTAGCTGTAGTAGGTGCGCGGTTCCACGACGGCGCCGAGCGTTTCCGGCGCGCCGGAGCCCGCGTAGATGTTGTTGCGCTCGATCACGCGTCCCGGCCCGCTCTTGTCGTAGCCGGACAGGACCGGGTGGGCGACGTTCTCGAAGTAGTTGCCCTCGACCACGACCCCGGCGTCCATGGTGGACGCGACGCCGTAGAGCGAGTTGCCCCGGTAGTAGTTGTTGTAGACGTGCACGGGCTCGCCGAAGCGCACGCGCGGGTGGCGCTGGTCCGTGCCGTCGAAGAAGTTGTGGTGGTAGGTGACCCGCAGCTTGCCCTTGTCGCTGGTGTAGGTGTCGGAGTGGCCGAGCAGGGCGGCCTTGCTGTGGTGGTGGAAGTGGTTCCACGACACGGTGACGTAGTCGGAGTTGCGCTTGATGTCCAGCAGGCCGTCGTAGCCGTCGGACAGGTCGCAGTGGTCGATCCACACGTGGTGCGCGGAGTTGGTGACGCTGATCGAGTCGTCCGAGGCGTTGGTGAACCGCAGGTTGCGGATGATCACGTTGTTGCCGGGGCGGGTGGTGGAGCCGAGTTGCAGCCCGCCGCCGGTGATCTCGGCGGTGGAGCCGACGCCGACGATGGTCTTGTTCGCGACGACGGTCAGCATCTCGTCGCCGGTCTGGATCCGGCCGGACACGGAGATGACGTACGGCTCCTTGCGGCCGACGTAGTCGGCGAGGGCAGCGGCCGTGGTCACGGTGACCGCCTGGCCGCCCGCGCCGCCGGTGGTGCCGTTCTGGCCCAGCGCGGTGACCCCGGCGAACCCGTTGGCGGCGTCCAGCGGGCCGACCCCGGCCCAGGCGGCGCGTGGCACGGCGGCGGCCACGGCGGCGAGTGCCGTGCCGGCGAGCAGCCGACGACGGTTGATGGCGCTCATGTTCCTGGTCCTCCTGGGCTCAGATCCGGCCGACGCCGGCACCGGCGGGGACGGTGGTGGGCAGGGTCGACGGATTGTCGGGGGTGTAGGCGTAGTAGGTGCGCGGTTCGACCACCGTGCCGAGGGTCTGCGGCGTGCCGGAGTTGACGAAGACGTTGTTGCGCTGCACCACGCGTCCCGGTCCGCTCTCGTCGTAGCCGGAGTAGATCGGGTGCGGCACGTTCTCGAAGTAGTTGGCCTCCACCAGCACGCCTGCGTTCTCGGTGGACGCGACCCCGTACAGGCGGTTGTTGCGGAAGTAGTTGTTGTAGACGTGGATCGGCTCCCCGAAGCGGACGCGCGGGTGCCGCTGCTCGGTGGCGTCGAAGTAGTTGTGGTGGAACGTGACGCGCAGCTTGCCGGTGTCCTGGCCCGCGTTGGAGTCGGAGTGGCCGAGCAGCGCGGTCTTGCTGTGGTCGTGGAAGTCGTTCCACGACACGGTGATGAAGTCGGCGCCCCGGACGATGTCGATCAGGCCGTCCGCGCCGCCGCTGAAGTCGCAGTGGTCGATCCAGATGTGGTGCGAGGACTGCTGGATGCTGATCGCGTCGTCGTCCGCGCCGGTGAACGCGAGGTTGCGGATGATCACGTTCTGCCTGCGGTACATGTCGAGGCCGCCGCCGCGGATCTCCGCGCCGGGCAGGCCGATCACGGTCTTGTTGGACCGCAGGCCCTGCTTGCTGCTGAACGTCATGATCCCGTCGACCTGGATCACGTAGGGCTCGTTGCGGTCGCAGTAGTCCAGGAACGTCTCGGTGTCCCGGACTGTGACCACGGGCCCGCCGGCGCCGCCGGTGGTGCCGTTCTGGCCGAGGGTGTTCGTGCCGGCGAACCCGTCGGCGGTCTGGAACGGCGCGGCCCACGCCGGGCTCGTGGTGACCGGGCTGGTGCGGGCGGGTTCGGCGGTCGCGGCGCGTGCTGCCACGGCGGTGAGGGCCGTCGCGGCGGCGCCCGTGAGGAGGCTGCGCCTGCTGATGTCGCTCATCGTCGGTGCTCCTGTCAGATGCGACCGGTGCCCGCACCGGCGGGCACGATCGTGGGGACTTCGGCGGCGCGGTCGAGGGAGTAGGTGTAGTAGGTGCGGGGTTCGACCACGGATCCGCGGAGCTCGATCTCGTGGTTGCACTCGACGAGGATGTTGTCGCGGGCGACCATCCGGCCCAGGTCGCCGCTGAAGTCGACCCGGCCCGGGTTGTTGACGCTGAAGAAGTAGTTGCCCTCCAGCACCACGCCCGCGTTCATCGCCGAGGCCACGCCGTAGCTGTTGTCGCGGTAGTAGTTGTTGTAGACGTGCACGGACTCGCCGAACCGGACGCGCGGGTTGCGCTGGTCGGAGCCGTCGAAGTAGTTGTGGTGGTAGGTGACGCGCAGTCGGCCGATGTCCTGCGCGCCGTTGTCGTCGTCGTGCCCGAGCAGCAGCGTCTTGTCGTGGTCGTGGAACCTGTTCCACGAGACCGTGACGAAATCGCTGCCGCGTTTGATGTCGACCGCGCCGTCGTCGCCGTTGGAGAAGTCGTTGTGGTCGATCCAGATGTGGTGGCTGAACATCTGCACGTTGATCAGGTCGTCCGTGGCGCCGGTGAGGGCGAGGTTGCGGATGATGATGTTGTGCACCGCGTCGGCCGGGGGAGAGGTGACGTCGTCGTCCACCGGCAGGCCGATGTTGAGCCCGCCGCCGACGAGCCGGGCGTCGGAGCCCAGGCCGATGATGGTCTTGTCCGAAGCGACGGCGTGCATGCCGTCCGTCGTGCCGGTCGGCAGCGTGATCGTCCCCTTGACCTGCACGACCAGCGGTTCCGGTCGGGCGATGTAGTCCAGGAACTGCGCGGTGGTGGTGGCCGTGACGACGGCGCCGCCCGCGCCTCCGGTCGTGCCGTTCTGTCCCGATGCGTGCACCGAGGCGAACCCGTCCGCGGTGGTCGCGGCCAACGCCGGCGCGGCGCCGGGCACGGTGGCCGCGGTCGTGGCCAGCGCGGCGGCCACGACGACCTCCAGCAGGGCGCGCCGGTGCCCGGGAGATGTGGGCATGGCTATTTCCTCTCCCGTATGAGGGGTGAGTTCAGGGGTTATCGGGAAAGCGCTCTCTGATCGCACCGTAGCGCATGTTTCCGGCGTGTCAACGGCCGGTGGCGACCCCGGTTCGAGGTTCACATATGTGGCCGCTCTATTCGGTGAACGGGTTCACATATGTGGTGCCGGAGACCCATTCCGGGTAACCGGGAATGCTCCACGCGACTATTCTCGCCCGCCGCGCGCGAAGGCGGTGCTGGTCTGGAACCGCCGACCGCGCCCCGCCGGGCTCGTCCCGACGAGACGCGGTGGCACTGGGTTCCAGCGGTGCCCCCACCAGGAGTCGAACCTGGGACCTCGCCGTTCGTAGCGGCGCGCTCTGTCCTGCTGAGCTATGGGGGCCTGGTCGTGCGGTATTCCTCCGGGGTTGCCGAAAAATGGCTTCCCCGGTCTGCCGATGCTCTTTTCGGTGGTGCGTTAAAAGAGAAAGCCGCCCTGGTCGGTTCCCCGACGGGCGGCTCCCTCGACCGGACCTTTCAACAGGTCACGGCGGGGAGCACGGGCTGCCCGGACGGCGTCGACGCGTGTTCGTCATGTCCGCTCCTCGGCTCGGTGTGCGCCCATCGTGCCGACCGGCACGGGGTGTCGTCAAACTATTTCCAGGTCATTCTTCGAATCCGGTGGCGGATCGTCCGCCCGGTGCGCGGAATCCACCGCTGAAAGCCGACCGGGCACCGGGGGAAGCACCCCCGCCGCCTGGTCGTGACCTCGTCAGCCGAGCTCGGCCAGGCGACCGGTGGTCGGCGCGAGCACCCGTTCGATCCAGGCGGCCTGGTCGCCGTCCGGCGATCGCAGGATGACGGTCTCGACGCCGAGGTCGGCGTAGCCCTCCAGGGCCTTGGCGCACCCGTCGGCGTCGTCGGGCAGGTCCCCGAGGTGCACCACGGTCTTGCGGATCGCGTCGTAGTCACGGCCCAGGTCGTCGCAGTGCCGGCGCAGCACGTCGAGCTTGTGCGGTGCCTCGGCGGGGGACGGGAGCAGGAGGTTGCAGGCGTCGGCGTAGCGGGCGACCAGCCGCAGGGTCTTCCGCTCGCCGTTGCCGCCGATCATGATCTCGGGGTGCGGCGCGCTCACCGGCGCCGGCTCGCACAGGGTCTCGGCCAGCCGGTAGTGCTTGCCCTCGAACGGGCCGTTGTCCGCCGGGTCCCACATCCGCAGGCAGATCCGCAGCGCCTCCTCCAGCCGTTCGAAGCGCTCGCCCAACGGCGGGAACGGCACGCCCAGCCCGCGGTGCTCGCGCTCGTACCAGGCGGCGCCGATGCCCAGCGTCGCGCGACCGCCCGACAACACGTCCAGCGTGGTGACGTTCTTCGCCAGCAGGCCCGGGTGGCGGTAGGTGACGCCGGTGACGAGGGCGCCGAGCCGGATGGTGGAGGTGTGCGCGGCGAGGAACCCGAGCGCGGTGTAGCTCTCCAGCATCGGGTCCTCGGCGCCACCGTTGTGCTCCATCTGGAAGAAGTGGTCCATGACCGACAGCCACCCGATCCCGGCCGCCTCGGCCGCCGCGGAGGCGGCGGCCAGCTCGGGGCCGAGCCGCGCCGCACCCTGGTTGAACCGGTTGATGTGCACACCCAGTCGCACGTCGTGCTCCGTTCTCCACCTGCTCCGCCATCGACGGCCGGGACGCTAGTGGCTGGAGCGCGCTCCAGGTCAACAGTCGTCCGGCGGCAGCAGTCGCAGCGCGTCGGCGTGCCGGCCGGTCCGGACCAGTGCCGCGATCCTGTGCACGTGCCTCGTCGTGCCGGACCTCCAGACGCACACCGGGGTTGCAGCGCCAGAACACCAGGCCCCGATCGGCCCGGGGTTGTTCGGAGAACGTTGTTCAGCCCATCGGCCACGAACCTGAACAACGCCGAAGCCCCTAACGTCCGACCCGGTCAGCGCCGACGAGCCCGTGTTCCACGCTCTGTGCACGACGCACCTCCACGGCTCCGCGGCGCCGATCACCACCGGAGGAATGGGGAGGAACTCGTGTCGGGTTCGAGATCACGAAGGCGGACGGCCTGGCCGGCCGCGGTGCTCACCATGGGGGTTGTCGCCGCGATGGCCACGCCCCTGGCAACACCCGCGGCGGCGGCGCCGGCCGGGGGCGCGCGGGGAGGCGAGCCGGCCGGCGCGAAGCGGGTCGTCACGCTCATCAGCGGGGACCGGGTCGTGCTCGACGGGGACCGGGTCGCTTCGGTCACCGCGGGTCCGGGCCGGGAGGGCATCGGCTACCTGACCTTCCAACGCCGGGGCCACGTGCACGTCGTCCCGCGCGACGCGGCCCGTCCGCTCGCCGAGGGCCGGTTCGACGCGCGGTTGTTCGACGTCACGGGACTGGTCGAGGCGGGCTACGACGACGCGCGGCGCGACCGCGTGCCGCTGATCGTCAAGCGCTCCGGCGACCGGGCAGCGTCGCTGGACGCGCTCCGGGTCGAGCGGGAGCTGCCGACCGTGCAGGCGGTGGCCACGACGGCGGCCAAGGCGTCCGGGGCCGACTGGCAGGCCTTGCTGACCGCTCCCGGCGTGGCGAAGGTCTGGCTGGACGGCGTGCGCCGGCCCGTGCTGGACCGCAGCGTCGCGCAGATCGGCGCGCCCGCCGCGTGGGCGGCCGGGTACACGGGGGCGGGCGTGAAGGTCGGCGTCGTGGACACCGGCGTCGACGGCGGGCACCCGGACCTGGTGGGCAGGGAGATCGCCGAGCGCAACTTCACCAGCGACCCCGACTCCACCGACACCATCGGCCACGGCACGCACGTCGCGTCGACCATCGCGAGCAACGGCACGCGGTACCGCGGCGTCGCGCCCGGAGCGCAACTGCTCGACGCCAAGGTGTGCGGTCAAGCGGGCTGCGCCGAGTCCGCGATCCTCGAAGGCCTGCGCTGGACCGCCGAGCAGGGCGCGGACGTGGTGAACGTCAGCCTGGGCGGCGCCGACGGGCCCGAGGTCGACCTGTTGGAGGAAGCGGTCAACACCCTCTCCGCGACGCACGGCACGCTGTTCGTCGTCGCGGCCGGGAACAGCGGCGCCGCCGAGACCGTGGGTTCGCCGGGCAGCGCGGAGGCCGCGCTGACCGTCGGCGCGGTCGACCGGGACGACAGCATCGCGGACTTCTCCAGCCGCGGCCCGCGCACCGGCGACGGCGGCGTCAAGCCCGACATCACCGCGCCGGGCGTGGACATCGTGGCCGCCAAGTCGAGGGGCGTCCCCGGCGCCGGTCCGGCGGACCACATGGCCGCCTCCGGCACGTCGATGGCGACACCGCACGTCGTGGGCGCCGCCGCGCTGCTCGCGCAGCAGCAGCCCGACTGGTCGGGTGACCGGCTCAAGGCCACGTTGATGGCGGCGGCCGAGCACAACCCCGACCTGACGGTGTTCGACCAGGGCTCCGGCCGCGTCGACTCGGCCGAGGTCATGACCACGACGCTCACCACGTCGCCCCCGAGCGTCAGCCTGGGCGTGCAGGCGTGGCCGCACGACGACGACGTGCCGCTGAGCAAGGCGATGACCTACCGCAACGCGGCCGCCGTGCCCGTGACGCTCGACCTCGCCGTCGAGGCGCGCAACCCGGACGGCACACCCGGCCAGGCCGGGCTGTTCACCGTCACCCCGTCCACGGTCACCGTCCCGGCGGGCGGCGAGGCGGCGGTGACGGTCACCGGCGACGGCAAGTCCGGCGCGGTCGACGGCGCGTACACCGGCCTGGTCGTCGCCAAGAGCGGCGCGGACGTGCTGCTGCGCACGCCCGTGTCGATCAGCCGCGAGGTGGAGAGCTACAACGTCCGGTTCACCCAGCTCGACCGGTCGGGCAAACCGGAGGGCAACTACTCCGCGCTGCTCATCGGCGTCTCCAACGACCGGTTCAGCATGATCACCGACACGGACGGCGACGTCACGACCCGCGTGCCCAAGGGCGTCTACACCGCCGTGTCCGAGCATCGCTTCGGCGAGCCCGGCATGGCTGTGCTGCTCCGGCCGGACGTCACGGTCACCGCCGACACCGAGGTGGTCTTCGACGCGCGCGCCGCGGCCCCGGTGAAGATCACGCCGCCCGACCGGGCCGCCACACCCAGGTTCGGCTACGTCGCGTTCGGCCGGCGCCACGAGGACGTGATGTCCGTGATGGGCCTCGTGTACCCGGAGGGGTTCCCCTCGGACATGGCACTGGGCACCAGCGGCCCGGAGCTGCCCGCGGCGCAGTACGGCGTGCTGATCGGCGCGGAGTTCGCAGGCTTGCCGGTCGGCGGGAAACCGGTGTCGTACCGGCTCGCGTGGGAAGAGCGCGGCAAGGCGCCCACCGGTTTCGTGCGCAGTCCGGGCAAGGACGAGCTGGCGGAGGTCGGCACCGCGTTCGGTCCGCGCCGCCCCGGTCGGATCGGCGAGCACTCCGGCAGCGCGGCGACCACCGACGGCATCTACGGTGTCGGCGGCGCGACCGCGGTGGAGCCGTCGGCCGGCGCGATCGACCACGTGCTGGCGGCGAACGTGACCTGGCGCTGGCAGTTGTTCCAGGGCACGCCCGAGACGCTGGAGACGGCGCTGCTCACCCCCGAGCGCACCTACCGGACGGGCCGGAAGTACGCGGAGGCGTTCGGCTTCCCGGTCATCGGCCCGACACCGCCGCACTCGGCGGCGCCCTACCTGTTCCGCGTGGGCGACGTCGTGGTGGCCGACCTGTGGCTGTTCGGCGACGGCGCGGGCAACCGAGGCGACTCGCTGACCGGCACGTCCCGGACCACGCTCTACCGCGACGGCGAGAAGGTGGACGAGACACCGCTGCCCGGCATCGGGGCGTTCCCCGTGCCGCCGGGAGCGGCGGACTACCGGCTGGAGGCGGAGAGCTCGCGGTCGAGCGAGGTCGCCGAGTTCAGCACCCGGGTGCACTCGGCGTGGACGTTCCGCTCCGACACCGCGCCCGGTGACGGACGGCAGGCCACGCCGCTGACCGTCGTCCGCTTCACCCCGAAGCTGGACGGGAACGGCACGACCGGCGCCGGCCGGACCCTCTCCGTGCCGCTGGTGGTCACCCAGCAGGAGGGTGGCGACAACGGGCGTGTGCAGCGCCTGCGCGTGGAGGTGTCGTTCGACGACGGCGGCACTTGGTCCGAGGCTCCGGTGATCGGCCGCACCGCGCTGGTCCGCAACGCCGCCGGGGCGGGCGCGTACGCCTCACTGCGGGTGAAGGGCGCGGACAGCAAGGGCAACACGTTCGAGCACACCTTGATCCGCGCGTACAAGCTCCGGTAGGGGTTCTTCGCGCTTCACCGTGGGAACGCAGCGGCGGATCCCCTTCTCGACGGGATCCGCCGCTGTGCACGTCATCGCCGGCTGAGCAGTACCGACTCGGCGATGACGGCCTTGGCTGCCGACACCGACACCAGACACAGGTCCCGAGGGTTGGTGTGCCACGGGCTGCACTGCAGGGCTGTGGCGGCAGTTCGCACGGCGTGGCCTCCGGCTTCGGCTGCAGGGGTCTTCGCTATCGCCATCAAGGCCCGACCTCGTTGGTCCGACCTGACGACGGAGGAGGCGACTTCCGCCGCCCGGCTGTAGTGCCCCGCCACCGCGATCGCTTCGGCGACATCGGCCACCACCTGGCTCTGTTCGTAGAGATCGGTCATGGACTGCGCGGTCGCCACCGCCCGATCGTGATGACCCGCCCTCGCCAACACCACCGCCACGCTTCCCAGGGCCCGACTGCGCCAGTCGGGATCGCTCACGGTGTCGGCCGCGTCCAGCGCCTGATCGAGCGTGGCGGCAGCCAGGTCGCGCTGCCCGGCTCTCGTGACCGCCTCGGCCAGCGCCGCCAGCGCCTCACTGCGCCAACGGGGATCAGTCACGGCGCGGGCGGCACCCAACGCCTGGTCGAGCGTGGTGTCGGCCCGGTCGTGGTGGCCGGCTCTCGCCAGCCCTTCCGCCGCGGTTGCCAATGCCCGGCTCAGCTCGAAGGGATCGCCGATGGAGAGGGCGACGTCGATCGCCTGATCGTGGTTCTCAGCCATCGTGAACGCCTCCACCGCATCCGCCAACGCTCGGCCGTGCTGTCCGGCATCGGTGATGGAGCGGGCAGCTTCCAGCGCCCGGTCGAGCGCCACGGCCGCCCGGTCACGGCGACCTGCCGTGAGAAGTGCTCCGGCAGCCCGCACCAGCGCTTCGCTCCGCTGGCTGAGGTCGGCCACCGACGCCGCAACCTCCAGCGCCTGATCGAGCACCGCGGCGGCCTGGTCGTGGAGACCGGCTGCCACCTGCGCCTCGGCTACGCGCGTGAGGACCCAACTCCGGTGGAAGGGGTGTCGGGTGGAGCGGGCGATGTCCAATGCCTCGTCGTGGTGGCCGGACTTCGCCAACGCCTCGGCCACGCGGTTCAACGCCCAAGCCTGGTTGGGCGCGCCGATGACGGCACGGGGAATCTCCGAGACATAGCTGAAGACCTCGGCGGCCTGGTCGTGGTGACCGGCTTCCACCAGCGCGTTCACCGTTTCGACCAGCGCCTTGTTCTTGAACTCGAGGTCGGTGGCGGAGTAGGCGGTGTCGAGCGCCTGGTCGAGCACGGCGGTGGCCTGGTCGTGGAGACCGGCTGCCACCAGCGACTCGGTGACGCGTGCCAGGGCCCGACTCTGCAACTCGAGGTAGGTGATGGAGCGGGCCGTCTCCAACGCTTCGTCGTGGTGGCCGGCCCTGGCCAGCGCTTCGGCCACGCCGACAAGCGCACTGCCCTGCCAGTAAGGCTCAGCGATGGATCGGGCGATCTCCAACGCTCGATGATGATCACCGGCCTTGGTGGACGCCTTGACGACATACGTGAGTGCACGGCTTTTCGCGTCGGGGCTGATGATCGAGTCAGGCGGAGGGATGGAGCGTGCGATTTCCAGCGCCGACTCGTGCCTGCCCGCCTTCGCCACCAGCTCGACCACACCGGCCAGCGCATCACCTCGCTGTGCGGGGTCGCCCGTCACGGAGCGCGCGGCCTCCACCGCCTGGTTGATCACTGGGGTTATCCGGCCGTGGTGACCGGCAGTCGCCAACGCCTCGACCACACATCCCAGCGACCGGTTCCGAGAGTCGATCTCGTCGATGGTGTTCGCGGCTTCGAGCGCCTGGTCGAGCGCGTCGCCGGCGGCATCACGGTGACCGACAGCCGTCAACGCCGTTGCCACGCACGCCCACGCCCGACTGCGTGCGTCGGGGACGAGGATGGAGTGAACGGCCTGGGACGACTGGTCGATCACCTCCGCGAGCAGGCCACGACCGTCGGCCTTCGACAGCAGTGCTTCGACCACGGTGGCAAGTGCCCAGCTCCGCTCCCACGGGCTGCTGATGGAGAGGGCGACGCTCAACGCCTGGTCCCGCAGTTCGGAGGCTTGCCCGCGGCGACCGGGGGCCGGCAGGGCGCTCGCCGCACGTGCCAATGCCTCGCTCCGGGAACTGGGTGCGGTGATGGAACCGGCGACATCCACCGCCTTGTCCGGATCACCGACCTCCAGCAGCGCCTCCACCACGAACGCCAGCTCCCGGCTCCGCGGATCGGGATCGGCCACCGAGTCGGGATCGGTGATCGAGCGGGCGGTCTCCACTGCCTCGTCGAGAACCGAGGCGACCTGCTCGTGGAACCCACCCCGCGCCAACGCCCTCGCCGCGTGGACCAGAGCCCGGACCCGTTGGTGCGGACCGGCCGTGGACCGCACGAGCGCCATACCGCGGTCGTGCCGGCCGAGCCGGATCCAGAGCGCGGGGATCACGGCGGGGACGTTGGCGTTGCGGTCGCGGAGGTGGTCGCGATGCACGGCGAGACGCGCGACAGCGGGCAGGTCCGGAGGTTGCCGGGCGACGTGGGCGTCGAGGGTGGCGGAGATCTGGGTGAGGGCGGCGCTGTCACCGCCGGTGACGGCCAGGAGTCGATCATGGCGGTGGGCATCGGTGCACAGCCAGGTCGCACGGTCCAGGTCGCCGACGCCCATCACCATGGCGTGGTAGCCGCGCAGCAAGTACTCCGGTGTGCCGGCCGGCCAACCACGACGGTGGTAATCCTCTGCCCAGGAGTCGATCCGTGCGCGATAGGCGTGGAGAACGGGCTCCAGGATGCGCTGTGCCGCGACGTGGATCTCCTCGTGCCCGAGGAGGTAGACGTCCGGTGCGCCGTCCAGGGCGAGGTCGCCGGGGCGGCGGGCGAAGCTGCGCCCGGTCGAGGTTTCGAGGTGGTCGCGTACCTGCCACTGCCCCGTGCCGGTCAGCGCGGCGAGGTCCTCGACGGTGAGACCACCGCCGGAGGCGGTCATCAGGCCCAGCATGTCACGTTCCACCGCGGTGGCGGCGAGGAGTCGTTTGAGGTCGCGTTCCATCTCCTGCCGCAGCGTCAGCGCGTGCGGTGAGATCTCCAGAGTGCGCACGACAGCCGGCTCGCGCAGTGGGTGGTGCTGGTCCACGTCACCGGGAATCGGCGGATCCGGGCGTCCCGTCACGATCACCCGCATGCCGTCCGGCAGCACGGCGGGCAACAACGCCGCCACGCTGTGCGCGTCGTGATGGGTGCTGTACCCGCGATCCTCGTCCAGGCCGTCGACGACCAGCAGCAGGGTCTCGCCCCGGGCCCGGCAGACTCGGGCGAGTTCCGCGAGCAGCCCCAACAAGTGCGCCTCTCGCGTCGCAGGGGTCAGCAACGGCGGCACCTGCTCGCCCAGAAGCGTGAGGACCTGCTCCAAGACCGCCTCGACGAACGCCGCCCGATCCGACTGGCCCGGCAGTCGCGCCGTGACGAAGAACGGCACCACCCGCACCCCGGGCGGTGGATTGAGCACGAACCACGACATCAACGCCGTCTTGCCCGCCCAAGCACCCGCCTGCCACCACCGGTAGCAGCCGCCGGCCTCCGGAGATCGGGCGAACTCCGCCAACTCCAGCAGCTCCGCCTCACGATCGAGCAGCCGTCGCGGCGCGATCTGCTGCACCTGGAACCGATACCGAGTCCGCACCGGCGCACCGGTCCGCAGATTCACATCACCGACATGCACGCCGCTGTTGGCGTAACCGCCTGTCGACGCCCGGGCGGCGCCGGTCCCCGAGGCGTGCTGCAGCTCCACCGCGGCATCACGACCCGCCTGGATCACCGCCGCTCGGGTCGACGCATGCCCCTGCTGGGTCGGGTTGCCATCACCCGGGCCGGCCAACTGATCACCACCACGCACACTTCCACCCCGCCGCTCGTGAACCGCGATTCCCCGTCCTTGCGCGGACCCGGCTCGGTGAGACGGATCGGTCGAGTGGGCACCGTCGACGACCGGCGCCCGTCGGTCACCGCCGGGCAGGCGTGCCGTCCGTGACCGCGCCGGTGACCGACGCGGTGGAGGAGAACAACCCGAGGCCCAAGAGGATCCGCTCGACCGGCTCGACCTCCGTGTCGGCCACCGTCGGCACGGTCAGCAGCGCGCTCAGCTCGCCGCGCGGGATGGCGGCAATCGGCTGCACCCGAGTTGTCGACAACGGCCGCGAGGGGAGCGGGTCCTCGAAGGAGACGTTGCGGCGGAACCACAGCTCGTCGACGTCCGTGGTGGACAGCTCGGCGCCCTCGGGGACGACCGGCCGACCCACGACGACGATGTTCCGGTCGGCCGGCGCGGACAGCGTCACCCGCCAAGCCAGGGCGCCGCCCTCGGTGACCACGTCCGTGACCGGGGTGGCGGTGAAGGTCGGCTCCGGGTCGTCGTTCGACACGGTCAGCCGGTCCGCGTAGCGACCGACGACCGCGCCCCGCACCGCTTTGACCAGCACCGCGCGCCTCGCGTCCAGGTTCCAGCGGGTGTTGCCGGTGACCTGCACCGGTACCTCGAGCTCGTGCCGGCCCGGCTCGACCTCCACCAGCCGCTCGGTGTAGGCGTTGTCGCCCTCGTTCTGGACGAACACGCGCACCGCGCCCGCGCCGCTCCCGGTGACCGAGACCGGGAACCGGACGGTCCGCGCGCCCGAGTCGCGCTCCTCGACGGTCAGCGCGCCCACGTCGACGCGCGGCAGCGCGACCGGCCGCGGATCGGGCAGACCGGGGGCGTACCCGTGGGCGTCGACGAGCCACGCCTGCCCGGAACCGCCGTGCGGGACGAGCTCCAGCTCGGCGACGCGGCGCAGGTCGATCCCACGCGCGGGCAGCGGCACCCGCACCTCCTGCGCCCAGCGGGCGGAGATCCGCGCGGTGGAGGGGAGCCCGTCGAGCGCCACCGACCCCAGTTCCGCGCGGCGCCCGGCCGCGTCGGTGAGGGCCACGTCGAAGCGGGTGGTCGCGCTGTTCGGCGGCACGGCCAGCCTCAGCGCCAGCTGCCGCGACCCCGCCAGGGACACCGGCGCGCCGGGGCGCACGGTCGAAGCCTGCCCGTCGGCGGTCCACCCCAGCGCCACGGCGAACCGGCCGGACTCGGGCACGATGCGGTTGAACCGGGCGAAGTGCGGCGACGGGCGGGTCTCGACGGGGTCGACGCACGCCGTGGCCGGGTCCGCCGAGACCTGCGCGCACACCCGCGCCGAGCCGTCCGCCGAGGTCGCCCCGTCGGGCACGACGAACGGGGTGCGGGCGCCGCCGACGGCGTGGGCGAGCACGCGCGCCGGGTCGGCCGACGGGGCGCGCACGCCCGAACCGTCCAGCAGCGGCAGCACCCGCCGGTCGCGCGTGACGAACAGGCGCGCCGCCGCGGCGATGTAGGTCGCGGAGGCGGTCTGCTGCCGCTCCGGCGTGAGCCGGGTCGCCGTTCCCGGCGAGCACACCGGGTCCTCGGGCGGGGAGCGGAAGTCGTCTTGGGCCGGGGCCTCCGCCTGGCCGGGCGTCCACTCGGTGTTGAAGTAGTTGTGGTTGGCGCCGACGAAGTACAGCGCGCTGTGCAGGGCGGCCCCTCGGCTCACACCGCGGGTGGCGTCCACGAACAGCTGACCCTGGAGGTCGGACACGTCGCCGTCGCAGCCCGGCAGGATCGTCACCGACGGCACGTCCGGCGCCGGGTTGTGCGCGAAGACCGTCGGGCCGATCAGCAGTTGGCCCTTGATCGTCCAGCGCACCGGGCCGTCGTGGCCGCTGCCGGGGGCCGGTGGGGAGAGGCTGTCGACCGCGGCCCGGTTGACGCCCTCACCGCCGCGGGAGTGCCCCACGAGGACCACCTCGTCGAGGTCGGCGATCGGCGCGGCACGGACCACCTCGGGCGCGGAGGCCCGGCCGGGGCCGGCCCAGTCCGCCCACCGCGCCAGGTGCGCGCGCACCAGCGCGGACCTGGCACCCGCGCCTTGTTCCAGGTCCAGGTCCTCGTGGGCGTTGACCGCGTTGGCCGACACGGACACCGTCACGTAGCCCTGCGAGGCCAGCAGCCGCTGCGCCTGGAGGTAGCCCCGGTGGCTCGGCACCGGCTTGGTGGGTGTCGGGCAGGGCCACGCCAGCACCATCTCGGCGCCGTTGTAGCAGGTGATGTGCCTGCCGTGCAGGAACAGCGCCAGCGGGCGGCGGCCCGGCGCGTCGACCGGCGCGACGACCACGGCCTCCATCTCCAGCGGCACCGCGTAGCCGGGCATGGTGATCGGGTCCAGCCCGTACTCCCCGGTGGACGTGGCGAACGGGCCGGGCCTGCCGGGATCGGCGTCCCCCGCGGGCAGGAGCGCGGGCGTCGCCGCGACCGCTTCGGCCGACGGGGGAGTGGGCTCCTCGATGTCCAGACGTGTGCCCGACACCCGCACTTGGAGGGCGTCGACGTCCTCGACCTCCGTCGCGTCCAGGGTGTAGGTGCGCAGGTCCGCGGACGCTCGCGGCAGCCCGAGCAGCCGGTCGCCGTCCCAGAACTCGACCGCCGCGCCACCCGGCGGGATCGGGGAGGTCGCCGTCCAGGCCAGCCCCGTGCCGGTGATCGCCCACCCGGGCCGCGGTGGTGGGTCCGGCGCTTGTCGGACCTGGGCCGTCGCCGTGACCGGTGCGGCGAGGGCCGCCGCCACCAAGGCCGGCAACAGCAGTTTCGCCAAGCGCATGTGGCCCTCCGATCGAGCGGTAGTCGATCAGTCCTAGCAGTGCCGGGCATCGCGTCACAAGCATTGTCGAAATACTTTCGTGCTATTGGGCGGAACACTTCCCGAAAGTCCCTCCCGTGCGCCGTGCGGTCCAACGACCAGCGCCGTTCGGCGCCGTTCTTCCCCCTTTCGCGGAATCGCCTACACAGATCGCACCGTGACTCTTTCCGCTGCCGGCGACCCTGCTGATCGATGCATCGGGCAACGACTCTGCCCCCGCGTTGCCCTCCCGTCCCTCGACGCTGGACGGCGTCGCCTGAACCGACCCCGCTGCGCACGGCGGTCGACCAGGCGGTCGACGGGCACGCCGAGGTCCACTACGCCCGGGCTCGTCCGACAACGCCGACTTCAAGTCCCTGGTCACCCACATAGGTCACTACGTGCGCCTGAAGGACCCCGCGCAGAGGCAAGTACCGGCGACTGACCTATTAGGACGTGTCCTCACAGCCAGATGGGCAGTGTGGCGAGGTCGATCATGGCTCGGTAGGAGGTGGCGGTCTTGTCGAAGCGTGGCGATGGCGTGGAACTGCTTGAGTCGGTTGAAGCAGCGTTCGACCACGTTGCGGCGTTTCTAGGCGGTGCGGTCGAAGGCCGGTGGGCGGTCGCCTGACCGGCCTGTGCGTCTGCGGATGGCCTGCTGGTCGCGGCGTTCCGGGATGGTGGCCGGAATGCGACGTTTGCGCAGGTGGGCGCGGATGGCTTGGTCGCGTGGCCCTTGTCCGCGATGACGCGTGCGGGTCTGGTCGCCGGGGCGGCCGGGACCTGGTCGTCGGAACTCGATGCCGGCCATGACGGTGGTGAAGCGGGTGCAGTCGTTGACGTTGCCGCCGGTCAGCACGATCGCGGGCGGCCGTGGCCGTCGCAGGCGAGGTGGATCTTGGAGGTGGGGCCGCCGCGGGAGCGGCCGATGGCATGATCAGCTGGCTCGCTGTGCCCGCCGCACGACCCGACCGCCCCCTGTGTGGGACGCGGTCGTGCTCGTGCGGCGGGCGCCGGCGGCGCGCTGATGGGCCCGCACGATGCTGGAGTCCACCGACGCCTCGCGGTCGAGTTCGTCGATCGCCTCGGCGACGACCCGCACCTTCCCGACCAGTGTGGTGAGGGTGCCGTTGCGCGACCAGCGCCAGAACCGGTTGTAGGCCGTCTTCCACGGCCCGTACCGTTCCGGCAGGTCACGCCAGCGACACCCGTCCTGGCCTTGAACAGCATCCCGTTGATCACCCGACGGTCGTCCACCTGCGGACGCCCTTCCGCGCCCGAGGGGCAGCAGCGGCTCGATCGCTTGCCACTGCTCGTCGGTCAACTCGTGCCTGCGTACCACGACCCAAGATCAAAGCAGTTCAGCACCACCTGCTTTGAAGACAGGCCCTAGGGAACTTCCGGGCCTCCGGTGGCGCCGTGGAAGATCGGGACGGCTTCGGCGAGTCGTCGGGCGAGCGTCTGTCGTCGGCTTCGCTGTTCATAGCGCGAGCGGTATTCGGCCGCCTGCCGGTCGGCGTGCAGGCGCGCGGCGAACTCGTGTTGCTCTGCTGTCAGGGAGGTCGTCGCCATCATGGTCAGCTCGGTCCGGACCTGTCGGAGGGCTCCGGCGGTAGCGACTGAGTCGCGATATGGCCTGTTGTGGAGAAGCGGCCGATTCCTGGCGTCGACTGCGGACAGGTCGTAGCGCCCGATCCAGATCTGTTGCCTGACCCACAGGTTGTCGCGACTGCGCGGCGAGATCCAGAACGGTTGTTGCCCGTCGAGGGCTCTGCGGAGGCCGCGGTGGAGCACAGGCGCGCTGTCGGAAACGACTCCCACCGCTCGGCGGTCACCGAAGGCGCGGACCCGTTCGCCGTACACCCAGTCGGGAACCTCGTCCGCGAAGGAGGTGTCGACGGGCCTGTAGCGCAGCGACGACGGCACGTTCGCCACCGAGTCCTCGAACAGGACTTCGCCCGCGACGTCCTCGATCCGCAGGTGCAGGTCGCGGTCGTCATCGGCGAGCAACGCGAACAGGATCGTGTCCGGATCGTCGAGCACCTCGCGGGCCCACACCGCGCTCACCGCCCGGTCACGCGCCTTCCGGACGGCGGCGACCTGCCGGGTGGCCTCGTCGATGTGGCGCGCGCAGTGGTGCCGTCCGTCCTCGGCCGCCGGCAGCGGCGTGAAGGACGTCGTGCCGCAGGTGGCGCAGGTGCGTCGTTTCGCGTTGGCCGCCGCGACGTGCGGCGGGGTCGGGATGTGTTCGGCGTCGGCGACGGCGTAGAGGGCGCTGGTGGCGCCGGACTGCCTGAGCAGGGTCGCCACCGGCGTCTGCAGCACGGCGGTGCGCAGACGGGCGGACTTCAGCATGGACAACGTGGCCAGGACCCCCTGGGGCAGGTGATCCTCGCGGTAGAGCGGGCGTCCCGCCGGGCAGTGCGTCGCGCGGGACGCGGCGGCAGCGGCGACATCCGCCGGTGTCGGCGTCGCCCGCCAGCGGGACGTCGGGAGCGCGAGGACCTGTCCGGCTGGACGGCCCAGCGCGGGCGCGGTGAGCACGACCCGCAGCACAGGCCCGAACTCGGTCCACTGCGCCGCGAGCACCACCCCGATCAGGCACTGGCTCGCCTGGTCGGCGTGGCGGTCGAACGTGGCGAGCACACCGGTGAGCAGATGCCACCGGCTGTCCGGCTCGCCGACGACCGGGAACAGCTCGTCTGGGAGGTCCACGGCGGTGCCCCGCAGGACCTTGTCCATCGCGACACCGCCGGACTCGCCGGTCAACGACCTGCGGGCGCGCACCGCGTGCTCGACCGCGTCCACGATCGCCGCGGCCTGGCCGCCGTCCCGTGTGCTGTCGAGTGCGCACGCCGCGCTGTTGTAGGAGGGGATGTCGGCGACGCGGGCCAGGACCCGGACGTGACGACGTCGTTTCGCGTCGGTCTTCTTCGGCATGGCGTTTCGTCCGTTCCGGCACGACCGTCCCACGCCGGCCCTGCCGTCATGACGAATGAACGCACGACCGGTGGTCCGAGTTGGTGCACGCGGGCCCGAAAGGACCGTGGCCGACAGCGTCACCGAACCGTCGTGGGCCGGGGTGACAGCGACCGAGCGTTCGCGTCATGACTCGCGGCGACGCTAGCACGTCCGAAAGGGCTGCTTGTCTGCCGTGGGCCCGACGGCGCCGGCGGGCCCGGCCGCTGGTCGACCTCCGAAGCGACCCGCCCTCGCGTCCGCGCGGTGGAGCTTTCGTCCGGCGGCGTACAGTCAATTGGAGCCGTCGAATTTGTTGTCGCGCAACGACAGTCGTCCCCGACGGGCAGGTGTCGACCGGCAGCGCCGCGCGTCGTTCCGCCCGCACAGTTCCCGGTGGCGGAACTGTCGCGCCGATCACGGGACGACGACCGAGCAGATTCACCGAATCGAGGGAATCCCCGATCGGAGTGCGGTGCGGCCACCGAGGTGGCCGCCAGCAGCATCAACGCCAGCAGCTCGCGATCTCCGGCTTCTCGGCCGGCGCGAACGCCACGTACCAGGCGTGCGGGTTGGTCGAGCGCACGTTCTCGCCGTGCTCGGCGGTGCCGGTC
>NZ_JBFAFR010000026.1:0-117852 GCF_040639675.1 Actinosynnema sp. NPDC023794 | reverse complement strand
ATCCTCATGCACGACGGCTACCAGACCACCATCAACGCCGTCCCCCAGATCGCCGCGAACCTCGCGAGCCGCAACCTGTGCGCGGGCATGATCTCACCGTCGACCGGTCGGGCCGTCGCACCGACGGACACCCCGCCCGGCACCACCAACCCGACCACCACCACGACGCCCCAGCCGGGCGGCTCCTGCACCGCGACCTACCGCACGAGCCAGCAGTGGGGTGACCGCTTCAACGGCGAGGTGACGATCCGGGCCGGTTCCTCGGCGATCACCAGCTGGACCGCGACCGTGACCGTGACGTCGCCGCAGAAGATCTCCACGACCTGGAGCGGCACGCCCAGCTGGGACTCCAGCGGCAACGTGATGACCATGAAGCCCAACGGCAACGGCAACCTCGCCGCGGGCGCGAGCACCACGTTCGGCTTCACCGTGATGGCGAACGGCCAGTGGGCCGCGCCGACCGTCAGCTGCCGGACCCCGTGACGCACGCCGGTGTGCCCCGCACAGCGAGGTGAGGGGCACACCGGCGTGCTTGGTCAGGTCCGGGTTCTCACGTGGGCGCGTTCGCCCTGCGGGCCGAACAGGATCAGCAGTTCGACGGACGCGGCGTCGGCGGTGCCGAGCCAGTGCGGTACCCGGGTGTCGAACTCGGCCGCTTCCCCCGGCGTGAGCACGATGTCCTGCTCGCCCAGCACGAGCCGCAGCCGTCCGTTGAGGACGTAGAGCCACTCGTGCCCCTCGTGGGTCTGCGGCGTGGGCACGGCGTCGTGCAGCGAGCCAGGGATGATCACCTTGAACGCCTGCGTGCCGCCCGGTCGGCGGCTCAGCGCCATGAACGTCATGCCGTGCCGGCGGACCGAGCGGATGTGGACGCGAGGATCGCCGGTGGGCGGTGCGCCGACGAGCTCGTCGAGCGGCACGCCGTGCGCCCGCGCCAGCGGCAGCAGCAGCTCCAGGTTCGGCCGCCGTCGGCCGCTCTCCAGCCGTGACAGGGTGCTCTCCGAGATGCCGGTGACCTCGGACAGCTCGGCCAGGGTGACGCCGCGGGCACGGCGCAGCGCCCGCAGCCGCGGCCCCACGGCGGTCAGCACGCGGTCCAGGTCGTCGTCCATGCCCGCAGCTTGCCAAACCGGCAAGTCTGTTTGCCACGCCGGAGGCCTCTGGCCCAGGGTCCGGTGTGGATGGCCCAACTGGACACCACCGGCACGGGCGCGGGCGGGATGACGTCGGCGCGCATGGGCGAAGTAGGCTGCCCGCGCTCTCTCGGAAAAAAGTTCGGCGGGTGTGTCGATCCGCGGCACTGCCCGTTCGACCTTGGGGTGACGGGGTCCGAGAGAGGGCCCGGACGACGGCCAGGGAGATGGAACCATGAAGTACATGCTGATCATGCGCGCGACCGACGAGGCCTTCGCGCAGATGGGCGACATCGACTTCACCGAGATGCTGGAGACGATCGGCAAGTACAACGACGAGCTGATCCGCGCCGGCGTGCTGATCGCCGCGGAAGGGCTCGACAGCGCCGAGGACGGCGTGGTGGTGGACTACTCGTCCGAGCCGCCCGTGGTCACCGACGGCCCGTACGGCGAGACCAAGGAGCTGTTCAACGGCTTCTACATCCTCAACGTGGCGTCGAAGGAGGAAGCCGTCGAGTGGGCCAAGCGGTCCCCGATCAGCGGGCCCGGCTTCAAGACCGAGATCCGCCGGGTCACCACGATCGACGAGTTCCCCCAGGACAACGAGTGGATCAAGAAGGAGCGGGCGTGGCGGGAAGCCAACGGTCAGCTCTGAACGGGTCGACGGCGGGCGACCCGACCGGCCGCGGCGCCGTCGCCGCCGTCTGGCGGATCGAGTCGGCGCGGATCGTCGGCGCGCTCGCGCGCTACACCGGCGATTTCGCGCTGGCCGAGGACCTGGCGCAGGAGGCGCTGGCCGAGGCGCTCGTGACGTGGCCGCGCGACGGCGTGCCCGCCAACCCGGCGGGGTGGTTGCTCACCGTCGGCCGGCGGCGCGCGATCGACGCGTTCCGCCGGCGCTCCGCCCTCGACGAGAGGTACGCCGCGCTCGCGCACGACCTGGACGAGGGCGGCGCCACCTCGGGCGGCGGACCCGTCGACGCCGACGACCTGCCGTGGGACCCGGACCAGATCGACGACGACGTGCTGGCGTTGATGTTCATCTCCTGCCACCCCGTGCTGTCGCGGGAGGCGCGGGTGGCGTTGACCCTGCGCGTGGTCGGCGGTCTGACCAGCGACGAGATCGCCAAGGCGTGCCTGGTCCCGACCGCGACCGCGCAGGCCAGGATCACCAGGGCGAAGAAGACCCTCGGCGCGGCCGGCGTGCCGTTCGAGGTGCCGACGGCCGAGGAGCGGGCCGCGCGGCTCAACTCGGTGCTCAACGTGATCTACCTGATCTTCACCGAGGGTTCCACGGCCAGTTCCGGTGACGACCTGATCCGGTTCGACCTCGCGGCCGAGGCGCAGCGGCTCGCCCGCGTGCTGAGCCGACTGGTGCCCGACCAACCCGAGGTGTTCGGCCTGCTGGCGTTGCTGGAGCTGACCGCGGCGCGCTTCCCCGCCCGCACGGGGCCGGACGGCGAGCCCGTGCTGCTGGAGCAGCAGGACCGCCGCCGGTGGGACCACGCCGCGATCCGGCGTGGACGCGCCGCGCTGGCCCGTGCCGAGAAGGTGGGCCGTGGCCTCGGGGCCTACGGCGTGCAGGCGGCCATCGCCGAGTGCCACGCCGTCGCGCCCTCCGTGGAGGCGACGAACTGGGAGCGGATCGTGCTGCTGTACGAGGCGCTCGGCCGACTCGCGCCGTCGCCGGTGGTCGACCTCAACCGGGCGGTCGCGGTGTCCATGGCCCGTGGACCGGGCGAGGCGCTGCCGATCGTGGACGGCCTCGCGGGCTCCGACGCGCTGGCGAACTCCCACCTGCTGTCCAGCGTGCGCGGTGAGCTGCTCTGCAGGCTGGGTCGTGCGGACGAGGCGCGGGCCGAGCTGGAACGGGCCGTGCGGTTGTGCGGCAACGAGCGGGAACGGGCGGTGCTGGCGCGCAAGCTCGGCGACCTCAGGACATCTGGGTGAGGATCATCGAGTTCCACCAGTAGCCGAGCTGGTCGAGCGAGTCCGGGTCGAGCGCCGTCGACGACCGCAGCTCGCCCGTGACCGAGGTCCGCGTGTCGACCCACCACACCCGGCCCACGCCGTCGGCCACGAAGCAGGTCGTGTACTCGCCGGGGACGGGACCGCTCTCGGACCGGTAGTACAGGGCGTAGTGCGCGGGCTGGGTCAGGGGGCGGCAGCCGCCCTGGCTGTCGTCGCGCGGGATCCGGTTGGCGCCCACCAGGGCTTTGAAGTGGGCGTCCTGCGCGGCGCGATCGGCGAACAGGTGGAACACCGCCTGATCCGGTGGGGGGAAGCGGAAGTGCGCCGAGTTCGCCTCGGTGCACGTGACGGTCGCGGCGGCTCCCCCGCTCGACGGTGTGGGCGCGCAGCTCGGGTTGCCCCGGTAGACGGTGGGCAGCCGTTCCAGGAGGACGGTCGCCTGCTGGTCGACGGTGGTGGTCGCGGTCGACGTCGACGATGTGGTCGCCTTGGAGGTCGTCGTGGTCGTGGTCGTCACGGACGTCGTGGTGTTGCTCGCGAGCCGGCCGTCGCCCAGCCAGTCCGACGACCAGACGAGCACCACCGCTACCAGCACCAACGCCACCGCACCGGCGACGATCGGCGCGACCGGCACCTTGCGGCCGGGCGGCTGCCGGACGGGACCCGCCATGGGGGTGGGAGCGAACGGCGCGGGGCGGGGTGTCGCGCCGTGTGGCGCAGAGTGCGCTCCCGGGGCGGGGGTGAGCGGTGCGGGCGTGCCTCGGGAGGGAGTGAACGGTCCAGGCGCGGCAGGGCCCGGGCCGAGTCCCGCAGGCGTGCCTTGGGGAGCGTCGGGGGGCGTGGCGCGAGCGAGTGGTGGTCGGTCTTGGGCGGGACTGGGCCGTGACGGTGGCGGGGTGGCGAGGGCTTCGGCCGCCGCGGCCGCGAGGGCGCCGGCGGTCTGGAAGCGGTGCGCTGGGTCTTTGGCCATGCCGCGCCCGATCACGTCGTCCAACGCGCGCGGCACGGCCGGGTTGGCGGCGGAGGCGGAGGGCGGTGGCTGTTGGAGGTGCGCCCAGAGCAGGGCGGCGGCGCTGTCCGCCTCGAACGGCCGGTTGCCCGTGACGCACGCGTGCAGCACGCAGGCCAGGGCGTAGACGTCCGCGCGGCCGTCCACCTGTCCGTCGCCGAACCGCTCGGGCGCGAGGTAGTCCAGCGTTCCGATCACCGCGCCGGACGCGGTCAGGTGCGTGCCGGCGGGCAGGACGCTGCGGGCGATGCCGAAGTCGACCAGGTACACGAAGTCGTCCGGCGTGACGAGGATGTTCGACGGCTTGACGTCCCGGTGCACCAGGCCGTCCGCGTGCGCGGCGTCGAGCGCGCCGGCCACCTGGGCGATGAGCCGCACCGCCCGCGCCGGGTCGAGCGGCCCGTCCGCGACGACCGCCGCCAGGTCACGACCCTCCACCAGCCGCATGTCCAGGTAGAGCCGGCCGTCGATCTCGCCGTAGGCGTGGATCGGGATGACGTGCGGCTCGCGCAGCCGTGCCGCGATCCGCGACTCCCGCCGGAACCGGGCGCGGAAGTCCTCGTCGTCGTTGTGCTCGGCGGAGAGCCGCTTCAGCGCCACCACGCGGTCGTGCGCCGTGTCGTGAGCCCGGTGCACCTCGCCCATGCCGCCGCGCCCCAACAGTTCGCCGACCCGATAAGGCCCGAACTCCTCCGCCATGACTCCCCCGGGTCCGCCACGCCGCCACTGCAGGACCGACGCGGATCAAGGCCAAAGGGTTCCACGGACGTGATCGGATCCGACGCGGCGGGTGCCCCGACTCAGGGCTTGCCCTTCCCGGTCTTCTCCGCCTTGCCGGCCGGCTTCGCCTTCCCGTCCTTGTCCTGACCGGGCGCGGGTCCCGCCTTCGTACCGGCGGGGGCCCGCTCCTCGACGACCGACGTCGTCGTGCTCGTCCCCGTGCCGGTCGCCGGCAGGCTCGGCGGCGTGGTCGTGTCCTGGACGACGGCTTGCGGCGGGGACTCCACCGGCGCGGAGGTGACCGGTCCGGGCGACACCGCCCACGCGATGCCGAGCGCGCCGACCAGCCCGGCCGCCGAGGCGACGAGCGCCGTCGGCCTCCGGCGTGAGCCGGGCGCGGCGGTGGCGACGGTCGGCTCGTCGCCGGGGCGGTTCCGCAGCACGCGGGCGCAGTCGTGGGCGGACGGCCGGCGGCGTGCCGACAGGGCGGTCGTCAACGACAGCAGGCGCACCAGGTCGGCGGGCAGGTCGTCCGGCACGGCCGGTGGGCGGTGCAGCCGGGCCACGGCCGACTCGACGTCACCGCCCGGGTACTCGCGGCGACCGGTCAGGCACTCCAGCAGCACCAACCCGAACGAGTACACGTCGGCGGCCGGTCCGACCCCGCTGCCGCGCACCTGTTCCGGCGCCAGGTAGGCGGCCGTGCCGACCATCTGGTCGGTGCGCGTGAAGCGGGTGGTGTCGGCCAGGTGCGCCAGCCCGAAGTCGGCCAGGTAGGGCGTGCCGTCGTGGTCGAGCAGGATGTTGGACGGCTTGACGTCCCGGTGCACTACACCCTGCTCGTGCACGTAGGCCAACGCGTCGGCCAGCCGTGCGCCCAGGTCTCGCACCTCGGCCACCGACAACGGTCCGTCGGCGATCCGATCACGCAGGGTGCGGCCCTCGACCAGCCGCAGCACGACGAACGCCGTGCCGCCGGCGTGGCCGGCGTCGTGCACGGAGACCAGCCCGGGGTGGGACAACATGGCCAGCGTGCGGGCCTCGTTGTCGAACCGCCGACCCGCGTCCGCGTCCGCGGTGGAGTCGAACAACTTGACCGCGACGTCCCGCCGCAGCACCGTGTCCCACGCCCGGCGCACCTCGGCCATCCCACCCACGCCGAGCGTCCCGGCCAACTCGTACCGACCGGCCAGGAGTTCGCCACGGCCAGGAAGCGACACCGTTACCACCCTCCGGCGGGGACACAGGACACCCTCAAGTGCCCCTTCCCCGCCGATGACAAACGCGACGCCTTCGAGGTCAGCGCCGCCAGGCCGCGACGGTGGCCGCGGACCAGGCTTCGACCCGTTCCGGGAAGCCGGCGGCGGGGAACGTGCCGTCCGCGGCGACGTCGGCGATGGTCACGTCGAAGGCCCTCGGCGTCGGACCGAGCGGTGCGACCGGCACGCCTGCCACGACGTCCCCGAGCCCGCTGCCGTGCCGGGAGTTGGCGCGGCGCATCGCTTCGGCGAACCGGGTGACCGCGGTCAGTCCGCCGTCGAGGTAGACGTGCAGGGTGGCCCACGGACGGGGCCGGTCCCGTTCCGGCAGGCGGCCGGGGTGCTGGAGCAGGAAGCACGACACGGTGACGCCGTGCAGCGGCCCCCACGGCGCGCGGCGTGAGTGGTCGAGCGCGAGCACGACGTGGAACAGCTCCTCGCACGAGTGCGGCCGGTCGGGCGCACCGCACTCGGAGCAGCGGGTCATGGACCGAACCGTACGGACTCCACCCGCTGGAAGGTCAAGCCGCGCCCACCCTCCGCAAGCGCACCTCGCCGGTTCTCACCCGTTCGCCGGAAACGCCCGGGCGTTGCGCTGAGTAACTTTCACCACACGGTCCCCTGCCGTTGATCGACCCACGAAAGGTGGAAGATCATGAACCGTGCCGTGAAACGACTGGTCACCCTGGCGAGCGCGCTGGCCTTGTCGGTGATCACCATCCCGGCGGCGCAGTCCGCGCCCGCCCCCGGCTCCTACTGGACACCGGAACGGATGCGCGCCGCCGTTCCGCTCGACCTCCGCACCACGACCTCCGCCGCACTGCGCTCCACCGTCCCGACCGGCGAGCCGACCACCATCGCACCGCTGGCCTTCCCCAACGGCGGCAGCGCGTGGACGGTCGGCGGCGCGGTCGTGCGGACCGCGGGCCGGGTGTTCTTCACCTACCAAGGCCGCAACGCCTCGTGCAGCGGCAACGCCGTCACCAGCGCCAACAAGAGCACGGTCATGACGGCCGGGCACTGCGTGAAGCTCGACGGCGCCTACCACACCAACGTCGCGTTCGTCCCGGCCTACGACAACGGGAACGCCCCGTACGGCACGTGGACCGCACGTGCCACCTTCGCCACCCCCCAGTGGCACGCGAGCGAGGACATCAACTACGACATCGGCGCCATCGTCGTCGGTCAGCTGAACGGCCAGTCCCTCACCGACGTCGTCGGCGCCCAGGGCATCGCGTTCAACCTGCCGCGCGCCGACAACACCTACGCCTTCGGCTACCCCGCCGCCGCGCCGTACGACGGCACGAAGCTCACCTATTGCAGCGGTCGGACGTTCAACGCCTTCCTCAGCGACGGCATCGGCATGACGTGCAACATGACCGGCGGCGCCAGCGGCGGTCCCTGGTTCCGCGCGTTCTCCGAGGCGACCGGCGCCAGCACGGTCAACTCGGTGAACAGCTACAAGATCAACTTGTTCCCGAACTGGATGTTCGGCCCGTACTTCGGCGCCGACGCCCAGAACCTCTACACCCAGGCGCAGGCCGCCTGACCTCGGTCGGCGGGCCGGGCCACGCGCCCGGCCCGTCACCGGCCCCTGTGGTGATCTTCATCCGGTCGGGTGACAAACTTCGGGCTCACCGAAGTCCAAGGGGGAACGCCGATGCTCACGCAGGCCACGAACGTGCTGCACATGCACCAGAAGGTCACCTTGATGGTGAACCGCTACGAGGTCTTCGCCGACAACGGCGGCGAGCCCGGCCCGCTCGTGGCGTTCGTCGAGCAGAAGCGGATGGCCTTCAAGGAGCAGGTGACCATCTACACCGATTCGAGCAAGAGCCAGGTGCTCGCGGGTTTCCGCGCGCGCAAGGTGATCGACCTCGGCAGCGGCTACGACGTGGTCGACGGCGCCGGGCAGTCCATCGCCCTGTTCCGCAAGGACTTCGGCAAGTCCCTGATCAACTCGACCTGGCACCTCGACCAGCCGAACGCGCCGACCGCCACGGGTCGTGAGCGCAACCACGGCCTCGCCATCCTGCGCCGCCTCTGGGGCATCCTGCCGTTGGTGAACAACATCCCGTTCCCGTTCCGCTACCACTTCGACTTCGCCCGCAACGGTCAGCCGGTGTTCAGCGTGGACAAGAAGACGTGGGTCCGCGACCACTACCTGATCCAGATCGCCGACCCCTACATCGACCGCCGCGCGGTGATCGCGCAGGCCGTCGCCGTGGACGCCCTGCAGTCCCGGTAGGCGACGCCGCCCGCACACCTCCGAGCACGTCGACCCGGCTCAGGGCGGCGGGATCAGCTCGATCAGGAACTCCTGGTCGGCCGCCGTGGAGCAGCGGCCCTGGACCACTTCCGCGCCGTCGTCCGTGTCCTGGTCGCGCAGGCTCAGGCAGTGGTCCGTGACGACCGGGCGGATGCGGAAGCGCTCGGCGACCGGTGGGCCGAACGGCTCGATCCGGAACTGCTGGGCCGGGTCGTCCTCGGCGCAGTCCTCGCGCGGTTCGACCAGGTCACGGCCGGGTCCCTCGACGAGCACGGTCAGGCAGCCGACGCCGTGCTCCGGGTGGTGCCACTGGATCTGCACGACGTCCTTGCCCACCGGTTCGAGGTACACGCGCGGCAGGGTCGCGCCGGCGCAGGGACGTTGGGCGGCGACGGCGGTCCCGTACCGGCCGGTGCGGTCGACGCCCTCGGTCACGCACAGGTCCGGCGTACGGGCGGGGTGGACGCGGGCCCAGCTGCCGATCGGCCGCACGGACAGGCCGGTCACCGGGAGCGCTGACGGCGCGGGCTCCGCGGCGTCGATCAGGGCCGTCACGCCCGAGGCGGTGGCCGCGCCGCACACCGCCGCGACCACCAGGCTCGCCACCCGCCGCCAACGGGACGGGCGCGCCGAGTCCTGCTCGTCACCGGCCGGGTCCTGGTCGGCCGCAGGCGTGGGCTGGTTCAGCGCGAGCCGCCGCCGGACCTCGAGCCACCGGCGGACGTCGTCCTCACCGAGGCCGCACGCGCGGGCGAAGGCGTCGACGAACCGTTCTCTGGGCAGACCGGTGCGGCCCAGCGTGGTCGCGATCGTGCTGGCGGGCAGCACGTCCTTGTTCGCCGCCGCTTTGCCCTCGAGCTGCCGGTAGGTCAGGCCGGACCACGTCCGCAACGTCCGCAGTGCGGCGACGAACTCCGCGGACGTGCCGGCTCTCGCCGGTTGTGGCGCCGCCGCCGTCGAGTCGCCCCCGTCCTGGCCCATCACCTCATCATGGGCCACGGGCGGTGATCATGGGACCGCCGAAGTAGGGACCGCTCGTACGCTGTTCGGATCTCGTCCGCACAGCACGAGCGCTGTTCCGGACACCGCCGTCACGCCCTCGCACCCAGTGCGTGCTCAGGCGCGGAGAACACGGCGGTGACGCAGGGATCGCTGCTCCGCCGGGTCAGGGCGAGCGGCGGGCCGGCGGCGAGGTGCTTCGCCACGGCCGCCAACCAGCGCACCTCGAAGCTCGCGCCCACGCACGCGCCGGGACCGGTCGAGAACGGCACGAAGGCCTGGGGGCGGCTCGGCGAACGGGCCCACCGACCCGGGTCGAACACGTCGGGATCCGTCCAGTGCCGGGGATGCCGCTGCAACGCGTACACCGGGACGACGACCTCGTCGCCGCGCAGCGCCTCCAGCGGCCCGATCCGGTGGTCGTGCAGCACCGGACGGCGGTGCTGCCACGCGGGCGGCCACAGCCGGAGCGTTTCGAGCGCGACGTGGTCCGGTGACGCCTCCTCCACCGCTCCGGCACGCCGGCGGGCGGCGACCAGGTCGGCCGACTGCCGCGCGCAGATCAGCCAGGTGAGCGCCGCCGCGGGGGCACCGACGAACGCGGTCACCGCACGCAGGTACACCTCGCCGCGCACGTCGGCCTCCACCTCCGGGAAGCCGGGCGCCGCGCCGTCCGCCAACGCCGCACCGGCCCGCGCGGCGAGGCGCAGGAACGTCTCCTTGTCCGGGAACCGGCGCGAACCGGTCATCATCGCGTGGAACACGTCGTCCAGGAACCGGGTCACGGTCCCGCGCAGGTCGCCGTCCCGGTCGAGCCCCAACGGCCGCCGGTTCGCCTCGGTCACTGCGTGCAGGCAGGCGCGGTGCAGGTCGCCGCGCGACGCCGCCACCGCGTCCACGGCGACCGCGGCCACGGCGTCGGGATCCTCGGCCGCCAGGCTCGCGTGCACCCACCGGTTCAGCGCGGCGCGCACCGGCGGTAGCAGCGGAACACCGCCGGGACGCCAGAACGCGGGCACGTGCTCCAACCGCCCGTCGGCGTCGACCAGCACCCACCTGGCCAACCCGGGCTCGCAGACCACCACGCTGCCGGCGAGCGTGCGGAAGACGGGCTTCCGCACGCACCGCCGGTGCAGCTTCCACATCCCCCGCCACCCCAGCCGGCGGATCGGACCGAACGACATCCGTCAGTAGTAGGTGTAGCCCACCGGCGCCCACGCCAGGCGCCGCACCCCCCGTTCCATCCCCAACCGGCGCATCAACGGCCTCATCAAGCGCTTCACGCGGTTCCTCCCCGTCCGACCGCCGATCGAACCGATCGGCTGCCCGTTCCCAGGCAACAGGTGGCGTCGTGGCCCGTCAACGACCCGCGGGCCGCCGAACTGTTCGGAACGCGTCGAGCCCTGTTCCGAACACGTTCGAACAAGCCTGTGCGGGGACAAGGATCCCCCAGCAGCCGCGCGCCCGCCCGATGACGTCACGCGCCACCGTTGCAGTGGTACGTCCGCACCGGCTTCTTGTTGTCCAGCGAGCTGCCCGAAACACGAAGTTCGCCGCACATCTCGTACCGGGAGTGATGGTCCGCACCACCGCCCGACCCGCTCGTGCGGTTGCACTAGTGCACGGCGGGTCATTTGCCGTCACCGCGCGAAGTCCGGTCGATCTCCCGCATACGGTTTTCGCATGAAGTACCTGGAAGGGCCTTTCGCACCGGTCACCGAAGAGATCACCGCGCACGACCTCGCCGTCACGGGGCGCATCCCGGCCGAGCTCGACGGCCGCTACCTGCGCAACGGACCCAACCCGTTGGGCGTCGAGGACCCCGCCGTGCACCTGTGGGGCATGGGGCAGGGGATGGTGCACGGCGTGCGGCTGCGCGACGGCCGGGCCGAGTGGTACCGCAACCGCTTCGTCCGCACACCGGGCTTCGCGCCCATGGTGCACGTGTTCGAGCACGCCCGGCGGACGTTCGCCCTCGCCGAGGGCGGCCTGCCGCCCGCGGAGCTGGACGCGGAGCTGAACACCGTCGGCGCGTGCGCCCTCGGCGCGACCGCGGAGGGCTTCACGGCGGGCGCGCACTCGAAGCACGACCCGCTCACCGGCGAACTGCACTCGCTGTCGTACCTGCCGGGCCGCGAGTTCGTCCAGCACATCGTGATCGACGCGGGCGGGAACGTCGTCCGGACCACCACCGTCCCCCTGACGCGGACGCCGTTCATGCACGACTTCGCGCTCACCGAGAACCACGTCGTGCTTTGGGACACACCGATCGGCTTCGACGGGTTCGAGTGCCGATGGCTCCCGGAGCACCCGACCCGGGTCGGCGTCATGCCGCGGACCGGCGGCGACGTGCGCTGGCTCGACCTCGACCCGGTCCACGTCAGCCACACGCTCAACGCCTACGACGACGGCGACGCGGTCGTGGTCGACGTCGTCACGGCCGAAGGTCCGTTCGACCCGGCCGACCCCGGTGCGATCCGGCCCGCGCTGGACCGCTGGACGATCACCCGCGACGAGGTCGGCCAACGCCACGTCGACGACCGGCCGCAGGACTTCCCGCGCCTCAACGAGGCACGCGCCACCCGCCCGCACCGGTACGGCTACTCCGCCGCGACCGCCCTGTACGGCATCCCGTTCACGCCCGAGGGCGCGCCGTCCGACGACGCCTTCACCAACGCCCTGGTCAAGCACGACCTGGACCGCGGCACGTCCGAGGTGCACGGGTTCGGCCGGCACGAGGCGGTCGGCGAGGCCGTGTTCGCCGCCACGGGTCAGGGCGAGGACGACGGCTACCTGCTCACCTACGTCCACAACCCCGAGCGGGACGCGAGCGACCTCGTGATCCTCGCGGCCCAGGACTTCACCGGCGAACCCGTCGCCCGCGTGCACCTCCCGGCCAGGGTGCCGCTCGGCCTGCACGGCAACTGGCTGCCCGAGCGCTGAGGCCTGGCACGATCACGCCGTGACCGACCCGCAGCCGCCGTACCTCCGGATCGTCGCCGACGTCGAACGCCGCATCGCCGACGGCGAACTGCGACCCGGCGACCCGGTACCCACCACCAGGGCGATCATGCGCGAGTGGGGCGTCGCCATGGCCACCGCGACCAAGGCGTTGGCCGCGCTCAAGCAGGCGGGCGCCATCGAGTCGACGTCCCGCGTCGGCGCGGTGGTGGCCCGGCGCAGGCTGCCGTCCCGGTCGGCAGGCGGTCTCGACCGCGACCGCGTGGTCCGGGTGGCCATGGGCATCGCCGACGCCGACGGTTTGGCCGCGCTGTCCCCCCGGGCGGTCGCGGCCAAGCTCGGCGTCGCGACCGTGACCCTGCGCGAGCACCTCGACGCCGACCTCCCCCAGCTCATCGCCGACGCCGCGTTCGCGGAGATCGAGTACCCGCAGCCGCCGCCGGGGTGGCGTTCCCACCTGCGGGCCGCCGCCCGGCTCCAGTGGGCGGCCTACCGACGCCACCCCTGGCTGCCGCGACTGGTGTCGATCGTCCGGCCGGCCACGCTGCCGGGCCTGCTCGCGTACGCGGAGTGGACGTTGCGGGCGCTCGACGGCCTCGGGCTGGACCAGCGCACCCGCCTGCACGTCTACGCCGCGGTGGTCAACCACGTGCGCGGCACGGCGGTGAACATCGAGAGCGAGGCCGGCGCGGAGCTGGACACCGGGATGACCAGCAAGCAGTGGATGACGGCCCGGCTCGCCGTGGACGGACCGCTGGTCGCGCACATCGCGCGGGTCGCCGAGCCGGGCGCGGACGTCGACCTCGAGTCGCTGTTCGACTTCGGCCTCGAACGCCTCCTCGACGGCCTGACCACGGTCGTCACGCCGCGCAAGATCCACCGCTGACCCGCGTGCGCCGGTCGCGGTGATCGAACCTGGCCTACATTGAGGCCATGAGTGGCGACGCACCGCTGTCTGCGGCCGAGAAGACGCTGAGCGTCCTGGAAGCGCTTGCCGACCACTCGCGCATCGCGGACATCGCCGACGCCTCCGGCCTGCCGAAGCCCACCGTGCACCGGATCCTGCAAACCCTCGTGCGGCGCGGTTTCGCGCGGGCCGACGGTCGGGGCGGCTACGTCGGCGGCCCGCGCATCCTCAGCCTCGCCGGCCGGTTCCTCCAGCGCCTCGACGTCGCCGAGCACGTCCGGCCGACGCTGCGCGACCTCCAGGAGCGGACCGGGTGGACGGTCCACTTCGCGCTGCTGTCCGGCGACGAGGCGGTGTACGTGGCCAAGGTGGAGGGCGCCCGGCCCTACCACCTGGCCTCCCGCGTCGGCATGAGCCTGCGCCTGCACTGCACGTCCATCGGCAAGGCGATCCTGGCCGCCCTGCCCGACGACGAGGTCCGGGCCCTGGCCCGCCGCACCGGCCTGCCCGCCCGCACCGAGCGCACCATCACCGACGAACGGGCCCTGCTCGCCGAGCTGGCCGCGGTCCGCGAACGCGGTTACGCCGAGGACCACGAGGAGAACGAGGCCGGCGTGCGGGCGGTCGGCGCGGCCGTGCTCAACCACACCGGCGAGGTGGTCGGCGGGCTGTCGGCGGCGTCGCTGGTCGACCTCGCCGACGCGCCCCGCGACCTGCCGCAGCTGGTCGTGCGCGCCGCCGCCGAGGTCTCGCGCGCGTTGGGCGCCGACTGAACCGAATCACCCTGTGACTGGCTTCACAAGGCGGTCGAGCCGTGCCATGGTGGTGCCATGTCGATGGAACTGCATTCCGTCAGGCGGAACGCATGAAGGTCACGTCGAGCGAACTCACCAAGCTCGCGGTCCGCGTCCTGCTCGACGCCGGCACGAACCTCGTCGACGCCAAGGCGGTCGCGGGCTCACTGGTGGAGTCGAACCTGACCGGCCACGACTCGCACGGCGTGCGCCGGCTGGTCGACTACGTGGCCCGCATCCGCGACGGCCGGATCGACCCGCGCGCCCGTCCCGGCGTCGACCACCCGCGTCCCGGCACGGTCGTGGTCCGCGGCAACCGCGCGCTCGGCCGGATCGCGGCCGGTGTCGCCACCCGCGAGCTGCGCGCCCTGACCCGCACGCACGGCAGCGGCGTCGCGGTGATCCAGGACTGCAACCACGTCGGCAGGCTGGGCGAGTACGTCGGCTTCCTGGCCGAGCACGACCTGGTCGCGCTCGCGTTCGGCAACGCCGACGCCACCGTCGCGCCCCACGGCGGCCGGGAACGGCGGCTGGGCACCAACCCGCTCGCCTGGGCCGCGCCGCGCGCGGCGGACCGGCCGCCGATCGTGGTCGACTGGGCCACGTCCGGCGTGGCCGAGGGCAAGCTGGCGGTGGCCCGCGACCGCGGTGAGCGCGTGCCCGAGGGCCTGGTGCTCGACCCGGGCGGCCGACCCACCACCGATCCCGGCGACTTCTACGCGGGCGGTGCGCTGCTGCCGTTCGGCGGGCACAAGGGCTACGGCCTGAGCGTGCTGATCGAGGTGGTCGGCGGCCTGCTCACCGGCATGGGCATCGGCAGCCTCCCCGGCTACCGCGGCGGGTTCGGCACCGTGCTGGTGGCCGTCGACATCGGCTCGCTCACCCCGGTCGAGCGGTTCCGCGAGCAGGCGGAGCTGTTCTGCCGCGAGCTGCACGGCACCCCGCCCGCCCAGGGCAGCCGCGAGGTGCTGGTGCCGGGTGAACCGGAGGCCCGCACCCGTCGCGCCCGGTTGCGCGACGGCATCCCGATGACCGAGGAGACCTGGCGCGAGTTGCACGGCCTGCTCACGGCAAAGGAGGGCACGACATGACCGGAGCCGCCGACCGCACCGCGGCCGAGCACGACGCGGTGCGCGAAGACCCTTCCGGCGGTGGGCAACTGCGCCGCGTCGTCGGCGCGTCCGTGGTCGGCACCGCGTTGGAGTGGTACGACTTCTTCATCTACGGCTTCGCCGTGACTCTGGTGTTCAACGAGCTGTTCTTCGTCACCGAGGACCCGGCGACGGGCGTGATCGTGGGGTTCGCGACCTTCGGCGTCGGCTTCGCGGTCCGGCCGCTGGGCGGCTTCGTGTTCGGCCACCTCGGCGACCGGATCGGCCGCCGGTCGACCTTGGTGATCACGACGCTGGTCATGGGCGTGTCGACCGGGTTGATCGGCCTGCTGCCGACCTACGACTCCATCGGCATCGCCGCGCCGATCCTGCTGACCGTGCTGCGGATGTGCCAGGGCCTCGGCGCGGGCGCGGAGTTCGGCGGCGCGTCCACGCTGCTGGCCGAGCACGCCCCGGCGCGCAGGCGCGGATTCTTCACGTCGTTCGCGCAGACCGGGGTCCAGCTCGGCCTGCTGTCGGGCACGCTGGTGTTCCTGCTGGTCGAGACGCTGCCCCGGCAGACCGTGCTGGACTGGGCGTGGCGCATCCCGTTCTGGTTCAGCTTCGCGCTGATCGCGGTCGCGCTGTACGTGCGGCTGCGGGTCGACGAGTCGCCGGTGTTCCAGCGCATGGCCCGGCAGCGGACCACGGTGAAGCTGCCCGTGTTCGACGCGCTGCGCCGCTACCCGCGCAACTTCCTGATCGGCATCGGCGCGCACATCTGCGACACCGCGATCGTCTACATCTACGCCACTTACAGCCTCGCCTACATCACCAAGTCGCTGGCCCTGCCCCGCTGGGTCGGGCTGACCGGCGTGGTGATGTTCGGGGTGGTCGTGATCGTGCTGCAACCCGTGTACGGCGCGTTGTCCGACCGGATCGGGCGGCGACCGCTCAACCTGTTCAGCGTGGTGTTCACGGCGGCGTTCGCGTTCCCGTTCTTCCTGCTGCTCGACACCCGCGAACCGGTGCTGATCTGGGTGGCGCTGGTGGTGGCGACGGCGTTCGGCCTGGCGCCGATGATCGCGGTGCAGCCCGCGTTCTACGCCGAGCTGTTCGGCGCGCGCGTCCGCTACACCGGGTTCGCCGCGTCCCGCGAGATCGGCGCGGCGCTGGCCGGGTTCTCGCCGCTGGTGGCCGCCGCCCTGGTCGCGCAGGCGGGCGGGCGGGGCTGGCCGGTCGCGCTGTGGATGACCGGCACCGCCGTCGTGTCGCTCGTGGCGTTCTTGTTGTCGGCGGAGGGCAAGGACGTCGACATCGCCGCCGTCGACACCTCGGGGGCGCCGCGGTGACCCATCCCCGCCTGTCGACGGCCCGGCTGCCCGGGTGGCTGGCGGCCGACCTGCCGAGCGCGCCGGTCGGGATCGTCCACATCGGACTCGGCGCGTTCCACCGGGCCCACCAGGCGGTGCTGACGCAGGAGGCCATGCGGGTCGAGCCCGGGCCGTGGGGCATCTGCGCCGTGGCCCAGCGCAACGGGCGGCTGGTCGACGCGCTGGTCGAGCAGGACCACCTGTTCACCGTGACCGAGCGCGGGGCCGCGGACGACCGGCTGCGCGTGGTCGGGAGCGTGCGCGAGGCGCTGCTGGCCGCGCAGCAGCCGGATCGGCTGGCGGACGTGCTGTCCGAACCGGACACCCGCGTGGTCACGCTGACCGTCACCGAGGCCGGCTACCGGCACGACCCGGTCACCGGGCGGCTGCGCGCCGACGACCCGGACGTGGCGGCCGATCTCGCGGGCGGACCGCCGCGCACCCCCGTCGGGCAGGTGGTCGCCGGCCTGCGGCGTCGCCGGGATCGCGGGCACCCCGGGCTCACCGTCCTCTCGTGCGACAACCTGCCCGACAACGGCCGCCTGGTCGCGCGCCTGGTGCGCGAGTTCTGCGCCCGGCGCGGGGAGGGCGACCTCGCCGACTGGGTCGACGAGCACGTGCGGTTCCCGTCCAGCGTGGTGGACCAGATCGTGCCCGCCACCACGGACGCCGACGTCGCCCGCGTCGCCGAGGTCCTCGGCTTGGAGGACCGCGCCGCGGTGGTCGGCGAACCGCACCGCAGGTGGGTCGTGGAGGACGACTTCGCCGCCGGGCGTCCGGCCTGGGACCAGGTCGGCGCGGAACTGGTGGCCGACATCGCGCCGCACCAGGCCGCGAAGCTGCGGCTGGTCAACGGCACGCACTCGGCGCTCGCCCACCTCGGCCTGCAGGCCGGCTGCACGAGCACCACCGACGCCTTGGGCCGCCCCGAGTTCGCGCACTTCGCCGAACGCCTGCTGCGCGCCGAGACCGGACCGTCGCTGCGCCGGTTCGGCCGGTGCCCGGACGAGCGGGAGGTCGAGGCGTTGCTGACCCGGCTGGCCAACCCGCGGATCACCCACCGGCTGGACCAGATCGCCGGCGACGCGCTGCGCAAGCTGCCCCAACGCCTGCTCGACCCGGCGGTCGACCTGCTGGTCATGGGCATCGAGCCGCGCCTGATCTGCCTGGCCGTCGCCGGTTTCCTGCACCAGCAGGACTTCCCCGTACTGACCTTGCCGCCGCCGCTGCGCGAGTCGCGCGTGTTCCGCGCGCTCCTGGCCGACGCGGTGCGCCGGATCGACCAGGACGGGGTGGTGGCCACCCTGCGCGGGATCGGGAGGAGCTGAATGGACCTGCACGACACCGTTGCCGTGGTGACCGGTGCGGACCCGGTGGTGACCCATCAGGATGACCCGCTTGGCCCCGAGTTGCCTGGCCGACAGCACGGCTAGCAGGCCGACCGCGCCGTCACCGATGACGGTGACCGTGCGGCCGTCCATCACGCCGCCCTTCATCGCGGCGGGGTAGCCGGTGCCGTAGACGTCGGACAGGGTGAGCAGCGAGGCCAGCAGGGCCGAGTGCTCCCCGACCGGCGCCTTGACCAGCGTGGCGTCGGCGAAGGGCACCCGGACCGCCTCGGCCTGGCCGCCGCCGATGCCGCCCGCCGCCCAGAACCCGCCGTGCGTGCACGACGTGTGCAGCCCTTCGCGGCAGAACTCGCACGTGCCGTCCGACCGGGCGAACGGCGCGGTCACGAGGTCGCCGGGCATCACCGCGGACACCTCGCCGCCGACCTCCTCGCCCACGCCGACGAACTCGTGACCCATCGGGATGCCCTCGGGCACGGTGGGCGTGGCGTGGAACGGGTGCAGGTCGGTGCCGCACACGCAGGCCCGGACCACGCGGACCAGGGCGTCCGTCGGGCGGCGGATGACCGGGTCGGGCACGTCCACGACCCGCACGTCACCGGCGCCGAACAGGTAAGTGGCTCTCATGGCGCCAAGTCGACGACCCCGGCGCCGGGCCCGGGAGTGTCCCTCGTTCCGGGTGATGGCAGTGACTCCTTCGGCCGCGACGCCCCCTCTACCCCGGGGAGGTGGGCCGGCCCGACCACCGCGCCGAGGTCCGCGAGTTCCTCAGCTCGTGGCGGGCGCGCATCACCCCCGACCAGGCCGGCTTGCCGGTGTACGGCGGCAACCGCCGGGTGAAGGGACTGCGCCGCGAGGAAGTCGCGCTGCTCGCCGGCGCCTCCGAGGCGTGCTCGACGGGCCGGCCCGCGCTGCGGCTGGACGAGGCCGAGCGCGAGCACCTGTTCCCCTTGGCCCGCGCCGCCGACACCGGCGCCCGCCGTCCCCGCCGGAGGCCACCGGCCGGCGTGCGGCCGACCGTCCAGCAAGTGCTCGACGCCACGACCGACGCGCCGGCGTGGGTGAGCAACAGCAGGCACGACATGGTGGCCACGAACCGCCTCATCCGCGCCCTCTACGCCCCCCAGGTTCGCCTACCTGGACCCGGCCGCCCGGGAGTTCTTCGTCGACTGGGACCGGGTCGCCAACGACGCCGCCGCGATGCTCCGCTTCCAGGCGGGGCGCAATCCGCACGACCGGGCCTTGTTCGAGCTGGTCGGCGAGCTGTCCGCGCGCAGCGAGCTCTTCCGCCGGCGCTGGACCTCGCACGACGTGAAGTTCCACCGCAGCGGCCGGAAGCGGCTGCGACACCCGGTCATCGGCCGCCTCGACCTGGACTTCGAGTCGATGGAGCTGCCGGCCGAGCCGGGCCTGGTCCTCAACGTCTGCACCGCCGCCTCGGGCACACCCACCGCCGACGCGCTCAAGGTGCTGGCCAGCTGGGCCGCCACGCAGGAACGGCGGGAACGCCGCGATCGCCAACGGACCGGCCCTGACCCGCCCGGCGTCACGCCGTGACCACGTCCCGGCCACAGACGCCGTGCGGTGGCGCCTGACCGGACCGGCCCAGCCCCACCGCACAGCCACACCCGTGGAGCGCTACCGCACAGCTACCCGCGTCGAGCACCGCACAACTCGGCGCATCCTGCGCCACCGCACCGCTTCTGGCGCTACGGCGCGTCCCGTTCCGCCGCCTCGGCGATGCGCTTGATGGCCGCCAGCCGCCGGTCCCACTCGGCGGCGAGCGAGGCCATCCACCGCGCCGTCGCGTCGAGTGCCGCGGGCCGCACCGAGTAGCGCACCTCACGCCCCACCCGGCCGCCCGAGACGAGCCCGGCGGCGTCCAGGACGGCGAGGTGCTTCACCACCGCCTGCCGTGACACGGGGAGCTGTTCGGCCAGCTTCGTCGCCGTGGTCTCCCCCTGCGCCGCGAGCAGGTCGAGCAGCTGACGGCGCGTCGGATCGACCAGCGCGGTGAGCACGCTGTCGACCTCGTCGGCGGCATTGCGGTCGTTCATCCCACGCCTATGATCGCACGCGGGTGCCCCCGGACACGCCTACAGCTCGTAGACCTGACCCGTCTGCGCGCCTTCGACCGACCGGACGTAGGCCCGGGCGACCTTGGCCAGGTCGACCGGCTCCATGCCGGGGAAGAAGTCGCCGTAGTCGTCGAGGCTCTCGGTGAACACGGTCGGGCTGACGGCGTTGACGCGCTGCGGCGCGATCTCGATCGCCGCCGCCCGCACGAACGCCTCCACCGCGCCGTTCGCCATCGACGCGGCGCTGCCGGTCGGCACGGGCTCGCGCGCCAGCACGCCGGTGATGAGCGTGAACGAACCCCGTTCCGCGATCCGGCCGACGCCCTGCCGGACGAGTTCGACCTGGCTCAGCACCTTCCCCCGGAACGCGTCCAGGTAGTCCTGCGCGGTCATCTCGGTGACCGGCTTCCACGGCACGTCGCCCGCCGCGCTCACGACCGCGTCGACCCGACCGACCCGCTCGTACAGCTCGGCGACCTGCGCCGGGTCGGTGACGTCGTGGCGCAGGTCGCCGCCGGAGCGCCCGACGGTGACGACCTCGTGGCCGCGTTCGGTGAGTGTCGTGTGGACGGCCGTGCCGAGCGTGCCGCCGGCACCGATGAGGACAATCTTCATGGCGATCACGCTAGAGCCGATCCGCGCCGTCCGTGAAATGCCGATCGCGCAGCACTTATGCTCCACGGTTATGAACGTGGAGTTGCGGCACCTGCGGGCGTTCGCGGCAATCGGCAACGAGCGCACGATCACCGGCGCCGCGGCCGTGCTGCACGTCAGCCAGCCCGCGCTGTCCCGCACGTTGGAGCAGCTGGAGAGCAGGCTCGGCACCCGGCTGGTCGAGCGCACGACCCGCAGTCTGGCGCTGACCGACGCCGGTGCGCGACTGCTGGCGCACGCCAACCGCATCCTCACCCAGGTGGATGACGCGCTGGCCGAGGTGAAGGCCGGGCCGAGGGCGCTGCGCGTCGGCTTCGCCTGGGCCGCGCTCGGCAGGCACACGGTGCCGTTGCTGCGCGGTTGGCGCGACGCGCGCCCCAACGCGGAACTGCGGGTGTTCCGGCCGGACGACCCCGAGGGCGCGTTGCGGCGCGGCGAGCTCGACGTGGCGTTCGTGCGCTCGCCGGCGACGCCCGATCGCGACCTCGCGTCCGCCGACCTCTACCTCGAACCACGCGTGGCCGCCGTGTCCGAAGATCACCCGTTCGCGCAGGCCCCCGCGGTTCGGCTGGGCGACCTCGCCGACCGGCCCGTCGCGATCTGCGCCACCGCCACCAGCACCAGCACCGACCTGTGGCCGGCCGAGGACCGCCCCGCCGCGCTCGACGTCGCCAACGCCGACGAATGGCTCACCGCGATCACCACCGGCGACGCCGTCGGCGTCACCACCGACGCGACCGCGCACACCCACCCGCACCCCGGCGTCCGCTACGTGCCGATCACCGACGCCGACCCCGTGGCGGTGCGGGTGGTCTGGCCCCGGAGCGCCACCCACCCCGCCACCGACGCTTTCCGCGAGCACGCGCGCGTGCTGCTGCGGGACGCGTCCCGACCCGAGAGCTGACGCGCACCGGCCATGCTGGACCGGTCGGCACAGTCCAGGGAGGGCCAGTGCTCACGAAGAAGGGCGCCGCGACCCGGCAGCGGATCGTCGAGGCGATGGCCTCGGAGATCCGCGAGCGCGGCATCAACGCGGTCACCCTGGAGGACGTCGGGCGGCGCAGCGCCACCGGCAAGAGCCAGCTGTTCCACTACTTCCCCGACGGCAAGGAACAGCTCCTGCTGGCGGTGGCCCAGTGGGAGGCCGACCGGGTGATCGAGGACCAGCAGCCGCACCTCGGGCAGCTCACGTCGTGGGCGGCGTGGCGGCGGTGGCGGGACGTGGTGGTCGACCGCTACCGCAGGCAGGGGGTGCACTGCCCGCTCGGCGTGCTGATCACCGAGGTCGGCAGGCACACCCCGGCGGCGCAGGCGGTCACCCGGCAGTTGCTCGCCCAGTGGCAGCACCAGGTCCGGGTCGGCATCGAGCAGATGCAGGACAGCGGCCGGATCAGCCGTCGCGTCGACCCGCACCGCACGGCCGGCGCCGTGATCGCGGCGATCCAGGGAGGGGTGACGATCCTGCTGTCGACGGGCTCCGCCGACCACCTGGAATCCGCCCTGGACCTCTGCCTCGACCACCTGCGCGACTACCGCTGAACCCAGTTGCGCACGACCGGGCGGTAGCCGGCCGGCTTGTCGCCGAGCTTCACGCCGGGGCTGACCAGCCACTCCTGGTAGTCCGGCGTGAACATCCGGTAGACCGACGCCGGCGGCTCGGCACTGGCCTGGTCGAGCCGGGCGCGCAGCTCGGCGGGCAGCTCGAAGTCCAGCGCCGCCACCGACGCGCCGAGTTGCTCCGCGCTGCTCGCGCCGACGATGGCCGCGCCGATCCCGGGCTGGGTCGCGACCCAGTTCAGCGCGACCTGGGCCGTCGTCACCCCCGACTCGGCGGCCACGGCCTCCACCGCGTCGAGCAGCTCCCACTGCCGGTCGGTCCACGACGACCCGCCGCCGGCGAGCCTGCCCTCGCCGGTCAGGCCGGCGTCGGAGTGGCGGTACTTGCCGGTGAGGAAGCCGCCGCCGAGCGGGCTCCACGCCGTGACGCCGAGACCCAGCTCCTGCCCCACCGTGACGTGTTCCGCCTCGATGGTCCGGTCGATGAGGGAGTACGGCAGCTGGAGGCTGATCATCGGGGTGAGCGCGTGCGCCTCGGCGAGGGTCTGCGCCCGTGCGGCGTACCAGGCGGGCACGTCGGACAGCCCCGCGTGCCGGATCTTGCCCGCCCGCGCCAGGTCGTCGAACGTGCGCAGCACCTCTTCGACCGGTGTCATCCGGTCCCACGTGTGCAGCAGGAACAGGTCGACGTAGTCGGTGCCCAGACGCCGCAACGACGCCTCGACCGCCCGGGTCATGTGCTTGCGGCCGTTGCCGCCCGCGTTCGGGTCGCCGGGGTCGACGCTGTTGGTGAACTTGGTGGTGAGCACCACCCGGTCGCGCACGCCCGCCTCGGCGACGAGGCGGCCGACGATCGTCTCGCTCTCGCCCGCGGTGTAGAAGTCCGCGGTGTCGACGAAGTTGCCGCCCGCCTCCAGGTAGCGCCGGAAGATCGGCCGGGCCTCGTCCTCGGTCTTGCCGTACGCGGCGTGGAAACCGCCGGTGCCGAAGTTCATCGTGCCCAGCGCCAGCCGGCTGACGCGCAGTCCGGAACGGCCCAACAAGAAGTAGTCGTCCAATGCCATGGAACCCACGATGCAGAGCCGAAAATGTACCCGCAAGTACAGAAATCGATGACGTACACCCATGACGTCGTCCGACGGTCGCCGGGGACCGCACCGCGTTCCTAGTGTCGGTCCGGGCACTGCGGTGAAGTCCGAGCACCGCGGTCCCGACGCACGAATCTCCCGAGAACGCAGAGGAAACCGATGTCCGAAGTCACGTACACCGCAGTCGCCACGTCCACCGCGGAAGGGCGCAACGGTGGCCGTGCGTCCTCCGACGACGGCGCGCTCGACGTCGCCCTCGCCGTGCCGAAGGAGCTCGGCGGCGCGGGCGGCGCGACGAACCCGGAGCAGCTGTTCGCCGCCGGCTGGGCGTCCTGCTTCGTCGGCGCGGTGCGCCGGGTGGCGGCGGAGAAGAAGGTCCGCCCGACGGACCTCGCCGTGGTCGCGGAGATCACGCTGCACCACGACACCGTCGGGAGCGAGTTCAAGCTCAGCGCGGTGCTCCGCCTGACGGCGTCGGGCATCGACCAGGCGACCGCCGAGCAGCTCGTCGACGGCGCGCACCAGGTGTGCCCGTACTCGAAGGCGACCCGCGGCAACATCGAGGTCGCCCTCCACGCCACCGCCGTCTGATCACTGTGGACGCACGCGCCCGGCCGGGGTCGGGCGCGTGCGTCGCGTTTCAGAGGCGGTCCGCGTCGATGACCGCCCTGGCGAACGGCTGCGGCGCTTCCTGCGGGACGTTGTGGCCGATGCCCTCGAAGATTCGGTGGTCGTACCGGCCGGTGAACTTGTCGCGGTAGGACGCTCCGTCCGCCGCCGCGCCGTCGAAGTCGCTGCCGATCGTGATCGCGGGCACGGCGATGGCCGGCGCGGTGGCGAGTTCCCGCTCGTAGCGGTCGTACCGGGCCTCGCCGGGCGCCAGGCTCAGACGCCAGCGGTAGTTGTGGATCACGATGTCGACGTGGTCGGGGTTGTCGAACGCCGCCGCGCTGCGGTCGTACGTCGCGTCGTCGAAGTCCCACAGCGGCGACGCGTCCCGCCAGATCAGCTTGTTGAACTCGTACCGGTCCCGGCGGTAGCCGAGGACTCCGCGTTCGGTGGCGAAGTAGTACTGGTACCACCAGTTCTGCTCGGCCGCCGGTGGCAGTGGCTCCAAGTTCTTCTTCAGGTTCGTGACGAGGTACCCGCTCACCGCGACGATCGCCTTGCAGCGCTGCGGCCAGAGCGCGGCGACCGCACCGACCGTCCGCGCGCCCCAGTCGAACCCGCCGAGCACCGCCTTGTCGATCCGCAGCGCGTCCAGGAAGGCGATGACGTCGAGCGCCACCGCGGACTGCTGGCCGTTGCGGACCGTGTGCGGCGACAGGAACGTGGTCGCGCCGTAGCCGCGGAGGAACGGCACGAGCACGTGGTAGCCCTCGCCGGCCAGCAGCGGTGCGACGTCGACGTAGCTGTGCGCGTCGTACGGCCAGCCGTGCAGCAGCACCACGGCCTGGCCGGTGCGCGGGCCGAACTCGGCGTAGGCGATGTCGAGCACACCGGCCCGCACGTGCTTCACCCGGCCGAGCGAGGTGTTTCCGCCGGTCCGCCCGCCCAGCGCGGCGGCGGTCGACGTGGTGGCGGCGGGCAACGACGTCGCCACGGCGCCCGCCGCGACCGCCCGGCCGAACGTTCTCCTGCTGATCATCTCCGGCTCCCTGTGCCGTCTCACCGTGGACGACGGCGACGCTAGGTGCGCCGTGCGGGCCGCCGCGACCGTCGGGTGACGCTGCCGGTGTACGTCACCGCAGCGCGTCGAGCGCCTTGCCCAGGTCGGCGCGGGAGGTCACGCCCAGCTTCGGGAAGATCCGGTGCAGGTGGGTGCCGACCGTCCGGTGCGACAGGAACAGCCGTTGCCCGATCTCCCGGTTGGTCAGGCCCTCGGCGGCCAACCGCGCGATGCCCAACTCGTGCGGTGTCAGCTTCTCCCGCGCGTCCGGGTCGCGGTTCGGGCTCGACTCCCCCGCGCCGCGCAACTCACGCCGGGCGCGTTCGCCCCACGCCGCCATGCCGAGCGCGTCGAAGGTGTCCCTGGCGGCGCGCAGGTGCGTCCGGGACTCCACCACCCGCCGTTGCCGGCGCAGCCACTCGCCGAACGCCAGGTGCAGGCGGCCCCGTTCGGCGGGCCACCCGGTCAGGTCGGCTCGCAACGCGGCCGTGAACAGCGGCTTCGCCTCGTCGTTGGGCGCCAGCACGGCACGCGCGTAGCGCAGCCCGATGTGCAGCGCCGGCGAGGGTGTCGACGCGGCCGGCAGCTCCAGGTCGCGCACGATGTCCCGCACGGCGTCGGTCCGGCCGGCCCGCACGGCGGCCTCGGTCAACTCGGGGAGGCAGTAGGCGCGCAGGGCCAGGTGGTACGACGGGTCGGCGGGGTCGTGCAGCCGGCTCAGGTCCGCGAACGCGTCCTCGAAGCGGCCCTCGCCCGACGCCGAGATCCCGGTCGCGAGCCGCACGGTGGCCAGCACCGGGCGTGCGCCCGCGGCGAGTCCGACCCGTTCCGCCTCGCCGGCCAGCGCCGCGGCCCGCCCGTGGTCACCGCGCAGCGCGGCGATCTCCGCCTGGACGGCCGTGGCCAGCCCGTGCATGAACGGCTGCCGGGTTTCCCGGGCCAGGGTCGCCGCCTCGGCCGCGACCGGCACGGCCGCGGTCAGGTCGCCGAGCCGGGTCCGGCACCACGCCTCCACGGCCAGCGCCCTGGCCAGCAGCCCGAGGCGGCCCTGGGCACGCAGCCCCGGCGCCGCCGCCGAGGACGAGCGTGCCGCCAGGTCGAACGCGCCCACCTGCAGGGCTGCGCTGCCCAGGTACCGGTCGACCTCCGGGTCCGTGCCGGTGGCGCCGACCAGGGCGCGCAGCTCGGTCAGCACGGCGTCGCCCCGTTCGAAGGGCGCGACGTACGCGGTGATGGCGACCACGGCGGGCTCGTGCGCGCCGACCGGCAGCCGGTCCGCCACCTCCAGCAGCGAACGGCGCGCGTCCGGCCCCGGTTCGGCCCAGAAGCACCGCATGGCGGCGCCCCACAGGATCCGGGCGGCGGCGTCGACCTGCCCGTCGTCGGCGACCGACGCGGCCAGCCCGCCCAGTTCCGCGACGCGGGAGACGTCTTCCCGGACGCCGTCCTCGAAGCCGCTGAGCACCCAGCCGGCGGTGGCGCGCTGGTGCGGCGTGAGGTCCAGGGCCTGTGCGTCGCGCACCAGCCGTTCGGCCGTGTCGCGTCGGCCCACCTCGACCGCCAGTTCGGCGGCGCGCAGCAGTCGTGCCGCCCGCTGGGACCGCGACCCGCTCAGCCGGGCTGCCTGCTCCAGGGCGGCCACGGCGGCGGCGAGCCCGCCCCGACGCCGGGCGCGTTCGGCGGCCTGCTCCAGCTCGATCGCCACGTCCTCGTCCGTTCCGGAGGTCGCGGCGGCCCGGTGCCAGGCCCGGCGGTCCGGCCGGGCGACGAGGGTCTCGGCGAGCGCCAGGTGCGCCTGCCGGCGTTCGTCGAACGTCGCCGCCGCGGGCACGGCCGAGCGGATCAGGGGATGTCGGAAGGTCGACACCGGGCCGGCGAGCTCGATCAACCGGGCCTCGACGGCCGGCGCGAGGATGTCCGACGTGAGGGTCCCCGGCTCACCTGCCGCGCCCAGGACCGGAGCCGCCGGCGTTCCGACCTCCGGTGCGAGCACCGCCGGCCCGGCCGAACCCAAGATCAGGCCCGCGGCCTCCAGCGTCTCGAGCACCAGGTCGCTCTGGTTCAGCGCCGCCACCAGCAGCGCGGTGCGGGTGGGCGCGGGCAGCGCGGCGACCCGCGCGGTGAACGCGCGTTCCAGCCGGTCGGTCAGCGGCAGCACCGGGTCCGGCCCGAGCGGTTCCGCCACGGTGGGCAACTCGACCAGCGCGAGCGGGTTTCCGGCCGCCTGAGCCAGCACCCGCTCCCGCGCCACCGGCGTCAGGCCTGGCGCGACCGAGTCCAGCACACCGGCCGCGACCTCGTCCGACAGCCGACCGACGGTCATCAGCGACAACCCCGCGTCCAGCAACGGCGTGGGCTCACCGTCCCGCAGCGTCGCGAGCAGCACGACCGGCTCGGACTCGATCCGGCGCGCCACGAAGGCGAGCACGTCGAGCGTCGCGCGGTCGAGCCAGTGCACGTCCTCGGCGACGACCAGCAGCGGCCGGTTCGCGGACTCCTCGGCCAGCAGGGTCAACGCGGCGAGACCGACGAGGTAGGCGCCCGGCGCCGGGCCGTCGGCGAGCCCGAGGGCGGTCCGGAGCGCGTCCCGCTGCGGACCGGGCAGCCCGGCCACGCCCGCCCGCACCGGGTAGAGCAGTTGGTGCAGCCCGGCGTACGGGAGGTTCCGCTCGGCCTCCGCCCCGGTCGTCCCGAGCACGCGCAGCCCGGCGATCGTCGCCGCGGCGACGGCTTCCGCCACGAGCGCGGACTTGCCGGTACCCGCTTCACCGCGCAGGAGGACGCCACCACGCCCCACCGGACCGTCCACCAGCTCGGCCAGGGCCTTCAGCTCGGCGTCCCTTCCCAGCAGCGGCATCACCCGGCCGCCAGCCGTGAGGGGCGAAGCGGCGGGTTGCCGCGCAGCCGCGCGCGGTGCGCCAGTGCCTTCATCTTGTTGCCGCAGGTGGCCATGGCGCACCACTCCCGGCGGAAGCCGCGCGACGAGTCGACGTACACCTGCGTGCACTCCGGACGGCCGCACTCCTTCAACAGGTCGGCCGCCGGACCGCCGAGGATCCCGATCGCGTGCCGGGCCACGGAGGACAGCGCCTGCTCCACCGTCGCCGTGAGCACCCGCCCGGCCGGCTCGAGGCTGGGCACCACCGGGGGGAGGGCCGCCACCCGGTTGAGCAGGTCGACCGACGCGGGCTCGTCGCGCTCCCCGACGATCCGGCCCCGCACCAGGACGTAGATCGACTCGCGGAGGGCAACGGCCGCGGCGAGGTCGGCCACGGCAGCACCTGGCGCCGTGTCGGCCACCCCGGACTCGACGAACCACGCGTCGAGGGCGCGCGGCGTGCTCAGCATCTCGCGCGGCGCAGGGCTGCGCCGCGCGCGGAGTGTGCCCGCGAGATCCAGTGCGGGGTCCCCGCAGGGGAAGGCGTGCTCCACGTAACCAGTCTGACAGGTGATGAATGCCCGTGCCAATCCATAACCGGTTTGACAGGTTGCGGACGGCCGTGCCACAGTGACCCGGTCGTCACTCGGACGGGCCCGCTCACGGGCTCGGCGACTCCCTCACCGCTCGCACGTGTCGTGCGAGCGCGCTCCTGACCCCTTCTCGGGTCACGAATCCACTGAGGAAGTCGATGAGACTCTGGACGAAACTCGTCTTCGCCGCTCTGGCGCCGGCGTTGCTCGTGGCGCCGGCCTCCGCCGAGCCCGCGGGCACGACGGGCACGACCACGTGCGCCCCGGTCCCCCTCTCCGCCCCGGCGGGCGCGCGGATCGAGGCGGTGCGGGCGGAGCCCCGACCCGGCGGCACCGTCACGTTCCCGCAGACGCCGTTCTCCGCGCCCGCGCCCATCACGGACGTGCCGCCGTACTGCCAGGTCACCGTCACCCTCACCCACGACGGGGACGACCACGTCACGGTCGCGGTGGCCCTGCCGGGCGCCGGCTGGACCGGTCGCCTGCAGGCGGTCGGCGGGAACGCCTACGCCGCGGGTGACTTCGGCGCGCCACTGGTCCAGGCGGTCAAGGACGGCTACGCGGGCGTGACCACCGACGCCGGCGTGTCGTCGGACCCCTTGGACACCGGCTGGGCCCTGACCGCCGGAGGCGAGGTCGACACGACGCTGCTGACGAACTTCGCGACCCGCTCCGCGCACGAGTCCGCGGTGATCGGCAAGGCGGTGGCCCGGGCGTTCTACGGCCGTCCCGTGTCGTACTCGTACTGGAACGGCTGCTCGACCGGCGGTCGGCAGGGCTACGCGGAAGCGCAGGACCACCCGCGCGACTTCGACGGCATCCTGGCGAACGCGCCGGCGGTCGACTGGACGCGGTTCGCGGTCGCGACCCTGTGGCCGCAGACCGTGATGCACAACGACCGCCACTTCCCGAGCGACTGCGTCCTCTCCGCGTTCCGCCGGGCCGCGATCGCGGCCTGCGACCCGCACGACGGTGTCACCGACGGCGTCGTCGACCGTCCGGAGGAGTGCGGCTACGACCCCCGCGCGCTGGTTGGCTCCACCGTGCTCTGCGCCGGCGAGGAGGTCGCCGTGACGGCCGAGGACGCGGAGGTCGTGCGCAAGATCTGGGCCGGCCCGACCGACACGCGCGGCCGGAACCTGTGGTCGGGGCTGCCCAAGGGCGCGGACTTCGCCTGGCTGGCCAGGACGGTGGTCGACGAGAACGGCGTCCCGTCGTCACCGGGGTTCCCGGTCGCCGTGGCGTGGGTGCGGACCTTCCTGGCGAAGCAGCCCGGGTTCGACACCTCCACCATCACCTACGAGCGGTTCACCGAGCTGTTCCACCAGTCGGTGCGCGAGTACGACGAGGTCATCGGCACGTCGGACCCGGACCTCGGCGGGTTCCGGCGGGCGGGCGGGAAGCTCCTCACCTTCGTCGGCACGGCGGACCAGCTGATCCCGCCCGGCGGCACGCTCGCCTACCGCGACCGGGTGGAACGGCGGCTGGGCGGCGCCGACCGCGTGAACGACTTCTACCGCCTGTTCCTCGCACCCGGCGTGGAGCACTGCGGCGGCGGCACGGGCCCGGCGCCGACGAACCCGCTCGGCGCGCTGGTGGACTGGGTCGAGCACGGCCGCGCACCGTCGACCCTGCCCGCGGCGACGGCCGACGGCAGCCGGACCCGCGACCTCTGCGCGTACCCGCAGGTCTCGCGGTACCGCGGGCACGGTGATCCGGCGGTCGCGTCCAGCTACCGCTGCACGCGCCGCTGATCCCACCACCGCCCGTGCCGGCACCCGGCGCGGGCGGTGGCCTCCGGGATCTCATGTCGCCCTCGAAACCGTTGGCACAGCGGGAATTCCGGGCTACCGGGCGGGGCAGGTGGCCGTTAATCGATCGCCGTCACCCGGTCCAGTGGGGCAACATCGACGACTCCGAGGTGCCTTCGAAAGGAGTCGGATGGTCGCTCCAGGTTCCGAAAAACCCGTGAACAAACGAAAAACCGCGGTGCTGCTCGCCCTGCGCCTGTACGGGCGGGAGTTGCGCAGGCACCGGATGCTCGCCGTGGGCGCGCTCGTGCTGCCCGCGTTGGGCAACACCTGCCTGCTCTACCTGACGCCGCTGGCGGTCGGCGCGCTCGCGGGTCGCCTCGCGCAGCGCGGCGACACCGGTTTCACCACCGTGCTGCCGTACCTGCTGGTCTTCGCCGGCCTGATGCTCTTCGCCGAGTTGCTGTGGCGCATCGGCGTCCACTGCCTCAACCGCACCGACGGACGCGGGATCGAGCACCTGTCCATCTTCGGCATGGACGCGCTGCTCGCCAAGGACGCCGCGTTCTTCCACGACAACTTCGCGGGCTCCCTCACCAAGCGCGTGCTGAGCTTCGCGTCGCGCTTCGAGGAGTTCGTCGACACGGTGGCGTTCAAGATCGTCGCCAACCTCGTCCCGCTGGGCTTCGCCTGCGTGGTGCTGTGGAGCTACCACCCCTTGCTCGTCGTGGTGCTGCTCGGCCTGATCGTCGTCACCGGATTCGTGGTCGCGCCGCTCATCCGCCGTCGCCAACGCCTGGTCGCCGAGCGTGAGGCCGCGTACGCGCGGCTGTCCGGCCACGTCGCCGACACGTTGACGAACATGGAGACGGTGCGGGCGTTCGCCGCCGAGGAGCGCGAGAGCGCGGAGCACCGGAACCGGGCCGCCGAGACCCGTGTGCTGGCACTGCGGTCGTGGGACTACGGCAACCTGCGCATCGACACCCTGGTCGCGCCGCTGTCCGTGCTGACCAACGCGCTCGGCCTCGCGGTCGCCGTCGGCGTCAGCGGCGGGCTCGGCGTGGAGGCGATCGTGGTGACGTTCGCGTACTTCACCAACGCGACGCGGATCATGTTCGAGTTCAACCAGATCTATCGGCGGGTCGAGAGCGCGCTCACCGAGGCCGCGCAGTTCACCGAACTGCTGCTCGACGACCCGACCGTGCTCGACCCGGAGGAACCGGAGCCGTTGCGCGTCGAGGACTCCCGGGTCCGGTTCGACCACGTGGTGTTCGCGCACGCCGGCAACAAGCCGCTGTTCACCGGCCTGGACCTGGACGTGCCGGCGGGCACGCGGATCGGGTTGGTCGGCCGCTCCGGCGGCGGCAAGACCACGCTCACCCGGTTGCTGCTGCGGCTGATGGACGTCGACGAGGGCCGGATCCTCATCGGCGGCCAGGACATCGCGCGCCTGCGTCAGGCGGACCTGCGCAGCCTGGTCGCGTACGTGCCCCAGGACCCCGCCATGTTCCACCGGACGCTCGGGGAGAACATCGCCTTCGCCCGACCCGGGGCGACCGACGCCGAGATCCTGCGCGCCGCCCGCGCCGCCCACGTGACGGAGTTCGCGGAGGCGCTGCCCGACGGGTTCGACACGATCGTCGGCGAACGCGGGGTCAAGCTGTCCGGCGGGCAGCGGCAGCGGGTCGCGCTGGCCCGCGCGATCCTGCGCGACGCGCCGATCCTGCTGCTGGACGAGGCGACCAGCGCGTTGGACTCGGAGAGCGAGGTGCTGGTCCAGGAAGCGCTGTGGCGGCTCATGGAGGGACGCACCGCGCTCGTCGTCGCGCACCGTCTGAGCACCGTCGTGCGGATGGACCGGCTGGTCGTGCTCGACCGGGGCGGGATCGTGGAACAGGGCACGCACGCCGAACTGCTGAACGCCGACGGCTCGTACGCGAAGCTGTGGCGCCACCAGTCCGGCGGGTTCCTGGACGAGGCCGCGCCGGACGAGGTGGGCGTGGGCGTTCCGGACCCGGTGGGGGCCGAGCCGTCCTGAGCCGGACCGCCGCACATCACCGCAGTGACGGTCCCCGGCCTTCCCCGCAGGGCGTAGAGGATCAGGTCGAGGACGAGCAACTCCTCACCGGGTGATCAGCACCCGTTCGGCGGCTTTCGCGACGTGGCCGAACCGGTCCGGGTCGTAGCCCTCGAGGCCCGTCGATCCAGCTGGGATCGTGGCGGCCGAGGACCTGCGCATTCGACGCGATGCTGAATCGGCGACGGCCCGGTTGGGCCGAGCGGGCTTGAGCTTCCAGTCGCTGGAACGCTTAGCGTTCCCCGACATGAAGATCACGGTCCTGGACACCTACCCCGCCATGCGCGAGATCCTGCGGTCGCCGCGAACCGACCGGCCCGAGCTGCTCAAGGCCATGCTCGAACCGGCCGCGGGCATGTACCGGCACTTCCCCGGCGAGGTCGACCTCGTCGCGATGCACGGGATGGGCTCCGGGTTCCCGATCGACCGCGACGAGGAACGGTGCCGGGAGGCCTTGGAGGCGTTGCACGACGCCGACGCGTGGAACCGGATCGAGCACGCCCTCCACGACGCCCTCGCCGTGCAGCTCGCCGCGACCCCTGGCCTCACGGTGCCGGACATCACCGTGCTCATCGTCCTCGGCGATCCCGGTGACGCGCACTTCATGGGCCCGAACCTGGGCATGACGGCGAACGGCAGCGTGTCCGGCTACGTGTTCCTGAACTTCTGGCCGTACCCGGAGAACCTGGCGCGGTTGGAGGCGACGGCGGTCCACGAGCTCAACCACAACCTCCGCTACGGTCCCGGCGCCGTCGTGTGGGACCCGGCGACGGTCACCGTGGGTGAGCACGTGGTGTCCGAGGGTCTCGCCGACGCGTTCGCCCGCCAGTTGTACGGCGACGAGCTCGGGCACGCCCGCATCGGCGTGCCGCACCTGCACGACGACGCGGTGTTCGCCAAGGTCGTCTCCGGCCTCGGCGTGACCGGGATGCACAACTTCACCGCCTGGGTGCACGGTGACGAAGCCGCCGCCCGCTACGGCGCGACCCCGGTCGGGCTGCCCACCGGCGCCGGCTACGCCGTCGGCAACCGGCTCGTGGACGCCTACCTGGCGACGACGGGCCGCACCGCGGCGGAGGCGTTGCTGGTGGACAGCCGGGAGGTCGTAGACACGGCGCTCAGCCGCGTCCCGTAGTCCTACCTGGTCGCCTCGAACTCCTCGTACAGCTCCGGGATGTAGGCGAGCAGGAGGTCGACGGTGCCGAACGCGCCGTTGACCGGGTCGAGCTGCGCGTACGCGTAGGCGATCTCGGACCCCTTGCGCGACGGCGCCGACTCGCGCACGTCGGTCAACCAGTCCAGGAACGGCACGCGCCGCACGACCAGCACGGGGTTGAGCAGCGCGGCGTAGACCAGCAGCAGGTCCAGCACCACCGGGCGGTTGCGCAGGGCCCACCGGTAGAACTCCGAGAACAGGAAGAACCGGCGCTCCACCGCCGTCGGCGCGACCCCGTGCACCCGCTCGGCGACCGCGGCGCCGTGGTCGGTCGAGGCCTGCTCGGCTTCGCTCCACGCCCGGTCGTGGACGTTGCGGACGGTCAGCTCGCCCCGGTGCAGCCGGGTCAGGTAGTCGGCCCACCGCGCCGAACCGGGGTTGCCGAAGCCGTCGGTCGACCGACCGAGCGCGAGCGCGACGCCGCGTTCGATGCCCTCCAGGATCCCCGCGTCGACGTGCGAGACCCACGTGCCCGGCGCGCCCAGCCCGTGATCGTGGAAGAACGACAGCACGCCCTCGATGTTGCGCCAGCGGTCCGCCGCGCCCAGCCCCGCGGCGGGACCGCTCTGCACCAACCGGAGGAACTCCACCCGGTCCGCCATCGTCATCCGGTCGATCTCGGCGGCCGTGCAGTCCAACGACGCCGCGCACTCCGCCGGCGACCGCACCACCGCCATCGCCGGCACCGGCGTGACCAAACCTGCCACCAGCGCGAGCACGACTACCCAAACGGATCTCTTCACACCGGGCAACTTAACGTCCCCGCCCCGTCACGGTGTCCGGAAACCACCCGTTCAGGTCGCCGGGGTCGTCACCACTTCGGGGGTGGGCTTGAGGTAGCCGGTCACCCAGGCCGCGATGGCGCCAGCCGCGCAGACGACCAGCGAGACGAGCATCGGGCCGTCCGAGCCGCCGCCGACCGCCGAGCCGCCGACCGCGGCGCCGATCGCGATGCCCAAGGTGACCGCGGACGCGGGCAGGGTGGCCGCCAGGTCACGACCCGGACCGGCGAGGCCGACCACCCGGTGCTGGATCGACGGGACCATGCCGAAGCCGACGATCCCCCACACGAACAGCGCGATCGCGGCGACCACCGGGTTCGACCCGAGGAAGTACAACGCGGCGAGCGCGAGCACCAGGACGACGCCGCAGACGACGATCGTGACGCTCGCGTTCCGGTCCGCCGCCGCGCCGCCCGCGAACGTGCCGACGGCGTTGGCGATGCCGTACACCAGCAGGAAGAGCGCGGTCGTGCCGCCGGAGACGCCCGTGACCTCGGCCAGGAACGGCTGGATGAACGTCAGGCCGGCGAACTGGCCGCCATGATCAGGAAACCGAGGCCGAGCAGGGCCAGGACCTTCGGCGCGAACGCGTGCCTGGCCTGCGCCCCGAAGCCGCCGATACCCGAGTTGGGCACGGACGGGATGACCGCCACGGCCAGCGCCGACGTGAGCACCCCGGCGATGACGATCGCGGCGAACGAGGCCTCCCAGCCGCGACTCTGGCCGATCAAGGTGCCGATCGGGACACCGAGCGCGGTGGAGACGGCGGTGCCGCCGAAGACGAACGAGATCGCCTTGCCCATCTTCTCCGGCGGCACCATGCCCGCGCCGACCGCGAAGGCCACCCCGATGAACAAGCCGTGCAGCGAGCCCGTGAGCACGCGTGCGACCAGCAGCAGGCCGAAGCCCGTTGCCATCACGGCCATGGCGTTGACGAGGACGTACGCGGCCAACGACACCTGGAGCAGCCGCTTGCGGGCGAACCTGATCGTCAGGGCGGTCAGCACCGGTCCGCCGACGGAGATGCCCAGCGCGTAGCTGGTGACGAGGCTGCCGGCGGTCCCGATCGAGACGCCCAGGTCCTCGGCGATGAGGTTCAGGACGCCGACCACGATCAGCTCGGCGGTGCCCATCACGAACGTGCCGAAGAACAACGCGGTCAGCGCCAGGTTGGTCCGCGACCGGCTCAGGCCGGTTCGCGTGTCTGCACTCATGGGATCTCCCCCGGGGTCCTGTTCACGGATTCGGCGTGCGACGCCGGCGCAGACGTTAGGGAACGTTCCCTAACAGCGCAACCGCATGGCCGTTCACCCCGGCGACGAACCGGTGCACGTCCCGCCGCGGCGGGACGTGCACCGGAGATCACCGCGCGTGCTCCAGTGCCCGGTTGAGCTCGGCGACGTTGACCGTCTCGGTGAAGCCGCCGTCGGTGCTCGCCACGACGAGTCGCCGCACGTCGCGCTCGGCGAGGCCGGTCGCCCGGGCCACGCGCGGCACCTGGAGGTCGGCGTAGGCGGGGCTGATGTGCGGGTCCAGGCCGGACGCCGACGCGGTGACGGCGTCCGGCGGCACGGCGGCCTCGGGCACGCCCTCGCGGCGCGCGACCACGGCCCGCCGTTCGGCGATCACGGCGCCGTAGCCCACGTCCAACTCCCCCTTGTTCGAGCCGCCGGACGCGGGCGGCGTCGCGGCGGACGGCCTGGGGTGGAACCACTCGTCATCCGAGCGGTCGATGCCGATCAGCGTCGTGTCGACGGCCTCGGCGTTGGCGTGCAGGCCGGGCAGGCGCGACACGCACCACACCGCGGCCGGGTAGAGCACGCCGGTGAGCACGGTGAGCACGAGCAGGACCCGCAGTCCCGCGAGCGCCTGCCTCGAGAACTTGGTCAGCACGATGTCACCCGATTCCGGGAATGAGGCGGACGAGCAGGTCGATCACCCAAATGCCGGCGAACGGCATCACGACGCCGCCCAGCCCGTAGACCACCAGGTTGCGCCGCAGCAACGCCGACGCGCCCGCAGGCCGGTACCGCACGCCGCGCAGCGCCAACGGGATCAGCACCACGATGATCAGCGCGTTGAAGATCACCGCCGACAGGATCGCCGACTGCGGCGTGGCCAGGCGCATGACGTTCAGCCGGTCGAGCTGCGGGTGGATGGCGGCGAACATCGCGGGCAGGATCGCGAAGTACTTCGCCAGGTCGTTGGCCACCGAGAACGTGGTCAGGGCGCCCCGCGTGACCAACAACTGCTTGCCGATCTCCACGATCTCGATCAACTTGGTCGGGTCCGAGTCGAGGTCGACCATGTTCCCGGCCTCCTTCGCCGCGGCCGTGCCGGAGTTCATCGCCACGCCGACGTCGGCCTGTGCCAGCGCCGGCGCGTCGTTGGTGCCGTCGCCGGTCATCGCGACGAGCCGGCCGCCGTCCTGCTCGCGGCGGATCAGCGCGATCTTGTCCTCGGGCCTGGCCTCGGCGAGGTAGTCGTCGACGCCCGCCTCCACCGCGATCGCCTTCGCGGTCAACGGGTTGTCGCCGGTCACCATCACCGTGCGGATGCCCATGGCGCGCAGTTCGGCGAACCGGGCCGGGATGCCCGGCTTGACCACGTCGGACAGCCGGATCACGCCCAGCACCACGTCGTCCTCCGCCACGACGAGCGGTGTGCCGCCGTCGCCGCTGATCCCGTCGACGATCCGGCGCGTGTCCTCACCGAGGGCGAAGCCGCTCGCCGCGCCCTTGCGGATGCGCCGACCGCCCAGGTCGATGCCGCTCATCCGGGTGTGCGCGCTGAACGGCACGAACTCGCCGGTCTTCTCGAACCCGCTCGCCTCGGCCGGCAGGCCGTACCTCTCCACGCACAGTTCGACCACGCTGCGGCCCTCGGGCGTGCCGTCGGCCAGGCTGGACAGCCGGGCGACCTCGGCGAGCGCGCGTTGGGCCGTGCCGCCGACCGGGATCAACGCGGTCGCGCGCCGGTTGCCCCACGTGATCGTGCCGGTCTTGTCCAGCAGCAGGGTGTCGACGTCGCCCGCGGCCTCGACCGCCTTGCCGGACGTGGCCAGCACGTTGCGCCGCACCAGCCGGTCCATGCCCGCGATGCCGATGGCCGACAGCAGCGCGCCGATCGTGGTGGGGATCAGGCACACCAGCAACGCGGTCAGCACGACCACCGACTGCTCGCCGCCGGAGTGGACCGCGAACGGCTGCAACGCCACCACCGCGAGCAGGAAGATGATCGTCAACGTCGACAGCAGGATCGTCAACGCGATCTCGTTCGGCGTCTTCTGCCGTTGCGCGCCCTCGACCAGCGCGATCATCCGGTCCACGAACGTCTCCCCCGGCTTGGTCGTGACGCGCACGACGATCCGGTCCGACAGCACCGTGGTGCCGCCGGTCACCGCCGACCGGTCGCCGCCCGCCTCGCGGACCACGGGCGCGGACTCCCCGGTGATCGCGGACTCGTCCACGGTGGCGATGCCCTCGACGACGTCGCCGTCACCGGGCACGACCTCGCCCGCCTCCACCACGACCAGGTCACCGAGGCGGAGCTCGGACCCGGGCACGCGCTCCTCGGCGCCGTCACCGGTGAGGCGGCGGGCGACGGCGTCGCTCCTGGCCCGCCGCAACGAGTCGGCCTGAGCCTTGCCGCGCCCCTCGGCGACCGCTTCGGCGAGGTTGGCGAACAACACGGTCACCCACAGCCACCCGGCCACCGCGATGGTGAACACGCTCGGGTCGCCGACCGCGAAGATCGTCACCAGGAGCGATCCCATCCACACCACGAACACGACCGGGTTGCGCACCTGGTCGCGAGGGTGCAACTTGCGCAGCGCGTCGGGGACGGCCGCCAGTACAATCCACTGTGGGCTGTCGGTGTGGGTCACAGCAGGGCCTCCGCGATGGGACCGAGGGCGAGGGCGGGCACGAAGGTGAGTGCGGCGACCAGAACGACGCTGCCCGCCAGCAGGGTGGCGAACAGCGGCCCGGTCGTGGGCAGGGTGCCCGCCGTCCGCGGCACGGTCCGCCCGGCGGCCAGGGAACCGGCCAAGGCGAGCACGGCCACGATCGGCACGAACCGGCCGACGAGCATGCACACCGCGAGGGACGCCTGGAACCAGTCGCCGGTGACCGTGATGCCGGCGAACGCGCTGCCGTTGTTGTTCGACGCCGACGCGTAGGCGTAGAGGACCTCGGACAAGCCGTGCGGGCCGGTGTTGTTCAACGCGTCCGGAGTGGACGGCAGCACGGCCGCGACGCCCGCGCCGATCAGCAGCACGGCCGGCATCGCCAGGATCGACAACGCCGCCGCGGTCACCTCCCGCCGGCCGAGCTTCTTGCCCAGGTACTCCGGCGTGCGGCCGACCATCAGCCCGGCCAGGAACATCGCGATGACCGCCATCACCAGGATGCTGTAGAGGCCGGTGCCGACGCCTCCCGGTGTCATCTCGCCGAACAGCATGTTCAGCATCAGCGCACCGCCGCCCAGGCCGGTGAAGCTGTCGTGCAGCGAGTTCACCGCGCCCGTGGACGTGCCGGTGGTCGAGTTCGCGAACAGGGCCGACGCGGGCACGCCGAACCGGAGTTCCTTGCCCTCCAAAGGTCGCAGCCCGTTCGTCTCGGCCCACCAGACGACGGCCAGCATGCCCGCCCACAACGCGCCCATGACGCTCAGCAGCACGATCCCCTGCCTCCGGTCGCCGACGAGCGTGCCGAACGTGCGGGTCAGCGACACGGGGATGACCAGCAGGAGGAAGATCTCCACGAGGTTCGACCACGGGTTCGGGTTCTCGAACGGGTGGGCCGAGTTGGCGTTGAAGACGCCGCCCCCGTTGGTCCCCAGCTCCTTGATGGCCTCCTGGCTCGCGGCCGGGGCGATCGCCACCTCCTGCCCGTCCACGGTGACGCCGGACTTCAGGCTCATCACCACGCCGAGGGCGATCAGCACGACCGCGGACACGGCGGAGATCGGCAGCAGCACGCGCACCACGCCGCGCACCAGATCGACCCAGAAGTTGCCGAGCAGGTCGGTCCGCTGCCTCACGAAACCGCGCACCAAGGCGATGGCGACCGCCAGGCCGACCGCCGCGGACACGAAGTTCTGCACGGTCAAGCCGACCAGCTGCACGGTGTGGCCCAGCACGGCCTCCGGCACGTACGACTGCCAGTTGGTGTTGGTCACGAAGCTGACCGCGGTGTTGAACGCCATGCCCGGCTCGACCGCGCCGCGACCGAAGTCGAACGGCAGCCACGGCTGGACGCGTTGCAGCACGTAGAGCAGCACGACGCCGACGAACGAGAAGCCGAGCACCCCCAAGGCGTAGCCGCTCCACTTCTGCTCGGAGTCGGGGTCGACCCGCCCCAGCCGGTAGATGACGCGTTCGACCCCGAGGTGGCGGGTGCTCGTGTAGACGCGGGCCAGGTAGTCGCCCAACGGTCGGTACACGACCGCGAGGGCGCAGATCAGCAGGCCGACCTGGAGCAGGCCGGCCGTGGTCGGGGACATCAGAACCTCTCCGGCCGGATGAGCGCGACGAACAGGTAGCCGATCAGCAGCAGGGCGAGCACGCCGGCGACGGCGTTGGCGACCGGACCGGAGCTGCTCACAACCTCTCCAGTCCGCGCACGGCCGTCGCCAACACCAGGAACACCACGACCAGCAGCACCGCCCAGGCCAAGTCGGCCATCCGCGTGCTCCTCTCCGACCACGAGTTCGAGCCGCCCTCGGCGGCCATGACGCGCACAGCGTGCGGCACCGGATCGCGCGCACCGGTCGGACTGACGCCCTCTTGACGCGCCCGAACCCGTCGTTGACGCGATTCGAACGCGCATTCCCCTCCCTCACCCCTCCGGGCACGGGGTGCGGCAGGATGACCGGCATGGTGAGCCCTGCCGCCGACGGCGTCCCCGGCGAGGTCACGGACGTGAAGCGGGACGCCGTGGTGGCGTGCGCGGTCTACGTCGACGGCGTGCGGCTGCCCGGCGACCTGTCGCCCGCCGACGCCGCCGCCGAGGTCCGGTCGCGCGGCGGCGGGTTCGTCTGGGTCGGGCTGTTCCAGCCGGACGAGGAGCACATCCGCGAGGTCGCCGAGGCGTTCGGGCTGCACGAGCTCGCCGTCGAGGACGCCGTGCACGCCCACCAGCGCCCCAAGCTCGACCGCTACGACGACAACCTGTTCATGGTGCTCAAGACCCTGCGGTTCGTGGAGCACGAGTCGCCGACGACGGCGAACGAGATCGTGGAGTCCGGGGAGATCATGGTGTTCCTCGGCCGCGACTACGTGGTCACGGTCCGCCACGGCCACCACTCGGGGCTGGGCGACGTGCGCCGTCAGCTGGAGGCCGCGCCGCACCTGCTGGCCGCGGGGCCCGCGATGGTGCTGCACGAGATCGCCGACCGCGTGGTCGACGGCTACCGCGAGGTGATCGAGGCGTTCGAGGGCGACATCGACCTGGTCGAGACCGCGGTGTTCGCGCCGCGCAGCGAGATCGGCGTCGAGCAGATGTACCTGGTCAAGCGGGAGATCATGGAACTGCGGCGGGCGGTCATGCCGCTGGCGGCCCCGCTGCGCAAGCTCAGCGAGGGCGCGTGCGGCCCGCTCGTGCCGGACGAGGTGCGGTCCTACTTCCGCAACGTCGACGACCACCTCACCGCCGCCGCGGAACGAGTCGTCGCGTTCGACGAGATGCTGACCACCCTGGTCAACGCGACCCTGGCCAAGGTGTCGTTGCAGCAGAACAACGACATGCGCAGGATCTCCGCGTGGGTGGCGATCATCGCCGTGCCGACCATGGTGGTGGGCGTGTACGGCATGAACTTCGACCACATGCCGGAACTGCGCTGGCAGTACGGCTACCCGTTCGTGCTGTCGGTGACGCTGGCCGTGTGCCTGGTCCTGTACCAGCTGTTCAAGCGCAACCGGTGGCTGTGACGAACGCGGGAAGCCGGTGGCGGTGCGCCCGGGAGATCCGGTCCACGGCACCATGGACGGCATGATGCGGCAGCTCCCCGCCAAGGACCGACCGGGCAAGGACGCCTGGCTCGGGCCGATCTCGCTGTGCCTCGCGCTGCTCAGCTGGCCGATCCCGGCCGGCGGCACGGTCCTGGCGGTCGGCGCGGTGGCCTGCGGCGTGCTGTCGATGGCCACCAAGACCGAGTACCGCCTGGACTGGACCGCGGTCACGGGCACGTCCGTCGCCGTCCTGCAACTCCTGCTCTCGCTGATGCTGCTGGTCATGGAAGCCCGCGGCCACTAGTGCCGTGAACGCCACGCGACGGTGCGATCGCTCGCCACCCGGCGTTCACCCCCGGGACGCCTCGACGGGGTACAAAGCGCGCGCCGTCGTCGAGGTTGGAGGCCCCGTGAGCCGTCCGGTTCGTGTTGTCGCAGGTCTGGTGGTGTGCGGGGTGACCATGTCGCTCCTGTCGTCGGCCGCGGCGGCCACACCGCCCGAGCGGTTCCAGCGGGTCGACACCCTGTCGGTGTTCGCCAACGGCGCGGCCGGTGAGCACACCGCCGCCGAGATCGCGGCGGCCACGGCGGACGGCCGGACCGTCGTCTACACCGACTCCCCCGCCGGGCGGATCGGGTTCGCCGCCGTCGGCCGGGACGGCGCGCTCTCCCCCGCCGGCGTGCTGGACGTGCCGGGCGAGCCCACGTCGGTGGACGTCCTCGGCCGGTTGGCGCTGGTCGCGGTCGACACCTCCGCGTCGTTCACCGCGCCGTCGGGTCTGCTGGTGGTGGTCGACCTGGACGCCAAGGCGGTCGTGGCCTCGCACGACCTGGGCGGGCAGCCGGACTCGATCGACGTCTCCCCCGACGGGCGGCACGCCGCCGTGACCATCGAGAACCAGCGTGACGAGGACGTCGCCGACGGCGTGGTCCCGCAGGCGCCGGCCGGCTTCCTCGCCGTCGTCGACCTCGCGGGCGGCCCTGAGGCGTGGACGCAGCGCCGGGTCGCCCTCACCGGTCTCGCCGAGGTCGCGCCGGACGACCCGGAACCGGAGTACGTCAGCGTCAACGGCCGGGGGCGGGCCGCCGTGACGTTGCAGGAGAACAACCACGTCGTGGTGGTCGACCTGCGTTCGGCGACGGTGGTGAACCACTTCTCGGCGGGCACGGTGGCGGTCGGGGGCGTCGACGTCGCCGACGACGGCCGGATCGACCCGACCGCGACGATCGCCGCGGCCCGCGAGCCCGACGCGGTGGCCTGGCTGGACGACCGCACGCTCGGCACCGCCGACGAGGGCGACTACCGGGGCGGGTCGCGCACGTGGACGGTGTTCGACGCGGCGTCCGGCCGGGTCGTGTTCTCCTCGGGTGACGAGCTCCAGCGGGTGGCGATCCGCCAGGGCCAGTACCCCGACGGCAGGTCGGACAACAAGGGCGTCGAGCCGGAGGGCCTGGCCGTGGCGTCCTTCGGCCGGCACCGGTACGCGTTCGTCGGCCTGGAGCGCGCCAACCTGGTCGCCGTCTACGACGTGGACGACCCGCGCAGGCCGCGCTTCGTGCAGGCGTTGCCGACCGGTGTCGGCCCGGAGGGTCTGCTGCCGATCCCGGCGACCGGCACGCTGGTCGTGTCGGCCGAGGAGGACTCCGCCGAGGACGGCGTCCGCTCCTCGCTCACCTCCTACCGCCTGACCCGCACGCCACTGGCCGTGGCGTTGGAGCGCAACGAGGGCACGCCGTCGATCGTCTCCGACGGCATCGGGTTCGGCGCGCTGTAGGGGTTGTCCGGCATCCCGGGCGACCGGCGTGATGTCGTGGCCATCACCGATTCGGCCTACAGCCCCACCCGCGTGCTGACGATCGACACCCTGGCCGCGCCGGCCCGCGTGCGCGCCGAGCTGACCGTGACCAAGGACGGGCAGCCGGTGGACTACGACGGCGAGGGCATCGCCGCGCGGCGGGGCGGCGGCTACTGGGTGGCCGCCGAGGGCGACGGGAAGGCGCGGCCGAACCTGCTGGTCGAGGTGTCGGGGTCGGGTGCGGTCGTGCGCGAGGTGCCGCTGCCGGCCGAGGTGGCGGCGACGGCCACGAGCAACGGCTTCGAGGGCGTCACGACCACCGGGCGTGGCGCCGACGAGCAGGTGTGGCTGGCGGTCCAGCGCGAGTGGAAGAACGACCCGCGCGGCCAGGCGACCCTGGCCCGCTTCACCCCCGCGACGGGCGAGTGGTCGTTCGCGGCGTACCCGCTCGACGCCACGTCGACCGGCTGGGTCGGCCTGTCGGAGGTGACCGCGCTGGACGACCGCACGCTGCTCGTGCTGGAACGCGACAACCAGCGAGGTGACGCGGCGGTGACCAAGAAGGTCTACCGGGTGGACATCTCAGGCCTGGCCACCGTCGCCGCCGGTCAGCCCAAGCCCTCGGCCGCGAAGACCGGGGCGCGCGACCTGCTGCCGGCTCTCACCGCCGGCGGCGGCGCCGCGCACGACAAGCCGGAGGGCTTGGCGGTCGTCGGCGACGGCCCGCTGCGCCGCCTTGTCGGCGTGGTCGACAACGACGGCGTCGAGGACGCGCCGGGCGAGTCCGTCTTCCTCCGCCTCGGCTGGATCCGCTAGACGGACACTGCGCAAGCGGTCAGCAGTCGTAGGCGGTCAGGGATCGGGTGACGGGTTGGCCGGTGGCGCGGTCGTGCCAACCGGCGGCGGTGAGGGCCGGGATGCGCTGGGCGGTGCGGACGCCGACGCCGACGATGGTGCGCCCGTCGTGTTGTTCCAGGTTCACCTGGCCCTTCAGCGTGTCGGTGAGCAGGTGGGGTTCGTGGTCGCGGATCGCCATGGGCACCTGCCTCTCGTCGATCTTCGGATACACGTCCAGACGGGAGCGAACTCGCGGCGCGGATCACACCCACTTCCCGACATCCCGGGGGAACCCGACGCGGCGCAGACCCGCAGGGCGCGGCGGGGCGGCGGGAACGCGGTCGCCGGGGCGGCGGTAGCGTCCGGTGGATGACCGTGCGGGTGGATCCGACCAACTCCGACCAGTTCACCGCGTGGGACGGCGACCAGGGCGCCTTCTGGGCCGACCACGCCGACCGCTTCGACGAAGGTGCCGCCCGGTACCACGAACGGCTGCTCGACGCGGCCCGGGTGGACCCCGCCGACCGCGTCCTGGACATCGGCTGCGGCACCGGCAAGTCCACGCGCGCCGCCGCCCGGCGCGCCACCCACGCCCTCGGCGTGGACCTGTCGTCCAAGATGATCGAAGAGGCACGGCGGCGGGCCGAGCTCGACGGGATCACCAACATCGCGTTCGAGCAGGCCGACGCCCAGGTGCACCCGTTCCCCGAGGCCGCGTTCGACCTCGTGATCAGCCGCCACGGGGTGATGTTCTTCGGCGACCCGGACAAGGCCTTCGCCAACATCGCGACCGCCCTGCGACCCGGCGGCCGGATGGCGCTGCTGACGTGGCAACCGTTGGCGCGCAACGAGTTCGCGTCCACGTTCCGCACGCTGTTCGCCGCGGGCAAGCCCCTGCCCGAGCCGCCGCCCACGGGGGCGCACACGTTCTCGCTCAGCGACCCCGACCGGGTGCGCGCGCTGCTGACCGGCGCGGGCATGACGGACGTCGAGCTGCACGCCGTCAGCGAACCGGTCTGGCTCGGCCACGACGTGGAGGACGCGTTGGCGTTCATCACCGCCCGGCAGGCCTCCCAACTGGCCGAACTCGACGAGGACGCGCGCGCACGGGTCGTCCGGGCCGCACGGGAGGACATCGCCCGGCACCTGGACGAGCACGGCGTGCGTTACGCGTCCGCCGCGTGGATCGTGCAGGCCGTCAAACAGCCCTAGACGAGCGACGCCTCAGTCGAGGCGGTAGCCGAAGGCGGACGGAGGGTGTTCAAGATCAGTTCGTGACGACCGGCCTGAACACCCTTCTGGCCGCACGTGACAGGTCGGCCTTCCACCACCCGAGCCGGACCGCTGTCCGGAAAGTCCCCATGACACGCCGCGGGGATGCCCATACTTCCCTGATGAGGCTATTAGAGGTTGGCGTTGCCGCACTGGCCGTCCTGACGGCCGTGGTCTCCTCGGTCGCCGCGCTGTCCCCACCGGAGGTGACGGGCCGCGCCCGCCCGGTTCCCGTCGTGGTCCCCCCGACGCCCGAGGAGCTCTTCGACGCGTGCTCCTGGAAACGGCGTGGTGTGACGCTGGGACCGTCCCTTGAACGCAGTGACGGCACGGTCGCGATCGTGGTCGTCTCAGAGCGGTCTTCGACCTTGTGCCAAGCCAAGGACCCCACCAACGTGTTCATGGTCAGCGGCGGCAACGGGGTGAACCCGGCGCAAGACCCGCCATTGACCTTCGGACCCTCGCCGTTGTGCAGCCTGGACGGCACCGAGTGCATGGGGTGGGGTCAGGTGTCGTCCGCCGTCGCATCGGTGCACGTGAAGGCGCTCGACGGCACGGTCGTGGCAACGGCCGCGGTCGCTGCCGGCGCGTTCGTGGTCAACGTGTTCGATCAGCCACCTGCCGACGAACACGTCGTGCAGGCACTGGACGCCTCGGGCGGTGTCCTGTCCGAGGACACCTGGTAGGGACGGCCACCGAGCACCGACCTGCGTGACGCGGCCCGCTCTCGCTGTGCGCCACCTCCCCGGGCGAGGTGGCCACGGATCCGGCAACCGCGGGTGGGAGGGAAACGAGCCGGATGGGCCGACCGGGCAGTCGGCGCCGTCGTCCTCGACACCCGCCAGCAAAGTTCAATGCTCTACGCGGCCGGTGCCGAAGCACCGCTTCAAGTCGCGATGCCCCATCCGTCTCGCTACCTTCAGTGCCCACATGAACACACTGCGTGAGCATGGGAGGAAGGCATGTCCGGAGTGAAGGCACGTCACCGTGCGGCCGTGCTGGTGGCCGCCGCCCTGGTCGCACTGGTTCCCGGGATCGGCGCGACGGCCGGGGCGAAGCGGGCGAGTTGCGGCGAACGGGACTTCTGCCTGTACGCGGGCCCGCACCAGACCGGGAAGATCCTGTTCCAGCGCACGGTGACCATCGACGAGGAGGAAGGCACCGTAGACCTGGTGAACGAGGACGAGGTCGACCCGCTGATCCGGCCCCGGTCGGCTCGCCTGCCCGGTCTGCCCGAAGGGCTGAGCTGCATCGCCGTGCTCTCCGAGGTACCGCACTACCAGGGCGACTACCAGGAGGCCGCCTACGGCTACCCGCTCGACCAGGAGGCGGTGACGGAGTTGACCGGTCAGACCGTGGGGTCCATCGACTCCGACTGCGGCTGACACCCCGACCGCCACTGGCACGACAAGGCCACCGACACGACGAGGCGCCGGATCCGCGTACTGGACTCCGGCGCTCACTTCCCTCTTCGGCGTCACAGCCCGTCGACTTGAGCGGTCCAGCGGTACTTCACCCGATCGGACTATCAGGGGCGATCCCCGGGACGTCCGCCGGAACGGGTTGGCTCGTCCGACCGGGGGTATCCCGACACCCCTGGCCGAACAGCCATCGGAGGCCGCGATGGGCAGTCTGGCGGACGGTGCGGCACCCACGCTCGGGGTCGAGGAGGAGTTCCTGCTGGTCGACGCCCGGACGGGCGAACCCGCGCCGCACGGCGCCGAGGTGGTCGAGGAGGCGAGGCGGCGGTTCGGCGTCGAACTCGACGTCGAACTCACCGAGGCCCAGGTGGAGACCCGCACCCCGGTGTGCCACGACGTCGCAGACGTGCGCCGGCAGCTGCACGGCCTCCGGATGGTGGCCGTCGAGACCGCCCACACCCTGGGCTACCGACTGCTGGCCGTGGGCGTGCCGCCAGTGGGCGGACCGGTCGGCTCGACCACCGATCGCGACCGCTACCGCGACCTCACCGAGGACTACCGCCTGCTCGCCGCCGAGCAGAACATCTGCGGCTGCCACGTGCACGTCGCCGTGCCGGACCCGGAAACGGCGGTGCAGGTCTGCAACCACCTGCGGCCGTGGCTGCCGGTGCTCGGGACGGTGACCGCGAACTCGCCCTTCGCCCACGGCGTCGACACCGGCTACGCGAGCTGGCGCGCGATGGTCTGGTCGCGCTGGCCGAGCGCCGGTCCGCCGCCGTACTTCGAGTCGGCGGCGCACTACGAGTCCACTTGCGACATGCTGCACGCCGCCGGCACGGCCCGGGACCGGCGGATGATCTACTGGGACGTCCGGCCGTCCTCCCACCTGCCGACGGTGGAGGTCCGGGTCGCCGACGTCGCGGCCACCGTGGACGAAGCGGTGCTGCTGGCCGCTCTGGTGCACGGACTCGTCCGCACGGCGCTGGCCGACCTCCGGCGCGGCCTGCGTGCGTCGCCCGTGCCGACGGAGGTGTTGCGCGCCGCCGCCTGGCGAGCCGCACGCGACGGCATCACCGGTCTGTCCCTGGACGTGCTGTCCGGACGTCTCGTGCCCGCGCGCCTGCTGCTCGACCGGCTGCTGCACCGCGTCGGGGACCAGCTCGACGACGCCGACCTGGTCCGCCACCTGCTGTCCGCCCTGGACGCCGACGGCGGCGGCGCGGATCGGCAGCGGCGCGCCTTCGCCCGTGCCGGACGGATGTCCGACGTGCTGGAGCAACTGGCGCGCGACACCCTGTCCGGCTCGGAGACGTGGACCGGCGGGCCGTTCCGGCTGACCGCGTGATCAGCCGTCGGTCGGCCCCGCCCGGGCGAGGCGGAACAACGCGGTGCGGCCGGCGAGCAGGAAGACGCGTGCGGCCTGGACGTCACCACCGGCGGCCTGGTCGCCGGCGTCGCGCAGGAAGCCCAGCGTGGCCGACACCGGGCCGTTCGGCGTCCGGGTCGCCAGTTCCTGCAAGCGGTCCCGCACCGGGGCGGTGGTGGCGGCGAACCCGGCGAGCACGCGGTCGATCTCCTGCCGGGCGTCGGCGTGGTGAGGATCCAGGCGCAGCACGGCCTGCACGGCCGAGTCCACCGCCACGCGCAGCACCGCCACCGGATCGTCCACCGGAACCTCATCCTCTGTCACGGAAAGCAAGGGTAGATCACGATCCGTAGCGCGGCATGTGCTCAACGCACCGGCCGAACACGATGTGTGCATGCCGGCGAATCGGGGTACCCCGTCAGGCCGGGACCGCTTTGAAACAGGCAGAGCGGCCGGAGTGCCCTGGGGGGACGCTCACATGACCTCGTCGGAGAACGCGCTCGCCGCCAGAATCAGCGTCGACCTGACCATGCCGGTCGCGCCGCTGGCGCAGATCCGGCAGTGGCTGGCCACCGTCCTGTCCGAACTCGCCGAGGACTTGCTGCAGGACTTGATGTTGGTCTGCACCGAGCTGGTGTCCAACGCCTACGACCACGCGTGCGCACCACGCCGGCTGCGCGTGCACCGCTCTCGTGATCGGCACGCCTTGCGGATCGAGGTGGACGACGGCAGCCCCGAGTGCCTTCCGCAGGTGGGCACGTCGCGCCTCGGCGCGTTCCGCGGCCGGGGACTGATCATGGTCGACCACCTGTCCGGACACCAGTGGGGCACGCACCTCGGAACCGAGGGCAAGACGGTGTGGGCGGAGCTGCCCCTGTCGTGACCTCAGGTCACGTGCAAGCTCCGCTGAGCGGACCGCGCGGCCAGGATCGGCAGGAAGTTGGGGAACTTGGCCTTGTCGGCGAGCCGCTGATAGGCGTCGGACACCGCCGCGCGCACGACGTGGTAGTCGACCTTGCCGCCGAGCCGCCTGCTGACCTCCTCCGCGGCGTGGTCCAGCTGCGCTTCGACATCGGTGTGCAGGGTGCGGGGATCACGGACGAGGTGGCCTTCGAGCCGTTCAGCCGTCATGACGTTCCTCCGTCGCGGCACGGTGGCATTCACACTACAACAGGAATCGGCGAGGGGTCCTGGCCGCGAAACCCCCATCCGCGTCGCGAGTCATGCGTTCTGGTCATGGCACCGGGTCTTGGACGCCGCCGCGCCGGCCGCGCCACGATCGCGACCATGAGCGAGAGAACAGCTGATCGGCTGACCCGTCGGACGGTGCTGGTCGGCGCGAGCGCCTCGATCGGCTCGGCGTTGGCGAGCGGTCAGGCGTCCGCCGCGCCGGCGGCCGACCAGGACCCGATCGCGGTCACGGCCCAGATGGCCGTCCGGTTCGACCTGAAGCAGTGGGACCTGCTGCGGGACGTGTTCGCCGCGCAGGTGTGGATCGACTACACCGGCCTGGTCGGCGGCGAACCGGGCGCCGTGGCCGCGGCCGACCTGGTGGCGGGCTGGCGCGCGAACCTCGGCCACCTGTCGGCGACCCAGCACCTGCTGGGCAACCAGACCGCGCACGTCGAGGGCGCGCGGGCCACCGTCACCGCGGACTTCCAGGCCACGCACCGGGACGGTCCGCTGACCGGCGGCCGGCTCTACGCGCTGGGCGGCCGGTACGACTACCGGCTCGTGCGCACCGGTCGCGGCTGGCGGATCGGCTCAGTGACCATGACCCCCCTCTGGGAGCACGGCGACCGGACCGTCATCGGCCTGCCGGCGTGACGGTCCGCCGCCGTCAGAAGTCGTCGGTCGCGGTCAGCTCGTGCTCGAACGCGTCGGCGGCGGCGACCAGCAGCATCAGCGGGCGTTCGAACTCCTCCCGCACGCTCAGGTCCTCCAACGGGACGGTGTGCTTGAGCAGGGCGACGTCGTCCACCACCGCGGCGCCGCCGACGGCCGAGGTGCCCGCGAGCACCAGCAGCCGCTTCAGGTCGATCGCGTCGGCGCGGCCGACCGGCGAGGAGATCTCCACCCACGCGACGCCATCCGACTCCGGCACGTGGTGCACGGAGACCTGCTGGGTCCGGCTCTCGCCGAGGTCGAGCCGGAAGCGCAGCCAGCTGTCGGTCTCCTCCAACACCTCGTACCGCGTCCGGACGTAGTTGATCACGTCGATCCAGCTGGTCACCGTAGTTGCCCCTTGCCCTGCTCACGCCACGCCGCCCGGTCGTCCCACACGGTAGCCGAACTCGTCCGCGACGCCCGGGAAGTCGGCGAGACCGCCGCGGGCCGAGCGGGATCGAGGCCGCGACCTGGTGGCCGCGACCTCGATCCGCGTCGTCCCGACGTCGTCAACGCTGGGTGATGTCCGACGGCGAGTAGAAGCAGTTCTTGCCGTCCGCGCCCTCACCGATCTTCTTCGGCTCGGAGCCCTTCGGCACGCCCTGGTACTTCTCGCAGATCGTGGTGTCGCCGTACACGGTGATCCGGGTGAAACGGGCCGTGTCGCCCCAGTTGGTGTTGATGCCGGCCAGCGCGCTGGTGTTCCGCGCCGTCACGCCGTCCATCACCACGTGCCGCTGGTAGGACGTGGCGCAGTTGCCGCACGCCCGGTACAGCTTGCCCGCGCCGTCGACCTGGAAGTTGCGGATGGTCAACGTGCCCGCGCCGTTGTGCTGGAACACCTTGTCCGACGCCTTGCGCGCACCGCCGCCGTCGATCAGGTAGGTCGCCGAGGAGCTGGAGGCCTTGAACGTCGCCGCGTCCTCGCCGACGTCGTTCCACCACACGTTGCGGATGGTGCAGGAGCCCTCGCAGTGGATGCCGTCGCCGGCCGGGGCGTCGATGAACAGGTTCTCGATCGTGCCGCCGTTGGACACCACGAACATCGGGTCCTGGCTCTCGCCCTGACCACCGTCGCCGATGCCGTAGTACTTCTTCATCCCGCCGTTGAAGTACGTGCCCACGTTGCGCGTGGTGGTCTGGTGCACGCTGCCGGTGTCGCTCGGCCACGGGCCGCTGCCGTCACCGCCACCGGGGTTGCCCGTGGTGGTGGTCGTCGTCGTGGTGGTGGTCGTCGTCGTGGTCCTGGTGGTCGTCGACGTCGACGTGGAGGTCGACGTCGGGCCCCCGCTCGTCGGCGTGAACGTCCACTGCTTGGTGGCCACGCTGTCGCAGGAGTTCTGCTGCACCGGCGCCCCGGCGGCGGTGGAGTTGTCCTTGGTGTTCATGCACTTGCCGCCGTTGGTGTTGACCACGCGGTAGTTGCTGCCGCTCGCGGTCAACGACCAGGTCTGGCTCGCGGCGCCCGTGCAGGACTGCTGCTGGATCGCCTTGCCCGCACTGGTCGACGCGTCCTGGACGCCCACGCACAGGCCGCTGGAGACGGACGTGATCCGGAAGCCGCCGCTGACCGCCGCCAACGTCCACTGCTGGCTGCCGGCGCTGCCGCACGACGCCTGCTGGAGCTGCACGCCACTGGCCGCGCTGGCGTTGGGCACGTCGAGGCACTGCCCGCTGCCCGCGTTCTTGATGGTGTAGGTGCCCGCGCCGACGGCCGCCTGCGCGGTCGTGGCGGTCGACCACATCGTGAAGGTCGCGGCCAGTGCCGTGGCCGCCGCCGCGGCGACCAGACCCGTACGCCATCGTGCGCCACGCGGTGGCGCGGGCCGCGTGGATCGACGGTGATCCGCTGTGCTCATGAACTACTCCACTTCTCACTTCACGGGACGCCGAGGTCGGCGGCCAGCCCATTCGAAAGCGCGTTTCCCGAACCAGTGGATGACGCGGCGGTAATTCCGGAAACCGCTTTCCAGCGGGATGTTAGAGGCCACCTGACCAACAGGTCAACGACGGTTTTCCCAAGACTCGGGCAGGTAGGTGTCGAATGCGATCGAACGCCGAGGTGATAGCCGGTGCGGTTGATCAACCACACTGGGTCGGCAAATACGGGGGATCATATTTGTGAACAGAATCGCCCGACCCGGGTCACACTCGTGAACAAAAGGACAGGCAATGAACCAATAACGAACTCATCGTCCGTCTTCGCGCTCGGGCAGCTCCGCGCCGCACCGGGCGCACACCGCCGACACCGGCCCCTCGGCCACCGAGCCGCACTCCGGGCACACCAGCGACAACCAGCACACCGGGTCCCCGGCCGGCTCCGGCACGCCGTTCCCGTTCGATTCCACCGTCGCCCCCGGACCTGGTCCCGACCCTGAACAGGAACTGAGAATACCTATTTTGCTACCGTTCCCCACCGTGCACCTCATCCGGTCCACGGACATCGCGCTGCGCGTGGTGATGCTCCTCGCCACCGACGGCGGTCGGCTCACCGTCGACCAGCTCGCCGACGCGCTCGACGTGCCGCGCCACCACATGGCCAAGGTCGTGCAGCGCCTGCAGCGGCACGGCTTCGTGGCCACCGCGCGTGGCCGGACCGGAGGGGTCGGGGTGCCGGTCGCGACGCTGGACGCCTCGGTCGGCGCCGTGGTGCGCGCGTTGGAGGGTGACGGCGAGGTGGTGGACTGCGACGGACCTCCGTGCCCGTTGCGCGGCGGCTGCCACCTGCGCAGCGCGCTGCGTGCGGCCCAACTCGCGTTCCTCGCCGTGCTGGACGACGTGACCGTGCGGACCCTGGTGGCCGAACCGGCCGGCCCCCTGCTGCTCGACCTGGCGCCGCACCGTCCGGGCCGGACCCCGTGACCGCGACCAGGGACCTGACCGGCCGGGACGACGCGCTGGCGGTGGTCACCGAGTTCTACCGGCGGGCGTTCGACGACGGGTTGCTCGGCCCGGTCTTCCGCGACGTGGCCAGGCTCGACCTCGCCGAGCACCTGCCCGTGATCGCCGACTTCTGGGACACGGTGCTGTTCCGCGCCGGCACGTACCGCCGGAACCTGCTGCGCGTGCACCTCGACCTGCACGAGCGCTTCCCCTTGACGACCGCGCACTTCACCCGGTGGCTGGCGTTGTGGGCCGCGACCGTCGACGACCTGTTCACGGGTGAGAAGGCGGACCTGGCGAAGTCGCAGGCGGAGCGGATCGCCTGGTCCATGATCCGCAGGCTGCGCCGCGAGGACGCGAGCGAGCTGGTCACCATCCGGCGGCGGGACGAGGTCGAGGAGCGCTGACGCGGCCGGCGGTTACCGTGTGCTGTCGGCTCCGAACAGAGGTTTGCCCATGATCAGGTTGGACCGCCTGGTGAACGTGCTGGGTGGCTACGGCGTGCGGTTGGCGTGCTGCCCCGTGCCCCGCTCGACGGAGTTGCGCAGCGTGGTGATGCGCGAGGCCAGTGACGCGCGGGCGGTCGGCGGTGACGTGTTCCTGGCCGTCGGCGCCGACTCGGTGGTCCAGGCCGTGGGGTGGGCGGTCGCGGCGAAGGCGGCCGTCGTGCTGCTGCACGGTGACGACGAGCGTGAGGCGGCCACGATCGGCGCGGCGGACGGCGTCGCGGTGATGCTGGTCGACCCGGCCGTGTCGTGGAGCCAGCTGGCCGGTGTGGTCTACGGGCTCGTGCTGGAGGGCCGGGAGACGGAGTCGGGTCGCGGGCCGACGGACCTGTTCGCGCTGGCCGACAGCCTCGCGGGCGCGGTCGGCGGCTCGGTGACCATCGAGGACCGGCTGTCCCACGTGCTGGCGTACTCCAGCTCGCAGCAGGGCGCCGACCCGGCCCGGCTGGAGACGATCCTGGGCCGCCAGGCGCCGCCGCGACTGCGGGAGGCGTTCGAGCGGCGCGGCGTGTTCGCCTACCTCGCGGCCTACGACGAGCCGCTGTTCGTCGAGGCGGACCCGGAGCACGGCCTGACCGGGCGGATGGTCGTGGCGGTGCGTGCGGGCCGCGAGGTGCTGGGGTCGGTGTGGGTGACGTGCGGTGTGCCGTTGACCGGGGTCCGCTGCACGGCGTTGGCCGACGGCGCCCGCACCGTGGCGTTGCACCTGCTGCGCTCCCGGGCCAGCGCCGACCTGGAGCGCCAGGTGGAGTCCGACCTGGTGATCCGGCTGCTGGAGGGCACGGCGGACGCGGCGACGGTGGTCAGCAGGCTCGGGTTGCCGCAGGGCCCGTTGCGGGTGATCGCGGTCCGCGCGCACATCGCCGACGAGCGGCACGCCGCGCTGCTGTTGGCCTTCGAACGCGCCACCACCGGTTTCGGCTGGTCGCGGCCCGGTCGCAGCACGCTGTCGGGCAACACGCTCTACACCGTCCTGCCGGGCGAGCGGGTGAGCGCGGCCCGCGAGTGGGTGGCCCTGCTGCGGGCCGCGCTGCCGGACCGGGTGACGGTGACCGCCGGTATCGGCGCGACCGCCCCGGCGGCCGACCTGCCCGCGAGCAGGCAGGAAGCCGATGAGTGCCTGGCGCTGCACGAGGCGCGCACGCCGGACGCCGTGCCGCCCGCGTACGACGAGTCGTGGGACGACATCCTGCTGCAACGCCTGCGCGCCGCCGCCCGGGCGGGCCGCACCCCGGCGCGGGGACCGGTCGCCGAGCTGCGCCGCCACGACGACGACCACGCCACCCACTACGTGCCGACCCTGCGCGCGTGGCTGGAGGCGCAGGGCGACCTCGCGCGGGCGGGCGAACGGCTCGGTGTGCACCCCAACACCATCCGCTACCGGCTGCGCAAGATGGTCGAGGTGACGCCACTCGACCTGGACGACCCCCGCAAGCGGCTGGCCATGATCATCGACTTGGCCGCGACCGAGTAGCTGTCGGTTCCCGACAAGATCGCGTGCCCGGATTGTCGGCAGCGGACAACGGCCTGACGGGACGTCCGGGCGATGCTGATTTCGACAGCAGTTCCGCTCGGGTGTGGAGGTGGTCATGGTCGACGTCGGGCGCAGTGACGGCGGGCCGAGGTCGGCGGTCGTGGTCGGCGCGGGCATCGTCGGCCTGTCGACCGCGTGGTTCCTGCAGGAGCGCGGCGTCGAGGTGACGGTGGTGGACCGCACCGGGGTGGCCGCGGGCGCGTCGTGGGGCAACGCCGGGTGGCTCTCGCCGGGCCTGACGATCCCGCTCAACGAGCCGTCCGTGCTCCGCTACGGCCTGCGGTCGCTGCTGAACCCGACCGCGCCGCTGCACATCCCGCTGTCCGTCGACCCGGGTCTGTGGTCGTTCCTGGCGCGGTTCGCGGCGAACTGCCGGTGGTCGTCCTGGACGCGGGCGGTGCGCGCGAACCGGGCGCTCAACGCGGAGTGCGTCGAGGCGTTCGACGTGCTGACCGCCAACGGCGTCGAGGCGCCGACGGTCGACGCGCCCATCACCGCCGGGTTCGAGGACGCCCGGCAGGCCGAACGGCTGCTGCACGAGCTGCGGCGGATGGCCGACGCGGGCCAGCCGGTCGAGCACACCGCCCTCGACCGGGACCAGCTGCGCGAACTCGTGCCGCTGGCGTCGGGAGCCCTGACCACGGGCGTGCGGATCGACGGCCAGCGACACCTCGACCCCGGTGGTTTCGTGCACGCGCTCGCGCGGTCGGTCGAGGCGCGCGGCGCCACGTTCCGGGTGCTGGAGACCGTCGACGTCCACTCCACCGGCATGGGGGTCACCGTGCGCACCCGTGGCGGCGAGGCGCTGACCGCCGACGTCGCGGTAGTCGCCACCGGCGCGTGGCTGTCCCGGCTCGTGGCCAAGTGGGGTGTGCGCGTCCCGGTGCGCGCGGGCCGCGGCTACTCGTTCACCGTGCCCGTCGACCGCCCGGTGCCCGGCCCCGTCTACCTGCCCGCCGCACGGGTGGCGTGCACGCCCTACCAGGGAGCGCTCCGGGTCGCGGGCACGATGGAGTTCCGCGACCCGGACGCGCCCGGTGTCGTGGCACGGCTGGAGGCGATCACCGCCTCGGTCCGCCCGCTGCTCGACGGCGTGCGCTGGGCGGAGCGCCGTGACGTGTGGGTCGGCCCGCGCCCGATCACACCCGACGGTCGTCCGCTGATCGGCGAGGTGCCGGCCCGCGGTGTGTACGTCGCCGGCGGCCACGGCATGTGGGGACTGGCGCACGGCCCGATCACCGGCAGGCTGCTCGCCGACCAGATCACCACCGGCAAGCAGCCGGAAGCCCTGCGCCCGTTCGACCCGCTGCGCTGAGAGCCCGCGTGGACGGCACCCGCGACCCCCTCGCCCGCGACGAACGCGCCGAGCTGCACTGGCTGCGCGCCGAGAACACCTTGCTGCGCGTGCAACTCGACATCCTGACGCACATCGCCACCGGCTACGCCCACGACGTCGACGCGATCCTCCGCCTGCGCGCGCACCGCTGATCGCCACGAGCCAACCACCCCGTCCGGGGAGCCGGCGCCGCTGCACCACCCGGCACCGCGGACACCCCGCCGTCAGGGCGGCCCACCCTCCCGCCGGCCGCCCTGACGGCACCCACCTCACGAAGGCCACCATGACCAACGCCCGACCCATCTGGCTGACACCGCACGCCCACGAGCGACTCCGGACCGAACTGGCCGAGCTGAGCCGCCGGGCGGACGACGAGTCGACCGACCAGGACGACCGCGCCACGATCCGCCGACTGCGGCACGACCGCATCCGCGAGATCCAGCACCTGCTCGCCGCCGCGGTCGTCGGCGAGGACCCGCCCGACGACGGCATCGCCGAACCCGGCATGGTGCTCACCGTCCGGTACGACGACGCCGACGAGCCCGAGACGTTCCTGCTGGGCGCACGTGCGGCCGAGCACGGCGACGTCGAGGTCTACTCCCCCGACTCGCCCCTGGGCACGGCGCTTACCGGCGCACGTCGCGGCGAACGGCGCACCTACCGCGTCCCGGACGGCAGCACGATCGGCGTCACCCTGCTCGACGCCGTGCCGTACGGACACCACCTCGGCACCGCGAGGACCGACTAGCGATCGACGACCTCGTGCCGCCACCCCCACCCCCGGTTACCGCCGGCGCGGCACTTCACGTGCGCATCGGCCCGAATCGACCGTCCAGGTGACGCCCCCGGCTCACGTCGGACCGGCGCCGTTACTCGGTGACGCACGAGATCCAGTACTTGCCGCCCTCGTGGTGCACGCCGTGCGTCTCGCTGGCGAAACCCGGGAACCGCTGGTCGAACGCCTCCAGCAGGCGCAGGTACCGGGGCAGCGGGCCGTCGGGCGAGCCGACGCGCTCGCCGGGCGCCAGCACCGGGATCCCGGGCGGCGTGGTGGTGACCTGGGTGGCCACCACGCGGTCGGCCAGGTCGTCCAGGCCGACGAGCTCGGTCTCGCCGCGGATGAAGCGCTGGTAGGCCTCGGCCGGCGTCATCACCGCCGTGGGCGGCGTGGGACTGGTGAACGCCTCGTTCAGCAGCTGCACGACCTTGGTGTCGGCGAGGCTGTGGTGCATCTCGTCGCACAGCTGCGGCAACGTCAGCCGCCCGTACCGCTCGGGGTGCGCCTTCACCAGGTCCGGCAGCACCTCGCCCAGCGGCGCGTGCTCGTCGTGCAGCTGCTTGAAGTCGGTGAGCGCGTCGAGCAACGTGCCCCACTTGCCCTTGGTGATGCCCATGGAGAACAGCACGAGGAACGTGTAGACGTCGGTCTTCTCCACCACGATCCGGCGCGTCTCCAGGTACGCCGTGACGACCCGGGCCGGGATGCCGAACGCCGACACGTCGCCCAGCGCGTCCACGCCGGGGCAGGTGATCGTCACCTTGACCGGGTCGAGCAGGCAGAAGCCGGGCTCGAGGTCGCGGAAGCCGTGCCACGCGGCGTCGGGCTCCAACGTCCAGCAGCCCGGTTCGGTGCGCAGCAGGTCGAGCGGCGCCTGCTCGAACGGCACCCGCTCGCCGGTGGCCGGGTCGGCGACCTCGGCCGGCTGCCAGACGCCGAAGAACCACGGCGGCCGGTCGCCCGCGTCGGCCAGCCGCCTGCCGAGCCGGATCATGGCCTGCCGGAACCGGACCGCCTCGGTGATCGCCTCGTTGGTCAGCCAGTTCCCGGCCGGACCGTCCATCATGCCCGCCGCGACGTCGCAGGACGCGATCATCGGGTACAGCGGCGACGTGGTGCCGTGCATCATGTACGTCTCGTTGAACCGGGACCGGTCGAACGGCGCCTTGTCGCCGGACTTCACGTGGATCATCGCCGACTGGGACAGCGCGGCCAGCAGCTTGTGCGAGGAGTGCGTGGCGAACACGGTGGGTCGCTGCGCGTCCGGCAGCCCGTCGCCGTCGACCGCCATCCCGTACCGGCGCGCGTAGAGCGGGTTGAACCGGCCGTAGGCGAACCACGCCTCGTCGAAGTGCAGCGTCCGGGTCGACGCGCCGAGCAGCTCGTTCACCCGCACGGTGTCGTAGCAGAGCCCGTCGTAGGTGGAGTTCGTGACGACCGCGTACGCCGCGTCCCGGCTCACCGCGCCCTCGGCGATCGGCGTGCGCTCGATCTGCGCGCGCACCGCCTCGGCCGTCAGCCGCTCCGGCGGGATCGGTCCGGTGATCCCGTAGCCGTTGCGCGTGGGCACGAGGTAGACCGGGCGCGCGCCGGTGAGCGTGACGCCGTGGTTGATCGCCTTGTGGCAGTTGCGGTCCAGCAGGGTGATCTCGTCGTTGGCCACCGCGCTGTGGATGATCATCCGGTTCGACGTGGACGTGCCGTGCAGCACGAAGTAGGTCTCGTCGGCGCCGAAGATGCGGGCGGCGTTGCGCTCGGCGTCGCCGACCGGGCCGGTGTGCTCGAACAGCGAGCCCAGTTCGCCGACGGACACCGAGATGTCGGTGCGGAACAGCCGTTCGCCGAAGTAGTCGAAGAACGCCCGCCCGATCGGCGACTTGAGGAACGCGATGCCGCCCGCGTGCGCCGGCGTGTGCCACGAGTACGGGTGCGTGTCGTCGAACCGGCACAGCTCGCGGAAGAACGGCGGCAGGATGTGGTCGAGGTAGGTGCGCGCGGCGAAGTCGATCCGGCCCGCGATGAAGTCCGGGGTGTCCTCCAGCAGCCAGATCCAGCCGTTGATCACCTCGGAGACCCACAGCGGCGTCTCGTCGCTGTAGTCGCCGGTGGTCAGCAGGAACACGGGCAGCCGGGAGGAGAACCGGTCCAGCAGCATGCGCAGCACGCCGCCCTCGACGGCCTGGCCCGCGTCGGGTGTCCGGATCGCGCCGCCGGCCAGCTCCCAGCTCACGACGGCGGCGGCGAGGTCGGCCTGCGCGGTGATCGCCGAGGCGGCGTCGGTCGCGGAGTGCACGACCATCACGTCGTGCCCGCACTCGCGCAGGTGCGCGCAGACCTGCTCGACCTTCGCCGCCGGCACGGTGTTGTCCTCTACCGCCCGTTCCGTGGCGATGAGGATGGTGGACCCGGTCATGAGGATCATCAGCTCTCTACGCGCGGGTGGATGTGCCGAGCGTAGAAGCGGCGGGGCGAGGCGGCGGCCGCATCACCGGAACGTGGTCCAGCCTCACCCGACCGTGGGAGAAGCGCTTCGCTCAGTCGAGCGGGTAGTCCATCTCGACCCCGGCCAACGTCACACCGTCGGGGAGCGGAACCCGAGTGTGCTTCACCTCTCGGAACCCGAACGACCGGTACAGCGGCACGCCGGGCAGCGTGGCCATCAGCACCAGCGACCGGAAGCCCGCGGCACGGGCGTCCCGCGCGCACGCGGCGAGGGTCGCGCGGCCCAGACCCCGGCGGGTCCAGTCGGCGCGGACGAACATCGCCCGCACGCGGGCGGGCTCGGTGGCCGGGTCGAGCAGGCGGCCGTCGTCGGGCCGGTCGCCCGACCCGGTGTAGAGCTTGTCCCGCTTGCTCCACCCGCCGCAGGCCACGACCTCCCCCGCCACCTCGTGCACGTAGTAGGTGCCGTCGTCGATCAGCACCACGTCGGGTTCGGTGAGGTAGCGGGCCGCACTGGCGGTCTCGCGCTCGTCGTGGAAGTGCGGGAACAGCTCCAGCACCGACCGGCGCATGAGCGCGGCGATCCCCGGCACGTCCGACCGCACCGCAGCGCGCTGCACAGGCGAATCCCCCACGCGTTCCCTCCCACCGTCGGGGACGATCATCCCACCCGTCGACGGCCGGGGTTCAGGTCAGGTGCGCGAGCAGCGGTGCACGATGCCGTCGGACTTGGTGGCGGAGGTGAGCCGGCCGCGGCGTCGAGCACCTCCCGGCGGCCCCGATCAGCTCCGGGCCGATGACGTCGCCCTTGATGACCGCGATCCGGTGCATCGCGGTCATCAGCCGCCGATCCCGAGCAACGCCACCATGACCGGCAGGCCGAGCAGGATCAGCACGGCGCCGAGCACGTCGAACGAGATGCCGGACCTGATCATCTTGGTGATCGGCACCACGCCGGAGCCGTAGACGACCGCGTTCTGCGGTGTCGACACCGGCAGCATGAACCCGAACGACGCGGCGAACGTCGCGGCCAGCGCGGGCACGAACGGGTCCGCGCCGGCCGCGACCGCGATCGGGATGACGATCGGGACGACCACGGCCGCCGACGCGGTGTTGCTCGTCGTCTCCGACACCACGATCGCGAGCACGACGGCGAAGATCGTGATGGGCACGACGCTGCTCAGGCCGAGCGCGTCGGACGCGGTCTCGCCGAGGGTCTTGGCCAGGCCGGTGCTCGCCAGCAGCGAACCGAAGACGATGCCGGTGCCGAACAGCAGGATCGTGCCCCAGTCGATCTGCGCGGCGTCACGCCAGCGCAGCGTGAACTCGCGCTGCCGCCAGTCGGTCGGCAGCAGGTACAGCAGGGACGCGCCGAGCACGGCCACAATGCCCTCGTCGAGCCGGTCGCTGATCGCCGCGTAGACGTCCGAGTCGTTGCCCGCCACCAAGGCGACCACACCGGGCACGATCCACAGCGTCACCGTGACGCCGAACGCGATCAGCGTGTTCTTCTCCGCGCGCGACAGCGGGCCCATGGCGGCCCGCTCGCCCGCCACGTAGTCGGCCACGCCCTCGATGCGCCGGATCTCGGGCCGGTTGAGCAGCAGCAGGACGACCGCCAGCGCGACGAACATGAGCGCGCAGATCGGCAGCGCGGTGGCCGTCCACTGGGCGAACGAGATCCGCTCGCCGGTGGCCTCCTCGATCAGGCCGCGCCCGATCAGGTTCGGCGGCGTGCCGACCGGGGTGAGCAGGCCGCCCACGCTCGCGCCGTAGGCCAGCATGAGCATGATCGCCGCGCCGACCCGCAGCCTCAGCGGGTCGAAGTCGGCCGCGACCATCCCCCTGTCCTGCAACAGCTTCGCGATGACGCCGAGGATGCCCAGCGCCGTCGGCAGCAGCATCGCCACCGTGGCCGTGTTGGACACGAACGCGGACAGCAGGCACGTGATGCCGCCGAACGCGACGATCACGCCCGTGGTCGACCCGCCGACCCGGGGCAGGGCGAGGATCCGGAACGCGAACCGGCGCGCCAGGCCGTGCTTGAGCATCGCCTGGGCCAGGATGAACGCGCCGATGAACGTGAAGATCGTCGAGGAGCCGAACGGGCGCAGCGCGGTGTCGGGCGGCACCACGTTCAGGATGACGATGAACGCGACGCCGATCAGGCCGCCGACCGGGATCGGCACCGCCTCGGTGATCCACAGCACGATGACGCCGAGGAGGATGCCGCCGAGCGTCTGCTGGTCGCCCGGGATGTCCAGCGGCAGGGCCAGGAACACCACGGCGACGAGCGGCGCGAGCCACAACCCGACCGTCCGACGACCGCGTTCGAACCTCTCCTCGGCGGGTGAGAGCCGTTGCTCCGCGAGACCGCGGTAGGTCGAGTGCCCGAGTAGGGCCTTGTCGACGTCGGTCCGGTCCGTGGGCTTCCCGTCAGCCATCGTCAGCCTCCCGTCGTCCCCACCCAGCGTGGCACCGCCCGACCACGACGGGCTACCCGCCGAGACGGCGACGCGGTCATGCCACCTGAGTGGACGATCGGCTGCGGACGCGGGTCGTGGCGGTTCCACCCGCGTCCGGACCGCTGGGCGCGCGGGTGGTCGCGGCGACGCAGCGGGGGACGGCAGAGGCTCCGCTCGGCGGTCCGCGAGAGCGACCGCGTCCGCCCACTGGCTCGACGCGGCCACGCGCGGCTGGGCGGTCGTGGCGGCGGTGCACCCGGTAGCCGCTCCACCGACACCGCGGTCCTCAGTGGACGATCAGGTTCGACGCGGGGCCGGCACGAGCGCGGCGGCTGTATAGGGCACCAGCCTGCGGAGCAGGTCGTCGGGCGCGTCGTGCGGTTCCCCGGCTCGCGGCAGGGGCATCCGTTCGCCGCGGAACAGGCCGCGGACCCAGCGGGCGACCGCGCTCGGCGGCGGCACGACGTCCGGACCGAACCTCGCCTGGACGATGACGTCCTCGCCGCTGTGCGTCTCCACGGCGGCCGACCACCCGTGCTCCTCGTCCCAGAGCAGCGCCACGTCCCGCTCGGGGAACCCGGGGAGCCTGCCGTCCAGCGCCAGGTACGCGCCGGCGGGCCGGTCCGCATGCACGTACGAGCACTCGCCGGTGAGCCCCAGTTCCTCGGTGACCAACCGGACGTAGCCCCGCAGGCCCCACGTCAACGCGTCGTCGAAGTCCAGTTCCATCGCGCATCGCCGCCTTCTCCCCGATTACCCAGGGTGTCGACGCGCCGACTGTTTGACGCAGTGGGGGTCTACCCCGATCGGGTGGGAGGTGAACCCGGAAAGGGCACTGTTTCGATCAAGATGACCGGGTTGACCATGGCGTTCGAGGTCGAGCACAGTGGTCGGGTGCAAAGGGCGTTGGGCATCCTGACCGTGCTCGCGTACGTGACGCTGCCGCTCGGGTCGGAGAGCTTCGAGCAGCTGCTCGTGCCGACGCTGCTCGTCGGGCTGGTCTACGGCGCGCTGGCCGTCTTCGGCTTCCCGTTCGCGCAACGGCGGCGCGGGGTGTTCGCGGCGGCGTACGTCCTCGTGCAGTTGCCGTTGGGGTTCGTGCTGTTCGCGCTGTCCGGCGCGGCGATCGGGTCGGTGCTGCTGCTGGTGGTGCTGGTCGCGCAGAGCGTGTTGTTGCTGCCGCTGCCGGCCGCCGCCGCGGTGGCCGCGGTCGTCCCGTTGATCCACGTGGAGATGGAGTGGCCCGCCGGGCTGCGTGAAGGGCTCGGCACGTTGGCCGTCACCGCGTTCACGGTCGTCATCACCGAGTTGCTGGTGCGGGAGCAGCGCGCCCGCGCGGAACTGGCGGTGGCCAACGAGCGGCTGCGGGGGTACGCCGCCCAGGCCGAGCAGCTCGCGACCACTCAGGAGCGCAACCGGGTCGCCCGCGACATCCACGACGGGCTCGGTCACCACCTGACCGTCGTCCAGATGCTCCTGCAGGCGGCGCGCGCGGTGATCGGCACCGCCGAGCCCGAGCGGCTCGACGCGATGCTGGCCAAGGCGCAGGACCAGTCGAAGCAGGCGCTGGCCGAGGTGCGCCGCTCGGTCGCGGCGCTGCGCGAGCCCCGGTCCGAGCCGCTGGTGGACGCGTTGCGCGCGTTGGCGTCCGAGACCACCGAGGCGGGTGTGCCGACCGGGTTCGAGGTGCGCGGCGCGGCCCGCGTCAGCCGCGCGGAGGTCGACGAGTCGTTGTTCCGGGCCGCCCAGGAGGGGTTGACGAACGTCCGCAAGCACGCCGCCGCGACCGCCGCGACCGTGGTGCTCGACTACGAGCGCGAGGACCTGGTCCGGTTGGAGGTGCGCGACGACGGCCGCGGCGTGGTCGACCGGTCCGGCGACGGGTTCGGGCTGGTCGGGATCGAGGAACGGGTGGCCGGGCTCGGCGGCCGGGTGTCGGTCGACTCCGCCGCCGGGAACGGCGTGACGCTGACCGTCGAGGTGCCGGCGTGACCGCGCCGGACCAGCCCGTCCGCGTCCTGATCGTGGACGACCAGGCCCTGTTCCGGGAGGCGCTGGCGACGTTGCTCGAGGTCCAGCCGGAGATCGAGGTGGTCGGCGAGGCAGGCGACGGCGAGCAGGCCGTGCGGCGGTGCGCCGAGCTGCGGCCCGACGTGGTGCTGATGGACCTGCGGATGCCGGTGCTCGACGGCATCGCGGCCACGAACCGGCTGCGGGTGGAGCAGCCCGGTGTGCGGGTGCTGGCGCTGACCACGTTCGACGACGACGCGGACGTGTTCGCGGCGTTGCGCGCCGGAGCGCTCGGCTACCTGCTCAAGGACGTCTCGTCGGCCCGGCTGGTCGAAGCCCTGGTCGCGGCCCGGCGCGGCGAATCGGTGCTGCAACCGTCCGTGGCGGCGAAGCTCGTGGCGCGGGTGGCGCGGCTGCCGCACGAGGACGAGCCGCCCCGTCAGCCGCCCGTGCCGCTGTCCGAACGCGAGCTCGACGTCGTCCGGCTGCTCGCCGAGGGCCGCAGCAACCGCGAGATCGCAGGCCGGCTCTTCCTGGCCGAGGGCACCGTGAAGAACCTCGTCACCGGCGTGCTGGCCAAGCTCCAGGTGCGCGACCGCACGCAGGCCGCCTTGCGGGCGCGCGAGCTCGGGCTCTGCTGAGGTCATGTGACCTCACGCATGACCTTCGGCACCTGACCGCGCTCCCCCGGCGGCGCAGGATCTCCGTTGCGCACAAGGCAATCGCAACGGAGGAGCTGTCATGAGTTCGGAACAGACGATCACCACCACCGGCCGGAGGGCCGGGCGGACCGCCGCCGTCCTGCGCTTCGCCCGGCACGCGCTGGAGATGGACGTCGCCATGGTGGTGGGCATGGTGGCGTTGGAACCGCTCTGGTCGTTCGCCTGGCCGGGCTTGGCCGACAACGTGACCGCGCACGTGTTGGTGATGGCGACCGACATGTCCCTTGGCATGGCGCTGTGGATGCGGATCCGCCGGCACGGGTGGGCGGGCATCGTCGAGATGTCGGCCGCGATGTACGTGCCGTACGTCGTGCTGCTGCCGTTCCACTGGGCCGACGCCCTGTCCGGGGCGGCGCTGATGACCGCCGGTCACGTGCTGATGGTCCCGGCGATGCTGGTCGCGATGCTGCGCCGCCGCCACGACTACGGGTGCTGAACGGCCGTGCGCACCGTCACACGCGCCTTGGCGGTCCTGCTCGCCGCCCTCGCCCTGCCGACCGCTTTCGGCGCGCCGACCGTCCGCGCCGCGTTCGACGACCTGAACGCGCCCCGTGCGGACGGCGCCGCGCCACCTCCCGCACGGTTCGCGCACGACCCGGCCAAGCCGACCGCCGTCGTCGTGGTCGGCGACCGCGGCGCCGTCGTGTCCGACACCCTCGCCCCCTACGAGGTCCTCGCCACGACCGGCGCGTTCAACGTCTACGCGGTCGCGCCGTCCGGCCGCCCGGCGCCGCTGACCGGCGGCCTGGACCTGGTGCCCGACCTGACCTTCGCCGGGTTGGCCGACCTGCTCGGGGGCGACGCCGCGGACGTGGTGGTCGTGCCCGCGATGCCGGACCTCGGCGAGGGCACGGCGCAGCCGGTCGCGGACTGGGTGCGGGGACAGGCGGCCGGCGGCGCGCTGCTGCTCGGCGTGTGCAACGGGTCCGGGGTCCTCGCCTCGGCGGGCCTGCTCGACGGCCGTGACGCCACCGCGCACCGGCTGCGCCTCGACGCGTTCGAGGACGACTACCCGGCCGTCGACTGGGCCCGCGGCACGCGGTACGTGGACGACGGCGACGTGATCACGACAGCCGGGATCCTGTCCGGTGTCGACGGCACGCTGCGCGTGGTCGAACGGTTGGTCGGGCCGGACGCCGCGGCCGACGCCGCGGAGGCGATCGGCTGGCGGCACTACCGCCGGGGCGTCCCGGCCTCGATGACGCAGGCGGACGTGCGGCCGGCCGACGCCGTCGTGGGGTTCAACAGTGCGTTCGGCTGGGACCGCGACCGGACCGGCGTCCTGCTCACCGACGGCGTCGGCGAGATCGAACTGGCGTCGGTCTTCGACACCTACGGTCAGTCGTTGGCCGTCCGCACGGTGGCCGTCGCGCCCGGTGTCGAGCCGGTGCGGTCGCGGCACGGGTTGACGTTCGCGCCGAGGGCGGACCCCACCGCCGCCGGCGGCCTGGACCGCCTGGTCGTGCCGGGCGCGGGATCCGCGCGACGGCGGGCGGCGGACCCGTACGCCGAGTTGGAGCCGGTCTACCTGCACCAGGAGGACGGTTTTCCGTTCGACGGCGTGCTGCGCGACCTCGCGCGCACCACCGACGTGGCCACGGCGACGTGGACGGCGAGGGTGCTGGAGTACCCGACCGACCACCTCGCGCTCAGCGGGTCGGCCTGGCCGTGGACGAGGACGCTGCGGCCGTTCGGGCTGGCCTTCCTCGGCGTCCTCGCGGCGCTCGGGCTGCTCCGGTGGGCGCGGGTCAGGCGAGCGGTCAGGTCGACACCAGCCGCACCGCCGCGACCGCCTCGTCCACGGACGCGTGCAGCGGCAGCGCCCCGTCCACCTGGCTGATCTGCAACGGCCGCAGCACGGCCCGGGTGTTCGCGACGACGGCGAACGGGACGCGCAGCCGGTTCGCCCGGTGGTGGCAGTTGACCAGCATCGCGATGCCGACCGAGCCCATGAACTCGACCTCCCCCAGGTCGAGCACCACCCCCGGCGGGCGCGACTCGAACACGACGTCGAGCTCGGCCACGACCGGTTGGTGCGTGGCGGCGTCGAGCGCGCCGGACACGCTCACCAGCAGGATGCCGCGGTCCAGTTCGGTGGTGGTCAGGTGGTGGGCGGGCTCGGCCATGGCGGAAGCTCCTCGCGATCGGAGACCACCGAGCCTGCTACCGCCGGGCGCGGGCCGCAAAACCTGGCCCGGGGGCCTGCTCACCCGGCCAGGGCGAGCAGGTCCCGGTTGCGCTCGGGATCGCGCAGCAGGCGGATGGACTCCTTCTCCAGCTGCCGGACGCGCTCCCGGGTGAGGCCGAGCTCCTCGGCCAGCTCCTGGAGGCTGCGGGGCCGCCCGTCGGACAGCCCGTAACGCTCAGTGAGGATCCGTGCCTGCCGCTCGGGAAGCGTGCGCACCAGGGCGCGCAGTCCCTCGGAGAGCTCCTGCTGCTCGACGGCCTCCTGGGCGTCCACGGCCTCGACGTCCTCGATCAGGTCGGCCACGGACGCGCCGCCGTCGTCACCGATCGGTGTTTCCAGGCTCACGGCGGTGCGGCTGGCGGCCATCAGGTCGACGACCCTGGTCACCGGCATCTTCGCCGCCTCGGCGATCTCCTCCGGGGTGGGCTCGCGGTCGGTCTCCAACCGCAGCCGCTGCTCGGTCTTGCGCAGCTTGCCCACCTCCTCGTGGACGTGCATGGGCAGCCGGATCGTCCTGGTCTGCTCGGCCAGGCCGCGTTCGATGGCCTGGCGGACCCACCAGACCGCGTACGTGGAGAACTTGAAGCCCTTGGCGTAGTCCCACTTCTCCACCGCGCGGATCAGGCCCAGGTTGCCCTCCTGCACCACGTCCAGCATCGGCAGGCCGCGGAACGAGTGCTTCTTGGCCACCGACACCACCAGGCGCAGGTTCGCCCGGATCATGTGGTCCTTGGCACGCCTGCCCTGCTCGGCCACGGTGCGCAGCGCTCGATGACGCTCCGCGTCCAGCGGCGGGCGGTCGCCCTCGTCGGACCTCCGCAGCAGTTCGGCCGCGTACACGCCCGCCTCGATGCGCTTGGCCAGCGCGACCTCCTCGTCGGCGGTGAGCAGGGGCGTGGACGTGAGCTCGCGCAGGTAGCGGCCGACGAGGTCGGCCTCGCGCGCACCCTCGCGCCCGATCGCCGCCGGACGGGGCTCGCGCGGCTCGCGGGTCGGGCGGGTCTGGCGGGGCATCTCCACCGTCAACGACATGGTCGTCTCCTTGCCGGATCGCACCCGCGCACGGGTGACGTGCGGGGTTCTGCCTGGGGATTTCGAGGGCCGTCCGCCGACATGACGGCTTCGGACGACTTTCGCCCCGCGCACCTCGGGCAGGGCCGACACCCGGTTCAACGGAACGGTTTCGGCTCGTATTCCACCCGAGACGGCGGTGTGGGCCTGGGCGTGACGGGGCACACCCCAAGGGCCGAGGCCTGGTTCGGCCGGCGGAGGTTCAGCGGAGGTGGCGGGTGACCGAGGACACGACCAGTGACGACCTGGCCGCCAGGCTGAACGAGGTCGCCCGCGCGCTGCACCGGCAGGACACCGCCCAGGACACGCTGGACGAGATCGTGCGCGCGGCCGTGGGCACCATCCCCGGCGCCTGGCACGCCGGGATCATGACGATCGTGGGCAAGCGCGACGTCCGGACCGTCGCGACGACCGGCGACGTGCCCCGCGACGTGGACCAGGCCCAGTTCGACACCGGCCAGGGACCGTGCCTGACCGCGCTCTACCAGCAGAAGATCGTCAGCGCGCCCGACCTGGCCCAGGAGACCCGGTGGCCGCTGTTCGCCGAGCGGGCCCTCGCGCTGGACGTGGCCAGCATGCTGTCGTTCCGGCTGTACGTGGAGGGCGACGACCTCGGTGCGCTCAACCTGTACTCACCGGACACGCGCGCGTTCGACGAGGAGTCGGAGCACGTGGGCCTGCTGTTCGCCGGGCACGCCGCCGTGGCGCTGGCCACCGCCCAGGAACGCGAGCACCTGGCCGAGGTGGTGCAGACGCGGGACCTGATCGGGCAGGCCAAGGGCATCCTGATGGAACGCCACCGGCTCACCGCCGACCAGGCCTTCGCCGTGCTCGTGCGCGCCAGCCAGCAAACCAACGTGAAGTTGCGCGTCCTCGCCGAGCGACTCACCCGGACGGGTGAGCTACCGACCCGTTGAACCCCGGCGCGGAGTCCGCTTTCCCGGTGTCCGACGAGCGCGCGATCATGGTGGCTCCCACCCACCGATCGGAGTCCCGTGGTCGACCTCCCGGTGCACCCGTCAGCCGACGCCCTGCTCGCGGACCCCGGCGGACCCAAAGACGGGATCGCGGCGGAGCTGGCGGCACGGGCGGGGCTCGCCGCCTTCGGCGTGGTGGAGCGGGGTGTGCTGCTGGCGGCGTCGTCATCGGAGGCCGAACGGCTCGGTGACGTGGTCGTGCGGCCGGAGCACGTGGTGCTGGGCTGGGTGCGCGCGGTCGAGGAGCGTGGGGCCCGGCCGCCGGGCGTGCCGGCGCTGGAGGTCGTGCGTGAGCGGTTGCAGGCGTTGATGGCCGACCGCGCGCACGCCGAGTACGAGGCGCTGCGGCCGATCCCCCGCCCGGACGCCGTGCGGCGGCCCCGGACGGTGCTGCTGGCGGGTGTGCCGGGCACGGGCAAGAGCACGTTGGCCGAAGCCCTGGCCTGGCGGCTCACCGCGCCGGTGTTCTCGATGGACTGGCAGCTGGGCGCGCTGCTGCCGTTCGGCGGGCTGCGGACGGACAACACGACGCACCTGGCGGAGCTGAACCTGACCGCGTCGGTGGCGCGGCAGCTCCAACTGGGCCTCGACGTGATCGTGGACGCGACCGGGCACCGCCGGGAGGCTCGACGGCGGTGGCGGTCGGTCACCGAGCGCCTGGGCGGGGTGTTCGTCGGCGTGGAGTGCGTGTGCTCGGACGAGGCGGTGCAACGCAGCCGCGTCGAGGGCCGGGCGCGCGGGATCCCCGGCTGGCCGGCGACGGTGCCGTGGGACCACGTGCTGCGGATGAAGCGGCGGTGGGAGAGCTGGGACGAACCGCACCTCGTGGTGGACTCCGCGACCGGACCGCCCGAGGTCGGCTTGCGCCGCGTGCTGGATCACTGCGCGTCGCTGGAGTAGGTGCTACCCGCGCGGGACGCGCTCGTCGTGAGGCTCGGGGTACTCGACGTGGAACTCGCCGTCGAACAGGCGCCAGTAGAAGCCGTTCAGCCGCGCGGCGGCGGGTGCGTGCCGGGCCAGGATCCCGGCCACGGCGGGCGGCACGTCGTCCGGGATGTCGCCGCCGGCGCACCGGCGGACGTACTCGTTGCGGGCCGCGGGGACGCCACCGGGCGGCACTGTCACCCCGCACACCTCGGTCACCAGCCAGTTCACCAGTCGCATGGCGGCGTAACCGGCGTCGTGCGTGGCGTTGCGCCGGACGAACTCCCGTTCGGCGGCCGACAGCTCGAACCGCGGCGACGTGACCAGCCCGAAGTCGGTCAGGTAGATCCGCTCGCCGTCGGTGCGCATGTTGCCGAGGTGCCCGTCCATGTGCAGCAGTTCCCGGTCGCGCAGGAACGCCACGATCTCCGAGAACTGCTGTTCGACCGCCTCGGCCTTGCCCGCGGGATCCTCGGCCAGCAACCGTTGCACCGGGTGCGGGACGTACTCGCAGAACAGCACGAGGCTGCGCGTCGCGGCGGCCAGCGCGTCGAGGCGTGCCCGCACGGCCGCGCTGCCGCCCATGAAGGCCACGACCTCGTCCACGTCGGCGTGCTCGGCGGCGACGGGCGCGCGGCCGGGCAGCACGCGCCAGTGGTGCAGCAGCGGGAACGCCGCCGTCTCGCCCGCCAGCACCGCGTCGGTCACGATCCGGTTCGCCGCCAGCTCGCGCCACGCGTTGAACGACGGGCCGCGGATGCCGTACTGGCAGAACACCGGCAGGTCGAAGAGGTTCGCGGTGGAGTGCGGCCGGGCGAACTCCCGGTCGGTCAACGGGATGCGCTTGACGAACACCGGCGTGCCGTCGACGTCGAGGACCGCGGAGCCGCCACCCACGCCTGAGTTGCCGTCCGTGCCGACGAGCGCCGCGAGTTCCCGATCGCGGTACGAGGCGAGGACGGCCGACAGTCGCTCGTGGTCGGCACGCCGGGAGGTGATCATGTCCCGATCATCCCCCAACCGTCGTTCGGCGTCCCGGCCGACGGAAAATCCCGGTCGGCACCGGCACCCGAGTGACTACTGTGCACGTGACGTCGAGGGGGCAGCTCATGGGCGAATCCGTCACCGCACGCCGGCCGCGCCGGTGGTAGGCGTGGGCCGGCCGCTGGTGGTGCCGGCGCCGTGGCCGCAGGAGGCCGTGGTGCGGACGGCGCGGTTGCGGGTGGAGCCCGTGCGGGTCGCGCACGCCGACGAGATGGCGGCGGTACTGGGCGATCCCGCGCTGTACGCGATCATCGGCGGTGCGCCGCCCAGTGCCGCCGAGCTCACGTCGCGGTACCGGCGTTGGGAGCGGCCCACGTCGGATGACGGTCGTGAGGGCTGGCTGAACTGGGTCGTGCTGCGGGAGGAGGACGAGACCGCCGTCGGCGCCGTGCAGGCGACGACCACGACCGGCGTGAACGGGTTGACCGCCGAGGTGGCCTGGGTGATCGGGGTGCCGTTCCAGGGTCGCGGCTACGCCACCGAGGCCGCCGCGGCCGTGGTCGGGTGGCTGGTCGACGGCGGCGCGCGGGACGTGCACGCGCACATCGCGCCCGACCACCCGGCGAGCGAGGCGGTCGCGCGGCGCATCGGGATGCGCGCCACCGGCGAGTTCCGCGACGACGGCGAACAGCGGTGGCGGTGGCGGCCGGCGCATGCGGTGCGGAACGCGACGTGACGCCGGCCGTTGGTCTCGATCGCCGCACGACGGCGGTGGTCGAGTTGACCTCGCCGTCCGCGCGGGTTATCCACGGTTGTGCGCGATGAGCAGCCAGGGCCGGTACCCCGCGACGACCACGTGACCGCCCCACCACCGGTCGGGTCGCAACCGGCCACGCCGCCACCCGCCGCGCCGCAGCCGGCCGCACCACAGCCCGCCACGCAACCACCGGCCGCACCACTGCCCGTCGCGGCGCAGCCGGGCGAGTTCCCGCCCGTCGCGCCACCCCTGGCCCCAGCCCATCCCGGCGGATCCGTCCCACCACGAAACTTCCGGTCCGGGCTGTCGTTGGTGGCGGTGTTCCTCGGCGGGCAGCTGACGATGCTCCTGGTGTCCGTCGTCGTGCTGCTGTCGTACGGCTCGGGGGACGTGGCGCTGCTCGAAGACGGCCGGCTGCTGGCGTTGCTGGTCCTGCCCACGTCGTTGGGCGCGGTGGTGGCGGTGGTCGGCACGGCCTGGCTGGGTGGCGGCCCGCGGCTCGGGCGGGTGGCGCGCGAGTTGGCCGTCCGCTGGAACGTCAAGGAGATCGCCATCGGCTTGGCGCTCGGCCTGGGCGGGTTGGCGCTGACGCTGCCCGCCGCCGCGGTGTGGGCCGCGTGGGTCGGTGAGGACCAGGCGAGCTCCGCGGTCGGTGACGCGTTCGCCGGGCGCGAACTGGGGCTGCCTGCGGCCGTGGTCGTGTTCCTGGCGATCTGGCTGGTCGCGCCGCTGGCCGAGGAAGTGCTGTTCCGGGGCGTGCTGTGGCGCGCGTTGGAGCACCTGGGCTGGAACCGGTGGGTCGTGTTCGTGGCGACCAGCCTGGTGTTCTCGATCGCGCACCTGGAACTGCTGCGCACCCCGCTGCTGCTGGTGCTGTCGATCCCGATCGGCCTGGCCCGGTTGCTCACCGGCAACCTGCTCGCGAGCGTCGTCGCCCACCAGGTCAACAACCTCCTGCCGGCCATCGCCCTGCTCCTGGCCACCACCGGCAACCTGCCGTGACCGTGCGCTGACCGTTCGCCCGTCCGGGGGACACGGCGACACGAGAGCATGATCCTCCGCGATACCTGGAGTACACGCCACCACTGCGGGCGGAGGTCCGGGTGCACACGTCGGGAGGCGCCGCCGAGACGCGGTCCACGTCGCCGAGACGCCTGCGCGACCGCCGACTGGCGCCGGCCTACGCCCTGGTGACCTCGTTCCTCGCGGTCGTGCTGCTCGGTGCCGTGGCGCGCGAGCCCACCGTCCCGCCCCCGGCGGCCGTCGGCATCCAGTTCGTGTCGGACCAGTCGGCCCGCGCGGTCCCCGGGTTGACGAACGCCCACGTCAAGGTGCTCGCCCGGAACTCCTCGGACCTCCGGGTGAACGACCGGGGCCAAGTGGACGTCGTCACGTCGGGCGAGCCGCTCACGATCTGCCTGCGGCTACCGGACAAGTGGTCGGCGCCCGCGCCCGCGGCACAGCTCGACGGGTACCGGTGCTGGCCGTCGGTCGACACCGCCGAGGTCAACGCCGACCGGCGGGTCGAGCTGGTCGTGACCCCCCCGAAGGGGTCCCGATGACCACGAGGAACGCGCTCGTCCTGGTCCTGACGGCGGTGTGCGCCACGGCGGGCGCGTTGGTCGGCCTCCAGGCCTGGGACCTGGACCTCTGGCGGTCGGTGACGGTGGTGGTGGTCGGCGCGCTCCTCGGCGTCGTGCTCGCGTTCGGGCTGCTGACCACCGACCGCCATGCGGTCACGCGGACCCACCGCGTGGCGCCCGCCGCAGCGGAACGCGAGCCGGTGTCCGCCCGGACCACCGAGCCCGGAACGAAGCCCAACCGGACGTGGTGGACCGAGACACCCACGCCACCGACGACCCCGCGACACGAGACGCCGCAGGGCTACGACGTGGACCGCGCGGTGGTGGCGCAGTGCCCGCGCTGCGGCGATTTCCGACTGGACCTGAAGCAGGACGGCGGTTCCTGCGCCTTCCACTGCCGCAACCCGAACTGCGGCCACCGGTGGGAGTGGCGCGCGGGTGCGCCGTGGCCGACCACCGTGATCCGCCGCAACCTGACCGGCTGACGTGACGACCGACGAAGAGGGGGTCGCTGTGGAGAAGTACCGGCAGTCCGTGTCACGGTCCGAGCCGGGGTGCGTGGTCATCCTGCTGGACCGCTCGGACTCGATGAAGCTCGCCTGGGGCCGCACCGGCGCGTCCCTGGCGGACGGCGCGGCGCTGGCCGTCAACAACATCCTGCTGGACATGTGCATCAAGGCGACCAGCGAGGTCAACGCGCCGGTGCGGCACTACTTCGACGTCGGCATCTTCAGCTACGGCGCACGCGCGACCGAGCCCGGAGAGGGCGTGGAGTCGGCGTTCGGCGGCGTGCTGGCCGGTCGCGGTCTCGTGCCGCTGCCGGAGTTGGCCGAGCACCCCGTGGCGGTGCGGGAGGAGCCGTCCATCGACCTGATGCCGGTGGCCGCGCGGATGCCGGTGTGGGTCGACCCGGCGCACGGCTACCGCACGCCGATGTGCCAGGCGATCGCGGTCGCCGGCGCGCACGTGTTCGACTGGGCCGCCGCGCACCCGGACTCGTTCCCGCCGATCGTCGTCAACATCACCGACGGCATGGTGACCGACAGCCCGTACGACGGCGCGACCCTCCAGGACTGGGCGCGGCGGCTGACGTCGATCGAGACCAACGACGGGGCGACGTTGTTCTTCAACGTGTTCCTCTCCCCCTTCGAGGTCACCGAGATCGTGTTCCCGTCCGATCCGGCCGGCCTGCCACCGCCCGGCCCGGACCTGTTCGAGCTGAGCAGTCCCCTGCCGCCGCCGATGGTCGACAACGCCAGGGTCGACGGCTACGACGTCCGGCCGGGCGCGCGCGGGCTGGCGTTCAACGTGGGCCGCTCGACCCTGCTGCGGGTGCTGCAGATCGGCACCAGAGTGCCGGATCGCGCGAGGTAGGGGCACGCCGTGGAGCACACCCGGCAAGTCGTCTTCTACGCGCCGAAGCACGGCAACGCCGAGGCCGAGTGGGAGGACGGCGCGGCGGCGGCGCCCGCTGACGGCGACGGACGCGGCCCCAGGTTCGCCGTCGCGGACGGCGCCACGCAGGGCTTCGGCTCCGCCCGCTGGGCGCAGCAGCTGGTCGCCGGGTTCGTCGGGGACCAGGGCACGGCGCCGGACCTGACCGTGGACGCCCTGCACCACTGGGCGTCGGACATGCAGGGCCGGTGGCACGACGATCCCCGCCTGGCGGGTGCGACGGACCTGCAACGGCTCAAGCAGGCGACGGTCGGCTCGTTCGCCACGTTCCTCGGCTGCGAGCTCCGCGACCTCGCCGGCCCACGGCCGCGGTGGACGGCGGTCGCGCTCGGCGACGCGGTGCTGTTCCACGTCCGCGGGCACCGGGTGGTGACCCAGTTCCCGCCGATCCCGCCGGAGGAGTTCGGCTCCAACCCCGACGGTCTGCCGACCGACGCCGCCGGGCTGGCCGACATGATCGGCCGGGCGTCGTTCGCCGAGGGCGACCTCGCGGACGGCGACCTGCTGTACCTGGCCACGGACGCGTTCGCCCAGTGGGCCGCCGCCGCCGACCTGCGCGACCCGCGGGCGTTGTGGACGACGTTGGCGGGGCTGGACCACCCCGAGGCGTTCCGCGCGCTCGTGGCGGGCCGCCGGGCGGCGCGCGAGATGGTCAACGACGACGTCACCCTCATGCGGGTGCGGCTCGATCGGAGGCCGGCCGAACACCTGGTGGTGTGCCTGTGATCCGCTACCCGACGCCCGAGGAGTACGCGAAGGCCGTGCAGCACGCGGACTGCTTCGTCGCCGACGAGCTGCGCGGGCTGGAACTCGTCGTGCACCCCCTGTACGGGATACCGATGCCGGCGGCGGGCACCAGCGCCGTCGTGTTCAAGGCGGTGGCGGGCGGCCAGGCTCAGGCGTTGCGGTTCTTCACCAGGGACGACGTGTCCAGCAGCGAGCGCTACGGCGCGCTGCACGCGCACTTCACGTCGAGCGGGCTGGAGAACGTGGTCGCCCTGCCCCGGTGGGTGGACGACGGCATCCGGGTCAACGGCCGCACGTGGCCCGCGGTGCGGATGCAGTGGGTGGAGGGCCACACGCTCAACCGGCACGTGGACGAGCTGGTGGAGCGTGCGGACACCTCGTCGTTGTCCGCGTTGGCGGGCTCGTGGCGCGCCCTGGTGACGCGGATACAGCGGGCCGGGTTCGCGCACGGCGACCTGCAGCACGGCAACGTCCTGGTCGGCCGGCACGGCGACCTGCGGCTGGTGGACTTCGACTGCTCGTGGATCGCCCGGTTCTCCGGCGCGCTCGCGCCGAGCGAGGCCGGGCACCGCAACTACCAGCCCGAGCACCGGCCGTGGGGCCGGTGGATGGACACGTTCTCCGGGCTGGTCATCTACCTGTCGCTGCTGGCGTTGGCGAAGGACCCGACCGGCTGGCGGACGTGCTACACCGGCGAGAACCTGCTGTTGCGGCGCGAGGACTTCCAGCCGCCGTTCACCACGGCCGCGTGGGCGCACCTGGCCGCGATCGGCGACCCCCTGGTGGACGAGGTGGCTCAGCGGCTCAAGGAGTGCTGCGCGCCGGGGTGGGTCGCCGACTCGGCGTTGGACGACCTGCTCGCGCCCCGGGCCAAGCCGTGGTGGGAACGCACGCCCACGGTGGTCGCGGCCCAGCCCGAGCGGGTGGCCGTGCCGGCTCCGCGCACGCCCGTCGCCCCGCCCCGCTCCACGCCGGTCACCCGGCCGCGGCCGCCCGGTGGTGACTGGTGGGCCTCGGTGGACCCGGCGCTGCGGAACGCGCCCGTGCCGCCGCAACCGCCTCAGCGCCCGCCACTGGCGAGCGTCTACGTGGCCGCAGTCGCGGTCGGCCTCCTTCTGGGGCTCGTCGCCGTGGCCGGAGCGGGTGCTGGGGCGGGTGTCCTGTTCGGGGTGGTGGCGGCCCTGGTCACGTTCGCGATCGGGTTGATCCGGCGGAACCGGGCGGGTTAGGCCGCCAACAGGCAGACGATCACGCCGAGCAGGCCGACGGACGCGATCACCACGGCCTGGCGGGCGCGTGGCTCGTGCTTCCGCATGGCCACGACGCCCAGGACCAGGCCGATGAGGACCACCACCCCGGCCGGCGCGGCGACCGGGGAGCCACCGGCCGCCGCTTGGAGCAGGAACGGGATCCCGGTCGCGCCGAGAACCGCGCTGAGGAACGAGCGGTCGTTCGACGGCGGGGACGTGGGCGGTTCCGGTGCCGGCGGCTCCGGCGTGCGCGGTTGCGACACCGGCTGTTGCGGCTCGGGCTCTTGTGACACGGGTTCCCGCGCAGGTTCCTGCGGCACGTGCCGTCGCGGCCAGGACCGATCCGGCTCAGCCGGGGCGGGTGGGCGTGACGCGAGCGGTTGTGGTGCCGAAGGGCGCGGCGCCGGCGGTTCCGTTGTGGACGGAGTCGGCTTCTCGCCCTGCCACCACTGCGGACCCGACGGCCGGGCGGGTTCCGGCTTGTCGGCGTCCGGCTGCGCCTCGGTCTCCATCACGTTCCGCAGCCAGGCCGGCGTCGCACCGGCACCCGTGGCCCCGACCGGCGTGCCGGCTGTCGCTTCCGGCTCCCGTGGTGGCCCGATCACCACCGGGTTCTTCTGCCAGTAGTCGGCGGCCGAGAGCCAGGTGACGCCCTCGGGCAGCCCTTCGCCCTCCCCCGGCTCGACGCCCGCCAGGATCTCGTCGATCTCCCGCGAGTTCATGTTGGTGATCTCGCCGCGCTCGCGGAACTCGCGCAGCAGCTTCACGATGTCGGCACGGGCGATCTCGTCCCGCTCCGTCCGCAGGTGCCGGCGCAGCTGGCCGATGATGATCTCCTGCCGCTCCGGGGCGATCGGCTGCGGCCCGAGGAGTTCGGCGATGCGGTAGAGGTACTCGAAGGGCACCTTGGGCGGTGGGGGCATCGGGTTCGGCGGCACGCGCTTCTGGGCGGCCAGCTCGGTGAGCGCGCCCGCCAACGACACGATCGCGTCCGCGCTGCGCTCCCGGTAGTCGACCAGCTGCCGTTCCATGATCGGGATGCGGAGGTTGTCCAGCGGTCCGACCTGCACCGGCAGCACCGGCACGCCGAGCTGCTGCGCGTAGTCGAACTCCGCGTGGCAGGGCACCGACTTCCAGGACGCCTGCGACAGCGCGAACACGAAGACCCGGGCGGCCTGGATGGTGCGGATGATCTCGCGCCACCACAGCTCGCCGCCGTGGATCTCGTGGTCGAGCCAGACCTGCTGCCCCATCCGGCCGAGGTCGTCCCGAAGGGCGCGCACCAGGGTCTCGTCGGCACGGGTGTAGCTGACGAAGATGGTCATGGTCACGCCCTCCGGTCCGGGGCACGTCACTCCAGCGCTCATCTGATTGGTCGCGCGGAACCGCCCTTTCGTTGCGCTCGGTGGGGGTCGTTCACCTATCTGACCCGTTGGAGTGACCTCTCCCGGCGCTCCGCCACGCTCGACCCGGACTCCCGACGGGCCATCCGGCGCAGCACGGCCGGCGCCACGAGCAGGCCCAGGACCGCCCACGCGGTGAGCACGCCGACGGTTTCCAGGTGCCGCCAGGACTCGCCGATCTCCACGGCCGCGGCGGCGTCGGGCAGCAACGCCGAGCGCATGCCGAGGCCGAGCCAGTAGACCGGGAACACCTGGGCGATCCACTGCACCCAGTCCGGCAGGGCCGTGACCGGGTAGAAGATGCCGGAGATCGCGATCATGGCGAGGATCGGCAGGATGAGCAGGCCCTGCGCGCGGGCGCTGGAGAACACCGAACCGAGCACCGCGCCGATGGGCAGGGCGGCGAGCATGCCGAGCGCCAGCACCCACGCCAGGGTCAGCCACGCGTCGACGCTGCCCGTGACCAGGCCGGAGACCAGGAACACGCCCGGGACCAGGAAGATCGCCAGGTCCACGACGAGGCCGCCGGACACCGACACGAGCTTGCCGACCAGGTAGCCCAGCATCCCGTTCGGCGTGGCCTTGGCCCGCAGCAGCGTGCCGTCCTCGCGGTCGGCGGTGAGCAGCTGGCTCATGGTGACCATGGCCATCGCGGCGTTCATGCCGAGGATGCTGGGCAGCGCCAGGGCGCCGACCGAGAACCCGGTCTGCCCGAACGACACGTCACGCAGGAAGAACGTGACGACGAGCATCAGCACGGGCCAGAACGCGTGGTTCCACAGGTCCGCGCCGTTGGTCAGCGACTGCCGCAGTTCGATCAGGCCGCGCTGCCTGCCCGCGCGCAACGCGGTGGTGGTCGGGCTCACCGGGCCGCTCCTTCCGCCTCGACCCGCCGCACCAGCGACAGGTAGGTGTCTTCGAGTGAGGCCTGGCGGACCTCCAGGTCGGTGATCCCGTCGCCGTGGCGGCGGAACAGGTCGTGCACGAACTTCGTGGACTCCCGCACGTGCCGGACGTGCCGCTGCCCGGCGTGGGTCCAGCGGACCTCGTCCTCGCCCGCGATGCGCTGCGCCAGCTCGTCGGCCGTGCCGTCGGCGACGATCCGGCCGCCGTCGAGGATGACGATGCGGTCGGCGAGCTTCTCGGCCTCGTCCAGGTCGTGCGTGGTGAGCAGGACCGTCGTCGACTCCTGGGCCGCGAGCCGGTGCACGAGCTCGTGGAACTCACGCCGGGCGACCGGGTCGAACCCCGTGGTCGGTTCGTCCAGGAACAGCAGCTCGGGGCGGCCGACGATGCCGACGGCGACGTCCAGCCTGCGCCGCTGGCCGCCGGACAGCGTGCGGATCTTCGCGCCCGCCTGCGCGGTCAGGCCGACGGCCGCGACCAGGTCGTCCGGGTCCCACGGTCGGGCGACCTGGTCGGTGGCGTAGCAGGAGTAGTAGACGCCGAGGTGTCGCAGCAGCTCGCGGACGCGCCACTTGCCGTGGTCGCGCCAGGACTGCAGCACGACGCCGACGCGGGCGCGCCACCGCTCGTCGGCGTGGGCCGGGTCGACGCCGAGCACCGACACCCGGCCCGCCGAGCGCATCCGGAAACCCTCCAGGATCTCGATCGTCGTGGTCTTGCCCGCGCCGTTCGGGCCGAGCAGGGCCAGCACCTCGCCGTGGCGGGCCTGGAACGTGACGTCGTGCAGGACGTCGGTCGTGCCGTAGCGCATGCGCAGGCCGTCGACGTCGAGCGCGACTTGTTCGCTCGCCATTCCTCCCCCTTGTCTGCCGGGTCGATCTTCAAGAGGGAGCGAAAGCTACGTTGCGTTTTGTGGGCCTGCAATGAACGGAGAGGACATCTGAGGGGTTCTAGCTGGTGCGAAGCTTCCAATCATTGCAACCGTGGTGGCGGTGAACGCAATGATTTGCCCTAGGTCGTTGCACTGGGTTGCCCGTGAACGCACACTGGCACGACCGAGGAAAAGAGGACGGGCGATGCCGGGTGGCAGGCTGACCGACGAGGACCGCCGTGACATCGCGGCGGGGTTGACCCGCGGTCTGGGGTACGCCGAGATCGCGCGACGGCTGGGCAGGCCGACGTCCACCGTCACCCGCGAGGTGGGCCGCAACGGCGGCCCCCGTGACTACCGGGCCGACCGCGCCCACCGGGCCACGCTCCGACGCGCCCGCCGGCGCAAGTCCGCCACGCACCACGAGCCGCCCGCCGTCGTCGGAGCGGAAGGCCGCGACCCGGTGGCGGTGCTGGCGTTCGCGGAGGAGTTCGCCGGGCTGATGGTGCGGCTGGGGCTGCCGCGCATGGCGGCCCGCGTGCTGGCGAGCCTCGTCACGACCGACACCGGCGCGCTGACCGCCGTCGAGCTGGTCGGCAGGCTGCGGGTCAGCCCGGCGTCGGTGTCCAAGGCGGTCGGCTACCTCGAAGGGCTCGAACTCCTGCGCCGCGAACGCGACGCCCGGCGTCGGGAGAGGTACTCCATCGACGACGACATGTGGTTGCGGACGTGGCTGACGAGCGCGCGGACCAACGCGACGCTCGCCGAGACGGCCGAACGCGGGGTCGAGGTCTTCGACCCCGCCACGCCGGTCGGCGCCCGGCTGGACCGGATGCGCCGGTTCTTCGCGCAGCTCGCCGACGACATGTCCGGCGGCCCGAGCACCGACGTGGTGACCGTGCTGGGCGCGCTCGTCCGCACCGTCACCCCGGAGGGCGCGGACCGGCTCGCCGCCGAGCTGGGCTGGCCGCCGGACCGTGTCGCGGAGGCGCTGCGCGACGCCGAGCAGGTCATGCGCTAACGCGTCGACCCCTGTCGTTAGGATGACCGCATGGCCCTGATCCACCAAGCGACCGTGAACCCGACCAAGGTCGAGCTGCTGGCCGGCTGGCTGCCCGGCCGCGCCTGGCACACCGGGCCGACCGGCGAGGTGGTGCGGGTGGCGTCCTACCGCTTCGACGACCCGGCCGGCGCGGTCGGGATCGAGACCATGCTGGTGCGGGTCGGCGACGGGCCGGTGCTCCAGATGCCCCTCACCTACCGCGACGCGCCGTTGGACGGTGGCGACGAGTGGCTGATCGGCACCACCGAGCACTCGGTGCTGGGCAAGCGCTGGGTCTACGACGCGTTCGGCGACCCGGTGTACGTGGCTGCGCTCGCGGAGGCGGTCCTCACCGGTGCCGGCCAGGTCGAGGAGTTCGTGCAGCACGAGGACCGGCTCGAACGCCGCGACCCCAACATGGGCATCGCGGTGATCGGGCACGGGTCGGCCGCGGCGCCCGCCGCCGGTGCGGTCCAGCGCGTGGTCGAGGGCGATCCGACGCTGGTCGTGACGGAGACCGTCGAGCTGACCGTCCGCCGTCGTCTCGACGTCGGCGGCGAGCTCGCCGGCGCCGTCCTGACCGGCACGTGGGCCGGTCAGGAGACGCCGGTGCCGCTGGCCTCCGCCACGCCGCGCTGAGCCAGGTTCAGTCCTTCCAGGGCATCTCGTCGCGCAGTCCTTCGTGGATCGCGTAGGCGTTCTTCACCGCTGCCTTGAGCGCGCCCTCGACCCACCGCCGGTGCCGCCGGTCGCACGCGTCGTTGGCGAACCACACCCGGTTCACCGGCCGGATCACGTCCTCGTAGAACGTCTCGCTCATCTCGAACGCCCGGAACAGCGGGCCGATGCCGCACGCGAACCAGTCGAGCGCCCAGTCCTTGTAGACGCCGAACTCGAACGTGTCCCGCGCCTCCGGGTGGATCTTGACCAGGTCCTCCAACGCCTGCATCACGCTCTCCTCGCCGGCCAGCGGCGTGTACGGCATGCTGTCCTGCTCCCAGCAGTACGACGCGATCATCACGCCCTTGCGGAACCGGGTGTCCTGGCCCGCGGGCGGGTAGACGATGTTGCGGATCGCCAGGTCGGTCACCGTGAGGCCGTGCGTGATGCCGTACGCGCTCTCCCACCACCGCTCGCTGAACTGCATGAAGAGCTTGTGCGCCCGGCCGTAGTAGGTGTTGCGGATGGCGTACCACTTGTCCGGGTCGAGCCCCTGGATCTCCATGTGGCGCAGGCTCGCGAACGGCACCGTCACGATGCACTCGTCCGCTTCGACCGTCTGCGTGCGGCGGCCGGCGCGGTAGTGCACGCGCACGCCGGTGTCGTCCTGGTCGACGCCGTGCACCAGGGCGCCGAGCCGGATGTCGTCCATCAGCTCGGACTCGTACGCGCGCGGCAGCGAGTCGGCGCCGTCGACGATGTAGACGAGGTGGCCGAAGACGTCCTCGTAGAAGTGCGAGAACCACTCGACGAGGGAGAAGTGGTAGCGACCCTCCAGGTTGAACAGCGGCCCGAGCATGGCGAGCGCGCCGTCGCTGAGGCCGCGTTCCTTGAGGTAGCCCAGCAGCGTGTACCGGTCGTAGTCGGTCAGCAGGCGGTGCCACGCCTTGGCCTCGTCCTCCTGCTCCATGATGTCGATCAGCGGCTGCACGGTGTGCCGCAGCAGGTCGTGCGGCGCCTGGTCCACCTCGCCGGGCTGCAGGTCGAACGAGAACTGGTCGGCGCTGAAGTCCCGCCGCCGCACGCCCTTTCCCTGGAGGTACACGAACGTGTCCTCGTCGTACATGGGGAACGGTTTGGTGGCGAGCTTGAACTTCTCCTCGATCAACCACGAGACGAGCGGGTGCTGCTGCGGGAAGCGCATCGCGCCGAACTCGCCGTACATGTCCCCCGCGAAACCGCGGTGGGTGAGGATGCGCCCGCCCAACCGGTTCTGTCCTTCGAGGATCGTCACGTCGTGGCCGGCTTCCTTCAACAGCATGGCCGCGGTGAGCCCGGCCATCCCGGCGCCGACGACGACGATCCGCCGTCGTGGCGCGGAACTTTCCGGCAACCCTTGTTTGAGCAGGTCGAGAACGTCCAACGACATCGAGACCACCTACACCCGGTCGGACCCGCGGTCGTGCCGCGGACTGTTTGGCAGAAGAGGTGGCCATCCTCGGTAGTCCGACCGTACTCGGCCTCAAACCCGTGGCCAACGCCCTGATGGGGTGAGGCGGGCGTCGCCGAATGCGCTGAATTCGTCGGCGGGAGCGCCGAAGTGCGGAGTCACGGCGTGTCGCTTTGCGGCCGACGGGGTGGTCGTCCACCCTGTCGGGTGGCTTGTGCCGTGGCCGGCGGCCTCTGCCCCGTATTTCGGCGGTCGGACGGGTGGATCGCGGTGCCCGCCCCCGCGTCCTCGTCCCCGGTGTCGTCGCGGGCGTGCGCCGGCAACGCGCTGCGGTCGACGGCCCGCGCCGGGATCAGGCCACCCGGAGCGGCAGGTGGTCGAGGCCGCGCTGGGTCGCCGTCGGCCTTCCCACGGGCTCGCCCGCCGCGTCGAGCCGGCCGACCCCGGCCAACGCGCGGAACAGGGTGAGCAGCACCTGCCTGCCCAACGGCCCGCCGAAGCACGCGTGCGCACCGCGGCCGAGGCCGAGGTGCGGGTTGGGCGATCGGCTGAAGTCCGCCTCGTCGGGAGAGGGGAACACCAGGGGGTCGCGGTTCGCGCCGGCCAGCACGACGACCACGACGTCACCCCGCCCCAGTCGCCGGCCGCGCAGGTCCACATCGGACTTGCAGTGCCTGCTCACCGCCTGCACCGGACCGGCCAGGCGGATCAGCTCGTCCACCGCCCGGCCGTCCAGGGAGGACAGTTCGGCTCCGGTCCACGACCGCCGCGAGGTCAACCAGTGCAGGGCGTTGGCGATCAGGTCGCCGGTCGTCGAGTAGCCCGCGTCGAACACCGCGCGCAGCGAGTTGACGAGCACCCGGTCGTCGCCCGGCCGCACGGCGTCGAGCACGCCCCCGGGCGCCGCGCCCTCCCGCCAGCCCGCGATGAGCTCGTTGAGGGCGCCGCGCGCGGCGAGGGCGGGCTCCAGCCGGGTCGGGTCGAGACCGGAATCCATGCCCAGCACCATCGTGCGCGACGTCTCCCGGTAGCGCTGGTGGTCGGCCGGGAACCCGATGCCGTAGAGGTCCGCGACCGCTTGCAGCGCGAGGGGTTCGGCGACGTCGCGCACGAAGTCCACCACGCCGTCCAGGTCCTCGACGAGGTCGTCGGCCAACTGCCGCACGGACTCGCCGACCAACGACTCCCGGGACCGCAGCAGGCCCAGGAACAGGTGGCGCACGGGCGTGGACTCGGGCGGGTCGAGCACGTGGAGGTTGCGCACCGCTTCGGGCACCGGCCTGCCGAGCGCGGCGGGGTCCGAACCGAACGCGTCGGTGTCCTTGAGCACGCGCGTGCAGTCGTCGTGCCGGGTGAGCACCCAGGCGCCGAGCCCGTCGTGCCGGTGCACGGGGTCCTCGGCGCGCAGCCGCGCGTAGACGGTGTGCGGATCGGCGAGCATCGTGGCCGACAGCGGGTCGAAGATGCTGGACACAGGGCTCCCCCGGGCCGTGGTGGGGTGCGCCCGGGCGCACCCCACCGGGATGGTCATCGACTAGTGGACGTAGAACATGGCGCGCACCTCCCTCCCTGTCAGGACCGCACGTCGTCGTCCTTCACGGCGAAGCGCCCCACGGCCCAGGCCATCGCCCGCATCGACTCGCCCAGCGCTCCGGTGTGGACGCTCGACAGGTCGTCGCAGGGCTGGTGGTAGCACGGGTCGTACGTCATCCCCGCCGTGCCGCCGAACACCGCGGCCTGCTCCGGGGTCTTGATGCCGCGCACCCCGCCGAACGCGCCGCCGACCGGCACGCCCACCGCGGCGAACGGCTCCTGGTCGGAGCGGATGTCGTTGAGGTCCGCGGTGCGGAACGGCACGTCCCGCACGCGGTACCCCTGGGACAGCACGGCTTCCACCACACCGGACCCGGGCGGCCCCGGCGGCGAGCCGGTGCCCGGGTGGTCGCTGTCGTCGCCGTCGACGACGAAGTGCACGTAGTTGGGCGAGGCGATCAGCTCCCAGTTCAGGTACAGGCTGATCGCGGCCAGCTCCTGCGGCGGGAGGGTGTTCACGTAGTGGATCGAGCCGACGTTGAGCCACTCCTCGGCGCCCCAGAACGCGAAGCGGACCTTGTTGACCACTCGCGCCTGGTGCGGCGCGAGGCGGACCGCGGTCTCCAGCAGCGCCGCGACGCTCGTGCCGTTGTCGTTGACGCCCGGTCCGTCGACCGCGCTGTCGAGGTGGGCGCCTGCCATGACGACGCTGTCCGCCCGGCCGCCGGAGGTCTCGGCGAACACGTTCACCGTGACGTCGTCGTAGGAGTGCCCGCGCAGGTCGAGTGACGCCGTGCCGGGCGTCAACGACCGGGCCGAGCGCTCGCTGATGAACGCCACCGGCAGCGGGGCGCCCGGCACCCGGCGGCGCAGCACGGCGTCAACCGCGGGCGACACGTCGTAGAACAGCGCCGCGCGCACGCCCGCGGCCCGCGCGGCCACCGCCTTGTCGACCGTCGGGCAGCCGCCGGTGGGCGCGACCGCGATCGCGGCGCCCGCCGGGTAGTGCGAGGCCTGGCAGCCGTCACCGGTCGCCGCCGCGAGCGCGCCCGTGACCTGTCCGGACGGGGTGAACTGGCCCATCAGCGCACGGACCCGCGCGCCGTCGGGCGCGGTGAAGACCTCGACGTCGGCCGTGAACCCCGTGTAGGGCACCGGCTGGGTCGTCACGTGGTACCCGGCGCGCCGCAGGACGCGCTCGACGTGCTCCCGCGACCGCTCGAACCCGGGGGTGCCGGCGGCCCGGTTGCCACCGTGGCGCTTGGCGGCGGCGTCGAACTCGGCCAGCGTGGCCAGCGCGGACGACGTGCTCACCGATCCGGACAGCGCACGCGCCAACCGGTCGTCCCGGGGTTGAGCCGCAGCGGGCGCGGCGGCGAGCACAATGACGTGATCTCAGCAAATTCAGGTGAGTCGTCCGTGCTCGAAATGGGTGAGGGTGAGTGCGGCTTTGACGATGTCGCCGATCTTGCGTGGGCTGGTGGTGAAGTGCCGTAGAGCGCGCCAGCGTCCGGTGAGCAGGGCGAATCCGCGTTCGCCGAAGCAGCGCAGGCCGCGCAGCAGGGCGTTGTAGGCGCGGTTGTCGACGTCGAGGACCTGGCCGTCGGTGGGCTGTTTGACCGGGGTGAGCACGCCGATGCCGGTTCCGTCGTAGCCGCCGTCGGCGAGGGTGGGCAGGTCGAGTCGGGAGGCGGCCCAGTACAGGGCGCCCAGGACGTGTTCGCGGGCGGCGGTCAGGTCGTGCACCGAGCCGGGTTCCACGTCGCCGACCCATAGCGGGAAGCCGTCCGGGGCGGTCAGGGCTTGGATGTTGCCGCCGTGTCCGTGTGCTTTGCCGGAGTACCAGAGGTCGATCTGTTTGCCTTTTACGCTGGTGGTCTTCTCGTCGAGGCGGTCGGCGGAGAAGAGTTTCCCGTCGAGGATGATGTGGGACAGGTCCTCGTCCTTGGCCCGTCGTAACGCGTCGTGCAGGTCCGGGGCCCGTTCGGCGAGCACGGTGACGACCTCGTCGAGGTAGCGGTAGCCGGTGGCGCGGGAGATGCCGTGGTCGCGTGCCAGGGCGGTGATGTCGGTGTTCTGGCGGAACCAGCGCAGGCCCAGCACGGCCTGTTCGTAGCAGGTCAGCGCCCTGCTGCCTTTGCGTGTGCCGCGGTCGCGGCGTTCGGCGTGCAGCAGTCGGCCCAGGTACCGGGCGAGTTCGCGGGAGACGTCGAGTGTGGCACGATAGGTGATCACGAGGGGCCTCTGGTTCGGACTTGATCTTCGCAAATCCAGTCTTACCAGTAGCCCCTCGTCCTTCTTCTCCCAGACCGGGCCGCCCATCAGGTGAGCAGCCGAGCGCGCCTTCCAACACCATCACGCCGTCGATGCCTAGCCCGCCGTTGGTGAGATCACCTCAATGAACACGACCGCAAACGCGACAATGCGCATGCCACCGACCCCCGAAATAGTCACAGACGCACCACGAATAGGTGCGAGCGCGACCCGGAAACGCTCCGAGCGGCGACTCGACCTACCCGTCGCCATTCTCTCCCCTGTGGTCGGAGGTTAGCGCCGACCCGGTGGCCGCGCAACCGTCCGAGCTGCGTGATTCACAAGACCAAGGGATCACGGCGCATTCCTGGCGATCGAGAATTCCGACCCTCACCGGCGATCTTCGACTTTACCGTGCCGGTGAATACGTCAACGAAGGCGAGAATGCCGGAGGTCAAGTTCGGCGCTATTCCGAGGGCATCAGGAAAGCCTCCGACACACCGGGGGTCATCACCGGGAGTGACCACCTTGATGGCGAGCCGCAACCTTGCCAGGGCGGCGAGTGAGTTCTAGAGTTCTAGAAGTGTCAGTTCACGAGGTGGTCAGGACCGGCGGGATGGGCGCACCCGACGCGGCCGGTCGGTTCGGGAGGTTCGGCGGGCGCTACCTGCCGGAGGCGCTCATACCCGCCGCACAGGCGGTGGAGGCGGCGTTCCGCGAGGCGTGGTCGGATGCCGCGTTCACGGCGGAGTACCGGCGACTGCTCGCGACGTACGTGGGTCGACCGACGCCGTTGACCGAGTGCTCGCGGTTGTCCGAGGCGCTGGGCGTGCGGGTCCTGCTGAAGCGCGAGGACCTGGCGCACACCGGGTCGCACAAGATCAACAACGTGCTCGGTCAGGCGTTGGTGGCCCGCCGGATGGGCAAGCGGAAGCTGATCGCGGAGACCGGGGCCGGGCAGCACGGCGTGGCCACGGCCACCGCCGCCGCGTTGCTGGGACTGGGTTGCACCGTCTACATGGGACACACGGACGTCCGGCGGCAGGCGGTGAACGTCTTCCGGATGGAGCTGCTCGGCGCGGAGGTCGTGCCGGTGACGTCGGCGAACGGTGTCGGGACGTTGAAGGAGGCGACCAACGGGGCGTTGCGCGCCTGGGTGAACGAGGCGGAAGACGCCCACTACTGCGTCGGCTCCACCATGGGGCCGCACCCGTATCCCTGGATGGTGCGGGAGTTCCAGCGCGTCATCGGCGACGAAGCACGCGCCCAGTGCGCCGAGCGGCTGCCCACGGCTTTGCCGGACGTGGTGGTGGCGTGCGTGGGCGGCGGGTCGAACGCGGCGGGGACGTTCGCCGGGTTCGTGGACACGCCGGTCCGGTTGGTGGGCGTGGAGGCGGCGGGCGGCAGCGCGGTCGAGAAGGGGAAGCTCGGCGTGCTGCACGGGTTCATGTCGCACTTCCTGCAGGACGACGACAGCCAGGTGCTCGAAGCGGAGTCGATCTCGGCCGGGCTGGACTACCCCGGTGTCGGGCCGGAGCACGTGCACCTCGCGGAAGCCGGGCGGGCGCACTACACGAGCGTGACCGACGAGCAGGCGCTGCGGGCGTTGAAGCTGGTGACCAGGACCGAGGGGATCCTCCCGGCGCTCGAATCGGCGCACGCCCTGGCGTGGGTGGTGGACGCGGCCGCGACCGGTGAGCTGGCGGCCGGGTCGACGGTGCTGGTCACGTTGTCCGGCCGTGGCGACAAGGACATCCAGCAGATCAGGGAGCACCTGCGATGAGCGTGTTGGAACGGCGTCTGCGGGACGCCCGCGAGCCGTTGTTGATCCCGTACGTGATGGCGGGCGTCGTGCCGGACTGGCTCGACCTGGTGCGGGGCGCGGCGGAGGCGGGCGCGGACGCGATCGAGATCGGCCTGCCGTTCTCCGACCCGATGCTGGACGGGCCGACCGTGCAGCGGGCCGCCGCGCTCGCCGCGGGTCGCGGTGGACGGCCGAGGCCGTTGTTGGACGAGCTGGCCGGGCTCGACCTCGACGTGCCGCTGGTCGTCATGACCTACGCGAACGTGGCGATGACGTTGACGCCCGAACGCGGCGTGGGAGGGTTCCTCGACCACCTGGCGTCGGCGGGCGTCCAGGGCGTGATCGTGCCGGACCTGCCGTTGGAGGAGTCGGCGGAGTACCGGGCGCGTGCGGCGGAGGTCGGGGTCGCGGCGGTGCTGCTGGCCGCGCCCTCGTGCGGCGACGACCGGTGCCGTGAGATCGCGCGGGCGTCGTCCGGGTTCGTGTACTGCATGAGTTCGATGCGGATCACCGGTGAACGCGCCGACCTCGCCACGACGGCGCGGGAGACCGCACGGCGGGTGAAGGGGATGACCGGGCTGCCGGTGGTGACCGGCTTCGGCATCTCGACGGTCGGGCACGCGGTCGAGGCCTGTGCGGACGCCGACGGTGTCGTGATCGGCTCGGTGCTGATGCGGATGCTCGTCGACGGCGCGCCGGTCGCCGAGGTCGTGGACGAGGTGGCCGCGTTCCGCCGGGCGCTATCCTCCGTCGGAGGTTGAGAGTCGGGAGTTCCCACCGGTGGACGACGGGCGGCGCACGGGCCGCGAGTACGGCACGCGCGTGCCCAAGTACCTGGCGATCTACCGGGTGCTGGCCGACCGGATCGCGGACGGGCGGTACCCGGCGGACGCGCCGCTGCCCGCGCAACGGGAGTTGGGCGAGGAGTTCGACGTCTCGCTGATGACGGTCCGGCAGGCCATCCAGGCGTTGGAGGCGGACGGGCTGCTGGAGACGCGGCACGGTGTCGGCACGTTCGTGCGGCGGCCCTCGTTCGCCTACGGGCTCACGGGGTTGCGGAGCCTGTCGCAGGACCTGGTCGAGCAGGGCATCGAGCTGGAGACCGAGGTGCTGGACGCGCGGCTCGTCGTGCCACCCGGCGACGTGGGCGTGCGGTTGGGCGTCGAGGAGGGTCGGGTGCTGGCGGTCGAGAGGCTGCGCAGCACCCGACCCTCCCCCGGCGTGTCCGTCCCGCTGCTGCTCCAGACGTCCTACCTGCCGGCCGGGCTGATCGACGTGGAGACCTTGCGCCACCGGTCGCTGTACCGGCTCCTCGAGGAGTCGGGGCGGCCGGTGCGGCAGGCCAGCGAGACGATCCAGGCGGTGGCGTTGACCGCCGAGCAGGCCCGGGTGCTCCGGCGCGAGCCCGGTTCACCGGCTCTGTCGAGCAGCCGGCTCAGCCGGGGCGAGGACGGCACGCCGTTGGTGGACGACCGCGCGTTGCTCGTCGGCGACACCGTGATCACCGCGGAACGCGCGGTGACCGGGACGAACCTCGCTTACGGACACCGATGACGACGATCGCGCCGCAGGCCAGGACCGCGCTGACCCACGGCGCGGCCCGGTAGTCGGCCGCGGCCCGGGTCGCGGCGGCCGCCGACAGCGGCCCCAGGAACGCGCCCACGTTCAGCGCGACGGTGGCGAACGCGCCGCTCAGCGAGGGCGCGTCGGACGCGACCCGCAGCACGCGGCCGACCAACGCCGATCCGACACCGAAGGACAACGCGCCCTGCACGGCCGCCAAGGCGAACAGCGGCGCCGGATGAGTGCCCGTCAGGGCCAGCGCCGCCCACCCGACCGTCAGGGCGCACACCGCCGGCCAGAGCTCCACGTCACCGAGCCGGCCGGCCGCCGTCACCCCGGTGAACGCGCCGACGCCGAACGCCGCCAGCAGCAGGGGCACCGCCCCGGCGGGCAGGCCGGCGACGTCCGCGGCGATGACGGCGAGATAAGCGAAGGTCGCGAACGTGGCCCCGTTGACGAGGATCGCGAGCACCAGTGCGCGCTGCAACCGCCGTGACCTCAACGCCTTGGCTTCCTCCTTCACCGACACGTCGCGACGATCGGCCGGGTCCGCGGGCGTGGACCGGAACACGAACCCCAACGCGGGCACGCACAGCGCGGCGACCGCCCAGAACGCCGAACGCCACCCGGCCCAGTCGCCCAGCAGAGCGCCCGCGGGCACGCCCGCCACGCACGACAACGTGATGCCCGACAACAGGACGGCGGTCGCCCGGCCGTGCTCGGTCGGGTGCACGAGCGCGGTCGCGACGGACATCGCGATCGCGAGGAACCCGGCGTTGACGATCGCGGCCACGATCCGGGTTCCGAAGAGGACGACGAAGTCCGTGGTGACCGCGCCGAGCACGTGCACGACGACGAACGCGGCCAGGAAACCCGCCAGCGCGCGACGACGTGGCCACCGCGCGCTCAACGCGGCCATCACCGGCGCGCCGATGATCATCCCGATCGCGTAGGCGGAGGTGAGGCTCGCCGCCGCACCCACTGAGACGGACAGGTCGGCGGCGATGCCCGGGACGAGGCCGGACAGCATGAATTCCGAGGTGCCTTGCGCGAACACGGCAAGGCCGAGGACGTAGACGAACACAGGCAAGGGGATCGACTCCGAGGTCGGCGTGCGCGGTCAGGTGCGTGCGCGTGCCGACCGCCGACGGGCGATCACGATCAGGACCGGTCGGTCACCGGTCGGACGGCTCGCCGCCGGCGATCGGCGGCTCCGCTCTGTCCGACTCGGGGCTGGTCACCCCGAGAACACTAGTCACGGTGCGACCCGGCCACCAACGTCATTTCGCCCACGGCGCGCGGCCAGCCAGACCTCGGCGAAAGCGACGGCGTCGCCCAGCGGGAACAGCCTGGTGACGGCGCCACCCACCCGGCCGAGCTCGACCGGGCGCGTGCTTGCGAAGGCCGCGCCCAGCTCGGTGAAATCGCCGTCGTCGAGGACGACGTCGCGAACGGTCGTCCAGGACCGGCCGCGCGGCGTGGTGATCGCGAACGAGTTGTCGGCCTCCGGCGGCCTCGGCAGCCGGTACTCGGCCAGGTGGAACGCCGTGCAGGAGTCGAAGCCGACGCCCAGGAGCAGGACCCGCGCGTCCATCGCCTCCAGCCGCGCGAGCGGGCTGCGTTCGCCGAGTTGGCTGTCGAGGGCGTGCTCGGCCACGACTTCGGCCGCACGGGCGCCGATGGCGGCGAACGAGGTCTGCGGATGGGCGCTGCGGACCGCTCCCGGCCGGTTCCGCACGGCCTCGGGGATCACGCCGACGCCCGTCGAGGGCGTCGTGCGCGGGTCGTAGGGCGGCATCGACGCGCGGATCTCGGCCCACCACGATTCGGGCACGGGCGGGTTCCGCCAGCCGGCCGGGTCGGAGTTGTCGGCGGACTGCGCGGGCGTCACCAGCGTCCCGGCCTCGCCGAGCACGTCGAGCAGCGCCGACACGACGGTGGCGGCCCCGCCGCAGACCCAGCCGAGCGAGCTCAGCGAGGAGTGCACGACAACGGTGTCGCCCGGGCGCAGGCCGGCCGCGCCGAGCTGGGTGGCGATCGAAGCCCGCGTGCACAGCGGACCGGTGGGCGGTTTCGACACCGCCGCAGGATAGGGATGATCGTCTTGTCAGGTCACCTCATTTCGACCCCACCTCGTTCAGCCAGGCGCGCCGGGCGGCGGCACGGGTGAACTCGCGGACGTGGAGTCCCGCGCGCAGCCACGCCATCGGGAAGTCGTCGCCTTCGTCGCGGACCACCCGGCCGAACGCGTCCCGGCCGCGGTCGCGCGAGGCGTCGGCCAGGCCGGCCAACAGGTCGGCGGTGGTGGTGAGGCCGTTGCGGGTCAAGGCGGCCACCTCACGCCCGGCCGAGGCGACGGCCGCCACGGCACGTCCGCCGAGTGCGATGCGGTGCAGCACGTTCTCCAGCGGGCGCGCGGGACGCGGCACGCGTTCGGCGGGCTCCGGTCGTGCCGGGAGCTCGCGGGTGCCGTCCCCGGCGACGTGGGAGCGTTGGAGCCGGTCCAGGCCGAGGTCGACGTGGTGGCGCAGGTCCGTGGGCAGGTCGAGGTCGCCGGTGACGGCGAGCGCGACGGCCGTGCCGGGTCGGTCGGGCAGCAGGCGTGCCACGGCGCGGAGCCGGAGGCCGGGCGCGTTCGCGAGGACCCGCAGGTTCTCCCGTGCCCGGTCGCCGTCGCCGACGAGGTCGACGTGGGTCTCGTCGGCGGTCAGCCGCAGCGCGTCGCCCGCCGCGCCGAGCACGGTCCCCGTCACGAACAGCAGGTCCGCGCCGGACGGGCGGTGGGACTCGGGTCTGGTGTGGGCGTGGAACGCGCGGGTCACCTGGTCCGGCAGCGGTTGCGCCCACAGGGCGGCCAACGGCGGCTCGTCCCAGGACGCGGCGGACGCGGCCACCGCGCGGACGGCCTTGCCCGCGCCGAGCCGGTGGTCCGCCGACGCCGTGCCACCGGAGAGCAGCAGACCCGCACGGCCCAGTTCGCGCTGGCTGAGCCCGGATTCGCCGATCGCCACCGGTCCGCTCGCGGCGGCGGCGACCCGTTCCGCGCCGCCCGGCATGATCGCCGGCACGGTCCACAGCACGCCGCCGTCGTCCACCAGGTGCGTGACCACCCCGGCGTAGCCGGAGGCGGCGACGACCACCTCGGTGCACAGCCCGTACAGGCGCAGGGAGCCGATCGGGCGGTACTCGCGCCGGGCAGTGCCGCGCAGCTCGGCCGCGGGGCCGGCGCCCGTGCGCAGGTCGTGGCAGAGCAGCATCAGCTCGACCAGTTCGGCGGTCAGCGCCTCGCGGTCGAACGACGAGTCGCCGGCGCGCGCGGCGGCCAGCGTGGCGGCGATGCGCAGGCCGTTCGCGGCGGCGCGGTGCAGGCCCGCGACGCGGGCGACGTGGACGGCGCGCAGCAGTTCGGCCCGGACCACGGCGCCGCTGCCCGTGGCCCCGGCGCGGAGCACCGTGCCGCACGCCGCCCAGAGCGCGCTCGCCGCCACACGTTCGTCGTCGGACGTCGTCTCGACGGTGTCGGCAACGGGCTCATCTGGGACCGCCGCCGTCTCCTGGACGCCATCCGCGACCTCGGCCGTCTCCTGAAAGCCATCCGCGACCTCGGCCGCGGCCACCGCGATGCCCCGGTGCAGGCACTTCGGCGCGAGCAGGCAGCTGCACACCAGGTCGTCGGCCGTCGTGAGCACGCCTTGGCGCAACGTCCAGGTGAGCGCGGTCTCGGCGTCGAGCTCCGCGCGGGCCGTGTCGGCGTCCGCGGTCACCGTCCAGTCGGCCACGCGCCCGAGCGACGCGTCGACCCGCTTGCGCAGGCGGGGCGGCAGGGCGTCGAGCACGTCGGCCACCACCGCCGGGAACACCGGGGGCACGCTCATCCGCGCACCTTCTCCCCCACCCAGCGGGCCAGTTCACGCGGGCTGAGCGCGGCGACCGGCATGCCCGCCGCGACCAGCGCGCCCGCCACCGACGTGGAGTAGCGGGCGACGCCGCGGTCGTCGAGGCTCGCGCAGCCGAGCACCGTCACCCCCGAGGTGACCAGTTCCCGGACCTGCGCGACGAGCGGCCCGACCGGACCGCCCTCCTCGAAATCGCTGACCAGTACCACCATCGTCCTCTCCGGCACGGTCACGAGGGAACGGGCGTGGCGCAACGCGCCCGCGATGTGCGTGCCGCCGCCCACCCGCACCTCCAGCAGCAACGACAACGGGTCTGCCACCCGGTCGGTCAGGTCGACGACCTCGGTGGAGAACGCCAGGAAGTGCGTCGACAGCGCGGACACCCCGGCGAAGACCGATGCGGTCAGCGCCGACCACACCGTGGACGCCTCCATCGAGCCGGACACGTCCACCACCAGCACCAGCCGCCAGTCGTTCGCCTTGCGCCCGCGGGTGCGGAACACCGGGTGCTCCGGCACGACCACCACGCGGCCGTCGGCGCCGCGGCGAGCCGTGGCGAGGTTGGCCCGCAGGGTGCGCGGCAGGTCCAGCCGGCCGCCGGGCCGACGGGTCGGCGTCGGCAGCTGGATCCCGGTCAACGCGGGCCGCACCCGGTTGGCCAGTTGGTCGGTCAGCTCGCGCACCAGCCGTGCCACCAACGGCCGCAGCCGCGCCAGCGCCGACTCGGACAACCCGCCCGCCAACGACAGCACGGTGCGCAGCAGGTCGACCGACGGCCGCACGGAGCCGGGGTCGATCTCCAGCGCCGCCTCCAACCGCCCGCCTTCCGCCGCTGCCGCCAGCACTTCCTCGCGGACGTGCTCGCCGAACAGGTCGCGCAACTCCTCCGACCACTCGCGCACGTCGGGGAACGGGCTGGAGCGGTCCGCGCCGAGATCGCCCCGCGCCGCGCCCTCGCCCCGATCACGCCCGTACAGCTCGTCCAACGCGGCGGCGTACCTGGCCGCGCCCGCCGGGCGTTCGCCGTTCGACCCGAGCACCAACCGCCACCGGACCCCGGCGGGCAGTTCACCGGCGTAGGACAACCCGGCCGACGCCCCTCCCCCGCTCGTCACTCCGGTCGCCAACGCCTCACCGCCGGCCACCTCGGCGGTCGACTCGGCCGGGCCGGCCGGGCCGATCGGCGACCCGCCCGTGCCGGCCGCTCCAGCCGATGTCCCGGCCCCGCCCACCGACGTTCCGCCGCCACCCCCGGACGCGGCCGCTCCGTCCGCCGAGGCGGCGGCCGGCTGCGCCCGCTCGGGCAGCAAACCGTGCGCCCGCAACGCGTCCACCGCCGCGTGCTCGGCGTCCAACCACACCGCCAGCAGCTCCGGATCCGGCGCGCCGACCGCGTCGACCCGTTCACCCGTGCGCTCCTCGACCACCGCCAGCACCCGGGCCCGCGCCGCCGGCCCGACCGACGTGAACGCCCCGCGCAACGCGGGCAGCCGGTCGAGGAAGTCCCGATCCCCCAACCCCTCCACCCGGTCCAGCAACGGCGACAGCGCTTCCGGCGTCTCCAGCAACGGCCCGGCCGCCGCGAGCACCCCGGTGAGCCCCAGCCGCAGCACACCCCTGCGCTCCGGCGTGTTCGCACCGTCCACCCACGACGCCACCCGCTCGCCCAACACCGACGCGGGCGCCAGGCCGAGCAGCACACGGGCCGCGCCGGCCGCACCGGCGATCAGCGGCGTCCCCGAGTCGGCCAACGCCCGCAGGCACGCTTCGAGCCGCAGCCCGTGCACCCCCGGCCGCTGACCCAGCTCCACCAACGCCCGCGCGTCGGCGACGTCCTCCGACCCGGCGAGCCCGTCGAGCTGGGCCACCGCCGCCGTCTCCAGTTCCAGCGCCAGCAACGGGTGGGCGTCCAAGACGTCGCCCGGCGTCCCGGGCACGTGACCGGCGCGCAACCGGTCGAGCAGGTCCAGCCCCGCCAACAGCTCCCGCAGCGTCCCCGACGACGGCAGCACGGTCGCCGCGTCGGCCAACAGCGCGTCCACCATCCCGGGCAACCCGCACAGCGCCGCGTCCAGGAGATCGCCCAGCACGGCGGCGGGTGTGTGTCCGCCGCGCTGTTCGCGTTCGGCGCGACGGGCCCGCAGCCGCCCGAACGCGGCCAGTTCCAACGTCGCGCCCCACAACCCCGCCACCGGCAACGTCGCCGCGGTCGCCGGGGTCCACGTCACCGTCCACCGGGTGGTCAGCGCTTCACCGCCGCCGACGCCCGTGGTCGCGGTCTCCTCGCCGTAGGTCACGCCGAGCACGGCCAGCCGCCGCAACGCCACCTCGCGCCGCGCGTCGAGGTCCGACCGCAACGGGTCCAGCCGCAACGACACCGCCTCGCGCGAGTCCGGACCGGGCAGCCGCAGCGACGCGACCAGCGCCTCCACCGCCGGCGCCAGACCGGACCGGGGAGTGCCGGGCGCGAGCACCCCGGTGCGGTGACCCACCAGCACGTCACCGGCGGCCCGCGCCACGACCCGTCCCCGCCCCAGCGGCTCGGCGTGGGTCAGCACGGTCTGCACCGCCTCCACCAGCTCACCGCGACCGGGCGCGGGCAGACCGCGCAGCCGGGCCAGGTCGACCGCCAACCGCAACGCCTCCCGCGCCTCACCGGGACCGGCCGGGTGGCCGAGCTCCCGCACGCGCGCGCAGATCCGCACGATCAGCGACGCGGCGGCGGCCTCCACCGCCTCCGGGTCGCCCGCCGCCTCCAGCACGGCCTGCTGCCACTCGGGATCGCGGATCCCCGCCGGGTAGCCGGAACGCTCGTCCAGCAACGCGAACCCGTACGGCACCAACGACGTGACCACGTCACCGGCTACCCGGTCCGAGGTGTCCAGCGGCCCGTCCAGCAACGCCGCCGCGTGGAACGACCCGACCACCGCCGCGCAACGCCGTCCGTCCACTGCCCGCACGGCCCGCCGCATCCACGCCTCCCGGCGCAGGTCGTACGGGTCCACGCCGGCGCCCGCGGCGTCCTCACGCAACGCCCAGCCGACCATCAACGCCGCCCTCCGCACCGCCTCCGGCGTCTGGCCGGGCGCGGCGGCCTCCACCAGCCGGTCCCACAGGTCGTCGCCGTCACGGCCGGTCGTCGCACCGCGCAACGCGTCCGTCAACGGCGACGCGCCGCGCTCCTGCGGCCGGTGCCCGTCACCGCGCAGCGCGAGCGGCAGGTCGCACGGCCGGACCTCGACGCCGTTGCGGTGCGCCCAGCGGATCGCGGCCAGCTCCGGGGAGAAGTCCGCGAACGGGTAGAACGCCAGGTCGCCGTCCGGCGAGGCGCCGGACAACGCGACCGGCGCGACGAGGTCGGGATCGGCCAGGTGCGGCAGCCACTCCCCCAGCTCCTCCGGCAGCTCGACCAGCAACACCTCGGGCGCGAACGCGTCCAGCAGGGCGGGCACCACCACCGCCAACGCGGGCGAGTGGTGCCGCACCCCGATCAGGTAGGGGCGCCGGTGCTCGGCCAGCTCACGCATCGAGGACGTCACGGAGCTCCCACAGCCGTCGCCACGTGCGCGCGCCGGACTCGGCCCGCCGCCGCACCGCGCCGTCCCAGTAGCCGAGCAGCCGGGCCGCGTCGCTCGGGTCGTCCTTGCGGACCACGCCGAGCAGGTGGCCGGGCAGCAGCGACAGCGGGTCGCGGTCGCCGGGGAAGTACGCGTCGGCCAACCCCAACGACGTGGCGACCGACACCGCCTCCGCCGTGCTCATCACCGTCGACGGCCGCTCGACCGCCCACCCCTCCTCCGATACGCCGTTGCGCAGGTCGCGGAACGCGGTGACCAGCACCTCCAGCACCACGTCGTCCACGGCGAACGGCGCGCTCACCCGTTCCAGCGCGGCGGTGGCCTGCCGCCGCACCAACGCCGTCTCGGCCGCCAGGTCGCCGATGGGCCCGACGTTCTCGAAGTTGAACCGCCGCTTCAACGCCGCCGACATCTCCGACACGCCGCGGTCGCGCAGGTTCGCCGTGGCGATCACGGTGAAGCCGGGCGCGGCGTGCACGGTCGCGCCGTCCGTGCCGGACAGCTCCGGCACCGCGATGCGCCGGTCCGACAGGATCGACACCAGCGCGTCCTGCACCTCCGGCAGGCACCGGGTGACCTCTTCGACGCGCACCACGCCGCCACCGCGCATGGCGGTGAACACCGGCGACGGCACCAGCGCGCGAGGGCTCGGCCCTTCGGCGAGCAGCAGCGCGTAGTTCCAGCCGTAGCGCAACTGGTCCTCGGTGGTGCCCGCGGTGCCCTGCACGACCAGCTGGCTGCTGCCGGACACGGCGGCGGCCAGCAGTTCGGACAGCATCGACTTCGCCGTGCCGGGTTCGCCGACCAGCAGCAGGCCGCGTTCGCCCGCCAGCGTCACCACGGCCCGCTCGACCAGCGCCCGTTCGCCGACGAACTTGGCGCCGATGACCAGCCGGTTCGGCACACCGTCCACCGACACGCCCTTGGGCAGCGCCAGCGGGTCGCCGCCGCTGCCCATCACGAACGTCACGACGGCGCGCGGGGTGAGCCGCCACCCCGGCGGACGGGGCCCGCTGTCGTAGGCCGCGAGGAACGCCAACTCCTCGCGGAAGGCGTCCTCGGCGGGTTCGACCTGCCTGGGTGCGGTCACCTGCGTCCTCCGGTCTTGAGCTCTTCGTAGGCGGGCGCGTCGCCGTCGAGCACCCGTTGCCAGGCGCGGGCGAACAGGTCGGCGACGGGTTCCAGCGGCACGATGACGCCGGGCTGACCCGTGACGTACTCGAGCATCGGCGCCTTCCACCTCTCCAACGGCAGGTGCGGCGCGGCCAGGGCCAGCCACCCGCCGGGCAGGAACAGCGAACGCCCGGCCCTGGCCCGCTTCGCGGTGAGCACGAGGTCGGTCTCGGCGAGCGCGGCACGGGCCTGGCGCAGCCGGGCGGGTTTCCAGCAGGTCCACCGGGCCACGTTCGCGTCCGTCGGATCGGGCAGGGCGAGCAGCTGCAGGTAGAGCGCAGCCGCGTCCTCGGTCAGCCCGAACCGCGTGGCGACCTCCGCCACCAGCGCGGGCACGGACACCGTCGGGTCCTGGTGGTAGGCGGCCGGGTCGACGCCCTCGGGCGTCGGGACCGCGCACAGGGCGGTGAGGCGGTCGTCGGCCAGCCGGTCCAGCATCCGCAGCACGTCCTGCCCGCCGGCCAACTCCGTGACCGCGACGAACAGGTCCCGGTCGGCCGGTCCGACGAGGCCGGGCCTGGCCGCCAACCGGCAGTACTCCTCGCCCGCGGGGGCAAGCTCCAGCCAGCCGTGGTACTGGTGGACGCCCGCCTCGGTGGGCACGTCGACGCCGAGCAACGCGCACAACCGGTCCAGCGAGACCCACCGACCCAGGTCGACGGCGAAGCCCGGGTGCGCGACCCGCTGCCTGGCCAGTGCCAACGCCTCCGGCAGTCGGGCGCGCAGCGGCGAGCCGGCCGGGAGCCGGTGCGCCAGCCACACCAGCACCTGCGGCACCGACCACAGCGCCACGCGGTCGAACCCCTCCGGCCGGCGGGCCTCCAGCCCGTCACCGGTGAACGTCAGTTCGGCGTCCACGGTGAGCCACGGCGTGAGGTCCGGGTTGACCACGCCGGCCACGTACTCGCCGATGTCCCGCAGGTTCAGCAGCTTCGCCGCGTCGACGAGCACGTCCTCGGGCACCGGCGTCCGCCGCCCGTGCGCGGCGGTCCACACCTCGGCGACCGTGGCCACGTCGGGGCCGCTCGTCCACAAGTCGGCCGGGTCGGCGGGCACAGCGGCGGCGACCAGCTCGAGCCGGAGCCCGTCGCGCAGCCGGTCGAACCGGTCCCTGGCCACCTTGGCGCCGCCCGCGGACAGGCCGAGCAGGCGCCGGTCGGCGGTGGAGAGGAAGTTCGCGTCCCACCGGCCGACGCCGGGCAGCCCGGCCAGCAGGTACGTCGCCTCAGCCGTGCCCAGGCCGGTCAGCTCCATCAGCGCGGGCACCGCCTCCGGGAACCACGGCGCGGGGCCGCGCTCGGCGAGCACGTCGAGGAACCGGGCCACCCGGTCGGGCCCGAACGACGTGCGCACCTCCTCGGCGGACTCGACGTGCCAGTCCTTCGGCAGGTCGAACACACCGGGCGTGCGGCTGAACTGCAGGCCGTCGAACCGGCTGCCGGGGCTGTTGCGCCACTGGGTCTCGAACAGGGCGATGAACCCGTCGCCCACCGGCACGACCCGGTCCTTCACACCGGCCTGGCCCTTGTCCACGACCACGCCGAGGGTCCGCCAGTGCCCGGCGCCGTCGGCCAGGCCGCCGTCCGCGACGGACCGCAGCACGAGCGCCAGCGCGGCCCGCTGGTCGTCCGGGGTGAGCGGTGACGCGGCGCGGTGCGCCAGCGCGGCCAGGTGCGGCAGCGCGTCGAACCAGCGGGGCGCGTTCGACAGCGGCAGGGCGCGTGCCTCGGGCCGCGCGACCGCCTCGCCGAGCGCGGTGATCAAGGCGGGCAGCCCGGTCCGCACCTGGCCGCGCGAGTTGTAGGACCGGTAGCCGCCGAACCAGTTGAGCGCGGCGTTGACGTCGTCCTCGGTGACGGCGGGCCCGGTGGGCGCGAGGACCGGGTCGACCGCGCGGGCCGCCTCGGCGATCTCGCCGTAGCGCCGGTACGAGCGCTCCACCTCGGCGGCGGCGCGGACCAGGTCGACCACGCCGGAGATCAGCGCCGGGTGGGCGAGGCCGGGCAACTCGGCGGCGACGACACCGGCGAGCCCGCCGCGGTCGCCCGCGAACAGCGCTGTCAGCCGCTCGCGGACCGTGCGCTTGTCCGGCTCTTCCTGGCGTGCGGCGGCGAGCATCCGGTCCACGGCTTCCCGGGTCACCCCGCGCAGCGCGACCGAGCCGGCCTCGTCGCGGGGTCGCAGGAGGTGCCACCAGTCCAACGGCGGCACGAACGGCGTGCCCGTCGCGTACGCGGGGTGCTGCGTAGCTTCCGACACCGTCGCCAGCCTGACGCCCTCGGCGTCGAGCACCGCCGTCGTCTGGTTGCCCGTCGCCAGCGTCAGGTCCGCGCCGCCGGGCAGCCGCAGCACGCCCTTCGGGCGGGCACCGCCGGCCAGCCGGACCCGGCGGCCGTCCACGCCCTCGCCGGCGTACGAGCCGTCCGCTTCGCGGCGCACGCGCCATCCGTGCAGGCCGTCGGCCGCGCCGAGTGGACTGCGGTGCGTCGCGGGGACGGCGGGCCGCAGGTCGCACACGTCGAGTTCGAGCGACGTGCCGTCGGCGGCGAAGTCCTCGATGAACCGGGGCAAGCTCGCCCGACCGCGCTGGCCGGTGGCCGGGTCGACCTCGAACCAGCGCCAGCCGCGGTCGTGGTAGAAGCCGGTCCACACGGTGGCGCCGTCGCCGTGCGCCTCCGACAGCGTCGACACGACCGTGTCGCCGGGGTGCGCGGCCCGCCCACCGGCGAACCGACCGCCGCCGGGCAGCGCGATGGACGCCCTGACCATGTCGTTGCGGTGGTAGGTCCGGCCCTCGCCCATCGCGAAGACGCGGTCCGGCGCGTCGCTCCAGTACGCCAGCTCGCCGTCCGGGCCCTGCCAGCGCACGAGCAGCACGCCGTCGAACCACGACGCGGCCGGCGCGGCCCCCCAGCGGTGCCGGGCGTGGGCCGGGATGCGGGAGACGTGCTCGGCCAGCACGCCGTCCGGGCCGACCACGACGAACGTCTCGCCGCGGCGCAGCACGAGCGCGGGCCAACCCTCGCCGCACACCACCACGCTGCTGTCCCTGGGCGTCCCGGCCGTGGCCAGGCGCGCGACGGCCTCCTCCAGGGCGGGCCACCCCAACTCGTCCAGCACGCCCCCGCGCAGCGTCCGGTGCAGGGCCGCGGCCACGTCGGTGCGGGCGAGCGACTCGGCCGCCTCGGGCACGTCCACGTACGCCTCGGGCAGCCGCACGACGGCCAACGTGTCGAGGTGGGCGCGGAGGTCGGGCAGGCCGGTGACGGCGACGCGCTCGACGCGCCCCCTGATCCACGCACCGAGCGCGCTGCGCAGACCCGGCACGGCCATCGCGGACGACAGCACGTCCACGGCGACGACGTTCGAGCGGAGGTGCGAGCGGGCGTGGGCGATGAGCCCGGAGCCGAGCGCGCCGCCGAACCGCTCGGACGCGGCCAGCGCGGCGAGGTCGCGGCGGCCGGGCTGGTCGTCGGCCAGCCACCCGGTGACGTCGAGTTGGTGGTCGTCCTGGTTGCCGCGGGCGATCGGGACGTCGCGCGACACCAGCAGGTCCAGCACGTCGAGGTCGCCCTGGCGGTAGTGGCGCAGCACGCGGACCGGCACGGCGTCGGCCGCGAGCCGGCCCGCCATCGCCTCGACCAGGTCCAGCAGCTTCACCGACCGCCCGGTGCCGCGCCACCCCGACGAGCGGACCGCCAGCACCGACGACAGCCACTCGGCCGGGTTCGCCTCCACCTCGTCCGGCCCGATCAGCGCGCGGGTCGCGCCGCACGAGGCGAGGATGTCCAGCCACAGGTCGAGCACGGTCTCGGAGTCGGGCACGAACGACAGCAGCCGTCCGCGCACCTCCGCGTCGCCCGTCGCCAACGCCACCAGCGAGGCTCGGTAGGACTTCCAGAACGCGCCGCCCGCGCGGCTGATCGCGGAGCTGTCCAGGATCGCCCGCAGCAGCCGGTGGTCCTCGGCGACGAGGTCGCGCTTGGCGGCCTTCGCCAACCGCCGCAGGTCCTCCGGCATGCCCGTGTACGGCGGCAGACCACCCCGCGTGCGCTCCACGCACAGCGTGAAGAACAGCTCGTAGGCCGCGTCCGTGTCGTGCTTGCGGGCCAGGCCCTTGGCGTGCGCGGACAGCGCCTTGGCGGTCAACGCGCCGGCGAAGGCGAACTCCAGGAACACCTCGCGCGTGCGCTCGGGGTCGACCGCCAGGTCGTGCACCTCCTCCGCCTCGCGGGCCTTGCCGAACATGCTCGCCGCGTAGCTGGTGTTGCCGTGCTGGAGGAAGATCCGCCCGGCCTGCTCGTAGAACGTGGGCAGGAAGTGCGGCGCGGACCGGCCGAGCATGGCGCCCAGCGCGGTGAACCCGTCCTTCGCCGCGCCGGCGCGCGACTTGGCCGTGCGGGCCAGCCGTTCGACGTCCTTGACCAGGTTGAGCGCGTGGTGGCCGTTGGCCGGGTCGTGCACCAGGGCCCAGGCGGGGAAGCCGAGCGCGACGCGCTTGCCGGTGCCGACGTCGGAGACCCGGGCGGGCGCGTCGAAACCGAGGTACTCGCAGGTCAGGTCTTCCGCCTGACCGAGGACGGCGGGCACCAGCCGCACCACGACGCGGCCGTCCAGGCCCTCGTGGGCGTAGTGGCGGGCGGTGATGGTGTCGCGGTCCTCGCCGACGTCGTCGGCGCCGGGCAGCACGGCGCCGGCCGAGATCAGGGCCTTCGGGCTCAGGGCGTTCACGGGGCCACCACCGCTTCCTCGACGACGCGACCGGCGTGGATCGCCGCCGCCATGCGCATCCCCTCGGACCACGCGACCGGTCCGACGTCGGCGAGCGGCAGCGTGGTTCCGTCCTCCAGCGCCCAGTGCAGCTCGCCGGTCCACGTCTCGCCCTCGGGGTAGTCCGAGCCGAGCCAGTAGCGGGCCTCCACGACCCGGCCGTCCTCGAACGCGGAGTAGACCGCGTCGCCGCCGCGCACCGGGTAGCCGAGCGTGCGGCACCGGCTCAGCGCGTGGTTGAGCTGCTCGAACCGGCCGCCGGAGAAGTCGTCGACCGACGTCTTGCCCGCCAACCCGGACGGTCGGGCGTGCGTCTGCCGGAACAGCTGCTGCACCTGCTGCTCGACGCCGAGTTCCGCGCCGAACTCGCGCAGCTCCTCCAGGTCCTCCAGCAGCACCGGGTGCGGTATGCCCACCACCTCGGGCTTCAGCCGTCGGGTGTCGCCGTCGAGGGTGACCACCCCGAGCCCGCGCTCGGGGTCGGCGTCGCGCAGGAACCCGGTCTCCGCGCCGCTGCCGTCGTCGGCCGTGACCACGAGGTCCCGCAACGCTTCGGCCCACGCGGCGTCGGCCCAGACCTCGGCGATCAGCGCCGCCGGCACCGGCAGCGAGCGCACCATCCAGCCGTCCACCGTGGACAGGCACTCGGCTCGGTGCCGGGACAGCCACTCGGCGAGCTGGCGCAGCTGGACGACCCTCGGGTCGTCCTTGAGCGACGCGGGCACCGAGGACAGCAGCTTGCCCTTGGCGTTGCGGCACTGGACGCGCCCGTTCTCCCCGAGCCGCACCTGGTACCCGGACGCGTGCCCCTCTTCGGATTGGGCATCGAGCCAGCCCACGGTTCCTCCTGCGAGTCGTTCACGACGGTGTGGCGCGGAGGTTAGCGAGGGGGTCCGACAAAATGATCAGGTCGGTCGGTTCGTCGCCTCGTCGTGACCGGGAGCGGACTGCACGAACGGGCGGCATTACCTCAAGTCTTGCCCAAATCAGGTGCGGGTGTGACCGGCGTCTCCCTAACCTCTCCGTCATGAGACTGCTGCTGTGGATCGCGCTCACGTGCGCGCTGGCGGTCGAGGGGGCCATGGTCCTCCCGCTGCTCGCGGGCGTGGCGATCGTCGGTTGCGCCGAAGTACGGCGCCGATCGCCACGCCCGCGAGCACGGGTCCGCCCTGATCTCCTCGCCCGATGACCGGAGTGGTCGCGACCGTCGGTCGCGATCGACCTCGCGCGCCCGGGCGGCGCACGACCTGACCGGCGGCGAATCGCTCCGCCGCGGGGTCGCACCGCCGATCGACGGGCGACCTCCCGTCAGCAGGTCCTGCGCAGGACGGCGCCGGATGTGCCGGCCAGCGAGACCTCGGTGACCGACGTGCCGCGCTCGTTGACGTGCCCGCCGTCCAGGGGCACGGTGACGGACCGGCTGTCGGTGCGGTTGGCGTTGACCACGACCGTGCCGCACGTGAAGTCGCGGACGAAGACGTTCGTGCCGACGGACTTGTAGGGCCCGGACGGCGTGCCGAGGTCCCAGTCGTACTCGGCGCGCCACGGCGAGGCGTCGCCGTAGCCGTCGGTCTGGTCGATGCTCGCGATCGCGGCCCGGTCCCCGGCGGCCAAGAGGTAGCTGGCCAGGGCGAACCGGTACGGCCGGTCCGCGCCTTCGGTGTGGTGCGGCTGCACCCAGGTGATCTTGCCCCTGGCCTCGTTCGAGGCGATCTCGGCGACCTGCCTGCTCCACCCCTCGGGGTACTCCGAGAGCAGGTTGGTGTCGCCGAACGTCAGCCACCACTCGTCGAAGCCGCCGTCGAGGTGCTCGGTGTAGGCGTCCCAGGCGCCCGCGTGCAACCGGGCGTTGGACAGGTTCGCGACCGTCTTCAAGCCGGCGGCGACGAAGTCGTCGCGGGTGTTCGCCAACATCGACTTGTACGCGTCCTGCAATGCCGCGTCGGTCGGGTACTTCGCCGGGCACACGCCGTCGTGATAGGCGTCGCAGGGGAACAGCGCGTTGTCCATGAACACGCCGTCGAATCCGGACGCGGTGCTGCTCTCGATCACGTTGGCCGCCCACGCGGCCTGGTAGGCGGTGTTGCCGACGTCCATCTGCCAGTGGCCGGAATAGCCGCCGTACTCGAACCGGCGGCCGTTCGGGTCGAGCAGGAACCACTCGGGGTGGTCCTTTTCCGCCTGGCAATACCCGACACCGGTCGGCAACTGCGCGTCGTCCACCCCGTCACGGCACGCGTACGAGCGCGTGGACGACAAGTCCTTGTAGACGAACACCTGGAGGGCCGGGTTCGCCGCCTTCAGCTTGGGGATCAGCGCGCCTTCCCAGGCGTTGAGCACGATGTAGGCGCGTCGGCGCGCCTCGGTGGCCAGCACCTCGTCGGAGACGGGTGTGGAGTTCATGTGCAGCCAGAAGGACTGCACCGCGCCACCTCCGCCCGCGACCGGCTCCTCCGCGGCACTGGTCGGACTGGACGGCGCGATCAGCGTCGCCGTCATGACACCGGCCACGATCGGTAGCAGTATGCGGGCCCGGCCGCGGCGCGCAAGCCGGTGTCGGACGCGTTCATGGCGATGGGGCAGGGACATGCCGGACTCCCCGGATTACGGCAGGCGGCACCCCGATGTCGATCACGACAACAATGTCGGGCACAACGGGGAATGGGGCGCACCCGCCTCGTATCGGTAGCGCGAAGATCGCCTACCAGCCGGTAGGCGAATCGCGACCGCAGTTAAACCGCTCCACATCGGGCAGGTCAAGTAACGGGCGTCACATCACGCGTGAAATAGTTCATCTCCATTGGTCGCAACTATTTCGGTCAACTGGGAAAGGATCATGCCGAACCCGTGTCACCCGCCGAACGGGTTGGCGTCCTTGAGCAGGTCGACCAACGGTCCCACCAGGTCGGCGACGAAGTCCCGGGCCGCCGGCACGAAAATGATCACGGCCACCAGCAGCGCCACGTACGGAGCGACACCGCCCCTGCGCTTCGACGCCATGCCCACCCCCGGATGCGTTGCCGCTTCCAGCATCCCACGGCCGCCACGAGCGACCGGCGGACACGCCTGGGAACGGTCGGCGCACCGCCTGGTCGGGGGGATGCCCGGCGTCCCGCGGAAAACAGCCTGTGATGTTGTCGGTGGGCCCGGATATGGTCCCCGACCATGACGGGGATCCGCTACCTGACCGGTGACGCGACCAGCCCTCAGGCCAAGGGCCCCAAGATCATCGCCCACCTCTGCAACAACCGGGGCGGGTGGGGCAAGGGCTTCGTCCTGGCGATCTCGAAGCGCTGGCCGGAGCCTGAAGCCGCCTACCGCCGCTGGCACCGCGAGCGGGCGCACAACGACTTCGCGCTCGGCGCCACCCAGCTCGTCCAGGTCGCGCCCGACCTCTGGGTCGCCAACATGGTCGGCCAGCACGGCCTCAAGACCAGCCGCAGCTCCGGGCCTCCGATCCGCTACGACGCGGTGCGCCAGTGCCTGCGCGACCTCGCCGCGCACGCCGCCCGGCTCACCGCCGGCGTCCACCTGCCCCGCATCGGCACCGGCCTGGCCGGAGGCCGGTGGGACCGCGTCGAACCACTCGTCGTCAGCGAACTCACCAGCCGCGACATCCCCGTCACCGTCTACGACCGGGCGTGACGGCCCGTCAGGCGACGCCCGAGCCGCCGTCGACCGGCACGATCGCGCCGGTCACCATCGACGCCCGATCGCTGAGCAGCCACGCGGCCACCTCGGCGACCTCGCGGGGCTCCGCCATCCGACCGAGCGGGATCGTCGGGGTGAGGCGCTCGATGACGCCGGGGGTCGCCGCCTCCCACTCGGCGATCATCTCCGTCGCGGTGCCGCCCGGCGTGATCCCGTTGACCCGGATGCCCTGACGACCCCAGGTCACGGCCGCGGTCTCGGTGATGCTGTTGAGCGCGCGCTTCATCGCGCCGTACGCGGGGAGCTCCGGGTTCGCACGTCGACTGCCGATGCTGGAGGTGTTGACGATCGCTCAGCCGCCGCTGCGGCGCATCAGCGCGGCCTCGGCCGTCATCGCGGTCCAGTGCGCCCGGAAGTTCACCGCGAACTGCACGTCGACGTCCTCGTCGCTCGTCGAGTCGAGCGGACCGGGCTGCTGGATCGTCGCGCCGTTGTTGAACGCGCCGTCGAGCCGTCCGTGCAGCTCCTCGACGCGGTCGACGGCCGCGCGGATGCTCGCGCGATCGGCGAGGTCCATCGCCACGGCATCCGCGACGCCGCCGTCCGCGCGGACCTCGGTGACGATTCGACGGAGGGCGTCCGCACCGCGGGCGGCGAGCACGACGGCGGCGCCCTCGTGGGCGAAGAGGCGGGCCGCGGCCTCCCCGATGCCGCGGCTGGCGCCGGTGATGAAGACGACCTTGCCGGTGAGCAGGCCGGTGGGTGCGCTGTCGTTGGTCATGAGGACAGCGTCCGGCCGGCCACCCGACCGGAGGCAGGCACAGGCTGTACCAGGATCCGCAGCCGCCGCGAGCGGCTCCGACCGGAGGACGTCGGCCTCCCCCCGGGCCCGCGACGCCGGACACCGGGTCTGCGCCGCGAGGAGGTCGCCGTCCTCGCGCACATCTCCACCGAGTACTACGTCCGGCTCGAGCAGGGCCGCGCGCCTCGCCCGTCGGCCGAGGTCCTGACCGGGATCGCGGGCGCGTTGCGGCTCGCCGGCGCCGAGTCCGACCACCTCCACGTCCTCGCGGGCACCGCGCCGAGCCGGACCGGGCTGCACCGGCGCGACGTCCGCCCGAACATCCTCGCGCTCCTGGAACGCCTGCCGCAGACCGCCGCTCTCGTCGTGTCCGCGACGTTCGAAGTGCTCGCGTGGAACGATCTCGCGGCGGCGCTCATGGAGGACTTCGCCGGCCTCACGCCAAAGGGCCGCAATCTCGCGCGCCGGGCGTTCCTGGCCCCGGCGCACGCCGAGTCCCCGCTGTACGGGATCTCCGACGTCGCGGAGTTCCGCCAGCACGTCGTCATGGAGCTGTGGGCCACCCTTGCCTGGTACCCGTCCGACCCCGCCGTGACCGATCTCGTCGACGAACTGCGCGACGCCGCCCCGGAGTTCACCCGGCTCTGGGAGCGGCACGACGTGCAGGCGTCGCCGGTGCTCACGAAGACCTTCCGCCACCCGGTCGTCGGTGAGATCACCGTCGACTGCGACTCGCTCACCCTCGTCGACCGCGACCAGCAACTCGTGCTCTACAGCGCGCCGCGGGAATCCCGGGACGCCGAGGCGTTGGCCCTGCTGGACGTGCTGGGGGCCGGGAGCTTCACCGGGCCGCCGACGTCACCTGATCACGAGGAGTGCCCTCCAGGCGGTCCCTGGAGGGCACTCCTCGATCGGCGGGGGCTACGAGTCCGACACGTCGTGGTCGCCGCGTCGCGGCAGGACGTCGACGACCGCCGTGACCGGTCCTCGGGCGGTCATGCCGGTGACCGTCACCTCACCCGGCTTGTCGGTGGCGCCGGGCGGCAACGGTTGCCAGCGGACGGGGATAGCGGTGATCTTGTTGTCGGCGGTGGTGAGCACCTGGACGGTGGCGGGCAGTTTCGGTGCGGCGCCCACCGGAGTGGCTGTGTGGACGGTGTCCTGGAGGATGTGCTTGGCGCGACTGGCGTTGAAGACGTTGATGGACGCGTGCGGCTCCCACGTGTTCGCCAGTCCAGGCACGGCCCGGAACATCGTCTGGAAGCCGGCCGGCTCCCACACCAGCACGCCGGCGCCCTTGTTGTCGACCACGTCGTTGGCGGCCTGGAACACCCGCTGGATGGCGTCCGCCTGCCCCTGGATCGTGCGGGGGAACGGCGAGTTGGGCATCGGCGAGCCGTCGCCGCCGGAGGCGGGGTACGCGGTTTCGGCGATGTCGATCTCGTACCCGGGGTACGTCGTGGCCATGGTGTGCAGGTTGACGTCCAGCGCCTCGGGCGTGCCGTGCCACTCCGAGTAGTAGGAGATGGCCAGCACGTCGGGGTCCTGGCCCTTGGCCTTCACCCTGGTGAGGAACTGGTGCCAGAACTCCATGGTCTTGGCGAGCCGGTCCTTGCCGACGATCACGTGGATCTCGACCTTCGATGTCGGCGACGCGTCGCGGACCGCCTTGATCCCGGAGGCCGCCAGGGTCGTGAACCGGTCCCAGGCCTCGTCGTAGAGCTTCTGCTCGGCCGGGTCGGTCGAGCCCCAGTACCGCCACAGCAGCCCACCGCCGGGCTGGGACTGGTAGACGTCGGCCTGGTCGACGAAGTACTTCGGATCCGTCGTGCCGATGAGCGCCGCCTCGCTGCCGTACATGAACCCGTTGATGATCTCGTTGCCGACGGCGACCTTGTCCGGCGTCGTGCCCTGCCGGACCAGCTGACGCAGGTGATCGGCGGTGAAGTCGTACACCGCCCGGTTCAGGTCCCCGAACCCCAACTCGGCCCAGGCGCGCGGCTTCGGCTGCTTGGCCGGGTCCGCCCACGAGTCCGCGTAGTGGTAGTCGATGCCGAGGCCCATCCCGCGCTGCTTGATCCACTGCGCCGACGTCAGCGTGCGCTGCGGACCCTGGCGCGGCACCGCGGTCGGCTGACCGGTGCTCTCGCTGCGCGGCTCGTTCCACACCCGCAGCCGGGCGTGCTGCATGCCGCGGTCCTTGACCACGTCCAACTGGTGCGGCCCGGCGCCCCGGTCGGCGGCCAGTGGGTCGACCCAGTACTCCCGGGACTGGTGGTCGTCCACCCAGGACAGGTCGGCGCCGAGGACGAGGTCGTCGCGCAGGTAGTTGAAGACCTGGAGCTCGCTGACACCGACCTCGGCGCGGCCGGCCCCACCGGTGAACGTCAGCCGGACGAACCGCGTCCCCGGCCGGGTGAACAGGTGCACCTCTCCCCGCGACACGGCCCGGTTGTGGGACCGGTCGGCGATCGTCCGCCACCGGCGACCGTCCGACGAGGACTCGACGACGTACCGGTGGGCCGCGCCGCGCTCGGGGAACACCACCTTGACCTTGCGCAGGTTGTCATAAGTGCCACCGAGATCGACGGTGAGCCACTGCCGGGCGCCCGGTCGATCGGGGCGCCAGGCGGTGGTCGGGTCGCCGTCGATGGCCAGCCCGGCGGTCGACGAGCCGCTGCCCGCCGTCGCCGAGGACCACGGCTTGGCGGCGATGTTGCTCTCGATCGGCTTGATGTCCGCGGTTCCGAAGATCGCGCCGGCCGGCGCGGCACCCGCGACCAGCCCCGCGGCCACCAGGGTGGACAGCGTCGTCAGACCGGCGAGGACGCGGGTCGGGCGCTTGGTTCTCATGTTCATGCTCATGCGGTCGGGACTCCCACGTCGAGGTAGTCGATGTTGGCCAGGCCGCCCGCGGTGGTGGGCTCCAGCCGGATGGTGTTGCTGCCCGCGTTCAGCGAGGCGGTGAGGATCTTGGTGGACCAGGTCGTCCAGGAACCGGTGGACTCGAACGACACCGTGCCGACCGTGGACCCGTTCACCACCAGGTTCGCCGGGCGCGGAGCGCCGGTGCTGTGACCGTTGGCGAACCGGACCGCCAACGCCGCCGGGCCCGCCTGCGCGGCGTCGACGGTGAACTGGGCGTAGGCGCCCACGGCCGCGGTGCCGTTGCAGAACCCGGTGCCGGAGAAACCGGCCTGGTTCGAGTCGATCGTGCCCTGACACACCGCCGGCGCCGTCTCCGCCTCGTAACGCCGCCCCGTCGGCGGCGCACCGTCGGTCCTGACCAGCGAGAGCTGGTCGACGACCACGCCACCCGAACCCGACGCCCGCACGGTGACCGTCGCGGCCCCGCCCGGAAGCGCGATGCCGGCGAGCCCGCGCTTGGCCCAACCGCTCGACGACGGGATGGCCAGGGTCCGTTGGCCGCCGTCGACGCCGGTGATCACGACCTGCCCGGCACCGCCCCGGGCGTGCGAGGACAGCGTGTATGTCCCCGCGGGCACCGACTCGATCCGCTGCTCGACACCACCGCTGTCACCCACCTGCAGAGCGAAACGAGACCCGTTCACACCACCGTTGACGTTGCTCACCGAACCGCCGAGGTTCCGCCACCCCCGCACACCGGAGACGATGATCCGGTCCGCCTGGAAGTCGGGGTTGAGGATGTAGTTGTTGTCCGGCCCGACACGCCACTCCCCGGTCGTGACGTTGAACTGCCACTGGCTCACCGAGTGGAACCGGGGCCTCGCACCGGCCTTCGTGATCGGCACCCACTGGTTGTAACCGATGCCGTTCCACGCGAAGTCCGCCCAGCGGTCACCCGCGTAGATCACCGTGGTCTGCCTGCTCCCCTTCACGGTCACGAAGAACCCCGTCTGGGTGACGTGGCTGTAGTCCATCTCGGTACCGGCCAGAACGAACTCACCCGAATAGGAACCCTGGATGTCCCCGCCGGTCGACTCGTTGACGTAGTTGACCGAGGTGTTCCAACCGTGCAGGGCCGAGGCCGCGTGGTAATACCTCCCGTCGAGCTTGAACATCGCGTTGCCCTCACGACCCTCACCACGACGGATCTCCACACCCGGCTCGATCCGCAGCGAATCGGACTCCCGGAACCTGGACACGAAGCCGCGGGAACGTCCCTCACGGTTGGAGAAGACCGGGTAGTCCCTGCCGTCCTCGTCGGTGAACACCGTCTGGTCACCCGTGCCCGTCGTCGGCGAGTTGACCACCTGACCCTGGAAGTAGCCGTAGGCGAACGGACTGGTAGGAGTGTTGCCCTGCAGGAGCAGCACCCCGTGCGCCCCTCCGACATAGGCCTGCGTCGCCAGCACGTACTTGCCCGTGTTCTCGTTGTACACGACCCCCAACCGCCCGACCCACCCCGTCGACGCCATCGTGTTCCCGTTGTGGATCGCGGTCGAACGCGTCGCCACCCGGTTCTCGAACTTCCAGTTCACCAAGTCCCTGGACGAATACACCGGGATCGACACGAACGACACCTCGCCGTCGTACTTCCGCGTCGGGTCCGCCCGATAGCTCTCCGCACCGCGGTAATGCACCCCGTACCAGTAATACGTGTCACCGAACCTGAACACCCCACCACCCTGCGAGTAGATCGGATTACCGGCCGTGTCGTTCCAGAACGTGTTGTTCGTGACCGTCTGGAACGTGCCCTCGTCCGCGGCCACCAACCCACCGGCCGCGGTGACCAGGGCCGTCTTCGCCGCCGCGGCCTCCACCGCACCCGCCGAGGCACTCCCCGCCACCTCGTCCGCCACCGACAACGCCTTCGCGAACGGCCCCCACGACTCCGCGGTGTACTCCACCGGAACACGCGTCCGGTAATCGGCCACCGTCTTCCCGAGACCATGCGGATCATCCACCGCGTCCTCCACACCCGGAGCGTCCTGCGCGGCCGGGGGAACCACCGCGACCGGAGCGACCCCGGCGACGAGCGGCGCCGCCGCCGCTACCGACCGCGGTGCCAGAACCGACACGAACAACAGTGCCGCGACGAGTAGCGCCCGCCGCCTCCAGGATGTGCGTGGTGTTCGGGTCATCTTGGTGCCTCCTTGAATGCCTTGTGGCGTCACACGTTGAGGGAGCTCTGGAGTCCTCACGGGCGAGCCGGGGCGAGGACTGTGAACGTGCACAGCTGCCCGGTGACCGCCACCCCACATCAAGCCGGTAAGACAGATCATTTCCCAGGCTCGGGGGCCCGATACCTGTGAACGTGCACAGTTGACGCCGATCAGGAGTTAAAACGTTTACACCTGTCGCCTCAGCTTAGAGGATCGCCCTAGGCTGTCAACAGCACCTCAAGCCGAAAGTCCCGTCAGCGAGCGGTGTTGCCGCCCGACTGCCCTGCCCGACCTCGCGATCACGTTGGGTAAACGTTTCCACGAGGTCAGGCAGGTGTCGTGATCGGCAAGGCGGAGGCCCTCCTCGCTAGCGCAGGGAGGATGCCAGGCCGATGCCCTGTTCCCTCAGTGCCTTGGCGACGGTCTCCGCGATGCGCGCGGCCCCGGCGGCTTCGAAGTGGGTGTGGTCGTTGCAGAAGAAGGCCCCGACCGCGCCTTGGCTGTAGTCGCCGTTGTTGGGGCACAGGCGCAACGTGTTGTACAGCGCGATGCTGCGCTTGTGCAGGTCGATGACCGGCACCTGGTCGGCCTGGCCCTGGGCGATGGTCTCGTTGACGAATCCGCGGGTGGCCACCGCGGTCGAACCGGAGCAGCGGATCGCCGAGACGGGCGTGACGTAGATGGGCTTCACCCCGCGCGCCTTGGCTTCGCGGCCCATGGTCGCCATCAGCTCGCGGTAGCGCGCGGTGCCGACGTGGCGCGGGCAGTTGCGGTCGCCATCGTTGATGCCGAACTGGATGATCAGCCAGTCGCCGGCCTGCATGCCGTTGGACGAGAGCATGTTCGCCCAGCGCGAGGCGTAAGTGCGGGGGCTGACCACGCATTCGCCGGCGGCGTCCTTGGTGCTCTTGACGTTCGACTCGTACAGCCAGGTCTGGATGCTCCGCCCGCCGACGGCGTTGTTGACGACGGTGACGTCGTCGTTGAACAGCCGGTCGAACTCCCGACCCCAGCCGACCGGGCACGTGCTGTTGCCGTTGGCCATGGTGGAGTCACCGGCCAACCACACCTTGAACGGCGCGGCGGCGGTCCCCGGACCGGCGGCCTGCGGTGCGGCGCAGTGCGCGGGCGCGGGCGCGGCCTGCGCCGGCGCCACCACGACCGCCATCGCCGCGCACACCGCCGCCGTGACCGCGAGGCACCTGTTCCTCATCGAGATCCTCATTGATCCTCCATGTCGTTACGACGGAATTCGCGACGTCAGCGGACCTGCGTCGAGCGGATGACGCCCAGCCGGACGGCCTCGTTCAGCACCAGGTTCGCCATGGTGGCCGCGCCGTATTCCGAGAAATGGGTGTTATCGCCCTTTTCCCGGGTCAGGAAGAGGTTCTGGGACGCGGTGACGCCGAGTTGCTGGACGAGGGAGGCGGACATCGCGGTCAGGTCGATCAGCGGCGTGCCCTGCGACCGTGCGACGGTCTTCATCTCGGCGGGCAGGTTCACGCCGACCCCGTTGATGTGCCAAGCGGTGCCGGTGAGGCGACCGGACGAGTCGAACAACCTGCGGACCGGCGGCGTGACCAGCACGGGTGCGCCGCCCGCCGCGCGGACGTCGCGCACCATGCGGGTGAGGTTGTCGCGGAACGCGGTGGCCGAGGTCTGCTTGTCGTTGTGGCCGACCTGGATCACGACCGTGTCGCCCGCCCGGGTCTGCGACCGCACCGCGGGGAACAGCGCCGAGTTGGACAGCACCGAACCTGAGCTCTCGCCGGAGTCGGCGTAGTTCGCCACCGACAAGCCCTCGCGCAGGCGCGCGGGCAGCGCCTGGCCCCAGCCGGCGTAGGGGGCGACGGGCTGGTCGCACACGGTCGAGTCGCCGACCAGGAACAACGCCGGCGGCCTCACCTGCCTGACCGTGATGGCCTCGACCGCCGGGGCGCGACCGTCGAACACGAGGGTCAACCCCGGCGTGCCGGTGCCTCCTTGACCGGTCGGCTGGCCTTCGGGATTGCGCACGTTGACGGTGAGGACCCGGTCGACGAGCTGACCGGCGCCGGTGTCCACGGCGGCGAGCACCCGGCGGCGGGCCTCGGCGGTGATGCCGGTGTTGGCCGCACGGGTGGGACTGCCCAGCCGCACGGTCACGTCGTAGTGCCCGGGGGCGACGTCGTAGCGGCAGGTGACCGGGCCGGTGCCGGAGCAGTTGGCCGGGGCGGCGCCCGCCGGAGCGGCGCCGAGGGCGGTGAGCGCGCCCGACGCGACGGTCACGGCGAGCGCCGAGCGGAGGACGGCGGACAGGGTGGGCATGGGTGTGCTCCTTGCTGCGGTTCGACCGCAGGTCTGCGGGAGGGGGCGCGGGCGCGCCGGAGGCCGCTCCACGTCCGGGACAGGAGGCAGCCCCGGACGTGGAGCGGGCAGGGGTGACCGGAGCGCCGGCTCAGCCGGTCGAGAGGGCCGAGGACAGGATCGGCGCCAACCGGTCCGCGATCTTGCGGTGGCCCTGGTCGTTCGGGTGCACGTTGTCCGTGGTGTCGGTGGCCTCCACGATCCAGCCCGTGGTGTCGACGAACCTCACCTTCGGGTCGTTGACGATGCGCACGGCGGCCTGCGTCTCGGGGATGAAGCGCTTCCGGAAGGTCTGCAGCGCCAGGACCGTGGCGTTCGGGTACTTCTGCCGGGCCCGCTGGATCAGGGTGACGTAGGCGCTCTGGAACTGCTCCTTGGTGACGTTGTGGCCGACGTCGTTGGTGCCCAGGTTGATCACCACGGCGTCGGCGCGGTACCGCGAGAAGTCCCAGTTGGACGCGTTGGCCTGCAGACCGGTGCGCAGGAACCTGTCGCTCATGCCGATGCACCCGTCCGCCGCCGACACCAGGCACGCCCCGCCCACCGCGATCTGCGTGTGGCCCGCGCCGAGCCGCTCGCCGACCAGCCAGCCGTAGGCGGTCAACGCCTGCTTGGACGACTGCTGGCCCACGGTGATGGAGTCGCCCACGAACTCGATCAGCTTCGCGGGGACGGGCGGGGCGAACGTCGTGGCGCCCGCGTCCAGCTGGATGCCCCGGTAGACCGCGTCACCCCGGTAGGAGCCGGCGATCGGCCGGTAGGACACGCGCAGCGTGTGGTTGCCCGCCGCCAGTGGCGTGGGAGTGAGGTTCACCGTGCCGCTGCGGTTGACGTAGGAGACGTCCGGTCCGCCGTCGATGCTGACGAAGAAGTCGATCGCGTTGCGCTGCTTGAGCTGCACCGTGCGCCCGGTGAACCCGACGGTCACGTAGGCGCCCGCCCACTCCGAGACGTACGCGGTGGGGTCGGTGGTGTTCCACCGGCCGAAGTACTTGACGTTCGGGTCGGTCGGCGCGCCCGTGCCCCCCGGCGTGCCGCCGCCCAGGCGGACGAGCTGCCACTGCTGGTTGGCGCCCGAGTTGATGTCGTACTGCGAGACGCGCGCGCCGTCGGCGGTCGAGCGCTCCCACACGTCCAGCGCCTTGCCGCTGTTGCGGTTGACGAACCGGACGTGGCCGCCGTCGGTGTCGACGAGGCTGAACTGCTGGTTGGCGGCGTCGCGGTCGGTCCACTGCACCACCTCGGCGCCGTTGGCCGTCGACGAGGAGGCGATGTCCACCACCTTGCCGCTGTGGCGCGACTTGAGCCGGTAGTACCCGCCGCCGGAGTCGACGAACTGGAACTGCTGCGCGGACGAGTCGGTCCTGGTCGCCTGCACCACGGCGCCCCCGTCCGCCGTCGACTGGACCTGCATCGCCTTGCCGCTGTGGCGGGCGACGACCGCGTACGTGGCCGTGGTGTCGACCGTGGCGGCCTGGGCCGACGGCGCGGCCGGTGCGAGCGCGAGCGCCGCGACCGCGCCCACCAGCACGGACCTCACGACCGCACCGCATGACGACAATGTCATGTACGTGCCTTTCACCTGGAGTTGGCACAGCGGCGGAGCCGCCGGGATGAGAGGACATTTCCAGTCCGATAGTCGCGTCGATTTCGCGTGGCCGTCAATGGCCGCATCTCGTATGGGACCGCTCCGTCGAATATTCGACGCCGCGGTGTACACCTTTTCCGAGACGGCCGTCACCCGCGCTCGTGGGCAATCAGGTTCGCACTCGACGAGCCGATATGCGGAGATAGCACGACGGCCCGGACGCCTCGTGCGGAAAGCGCTATCCAGGTCGTGGTCGCATACCGGTCCGACCGCGACGGTACGAACGCCGCCACCCTGGTGTCAACAACCTTCGCGAAAAAGTTTCGCTCGCGTTCCGGGCATCGCCCGAACGGTCCAGCACGGCGGCCACCTCGACTCCGGGGCGTCACGAACCGCCTGTGCCGCCCCAGGTCCCGCCACCCGAGGGACACTGTGGACAGAGCACCGACCGACGCAAGTTGATCGGTCCATGCACGACCGGGCACTCCCCTGTCGCGGCTTTCGTCGAATGTTCGACAAGAAGCCGCCGTTCGCACCAGCGATGCACCGCCAGACGGGCGATCGACCGGGAACGTGCACAGTGGTTTCTGACGCGATAGCCCTGTAGTGCCAACAAAGTTGACGTGTTTACATACGTGACACGGCCAGCTACTGTGCACGTTCACAGCACCCTGTCGCTGCGCGACCGCCGCACCCGCTGTCGCCCCTGCCATCCACAGTCCGCCGCCGCGGGAAGCACCCTCCGACGAACGGAAGATCTGCCGTGCGCAAATCAACGACGGTCTCTGTGGACGGTGCGCGACCGACCGGCCGTCGCCTGGCAGACCGTCCACGACCAGCCGCCCACCCGAGCTTCGCCACCGGGTGACACCGCGGACGCCGCCGTTCCAACTCCCACAACCACCCCTGCACCAAGGAGTCATCCATGACCATGCGACGACGGACATTCCTCAGCGTGAGCGCGGCCGGAGCGGCGGGCGTCGGCTTGGGCCTGCTCGGCGTGGGTCAGGCGCTCGCCGCTCCCGTCGGCCCGATGGCCACGGCGCCGACCACGCCGTTCGCGGTCGGCGTGCGCAGGTACAACTGGACCCGCGGCAGCCGCCCCTGCACCACCTACGTCTACTACCCCGCCACCGGCACCGCCGGCGGCAACCC
>NZ_JBFAFR010000025.1:0-119519 GCF_040639675.1 Actinosynnema sp. NPDC023794 | reverse complement strand
ACCGGGGGTGCGGTCACGCCGAGGCGTGACCGCACCCACCCGTCACTGGTAGACGCGGACGTAGTCGACCAGCATGCGCTGCGGGAAGACCGTGGTGGCGTCCGGCGGGCCGGGCCAGTCACCGCCCACCGCGTTGTTGAGCAGGATGAAGAACGGCTTGTCGAACACCCACGGGCCGCGGGTCGCCTCCACCGTCGCCTTGTCGATGGTGAGGACGGTCACGTCGTCGATGCTGAACACCATGCCCTTGCTGTTCCAGTCGACCCGGAAGACGTGGAACGCGTTCGCGTAGTCCTGGCCGATGTCGTGCATCCTGCCGATCCCGCCGCCGCCGAAGTAGGCCGGGCCGTGGATCGTCTGGTACGCGGTGTTCGGCTCACGGCCCAGGTGCTCCATGATGTCGATCTCACCGCTCGCCGGCCACGGCGTGCCCTTGAAGATGTCCGTGCCGAGCATCCAGAACGCGGGCCACAGGCCCTTGGTGCCCGACACCCGGACGCGGGCCTCGAAGCGGCCGTAGGTCCACGACGCCTTGCCCTCGGTGATGATCCGGGCCGAGGTGTACTGGCACGTGCCGCTGCCGCTGACCGGGTCGACCGGGCACGCCGAGCCCGGCGTGACCTCCCGCCTGGCCTCCAGCACCATGTTCCCGGCGCCGTCGGTGAACGCGTTGCGGTTGTCGGTGTAGTACTGCAGCTCCGCGTTCTGCCCGGTGCCGGTCTCCGGCCGCCACTTGCCCGCGTCCGGCCTCGTGCCCGCGGGCGCGTTGAACTCGTCGCTCCACACCAGCCGCAGCGGGTTGCCGGGGTCCGGGGCCTGCGGTGGCGGCGTGGGGTTGCCGCCGGTGCCGTAGACCTGGAACTCCCACAGGGAGTAGCCGTACTGGCCGCTGCGCTTGGTCAGGTTCACCCGGACGTACCGACCGGTGCCGGTCACGGCGAACGTCTGCTTGAACCCGGTGCCGTTGGTGACGGTGTGGATCGTGGTCCAGCTCGACGCGGTGGCCGAGGTCTGGATCTCGAACCCGCTGGCGAACGCCGGGTCCCACTGCACCACGACCTTGCTGACCTGCGCCGTCGCCCCGAGGTCGACGTAGATCCAGCCCGGGTCGACCCAGCCGGTGGCGGGGCTGGTGGCCCACCGGGTGGCCGGGTTGAAGTCCAGCGCCTTGGCGGGCGTGCACTGCGAGCAGTGGCCGTCGTCCTGGAACGACGAGGCGAACGCGGGCTTGTTGTAGGACAGCAGCTGCTCGCCGGGCGGGTTGCCGCCCGTCGTTCCGGTGCGCACGGCGAACTCCCACAGCGACACGCCGTACTGCGTGGCGCGTGCCGTGGTGTGGACCCGGACGTAGCGGCCCGTGCCGGTGAAGGTGACGTTCTGCGTGCCGCCGGCCCCGGTGGTGGTCTGGTGGACGGTCGTCCACGTCGAGCCGTCGGCCGAGACCTGGAGCTGGAACGCGGTGGCGTACGCGGCCTCCCACTGCAGCGTCGCGCCGCACACCTCGCGGTTCGCGCCCAGGTCGACCCGCAGCCACTGCGGGTCGCTGAACGCGCTCGACCAGCGGGTGCCCGCGTTGCCGTCGACCGCCGAGGCGGCCGTGAACGGGCTGCCCGTCTCCACCGACGAGGCGGTGACGGGTGCGTTCAGCGCCGCGTTGGCCGTGCCGCACTCGGCCGCCTGGACCGCGGTGACCGGCAGGACCAGCGCGGTGAGCAGGGCGAACGCCGCACCGAGCCGGATCGACGCGCTCATGGCCGACCGTCCGCGCCGCACTTGATGACGGGGTTGATGCAGTCGCGCACCCGGCGGGCGAGTTCCGCCTCCGGCCACGCGTTGAAGAAGTCGCCGTGCATGGTGAAGCCAGGCCCGGAGGCGAGCCGGAACCGCGCCGGGTCGCCGCTCACCGGGTAGCGCAGCACCTGGCGCAGCTTGGGCACCGGCACCGGGTGGGTCGCCGGGCAGTCGGCGTTCACCGGGTACGCCATGTGGCTCTTGTGGTCGGGAGAGTCCAGGTCGCGGCCGTTCCAGCACTGCGGGAAGTCCAGGTAGGACTCCAGCATGGTGCCCGAGGGGCAGTTCACGAAGTCCTTGGACGCGCCGACGTGGCCGGCGTGCAGGCAGGACCAGCGCGAGATCGTGGTGGCGTCGGGCTGGGTGGCCTTCGCGTTGCCCGCCACGATCCGCAGGCCGAGCGGGAACGGCTGGATGCGTGCGATCACGTCGTCGCGCACGCCTTCGCCGAGGTAGTAGAACGTGGTCCCGGTCGGTTCGACGGGCTGGTTGTCGGCGTACAGCGTCGGCACCCAGTACGACGACAGGTCGGTGCCCGGGTTGCAGTTGCTCGTGCCGGCCAGCAGCGACTGGACGGTGGAGTGGGCGTTGGTCGTGCGGTTGCCGAAGAAGCTGTGCATGTGGGAGCCGCCGGGCAGGTTCGGCGCGACGATCGGGTCGTCCGGCAGGCGGTGGCTGTACGGGCAGTCCGCGAGGAACTCGGCGACCCGCACGATCGGGCCGCTGGAGTTGCGGACGCCGAACACCTGGAACTCCCACAGCGACACGCCGTACTGGGTGGCGCGGGCGGTCGTGTGGACGCGGACGAACCGGGTGGTGGCCGAGACGGTCAGGTTCTGCACGCCGACGTTGCCGGACGCGGTGGCGATGGTGGTCCAGGCGTTGCCGTCGGCCGAGGTCTGCAGCTGGAACGAGCGCGCGTAGGCGTTCTCCCAGTTCAGCGTGACCTGGCTGATGGCGGTGGACGTGCCGAGGTCGACCCTGATCCACTGGGGGTCGGCCGCGGCGCTCGACCAGCGGGTGCCGGCGTTGCCGTCGACGGCGGCGGAGGCGGGCGTGCCGCCGTTCTCGGTGGAGGAGGCGGCGACGGGTTTGCCCTGGGACAGCAGTTCCGGCGCCGCCGAGGCGGGAGAGGTGACGAAGGTCAGTGCGGACGCGGTGAGGGCCGCGACGGCGAGCGTGGTGACCAGACGACGCCATCGGCGAATGGTGGGGATCACGACTCCCCTTTCGAAGTGCGTTGCAGGGAGGGTTTCAGAGAGCGCTCTCACAGCGGAACGTAAGACGGTCCCCTGTATCAGTCAAGGAAAGGAGCGAGTTCCGGTCATCCCGGAACAGTGACCCAGAGAGCGCTCTCTGGGCTGAGCGTTGAATTCGGGGTGCGCTAACGCAGGACTCTCGCGAGAGTCCTGCGTTCGGAGCGCGAGAGTCCTGCGTTCGGGGCGGGTGAGTTGGGCGTTCAGGACCGGCGGGCGGCCGGCGGGAGGGTGGCCGGGGAGGCGGTCGGCCAGGCCAGCGGGTCGGGGCCCAAGGCCCACAGCTCGGCCACCTGGAGGGCGCACCACGGGGAGACGGGACGGGCGCCGGCCAGGACGGCCGGGGCGAACTCGGCCCACGGCGCCCACTCGAACGAGTCGACCTCGTCCGGGTTCGGCTCCGGGTCGCCGGAGACCAGGCCCCGGAACACCGGGCACATCTCGTTCTCCGTGACCCCGTTCTCCATCACCGCCCGGTAGCGGAACGCGGGCAGCACCAGGTCGAGGGTGACGTCGGCGAGGCCGAGCTCGTCGACCAGCCGCCGGGTCACCGCCGACGCCATCGGCTCGTCGGGCGCAGGGTGGCCGCAGCACGAGTTGGTCCACACCCCCGGCCACGTCTTCTTGTGCAGGGCGCGCCGGGTCAGCAGCAGCCTGCCCGCAGCGTCGAACAGGTACGACGAGAACGCCAGGTGCAGCGGGGTCGACGCGTGATGCACGGAAGCCTTGTCGGCCACGCCGATCCCGGCGCCGGACTCGTCCAGGAGAACGACTTGTTCCACGGCGCCCACCCTGCCACACCCGCGATCACCGCGCCTCGGCGAGCACTCCGGGGTCGCGCACCACCTCGCCGCCCGGCGCGCGCCCGCGGCAGCTCGGCTCAGGTCTCCTTGCAGAACTCGCCGATGGGGATGCCCACGTGCCGCTGCTCGGTCGCGATGTAGCCGAGCAGCTCGTCACCTCGCCGCAGCTCGGTGACGTTGCGGACCTTCCCGCCTGGCCCGAGCACCCGCACGTGCCAGTCGTCCTGCACGGTCAGGCTCACCTCGACGCCCTCGGGCGAGTGCGCCGTGATGGTCAGGATCGGGCGTGATTCGAGCTTGGCCCGGCCGACGGTGAGCTTGCGGGTGCGCCCCTCGGAGTTGACGGCGAGCACCGTGCTGCCCGAACGCAGTTCGGACAGGTAGTTGGTGCGGTTGTCCGGACCGAGCACGTAGGAGTGCAGGGCGCCGGCGTTGACCCGGAACGGCCGGGTCGGCATGTAGGGCAGCGGGTGGGTCTCGCTGCAGCACAGGATGAAGCCGGAGGAGAACGAGCCGACGAGGATGCCCTCGTCCTCCTGGAAGTGCGACGCGGTGTCCACGCAGACGCGGTCGCCGAGGCCGTTGTGGGTGATGCCCTCGACGGTGAGCGTGGTGAGGTTCAGCGGCGGCGTGGTCGCCTCCAGCAGCCTGGCCAGCTTGAACACGTCGTTGGCGTCGCGCGGGGCCATGAGCACGCCGTCCGAGCCGTGCTCCAGCACGTCGAGCACGATCGCGGCCTCTTCGAGGTCGGCCACGACGGTGACCAGCTTGCCGGGGGCGCCGTCGGCGGCGGCGATGACGATCTCCAGCGGGATCTTCGTCGGATCGGCGAACGCGACCACGGTGTGCCCGAGCCGCACCGCCGCGGCGCACGCGAGCTTGAGCGTGCGGTCGTCGCGGACCTGCACGAACGCCGCGTCGGTGGTGAGCCGGTCCAGCGCGTCCTGGTCGTCGACGACCACGGTGACCAGGTGCGGGCCGTCGACCGGTGCGTCGGCGACGAGCACCCGGGTGATCGTGGGCGGCAACGCGTCCAGCAGTGCCGGGTCGTCGGAGACGACACCGGCGAGGCGGGCGTGCACGGCGGCGTCCACGACGGCTTCGCGGTGCGCTTCGGGGACGGGTCGGAGGTCGATCCAGGCGAACTTCAACGGTTCTCCAAGGGGTGAGAGCCCGATCGGCGTGCGGACGGGCCGCCGCCGGTCGGATGACCGGCGGCGGCCGTTGGCGACAAGCTCATGACGTGGCCACGACACCCGTCATGGCGCGGACCAGGTCCGCTTCGGTGTCGTCGTGGACGATCGAGGCCAGTTCCGCGACCAGCGACATGGGCGCGGGCGCGGTGAACACGCGGCGGCCGACGGCGAGGCCGGCGCAGCCGACCGCCATCGCGGTGCGGGCGTGGTCGACCACGCTGCCGCCGGTCGCGGGGCCGCCCGCGACCAGCACCGGGATCGGGCAGCTGGCGATCACGTCGGTCATCCGCTGGGCGGGCCGCGCGAGGTTGGTCTTGACGATGTCCGCGCCGAGGTCGACCGCGATGTTGACCACGTGGGCGAGCAGCGCGGGGTCGTTCGGGTCGGCGATGCGCGGTCCGCGCGGGTAGACCATGGCGATCAGCGGCACGTTCCACGCGTCGCACGCCTTGGCGACCACGCCGAGGTCGGCGAGCTGCCGTTCCTCGGTGTCCGAGCCGATGTTGACGTGCACGCTCACCGCGTCGGCGCCCAGCCGCAGCGCCTCGTCGACCTCGCCGACGATGACCTTGGCGTTGGTGTCGGCGGCGTGCGCGGTGCCGGCGCTGAGGTGGACGACCAGCGCGCAACCCCCGAGCACGTCCGGGTCGATCGTGCGCACGCGTCCTTTGTGGACGATGATGGCGTCGGCGCCGCCGACGACGACCGAGTCGATGAGCTCGTGCCACCGGTCGCGCGGCACCACCGGACCGTCCGAGACGCTGTGGTCGAGCGGGACGAAGAGGTACCTGTCGTCGCGCGGACGGGAAAGGCGGCGCAGTCGCAGCGCTTTCGCCATGTCGCTCACACCTCCCCGGTATGCGGTGCCGGTCTTCCAGCAGGGTGGTGGAACCGGCGAGCGCGGCGGGAGGTGTGAGGTGGCGATAACTCTTCAGTTATGCACCTGTTGGAGCAACGGGCGGGGTTCGTCCCGACGCGGAGCCGTCACCCGGCCTGCACGCGCGATCGGTGTCCGGTTCGTCTTGTTGCCCTAGGCTGCCGCAGTGAACATGGAGCTCAGGCATCTCCACGTCGTGCTGACCGTGGCGGAAGCGGGCAGCATCAGCCGAGCCGCCTCACTGCTGAAGATCGCGCAGGCCGGTTTGACCGCGCAGTTGCGGCGCATCGAGCGTGGCTTCGGTGGTCCGTTGTTCCTGCGGCGCACGGACGGCGTCGAACTGACCGAACTCGGCCGCCACGTCGTGCTGCGATCCCGTGACCTGGTGGAACGGTTCGACGACCTGCTGGTCACCGCGCGCAAGCTGGCCGCGGAGAGCGACGTGACGGGCATCCGGCTCGGCGGTGTGGCCGGTTCTCCGACGTCGTTGCTGGTCGGCGTGGTGCGCTCGCTGCTGCCGACGCACCAGCAGACCACCCACATCGAACGCACCAGCGACGCCGTGCTCGACCTGGTGCGGACCGGGAAGTTGGACCTCGCGCTGGTGACGGAGTTCCCCCAGAGTCCACTGCGGATCCCCGAACAGGCCGGCTGCCGGACCGTCGTGGCGGAACCGATGTTGGTCGGAATCGCGGCGGGGCACCGGTTGTCCGCGCGGAACGAGATTCGGCTGTCCGAACTGGCCGACGAGGAATGGGCGGTGCCCGACGAGAGCTACGGTGGCGGGAGGTTGAACCTCCACCTGGCGTGCGAGGCGGCCGGGTTCACGCCGCGCTGCGCGCACTTCGGGGTCGACCAGGCGTCGGCCGCGGAACTGGTGCGTTCCGGCCACACCGTGGCGTGCTTCTTCCCGACCGGGCACGATCTGCCCGGCGTGCTGCTGAAACCGATCGTGGGCAATCCGGTGCACCGGCGGGTCACGGTGGTGTGGCGGCGCGACTGCGGGGCGGCCGAGCACGTCGACGAGCTCCACGCGGCGCTGTTGCGCGCCTACCAGGAGCGGATCTGGGCGCACGGTCCGCGCACGGCGAAGCTCGCCGCCACCGGGCTGAGCGTGGCGGCCAGCTGACGTCCCCGACCGGGCACTCCCGGCGTCGGGGTCCCGGGCCGTGGGCCTGGGTGCCGCCCAGCACTGGCCCACGGCCCGGAGTCCTTCCGTCGCCGGTCATCCCGGCGGCCCGAAGCTAACGGCGTGCGGTAAAGCGGCGCCTAAACGCGCAGCGCTTCGCGGTAGAGCTCGCGCAGTCGCGGTCCCGGCGGCACGCCGAGCTCGTCGGCCAGCGTGCGGCGGGCGTCCTGGAAGACGCGCAGCGCCTCGGTCCGCCGACCGCAGGACAGCAGCGCCGTCATGAGCTGGTGGCGCAGGGTCTCCGAGAACGGGTACTCGGCCACCAGGGGCGTCAGCGCCTCCACCGCCTGGGCGTGCCTGCCCAGCGCCAAGTCGGTCTCGATGGCCGCTTCGAGGGTGGCCAGGTGGTGGGCCTCCAGCGGCGCGCAGAGCCAGGCGCGCAGCGGTTCGGACTCCGCGCCGGCCAGCGGCGTGCCGCGCCACAGGGCCAGCGCCTTGGTGTAGAGGTCGCGCCGGTGTTCCAGGTCGGCGGTGACGGCGGCCCGCGCGGTCAGGCGGCGGAACCGCAGGGCGTCCACCTGGTCCGGTTCGGCCCGCAACACGTACCCGGCGTCCTGGTGCGTCACCGGCACGCCCTCCCCGCGCAGGACCGAGATGTGCACCTGGAGCGACTTGCGGGCGCGTCGCGGCAGCTCCTCGCCCCACACCAGGTCGAGCAGCCGGTCCACCGGCACCCGTTTGCCGCACTGCGCCGCGAGCACGGCCAGGACCTGGCCCGGCTTGCGCCGCAACGCCCTCGGCTCCGCGCCGTCCCGCCGGACCTCGACCGGGCCCAGGATCCGGAACTCCACTCCGACCCCCAGTCGCGTTGAACGTTCACCAATAAAGACGCGACTGTGACGGCCAGTTTCGTGCCGTGGTTCCGCCGGACGGACGACTCAGCGCGCGTCCTCGTCGCGCGCGCTGAAGCGCTCGGCCATCTCCACGTCCCACCAGGCGGCGAAGAACTGGAAGTCGGCCTCGCCGTCGTTGACCAGCTGGTGCTCCTCGTACGGGCGGAAGTGCACGATGTCGCCCGCCGCGAACGGCAGCCTGCCCTCGTCGGTGACGATCTCCGCCTCACCGGACACGGCGACCCAGACCTCGTGCTCGCGGTGGGCGTGGGTGCTCGACGCCGCGCCCGGCTGCACCACGCACCACGAGCCGTCGAACGGCGCGTTCACCAGCGGCCACGGCATCAGCCTGCGGGCCACCAGCCCGCTGTCCCGGACCAGTTCCCCCGGGTCGAGTCGGCGCATCTCCACGGCTACCGCCCCACCACGGCGGCAGGCTCCACGTGTCCCACGGTGCTCTCCCCGGCGCCGACCGAAATCCGACGTTGTCAACGGCGAACTCTCGGCGTGGCCGCCGGAGGTTGTCGCCACGGCACGCCGGGGCGGAAAACCATTGCCACCGAACGGCCCACCGCCAGAAACTATCGACCAAGGTGCGCGGCGGCCACACGCTCGAGCGCGCACGTTCGCCACGAGCGCGCGACGAGTTCGGTCACCGGTTCCCCGTCGGCCTCGGCCGGCGCGCGCCCGACCCGGTCGTACCGCAGGTCGGAGGGTTCGGGCAGGCTGTCGCCCGGCCCGCGCGGCGCCCGCCGGCGCGGCCCGCTCGTCCTTCGGGAACGCGAAACCCCGCAGTACCAGCCGATTACCGGTCCGCGTGCCGGAGCACGCTCTCCACCTCCGTGCGGAACGCGTTGACGCCGTCCTCGCCCTCGGGCGCGCCGTGCGCCTGGAGCAGGTGCAGCAACGCCACGCCGCTCGCGGACCGGCGGGACAGCGCGCGGAACGAGAACGCCGCCTCGTACACCGTGATCGCCGTGGCCAGCGCCGCCGCGACCGTCGCGAGGAACGCCCACAGCGCGCGCCGCCCGTCATCGGCGACGGCCACCGCGCCCAACGCCGCCGCGGCGGTGAACAGCAGCACCGACAGGCTCGTGGTCCACCGCCGTGCGGCGGTGTAGCGGGCCTGGGCCTGCTCGAACCCGGCGAGCCGTTCGCCGACCCGGTGGCGCAGGTAGGCGCGGAGGAACTGCTCGCGGTGGTCGTGGACCACCGTCGGCCGGGCCGACGATCCGGCGCTGGTCATGTGCGGCTCACCGATTCGTGCCGGAGCCGCGCCACGGCCGTCGCCAACTCGCGGGCGCGCTCGTCGCGCTCGGCGTCGTCGGCGGCGGGTGGTGCGGCCAGGTGGTCGAAGTACAAGGCGCGCAGCCGCTCGGCCCGGACCTTGGCGTCGGGGTCCTCGCCGGACCGCGCCACGACCGCGAGCACGGCCGCCGCCGCGCCGGACACGGCCAGCAGCACACCGGGCCACGGCACGTCCCGGAGCCAGACCTGCAACGCGGCGGACACGGTGGCGAAGAAGCCGGCGGCGATCGCGAGCACCACCAGCAGGCGGGCGCGTTCGCGCGACCGGAGGGCCGCGACCTCGCACTCGTGCAGCACGGGGGCCACCACCTGGTTCGCCTCGTGGATCGCGTCGGCGAGCAGCGGGTAGTCGAGCACGTAGCCGGGGTCGATCACGGGGTGCGGCTCGGGCGCCCGGAACGGCACCCGCGGCCACACGGCGGGCGGCGGCACGTCGGCGTGCAGCTTGGCGCCGGGCCGGTTGCCCAACACCCGCCGCACCACGGCCGACACCTTGTCCGCGCCTTCGTCCAGGTGCACCACGGCGACCTGGCCGCTGCGGACGAGCACGGCGAGGTCGTCGTCGCGGTCGGGGGCAGCGGCCTGCGCCGGGGACGCGACGGGGGTCGGCGCGGGTGCGGTGGGAACGGACGCGGCGGGGAAGGGAGCGGAGGCGCCCGTCGCGCTCCCGGTCCCGCTCTCGACGGCGACGACCTCGGCGGCAGCGCCCTCGACGCCCGCGATCCCGGCGACCGTGACCTTGTCGGCAGCGCCCGTGACGCGCGCGACCTCGGCATCGGCCGGGGCGGTGCCGGGCGTGACGGTGCCGGAGGTGACGAGAGCGGGGGTGGCCGGAGCGATCCGAGGACTGCCGCCCGCGATCTCGTCGGCCAACCCTCCCGTGCCCGCGAGCACCAGCAGCGGCCGGTCGCGGCCCAGGTGGTCGACCAGGGCGGCCCGCGCGACCTCGCCACCGCCGATCAGCAGCGCGAGCGCCGAGCGCTTCGACCCGGTGACGGCGTCCACCGCGCGGAACAGCGCGGGCAGTTCCCCGCCCCACTTCGACCCCGGCACGAGCACCGCCGTGTCGTGGTTCACGTTGAGCCGTACCTCACCGTCCGCGGGCTCCGCGTCCTCCGCGGCCACCCGACCGGACGGCGCGACGCCGACCAGCCGCGGCCACCGGCCGTCCAACGACTCGGCGGCCAGGCCGACCAGGTGCGTGACGCCCACGTCGGCGCCCGCCGTGACCACGACCGCGTCCGCCCTGGCCGCCGCCGCGAGCACCACGCGCAGCACCGGGAGCACGGCGGCGGCCAGGTCGGTGCGCAGGGCGTCGGCGGAGCCGAACACCGCCAGGACCGGGCGACCGCGGGGCAGACCGAGGGCGCGTGCCCGGATGTCGGCGTCGGGATGGGCCAGTCGCCGCACCCGTGGGCCGGTACCCGCTGTAGGCATGCCGGGCACCCTAGCGGTGGCTCACGTGAATTTCACCCGTCCGAGGTCGGATTTCACCGCAGGTAGAGTGCTGGACGTGTCGATTGACCCCGCCGAACTGGAAATCGCCCTAAGGGTGCTCGCCCAAGTGGACGAACTGGACACCGAGCACCCCGACGCGGTAGCCGTCCGCCGGGCCACCGCCGGCATCTGGAAGAACCTCCGCAAGCGCCGCAAGGCCGACCGCCGCGCCTCGGTCACGGCCGCCGACCGCGCCGTCATCGAGGCGACCGCGACCGGCTCGCCGTCCCGCATCGACGACGAGACCCGCGGCGTGCTGCTGCGCGAGCCGGAACCCGGCGCGAAGGCGGGCACCCTGCTGCGCGCCCGGTCCTGCTACACGTGCAAGAAGCGGTACACCGAGGTGGACGCGTTCTACCACCAGCTGTGCCCGGACTGCGCGGCGTTGAACCGGGCCAAGCGCGACCAGGGCGCGGACCTGACCGGCAAGCGCGCCCTGCTCACCGGCGGCCGGGCCAAGATCGGCATGTACATCGCGCTGCGGCTGCTCCGCGACGGCGCGCACACCACCATCACCACCCGGTTCCCGCGCGACGCGGTGCGCCGGTTCGCGTCCATGCCCGACAGCGCCGACTGGCTGCACCGGCTCCGCGTGGTCGGCATCGACCTGCGGGACCCGGCCCAGGTCGTGCAGCTGGCCGACTCGGTGGCCGCCGCCGGGCCGCTGGACATCCTGATCAACAACGCCGCGCAGACCGTGCGCCGCTCGTCGAACGCCTACGCGCCGCTGGTGGCGGCCGAGTCGGCAGCGCTGCCATCCGGTCCCCTGCCCGAACTGGTGACGTTCGGGCACACCATGTCCGCGCACCCGGTGGCGTTGGCGGGCACGTTGGCCGACACGATCCCCGCGGTCACGGCGCTGGCGCTGACCGCCGGGTCCAAGGAGATCGACGCGGGCGGCCTGGTGCCCGACGAGGCGGCGGTCAACAGCTGGGTGCAGCGGGTGAACGAGGTCGACCCGGTGGAGCTGCTGGAGGTGCAGCTGTGCAACAGCACCGCGCCGTTCATCCTGATCTCCCGGCTGCGCCCGGCGATGGCCGCCTCGCCCGCGCGCCGCAAGTACGTGGTGAACGTCTCGGCGATGGAAGGTCAGTTCAGCCGCGCCTACAAGGGCCCCGGCCACCCGCACACGAACATGGCCAAGGCCGCGTTGAACATGCTGACCCGCACCAGCGCGGAGGAGATGCTGACCGAGGACGGCATCCTCATGACCGCCGTCGACACGGGCTGGATCACCGACGAACGGCCGCACCCGACCAAGATGCGGCTGGCCGCCGAGGGTTTCCACGCGCCGCTGGACCTCGTCGACGGCGCGGCCAGGGTGTACGACCCGATCGTGCGCGGCGAGCTCGGCGAGGACCTGTACGGCTGCTTCCTGAAGGACTACGCGCCCGCGCCCTGGTGAGCCCGTTCGCCGCACCTGTTCACCTCAGCGTCGACCGCGACCGTCCCGCGCATTCCCGCCGGCACCAACGTGAATGGGCCGAACGGGGCGAGTCGGTTAACGGAACCGCGCCCGTGTGCGACTCTCCGTCGGTAGGCTGAAGCTTTCGCTAGGCCGCCGCGAGGCGACGGGGGTGGGCATGGACGGCGGGCGGGCCGGTCGAGCCGCCGCACTGCCGCGCGTGACCGGGTCGGTGACGTCGTGGTGACCGCGCCCCGCGTCAACCCGTTCCCGCTGCCGGGCTGGGAGAGCACGCCGATGCGCCCGCTGCGCCCGTGGCACCGGCCGGCGCACCGCGACTACTACGTGCCCGTCGACGGCACCGAAGAGGCGTTCGACCAGTTCCGGCAGGAGATGGGCGACCTCGGCGTGCTGCTGGAGTACGGCCGCCTGGCGCTGGTCACCGGAGAGTCCGGGTGCGGCAAGACCGCGTTGGTCAACCGGTGCGCGGACTGGGTCGCCGGCGAACTCGCGCGGCGGGACATGCGCGGCCTCGTGCTCGACCTCACCGGCTGCCTGCCGACCGACCAGGAGCTGTCCATCGACCAGCGCACCGCCGAGGTGTGCGACCGGATGTTCGACCTGCTCGTGGACGACGGCGCGCTGCGCCAGGAGAGCGAGGACCGGCTGGACGCGGTCCGGGACGTGCCGCGCCGCGTGTTCCCCCGCCTCGGCCAGGCGCTGCGCGAGGACGTCGCGCTGATCGTGCTGCTGCCGAGCCCGAACGAGCTGGTGGACGAGGTGATCCGCTACGCCCGGACGCTCAACAGCGCGAAAGTGCTGTTCCTGACCGAATCCGCGTACCTGGGCGCGGCCGAGGTGGCCGACGTCGTGCGCCAACTGGAGACCTGGGTCCCGCCGATCACCCTGCACGTCGGTCCGCTCGACACCGGTGACGCGCAGCGATTCGCCGAAGACCGGCTGTCACGTCACGCGGGAGCGGGAAGTTATCCCCGGATGAGTGATGACGCGATCGAATTGGTGGCGAAGCACTGCCAATCGGTCGCCATGCTGCAGAGATTCTTACATGGCACGTACGAACACAAACGTGAAACGGGACTAGGCTACACCGAGGCCGATCTGGTGACCGTCGAGGACATCAGGGCGTTCTTGAACACGAAGTCCCGGAATGGACCGGTGAATGGGCCATGAGCGACCGCAGCGATCTCCCGCCCTCGCGGAAGAACCCCTTCTCGCCGATGGCGGTCGCCCGGATCACGGACTTCGACGCCGACCCCGACTCGGTCGACGTGGCGATCACCACCGACGCGACGCGGCAGGCGCTCGCGCACCTCACCTCCTACCTGGACGCGCCGCCCGCGCGCGGCGGCCGTGACCGCACCGGCACCGTGGTGGCCGTGCTCGGCGACTACGGCACGGGCAAGACGCACCTCGCCGTGCGGCTGGTCCGGCACGCCCGGCAGGTGCTGGCCGACCCGACGCACGCGCTGTACCTGGACGCGACCGCGGAGAGCTTCATCGAGCTGTACCGGCGGTTCATGCAGAAGCTCGGCCGCGAGGGCGTGCGCGCGCAGGTCAGCGAGTACTACGCGGACATCGTCGCGGACTCGTTGCAGAGCAGCGGCCTGACCAGCGACATGCTGGAGTGGCTCGGCAGCAGGCAGCTGGAGCCGCAGGAGGTCGTCGAACGGCTGGGCCTGATGGAGAGCGCGTTGCTGCGCAAGGTCCAGGACACGCTGCGCGAGGTGACCAACAACAAGGACTTCGGCACCGCGCTCACCCTGCTGCTGCGGCCGGGGTTCGAGCACTCGGTGTGGTCGTGGCTGCTCGGCGGCGCGCCGGACCAGGTGCTGGTGGAGCGCGGCATCGACACGCCGATCGACAGCGAGGTGGCCGCGCTGGAGGCGATGGGCGTGTTCGCCCTGCTGTTCGGCGGCAGGCAGCGGCGGTTCGTGCTGGCGGTCGACGAGCTGGACAAGATCTTCTCCGCCGACAGCAGGCCGCAGGCCCGGACCATGGCCGCGTTCCAGACGTTGTTGCAGGTGTTCGCCAAGGCAGGCGCGTGCCTGGTGCTGTGCGGGCTGCCGGACTTCAAGTCCGTCCTGCCGCAGGCGGTGCGGCAGCGCATCCCGTACACGGTGGTGATGTCGGGGCTCAGCCAGGGCGAGGTGCGCGAGTTCGTCGAGCTGGCGCAGGAGCAGGCGTTCGGCACGCGGCAGCTGGCGCCGTTCACCGTCGACACCACGCGGTACCTGCGCGACCTCGCCCGGGGCAACGCGCGCAACGTGATCCGGCTGTGCCACCGGGTGTTCCGGATGGCCGACGACCTGTCCCGCGCGCCCGGCCACGAGTTCGCCGTCACCGAGGACATGGTGCGGCAGGCGGCACGCGACCTGTTCGGGTCGCTGAGCTCGGACGACATCGACGGCGTGGTGCGCCGGCTGCTCGACGCGAACGGCCTGGACTACCTGCACCGGCACCTGCTCGGCACGGCCGAGGACTCGCTGGCGGACTTCTGGGTCACCTTCCCCGAGCACACGACCGGCTGCGCCGTGCTGATCACCCGGTCGCTGCTGGAGAACGCGGACCTCGGCGTGGTGCGGCGGCGGATCTCGGCGGTGCGCGAGGCCGAGCCGGACGCCGAGCTGATCCTGCTGGTCAACGGCGTGGTGGCGGACGGCGTGGCGATCCAGCTGCGGGAACTGCTCGGCCGCGAGCCGCTGGTGTACGTCGACCGGACGTTCGCCGACGACTTCAAGGCGCTGGTGAGCGCGACGGGACGGCGGCCGGCCGGCGACGCGGACCCGTTGTCGGCGCTGCGGTGGCGGATGGACCAGCTGGCCAAGCAGCAGTCAAGCATCTACGGGTTCATCGAGCACCTGGCCGAGCACATGGACGGCGTGCGGGCGTCGTCGGACCGGCAGCTCGGCGCGATCCAGCGGCAGCTCGGCGCGCTGGCGGGCGGCACGCCGGGCCGTGCGGCGGAGGCGGCGCCGGGCAGGCTGCCCGGCGAGGTGGAGCGGCTGTTCCGGGACGCTGCGGACGCGTTGGAGGACCTGACGCAGGTCGACGTGATGTTCGAGGAGGCGTTCGACCACGCGCCGACGGCCACGCAGGAGGCCGTGCACCGGCGGCTGCGGACGCCGGAGTTCACCCAGGCCGCGGCGCAGGCGGAGTTCATGCGCAAGGCCGTGCAGGCGTTCCGGGCGGCGGTGTCGCAGTGGTACCAGTCGGCCGAGGACGCCGACGCGCAGGACCGGCTGGAGGAGCTGTGCGGCATCTACGACGGGATCGTGGAGTTCCTGCCGCTGTTCCTGCTGGACCCGCTGTTCAAGCTGCCGCCGTGGTCGGCGCGGGCGGGTGGCCTGGTGGCGGAGGTGGGCCAGGGCTCGCGCCGCGCCCGCGTGCACGAGGCGTTGCGCAACCTGAGCCCTCGCGTGCGCCGCGCGGTCTTCCGCTCGTCCCCGGCGTGACCCGAACGTTCAACTCGGGGTACCTGAACGTGGGACACGCGCGTTCTGAACGTACGACACGCGCGGCGTGAACGTAGGACTCTCGGGCGTGTCCTACGTTCGGGACGTGTGAGGTGAACGCTCAGGGTGTGGGCTTGACCCGGTAGGCGGGGGTCGCCTGCGGCGCGGTCGCGGGCTTGAGCGGCACCCGCGGCACGCGCTTCGGCGCTCGCGCGGGCACCGGAGCCGGAGCCGGAGCCGGGCGGGCCGCCACGCGGTCGTACGCGCCGTTCGCGACGGCGTGCAGCAGGTTCACCACGACGACGGCGGGCGCGACCACGGCGATGGCGCCCGGGAACGTCGGTTCCAGCAGCAGCGCCAGGATGATCGCGGTCAGCCCGTTCTGCTGGCCCAGCGCCAGCCGCACCCGGTCGCCGCGCCACCGCTTCGGCGCCGTCAGCGCGAACGCCACCACGGCCTGCGCGCCGAACGCCGCCACGCCGAGCACCGCGCCGACACCGGCCAGCACCCAGCTGAACTCGGCGGCCAGCACCAACCCGACCGCGGCGAGGGCCAGGACCATGCCCGCCTGCGCCAGCCCGTCCACCCACCGGCCCAGGTTCGGCCGGAAGAACAGGCCCAGCAGCGCCAACGCGAGCAGCAGCGAGTACTGCACCGCGACGAACCCGATGGCCAGCACCGCCACCACCATCACCGCGCGCACCGCGTACCGGACCGCACGGCCACCGGCCTCGGCCCGCCGCACCCGCCGGCGCACCAGCGTCCACAGCATGAACGCCACCCCGGCCAACGCCAGGTTCAGCACCAGGTTGACCGCGAACGTCCCCACGCCGCCGACCGCACCGCCCTGGAGCGCGAACGCGGTGAGGTAGACCGTGAGCAGCACGGTGATCGGGTCGTCGAACGACGCCCACGCCGACAGCAGCGCCTTCGCCGAGTCCGACATCCGCGACTTCGCGTGCATCGCGGCGACCGACAGCGGGTCGATCTGCGCCACCGCCACCGCGAGGACCAGGTACGCCGGGTCGCGGAACGCGAAGAACATCACGCCGAAGATCAGCGCGACCTTCGCCAGCACACCGATCGTGACGGCCAGCACGACCGTGCGGAGCTGCCTGCGGAATTCCGCGATCACGATCCCGCTGGTGCTCGCGTACAAACCGAATCCGAGCAATGCGGTGATGAAATACCCGTAGACCGGCGAGCGGTCGACTTCGCGGAGTCCGAACTGCCATGCGCAGAGCCAGCCCGCGCCAAGGGCCGAGAGGAGCGCGGCCGAACGGATCACGGGCGTCACCATTCCACGGTAGGCACGGGTGGATGAGCGTTCAAGGACCGATTGGAGTGAGTTCTTCGGCCAAAGCGGACATTCGATCATCCGCCGCTCGCACCCGCGCCTGGTCGATCGTCACGCCCACGAGGTATTCACCGGCGCGCAACCGGTAGTAGTAGATCGCGCCCATCTCGACGTCGAGCACGAGCCGGGCCATCAGTCCCCCGACGACGGGGCTCACGGCCCGGTTCAGCTTCGTCGTCAACGCGCCGAGCTCCTGCACGAACCCGTGGTAGAACCGGCGCCGCGCCTCCACCGTGACCTGCTTGAAGAACGGCGCAAGCGACGGGTCGCCCAGGCAGTCGACCATCGCCCGCACCTCGCCGCCGACGACGTGCGCGACCAGGTGCAGGTCCTCCGGCCGCACCGCCGCCAGGCACGCGGTCAGCGGCCCCTCCCCCGCCGTCACGTGCGCGCCCACGGCGGCGCGCACCGGCAGCGGCGTGACGTCCGCCGCGCTCTCCCAGCCCCCGGGGTTGAGCGAGCCGAGGCTGAGCTGGCCGCGCAGCCGGGTGGCGAGCCCGGCCACCGCCCGGTCCGCCTCGTCCACGGCGGGGTGGCCGAACAGCGGCCCGGCGCCCGCGTGGTCCAGCACCAGGCCGACCACGTGCTCGGTCGGCACGACGGAGTCGCAGAACAGCGCGCCCTCCTCGGTGTGCAGCACGGTGCGGATCAGCCGGCCCGTGCGCACCTCCTGCAACGCCCGGTCCAGCGTGGCGACCTGGAACGTGAGGTGCCTGCCCAGCCGCTTGAGCTCCTCGCGGCGGGTGCCGCCGGGCAGCGCGTCCGGCACGGGCGGCGGGTCGCCGAGGGCGTCGACGCCGAAGTCGAACACGCCGCTGCTGTAGTGCGCGAGGTAGTGCAGCGCGGGTGTCTCCTCGATCGCCGCCCGGCACGCCCGCTTGGCCAGGTCGAACTCCGGGCCGACGTGCTCGGCCTGCTCCTCGTGCAGCTCCACGCCGCTCCCTCCTGCGCGCTCAGGTGTGCGGGATGTCGACATCGCACTCCCGCCAGTCCTGGTCGGTCGGGTGCGCCGCGAGCCGCAGGTTGTGCGCCGCCGCGGCGGTGTGCGGGTGATCGTGCCCCAGGAACTCCAGGCAGTCGGTGTGCGCCTCGGCGATCAGTTCGGCGGCCCGGTCCGCGTTCCCGGCCGCGGCGTGCACCCGTGCCTCGTCGATGGCCGCCGCCAGCGTCCACGGGTGCGTGTCGCCGAGTCGTGCGCGCAACGTCCGCGACGCGGCCCCCACGTGGCTCACCGCGCCGGCCGGGTCGCCCGCCGCGCGCAGCGCCAGCCCGGAGCCGAGCTTGCACAGCGCCACGAACGGGTGGTCGTCGCGCAGCCCGACGTGCTGCTGGAAGCCGTCCAGCGCGGTGCGCGCGAGTTCGACGGCCAGCTCGGGGTCGACGCCGACGCGGCGGTGGTCGGCGGCGAAGCTCAACGCGCAGCCCAGCGTGTACGGGTGGTGCGGGCCGAGGACCTCGCGGTAGTCCCGCAACGCCTTGCCGGTGCGCTCCTTGGCTTCCTTGGCCCGCCCGACCAGGCGCAACGCGATGGCGCGGTTCCACTGCACGCCGATCTGCACCTGGTTCAGCTCGTGCCGCAGCGCCTGCAACTGCTGCGACGCGTACAGCAGCGAGTCCAGCGCCTCCGGGTAGCGGCCCAGTTCCCGCTGGTACAGGCCGATCTGCGCGAGGGTCGCCCAGGTCCGCGAGTCGCCCGTGCCGAACAGCCGCCGTCGCCTGCGGTAGTTGTCCTCCTCCAGCGCGAGCGCGCCCGCCGCGTCACCGGACAGGAACATCGAGGACGCCAGGTTGTTCGCCGCGCGGCGGGTGTCCGGGTGGTCCTCGCCGAGCACCGAGCGCAGGCTCTCCCAGGTGGCCTGGTCCTCGGCCAGCGCCTCGGCGAACAGGCCGAGCCCTCGCAGGTCGCCGCCCCGGCCGCGAGCCGTGATCAGCGGGCGCGGGTGGGTGAGGTCGAGCGCGCGCCGCTGCTGGGCCAGCGCCAGGTCGTCCAGCCGCAGCGCCTCGGCCGGGTCGCCGAGCACGCGGTGCACGTTGGCCAGCTCGGTGGCCAGCCGGTTGCGCAGCGGGTCGGCCGGGCCGAACCTCCGGGTCCACGCGTCCAGCAGGGCGCGGCCCGGTTCGAGCGCGGCCCGGCGCACGCCCGCGCCGCCGTCGGTGAACAGGAACCGCACCTGGTTGACCAGCCAGCGGCGCACCTTCGGGTCGTCGCTGGCCAGCGCCCCGGACCCGACGACGTGCTTCTGCAGCTCGGCGAACCGGGCGTGCCGGGTCGGCGAGTTGTCCTCCACCTCGGTCGGCGCCAACGCGGCCAACGCCCGCAGCACGTCGGCCCGCCGTTCCTCGCGCTCGGCCTGGGTCATCCGGTCGCGCAGCGCTCGCTGCACCACGCGGTGCAGGCGCAGCGAGTACTGGTCGCCCCAGTCGACGCGGAACAGCCCGTACCGCGCGCCGTACCAGAGCACCCGGTCGATCTCGGCGGCGTCCAGCTCCAGCGGCTCGGCGTCCACGCCGCCCGCCGCGATCACCCGGCCGAGGAACGCGGGCGAGCGCACCAGGCCCAGGTTCGCGCCCTCCGGCGAGAGGAACGCGCACAGCTCCGCGACCAGCACCGCCAACCGGCCGACCCCGTTGTCCCGCAACGCGTCCACCGCGACGTCGACGACCCGCGCCACGCCGTCCAGTTCGGACCGGCCCAGGCGTTCGAACAGGGTGCGCGTGGCCCAGGTGGCGGCGTCGGCGTCCCGGGAGCCCGCGGCGACCTCGGTCCGCGCCGTCTCGCCGAGCCAGGACGACGCCAGGTCCAGCGCCAGCGGCAGGTGGTCGACGGCCTCCGCGACCCGGCCCGCGTCCTCCGCGGTCAGCCCCGGCACGCGGTCCAGCAGCAGGCGCACGCTGTCCTCGGCGCGCATCGGCACCAGCTCGACGGCCTGGCGGTCCACCGGTCCGGACGTGATCAGCACGTGCCCGGTGGCGCCGCCCGGTAACAGGCCGGCGAGCGCGTCCGGGTCGTCGGCGTTGTCGTAGACCAGCAGGAACCGCGCGTACGCCGGGTCGTTCGACAGCCGTTCCAGCGCGGACAGCGTGCCGTAGTCGGTCGAGCCCGGCTGGCGCAGCCGGACCGCCAGCTCGGCCAGGCCGCTCAGCACCGACTGCCGGTCGTGCGCGGACAGCCACCACACCGCCGCGTAGTCCGAGGAGAACCGGTAGGCGTACTCCAGCGCCAACTCGCTCTTGCCGACGCCGGGCACGCCGTTCACCGTCACCACCGCGCGACCGTCGCCGGCCGCCGCGAACTGGTCGCGCAACGCCTCCAGGTCCTCGTCCCGGCCGACGAAGCCGGGGTGGCGCGGCGGCAGCTCGAACACGGCCGGGTCGCTGCCCGGCACCCGCATGCCCGGCTCGTGCACCGTGCCCGGCCGGTCGATCAGGCCGAAGTGGCCGAGCAGCCGGGCGCTCAACGTCTCCGGGGTGTGGTCGTGCACGTCCAGCCCGCCGTCCGCGGGCCCGTCGTCGGACAACCGCAGCCGCAGCACGGTCAGCGGCAGCGCGGGCAGCTCCACCGGGCCCAGGTGCGGCGACGAGAGGATCAGCACGCCCGGCGGCACGTCGGCCTCGAACCACCCGCGCGCCTCGGACAACCGGGACACCTGCGCGCCCGCGCGTTCCAGCAGGCCGCGCACCCAGTCCGCCCAGGGCCGGTCGCGCGGCGCGTGCACGAGGACCACGCGGTCCGGCGCGGTGGTCGACGTCAGCCCGAACACCCGCCGGTAGCGGGCGCGCAGCACCGGCGACACCGGGACCACCTCGGTCACCGCGCCGCCGGTGACCGCCGCGGCCAGCCTGCCGTACTGGGCCTCCAGCGCGCCGCCGCTGGTCGGCTCCTCCACCAGGATCGCCAGCAGCGGGTCGAACGCGTCGAACGGGCGGTAGGGGATCTCGATCGTGCCGCCGTCGGGCACCCGCTTCGCCTGCCCGGCCAGCAGTTCGGCGAACGCGGCGCGGATCGCGGACCGGATGCGCTGCGCCCGCGACAACTCGTCGGCGTCGTCGAACAACGTCGCCACCGGCACCACGTCGATCCGGATCGGCGCGCGCTTGCGCAGCCGCGCGGCCAGGTCCGCCGCGTCGGCGATGGCCCGGGGACGCGGGCGGAAGCACACCACGGCCAGCTCGCACAGCGTCGCGATCAGCGTCAGCGACTCGTCGCCCGCGCCGGTCGGCGCGTCGATCAGCACCTGGTCGTAGTCGGACTCCGCCAGTCGCGCGCGCAGCTCGGCGATCGCGCCCGCGTCACCGTGCCTGGTCTCGGGCTGCGGTCGGCCCGCCGCGTCGACCGGTATCGGCGACACCACGTCGATGTGGCCGGGGACCGTGACGTCGCCCGCCGGCGGCGCGAACCGCTCCACGACGGGCGCCGGGTCGTCCTCGCGCAGCGGGTCCGCCCGGTACGCGGTCAGCAGCCCGCGGCCCAACGCGTCCGGCAGCCCGAGGCGGGCCACCAGGAACGGCTCCAGATACTCGCGCACCCGCGGCACCTCGGAACCCCAGTCCACGACCAGGACCCGTTGCCCGGCCGCGGCCAACGCCCACGCCAGGTTCGCCACCGCGCTGGTGCGGCCGGTCCCCCCGGTCGCCGACAGGAAGGCGGTGACCCCGGAGGGGCCCGGTGTGGTGCGCGGGGTGCTCATCTGCTGCTCCAGAGCGGCGGGGGGACTTGGGAATACCGGTTGCGCGGGCCGCGCGCCCGCGACTCAGCCGCGTTTCACCCGAACGGCAGCAGTCACGGTCACAAGGAGCTCTCGAAGGCCGCGAACCGGTTGGGCAGCTCGGCGTTCTCCGCGAGGATCCGGTGCAGCGCGGCGCGCAGCGCGGTGTCCGGCAGCTCCGCCAACCGGGCCAGGTCCACGCCAGTGACGTCCAGGAGTTCGGACTCCAGGACGGGTTCGGAAGTCATGTCCGACCTACCCCCTCACCGCAATGCTGCGGGTTTCACCGCAGCCGCCTGATTGCCGGCGAACGCCGACGGCGCACTTCCCATCGTAGTGAACGACAACGGTCACCGTCGGGAATCCTCCGATTGGCGGAGGTAGCGGGCGGCGCGCTGTGTTTGATTGCTGGTGGGGTCTCGAGTTTGCTTGTGGTGTGGGGAATGTCGGGGGTGGTGACGGTGAACTCGGGGAATGGGTTGCCGTTCCGCCAGTTCGTGCTCAAGGTGCACAGCAGGTGCAACCTGGCGTGCGACTACTGCTACGTCTACGAACTGGCCGACCAGCGGTGGCGTTCCCGGCCGAGGGTGATGTCGCCCGGGATCGTCGCGCACACCGCCGAACGGGTGGCGGAACACGTGCGGGCACACGGGTTGTCCGAAGTCGAAGTCGTGTTGCACGGCGGTGAGCCGCTGCTCGCCGGACGTGCCGCGATCGAGTCGCTGATCACGCGGTTCCGCTCGGTCGTGCCCGTGCCGGTGCGGTTCACCGTGCAGACGAACGCGACATTGCTGGACCGGGAATTCCTGGAGCTGTTCTCCGCGCACGGCGTCCGGGTGGGGGTGAGCGTGGACGGCACGCCGGAAGCGCACGACCGGCACCGCGTTCGGCCGGACGGCGGCGGCAGTTGGGCGGCGGTGCGGGCGGCGTTGACGTCGCTGCGGTCGTTCCCGGCGGTGTACGGCGGTCTGCTGTGCGTGGTGGACGTGGGTGAAGACCCGGTGCGCGTCTACGAGTCGTTGCTGGGGTTCTCGCCGCCCGCGGTGGATTTCCTGCTGCCGCACGGCAACTGGTCGGCGCCGCCGCCGGGACGCGTCGCGGACGCCGTCTCGACGCCGTACGCGGAGTGGCTGATCGCCGTGTTCGACGTCTGGTACGGCCGGCCGCTGACGCGCGTGCGGCTGTTCGAGGAGCTGCTGGCGGTGCTGCTCGGCGGGCGTTCCGGGGTGGAGGGGATCGGGTTGAGCCCGTCGGCCCAGGTGGTGGTGGAGACCGACGGCACGATCGAGGCTTCGGACATCCTGGCGTCGTCCTCGCCGGCGGCCTCGGCGACCGGGCTGCACGTGGCGCGCGACCCGTTCGACGCGGCGTTGGACCTGCCGGACGTGCGCGCCGGCCGTTCGGGGTTGGCCGGGTTGTCGCAGCAGTGCCGGCGGTGCCCGGTGGTGTCGGCGTGCGGCGGCGGGCTGCGGGCGCACCGGTTCCTGGAGGGCGCCGGGTTCGACCGGCCGTCGGTGTACTGCCCGGACCTGGTGCGGCTGATCGGGCACGTGCGGTCGCGCGTGGCGGCGGACCTGGCGGCGCTCGCGTGACGGTCGGGCCGTTCCGGGTTTCCGCGTCGGACTTCGCCGCCCTCGCGCGTGGCGGTGGTGGTGCGGCGGTGCGCACGTTGCGGCTGGCGCGGCGCAGCAGGACGCTGCTGATGATCAGGTCCATCGCGGCGGACCCGGCGGCGCGGGAGGCGTTCGCGCTGCTGCGTGAGGCGGCGCGGGTGGCGCCGGCGGCGGTGGACCGGGTGCTCGACCACCCGTCGGTCGGCGCTTGGGCCACGCGGACGGCGTTGGCGATGCGTCGGGGCGACGAGGCGCGGCCGGCGGAGCTGGCGTTCACCGCCGCCGCGGCGGCGGTGCGCGCGGGTGTGGCGGTGGACCTGGAGTTCCCGCCGGTGGAGGTCTTCTCGCTGCCGTCACTGGGCGTGGTGGTGGGTCCGGGGTTGGCTTACGAGCCGTTGCCGGAGATCCGCTTGGGCGCGCACTCCCTCCAGGTGGACCTGTGGGCCGGTGGCGGCGTGCCCGCCGAGCTGCCGGTGGCGGCGTCGGTCGACCTGCCGCGGTGGCGCGACGCGCTCGGCTCGGCGTGGGACCTGCTGACCCGGGACCACCCGGCGGTCGCCGCGGAGTTCACCGAGGTCGTGTCGGTGCTGACGCCGATGCCGTCGTCGCCGACGGGCACGAGCAGCGCGACGTTGGCCGACGCGTTCGGGTGCGTGTTCCTGTCGCCGACGCCGGACGCCGAGACGTTGGCCGTGACGCTCGCGCACGAGGCGCAGCACAGCAAGCTGGTGGCGTTGATGGACCTGTTCGCGCTGGTCAAGCCCGGCAGTGAGGCCCGGTTCTACGCGCCGTGGCGGGAAGACCCGCGGCCGGCGGCCGGTCTGCTGCACGGCACCTACGCGCACCTGGGCGTGGCCGGCTTCTGGCGTGCCCGCCCGGGCCCCGCCGCGCGGGTCGAGTACGCGCGCTGGCGTTCAGCGGCGCTGACCACCGCCGAGACGCTGCTGGCCGGCGACGAGCTGACCCCGACCGGCACCCGTTTCGTCACCGAGCTGGCCACCGTGCTGCGCGCCTGGTGCGCCGAACCCCTGCCCCCGGCCGCCGAAGCCGTGGCCGCCGCCGAAGCCGCCGCCCACCAAGCCCGCTGGCAAGCCGCCAACGGCCCCCTCCCCCAAACCTGAACCCCACCCCGAACGCAGAACTCACCGGCCCCGAACGTTCGACACGCGGGTCCTGAGCGTTCGACACGCGCGTGTGTCGAACGCTCAGGTCGGGTGTGTCCTACGTTCAGGTACCCCGAGTTGAACGCTCAGGACGCGCGACGCGGGCCGGGTGGCGGAGGCGGCAGTCCGGCGACTCGCCGTGCGCGGTCCGCCCGGTTCACGGGTCCGGCCGCGATACTGCCCGCCATGCTCACCGCCGACGGCCACCTGGTGCACTCCCCGGCGGACCTGGTGGACCTGTTGGAGTGCGACCACCGCGCCCGGCTCTCGCTGGCGCTCGCCGCGGGCCTGCCCGGCGCACCCGTGCCGGACCCGTCGCCGAACACCCTCGCCACCCGGCACGGCCACGCGCACGAGCAGGCGGTGCTCGCGAAGTTCCGCGCCGAGCACGACGTCGTCGAGATCCCCCAACCCGCGCCGACCCACGCGGCCCTCACCCAAGCCGCCGAGCTGACCGCACGGGCGATGACGGCCCGCGCGCCGGTGATCTACCAGGCCGTCTTCTACGCCGACGGCTTCCACGGCCGCGCCGACTTCCTCGTCGCCACCGACCGCGGCTACGAGCCGCACGACGCCAAGCTCGCCCGGCACGCCACCCCCGCCGCCGTCGTCCAGCTCACCGCCTACGCCAACGCCCTGCGCGACCACGCCGGCCCCGCCATGCACCTCCTGCTCGGCGACGGCACCACCAAGACGTTCCAGGTCGCCGACTTCCTCCCGCTGGTCCGCGACCTCCAGACCCGCCTGAAGGCACGCCTCGCCGCACCGCCCTCCCTGCCCGAACGCCTCTGGGACGACGAACGCCCGGCGTGCGCCACGTGCCGCTTCGGCAGGCACTGCGCCACCGGCCGGGAACGGGACCGCGACCTCTCGCTGGTCGCCGGCATCCGCACCGACCAGCGCCGCAAGCTCGTCGCCGCCGGCCTCGGCACGATCGACGCCCTCGCCAACGCCACCCGCGCCGACCGCCCCGCGACGATGTCCGCCGCCACGTTCACCGGCCTGCGCGCCCAGGCCGCGCTCCAGGTCATCCAGGACGACTCCCGCACCGACGACGACCCGACCGGCAAGGTCGCCTACGAGGTCGTCGCGCCGGAAGCCCTGGCCACGCTGCCAGTCCCGAGCAGCGGCGACCTGTTCTTCGACATGGAGGGCGACCCGTTCGCGCTCGACGGCGAAGGCCTGGAGTACCTGTTCGGCGTGGTCGACGAAGCCGAGCGCTTCACTCCGTTCTGGGCGCACACCCGCCCGCAGGAGAAGGCCGCGTTCGAGCGGTTCGTCGACCACGCCACCCGAACGCTGCAAGATCACCCGGACGCGCACGTCTACCACTACGCGCCGTACGAGGTGAACGCGCTCAAGAGGCTCGCCGCCCTGCACGGCACGCGCGAGGACGCCGTCGACCACCTGCTGCGCTCCGGCGCGCTGGTCGACCTCTACGCCGTCGTCCGCAAGGCCCTGCGCGTGTCCCAGCGGTCGTACTCGATCAAGTACCTCGAGCCGCTCTACATGCCGGAGGCGCGCGGGGGCGACGTGACCACGGCCGTGTCCAGCATCGAGGCGTACGAGGAGTTCCTGGCCCTGCGCGACGTCGACCCGGCACGCGCCGAGGACGTGCTCACCGGCATCGCCGACTACAACACCTACGACTGCGTCTCCACGCTGCGGCTCTACCGGTTCCTGCTGGAGGTGCGCGCGGAGGCGGGCATCGAGCCGCACGTGCCGGAGCCGTCGTTCACCGAGGAGATCGAGGACGAGCTCGCCGCCCAATGCCGGGCCGAGCGCGCCGAACGCCTCGCCGCCGTCGTCGACCCGCTGCTGGAGGGTCTGCCGGACAACCCGGCCGAGGCCGGCGACGACGAACGGGCACGCGCGCTGCTCGCCGCCGCCGTCGGCTACCACCGGCGCGAGACGAACCCGGCGTGGTGGGACTTCTTCCGCCAGATGGCCGCGCCGCTGTCCGAGCTGGAGTCCGACAGCGCCTGCGCGGTGCCGGTGTCGGTGCGGGCGCAGGACTGGGCGATGCCGTCCGGACGCGTCCGCAAGGCCAAGCGCGAGGTGCGGGTGTGGTGCGACCCGGACCGGCCGCACCCGTTCGCGAAGGGCGACCAGGTCCGCCTGCTCTACCCCGGCAAGCCCGCGAACGTGACCCGGGACGCCGTGGTGCTCGCCGAGTCGGCCGAGGACGTGGTGGTCCTGGAGAGCGTCGCGCCCGACGACGTGCACGGTGAGCAGCCCGTCGCGGTCCTGCCCGGCAGCCCGGTCCAGCCGAAGCCGAAGGACGAGGCGGTCTACGAGCTGGCGCGCTCGGTCGTGGACGAACTGCCGGCGCTCCCGCCGCACCCCGGCATCGACCTGGTCCGCCGCACGCCGCCGCGCCTGAGGACCGGCGCGCTGCCCAGGAGCGACGACCTGATCGCCGACGTGATCGCGGCGGTGGACGCGTTGGCCGGCTCCACGCTCGCCGTGCAGGGTCCGCCCGGCGCGGGCAAGACCTACCTGGCGGGACGGCTGATCGCGCACCTGATCCGCGGCGGTCGCAGCGTCGGCGTCACGTCCACCAGCCACAAGGCCGTGGAGAACGTGCTGAGCGCGGCCCTGGCGGCGGGTCGTGAGCTGGGGGTGCCGATCCCCACGGCCAAGCGCGCGAAGGGCGCGCCCGTGAAGGACTGCTCGTGGGAGCAGCCACGCGACAACCCGGCGCTGGTGCGGTGGCGCAACGACCAGGGCGGCGGGCACCTGGTCGGCGGCACTGCGTGGACGTTCGCCAACGCGGCGTTGCGCGAGCAGCCGTTCGACGTGCTGATCGTGGACGAGGCGGGCCAGTTCGCGCTGGCCGACGCGCTGGCCGTGTCGACGTGCGCGCGCAACCTCGTGCTGCTGGGCGATCCGCAGCAGTTGCCGCAGGTCGTGCAGGGCACGCACCCCGCGGGCGCGGAGGCGTCGGCGCTGGGGCACCTGATCGGCGACGCCGACGTGATCCCGCCGGAGCTCGGCTACTTCCTGGACCAGACGCGGCGCATGCACCCGGCCGTGTGCGCGCCGGTCTCGAACCTGTCCTACGCCGGACTCCTGCACGCGCACCCCAGCGCCGCCGCACGCGGGATCGACGGCGTGCCGTCGGGCGTCTACGTGCACTCGGTGCCCCACTCGCACAACACCACGTCGTCCATCGAGGAGGCGGACGCGGTCGTGGGCGTGGTGCGGTCGCTGATGGGTCGCATGTGGACCGACGGGCCGGACGCGCGGGCGTTGGACGACTCCGACATCCTGGTGGTGGCGCCGTACAACCTCCAGGTGCGCTTGGTGCGGCGCGAGCTGGAGAAGCACGGCTACGAGCACGTGCGGGTCGGCACCGTGGACCGGTTCCAGGGCCAGGAAGCGCCCGTGGTGATCACCACGATGACCTCGTCGGCCGCCGTCGACCTGCCGCGCGGGCTGGACTTCCTGTTGTCCCGCAACCGGTTGAACGTCGCCCTGTCGCGGGCGCAGGCCGTGGCGGTCGTGGTGTGCTCGCCGAGGTTGGTGGAGGCCGACATCCGCGGCGTGGACCAGCTCCGCCTCGTCTCGGGGATGATCGGCCTGATGGCCGACGCCGCCCCGTGGCCGGGTGTCACCCGGATCGACCAAGCTCCGATGTGAACGCTCGGCCCGTGGCGTCCGTATAGGGGTGTGCGTTCCCCGCCGCGCCACCGCCGTTCACAGGAGCCACCATGCAGTTCGCACGGGCCGTCCGGGCATCACTCTGCGTCGCGGCGGCCGTCGCGTCCGCCGGCCTGCTGGCCGCCGTCCCCGCCTCCGCGCACACCCCGTCGCTCAAGTCCGGGTGCCTCGACGGCAACGCCGTGCTCACCGTCGGTCTCACCCGGTACGACGGCCGCCGGTCCAATTCGGTCACCGTCGAGGACAACGGGCGGTCCGTCGAGGACGGCAGGTTCCGCGAGTCGTTCCGGAAGTCCTACACCGAGCCCGGAACCGTCGAGCACGTCTTCACCGTCACCGTGCGCGCTTGGGACGACCCCCGGTGGGAACGCGGCTGGTCGTTCACGAGGCGATTGACCGTGCCCGCGTGCGTGACGCCGACGACCACGATTACGACCACCGCGGTCCCGGTCACCACCACGACCGTCACGACTGCGACTCCCGTCGAAACGACCACGACGACCACCACGACGACCACGCCGTTGACGTTCGATTGGCCCACCACGCAACGGAAGGCGCTGGTGGTGCCCGCCGCCAACGACAGCGGCCTGCCGGACACGGGCGCGGACGTGACCGTCCCCCTTGTACTCGGCGTGCTGCTGCTCAGCGGCGGAACCGTGGTGCTCTTCGTCCTCCGGCGACGGCTCCGGCGCTAGGTCACAGATCTACGGAAAGTAGTTACCGAACCCCGAATCGTGTTGTTATAAACCCCCCGATAGGGTGGCGCGGTTCTCCTCAGCCCTTCCCTCAGGAGCCCTCACATGCAGTTCGCCAGAGTCGGTGCCCTGGTCGGCGCCGCTGTCGCCGCCGTCGCCGCGACCGTCTTCGCCGCTGTCCCCGCCTCCGCGCACACCCCCCAGCTGGAGGCGAAGTGCCAGGACGGCACGACAACCCTCAGCGTGAAGCTCACGCAGTACGCCGAGAGCACCTCGCAGAAGGCCAACCGCGTCAAGATCACCCTTGACGGCGACGAGGAGTTGGAGAACAAGGACTTCGGCAGGAGCTTCGAGGGCTCGTACTCCGCCACCGGCGACGTCAAGCGCGTGTTCGTGGTCGAGGTGACCGCGCACGACTCCGCCCAGTACTCCTTCAAGGAGACGAAGACCGTCGAGGCGTGCGTCGTCCCGACGACCACCACCACCAAGTCGCTGACCACCACCACGTTCCCGCCGACGACGACCGAGCCGAGCACCACCACCGTGCCGACGACGACCACGACGGAGTCCCCGTCCTCGGCGCCCGCCACCACGACCACGACCCCCGAGGTCGTGCCGGTGGCCGACACGGGTGACGGCCTGGCCAACACGGGCGCGAGCATCGCGATCCCGCTGGTGATCGGCGTCGTCCTGCTCGGCGGTGGCGCGGCCCTGCTGATCGTGCTGCGCAGGCGCGCGGCGAACAACTAGCACCCACCGCCTCGGCCCCGGTCACGTGCGCGTGACCGGGGCCGAGCCGCGTCACGGCAGCACTTGGATCTTGCGTCCACGCCCCGCCTGGAACCGCGCCAGCGCCGAGGCGTAGTCCGCCAGCGGCAGGCGGTCGCTGATGAACACGTCCGGGTCGAGCACGCCGGTGGCGAACAGGTCGGCCGCGCGTTCGAACGAGTGCAGCACCGCCATCGAGCCGGTGATCGTGATCTCCTGGTTGTAGATGCGGTACGGGTCGATGGTCACCCGCGCCGCGTAGTCGGAGACGCCGAACTGCAGGAACGTGCCGCCCTTCGCGACCCGGCCGAGCCCGTCTTGGATGGCCTTCTCGTTGCCGGTGGCGTCGATGACGACGTCCCACCCCTGCGGCCGGTCCAGCTCGTCGGGCGACGTCGCGGTGGCCGTGACGCCGAGCAGCGCGGCCGTGGCCAGGCGGTCCGGGTTGAGGTCGACCACCTCGATGGACGACGCGCCGGTGAGCTTGCCGAGCTGCAGCATCATCAGGCCCATCGTGCCCGAGCCGTAGATCAGCACCCGGCTGGCCAGCTGCGACCGCAGCACGTCGTAACCGCGCACGGCGCACGACAGCGGCTCGATCAGCGCCGCGTCCTCGGTCCGCACGTGGTCGGGCAGCTTCACGCAGTTCGCCACGGGCGCCACCGCGTACTCGGCCGCGCCGCCACCGGTCGTGACGCCGATCGCGGCCCACCGCTCGCACAAGTTGCTCCGCCCGGACCGGCACATCCGGCACTCGTGGCAGTACAGCGACGGGTCCACCGCGACCCGGTCGCCGACCGCCACCTCGGCGACCTCGGAGCCGACCTCGACGACCACGCCCGCGAACTCGTGCCCGGGCACGACCGGCAGCGTCGGGGCGAACTCGCCCTGCAGGATGTGCAGGTCGGTGCCGCACAGCCCGCACGCCGCGACGTCCACGACGACCTGGCGCGGGCCTGGCCTCGGGTCCGACACCTCGGCGACCTCCACCGCGCCGACACCGGTGATCACGGCTGCTCTCACTTCACGGCTCCCAGAGAAAGGCCCTGGACCAGCTTGTCCTGGGCGGCGAACCCGGCGACGAGCACCGGCAGCGACACCACCACGGCGGCGGCGCACACCTTGGCAAGGAACAAGCCCTGGCTGGTGACGAACCCGGTGAGGTAGACCGGCGCGGTGCCCGCGACCACGCCGGTCAGCACGCGGGCGAACAGCAGCTCGTTCCAGCTGAAGATGAAGCAGATCAACGAGGTCGCGGCGATGCCGGGCATGGCGACCGGCGCGACGACCCGGCGCAGCGTGGTGACCAGGCCCGCGCCGTCCAGCGCGGCGGCCTCCAGGATCTCGCCCGGCACCTCGGCCAGGAACGACCGCATCAGCCACACCGCGATCGGCAGGTTCATCGAGGTGTAGAGCACGACCAGGAACGAGATGTTGTCGAGCATCCCGGTGTGCTGGGCGACCAGGTAGACCGGCAGCAGCCCGGCCACGACCGGCAGCATCTTGGTGGACAGGAAGAAGAACAGCACGTCCGACCACTTGTCGACCTTCTTGATCGAGAGCGCGTACGCCGCCGGGATCGCCAGCAGCAGCACGAGCACGGTCGAGCCGATCGACGCGCTCAGCGAGTTGATCAGCGGCGGCCACGGCTCCGAGTCGAAGAACTCGGCGTAGCCGTCGAACGTGATGGGCGCGGTCAGGGACGGCGGGTTGGTCGCCGCGTCCTGCTCGCTGTGCAGGGAGGTGAGGACCATCCACGCCACCGGCGCGAAGAACAGCAGGCCCGCGGCCCACGCGGCCAAGCCGAGCAACCTGCTCATGCCCTCGCCTCCGTCCGGTTCGCGGCTCGGCCGCCGTCCTCACGCAGCAACGACGACACGACGCGCAACGCGAAGGTGGCGATGACGATCGAGCCGATGACCACGACCACGCCCGCGGCGGACGCCTGGCCGTAGTCGTGCGCCTGGTAGAAGGTCTGGTAGATCGTGTAGGGCAGGTTGGCCGTGCCGAGGCCGCCGGACGTGATGGTGAAGACGGCGTCGAAGTTCTGCACGACGTAGATCGAGCCGAGCAGCGCGCCCAGCTCCAGGTACTGCCGCAGGTGGGGCAGCGTGAGGTAGCGGAAGACCTGCCACGCCGTGGCGCCGTCGATGCGCGCGGCCTCGACCGCGTCCTGCGGGCGGCTCTGCAGGCCCGCCAGCAGGATCAGCATCATGAACGGCGTCCACTGCCACACCAGCGCCGCCTCGACCGCGATCAGCGGCATGCCGCTGATCCACTCCGGCTGCGGCGCGTCGTCGCCGAACAACCACGTCAGCACACCGTTGAGCAGGCCGTACTCGGGGTTGTAGAGCGCGTGCTTCCACAGCAGCGCGGCGGCGACCGGCACCACCAGGAACGGCGCGATGAGCATCGTGCGCACGAGACCGCGCCCGGCGAACCCCCGGTCGAGCAACAGGGCCAGTCCCAGCCCGAGGACCAGGCAGACCAGCACCACGGTCGCGGTCAGCAGGGCCGTGACGCCGATGGCGCTGCGCAGGTCGGGGTCGGTGAACACGGCGGTGTAGTTGTCCAGGCCCGCGAACCCGCGGTTGGCCGGGTCCAGCGAGTTCCACCGCATCAGCGAGATCACCAGCGTGGCCACGAACGGCAGCTGGGTGACCACGATCGTGAAGATCAGGGCGGGCAGGAGCGGGGCGCGCCGTGCCCAGCGCGCCGCCGCGGCCAACTGCCCCGTCCGCGCCGGAGGCGTGGGTCCGGCCTGCGCGGGGGCTTCCCGCACGGCGGTCACCGGGTCCTCCCGATGGGGGTTGGGTTCGTCATCACTTCCCCCGGTGCTTCTCGGCGACGACCTCGGCCAGCGCCTGGCTCTCCTCCAGCGCGGCGTCCACGGTGGTCGAGCCCGCGATCGCGGCGCTGATCTTCTGCGACACCTGCGTGCCCAGGTCGGTGAACTCGGGGATGCCGACGAACTGGATGCCGCTCGCGGGCCGTTCCTGCACGCCGGGGTCGGTGGGCTTGGCGCCGGCGATGGCCGCCTCCGCCTGCTTGGCGAACGTGCCGCCGGCGGCCAGGTACTCGGACCGCTGGTAGGTCGACTTCCGCTTGCCGTCGGGCAGCTTGGACCAGCCCAGCGTCTTGCCGACCAGCTCCTCGTAGCCCTTGCCGGACGCCCAGGACACGAACTTCCACGCGTTGTCGGCCTTCTTGCTCGCCTTCTGGATGCCGAACGCCCACGTGTACAGCCAGGCCGAGCTCTCCGTCTTCACGACCGGCGCCTGGGCGAAGCCCAGCTTGCCCTTCACCGGCGAGTCGTCGGCCTCCAGCAGCCCGGCGGCGACCGTGGCGTCGTACCACATGGCGACCTTGCCCTGGGTCATGTTGTTCAGGCACTCGGCGAACCCGGCCTGCGGCGCGCCCGCCTCGCCGTGCGCGCGGACCAGGTCCACGTAGAACTCCGTGGCCTCCTTGAACTCCGGCGCGTCGAGCTGCGCCTGCCAGTCCTTGGTGAACCACGTGCCGCCGAACGTGTTGACCACCGTGGTCAGCGGCGCCATCAGTTGGCCCCAGCCGGGCTGGCCGCGCAGGCAGATGCCCTTCATGCCGGGCTGCGCGCCGTCGACCTGGGCGGCGATCTCGGCGACCTGCTGCCACGTAGGCCTCTCCGGCATGGTCAGGCCCTTGGCGTCCAGCACGTCCTTGCGGTACATGAGGAACGACGACTCGCCGTAGAACGGCTGGGCGTACACCTTGCCGTCGGCGGCGGTGAGGGACTGGCGGATCGGTTCGAGGACGTCGTCCTGGTCGAAGCCGGTGTCCTCGGCGACGTAGTCGTCCAGCGGGGTGAGCCAGCCGTTCTCGGCGTAGATCGGCGTCTCGTAGTTGCTGATCGTGGCCACGTCGTACTGGCCCGCCTGGCTGGAGAAGTCCTGGCTGATCTTGTCGCGGACGTCGTTCTCGGGCAGCACGGTGAAGTTGACCGTGATGCCGGTGTCCTTGGTGAAGTTGTCCGCGGTGAGCTTCTGCAGGTCCTGGAGCTGCGGGTTGTTCACCATCAGGACGTTGATCGAGTTCTCGGCGCCGCCGCCCCCGCCACCCGCGCCGGCGCACGCGGTCGTGGCCAGGAGCACCGCGGCCAGCAGGCCGCCATACCGCAATGACTTCATCGTCCTGCCTTCCTTAGGGCGAGCGGGAACAGGCCCCTGGTGCTCCGGGGGCCGTGCGTGGGTCGGGTCAGGCTCGGACGACCTTCGGTCCGAGCAGGGCGTAGCGGTGCGCCTCGCCGGCGGGCAGCACGGAGTCGGTGACGACCGCCTCCAGGTCGGCGATGCCACCGAACCGGTGGAAGCTCGACACGCCGAACTTCGTGTGCACGCCGACGAAGATCCGCCTGCGGGCCGAGGCCAGGGCCTGCGCCTTGACCGCGCCCACCGCCGGGTCCGGCGTGGTGAGGCCGTGCTCGCGGGAGATGCCGTTCGCCCCGATGTAGGCGAGGTCGATCACCATCTCCGAGAGCATGCGGGTGGCCCAGTGGTCGACCGTCGCCAGCGTCCGGCCGCGCACCCGTCCGCCGAGCAGCAGCACGGTCGCGGACGGCACCTCCGACAGCACGGCGGCCGTGGGCAGGGACGCGGTGATCACCGTCAACGGCCTGCCGGTGGGCAGGGCCTCGGCGACGAGCTGGGGCGTGTACCCCTCGTCGATGAACACCGTCTCCGCGTCACCGAGCCGGTCCGCGGCGGCGCGGGCGATGCGCCGCTTCTCCGGCACCATCGACGCGGACCGGAACTTCAGCCCGGTCTCGTACCCGGCGCTCTCGACCGGGAACGCGCCGCCGTGCGTGCGGCGGACCAGGCCGTGCTCGTCGAGCAGGCGCAGGTCCCGCCGCACGGTCTCCTGCGCGACCTCCAGCTCGGCCGCGATCTCGGCCACGTCGACCCGGCCGTCCGCCCGGGCGCGGGCCAGGATGCGGCGCTTGCGCTCGTCCGCCCGCACGTCGCCTCCTCTGCCCGCTCGGACCGTCGCTGCCCGTTCGGGCCGCGCCTAAGGTGTAACACCGTCGAAATGGTGTGGCCAGCGCCACAGCTGGGTGGACGATGCCCGGGTTCCGCCCGCTTCGCCTGACCGAACACACACGATCGAGTGAATCCGTGCCCGAACGGGCCCATCCTCCTGCCCGTTCACACCCCGTTCGACGCCACGAGGCCCCCGAGTTTGCGCAACTCGGGGGCCTCGCCTCGCTCCGAACGTCCGTCTCGGGCGCCCCGAACGCAGGACTCACCCGTTCCGAACGCAGGGCTCACGCGAGAGTCCTGCGTTCGCGCCGCGAGAGTCCTACGTTCGCGTACCCCGAGTTCAACACTCGGAGTGGGCCGATCAGGCGTTGACGCCGGTCAGCGCCGGGTAGTCGATGTAGCCCTTCTCGGCGCCGCTGAAGAAGGTGGACGGGTCCGGCGTGTTGAACGGGCCGCCGTTCGCCAGGCGGGCGGGCAGGTCCGGGTTGGCCAGGAACATCGCGCCGAAGCTCAGCGCGTCCGCCGTGCCGTCGTCCAGCAGGGGCAGGTGGTCCGGGCCGGTGACGCCGCCCGGCGTGAACGGGTTGAGGATCAGGGTGCCGGAGAAGCGCTTGCGCAGCTCCAGCGTCAGCGACCGCGCACCGGACTCGCCGATGTGCAGGTACGCCAGGCCGAACGGGTCGATCGCGTCGACCAGCGCCGGGTACAGCTCGTCCGTCGACTCCTCGGCGATGTCGTTGTAGGGGTTGGACGGGGAGATCCGCAGGCCGACGCGGTGCGCGCCGATCGCCTCGGACGTCGCGCGGACCACCTCGACCACGAACCGGATCCGGTTCTCCACCGGGCCGCCCCACTCGTCGGCGCGCCGGTTGGTGTTGTCGGCCAGGAACTGGTGCGGCAGGTAGCCGTTGGCGCCGTGCAGCTCGATCCCGTCGAACCCCGCCTCGACCGCGTTGCGCGCGGCGGTGGCGAAGTCGGCAATCGTGGCCTCGACCTCCGCCCCGGTCAGCTCCCTGGGCGTGACGAAGTCCGCCATCCCCGAACCGGTGAACAACTGACCCGCGGCACGCACGGGGGACGCGCCCACCGGGTGCAGGTCGCCGGGCAGCACGCTCGGGTGGCTGACCCGGCCGGTGTGCATGAGCTGCGCGAAGATCCGCCCGCCCGCCGCGTGCACCGCGTCCGTGACGCCGCGCCAGCCCTCGACCTGCTCGTCGCTGTGCAGGCCGGGCGTGAAGGGGTAGCCCTGGCCGATCGCGGACGGCTGGATCCCCTCGGTGATGATCAGTCCCGCGCCGGCCCGCTGGGCGTAGTACTCCGCCATGACCGGCGTCGGCACGGTGTCGTAAGCGCGGCTGCGGGTCATCGGCGACATCACGATCCGGTTGGCCAACTCGGTGCCGGCCAGGTTCAAGGGCTCGAACGCGGTGCTCATGGTTCCTCCAGGGCGCTACCTTTACCTGCTCGAACAGTAATCCGAGCCCGGATGATTCCCGCAAGGCGACGTGACGCCCCTCACTCGATCGTGCGGTTAGAATCGACCTATGGCCGCGACAGGACAAAATCCCACGTCAATGCCGATTCCGGAGGTCGCCCAGAGCGGCCGGATCAGCCACGCCATCTTCCGCGTGGCCCGGCTGCACCGCCTCCTGGCCGGTCAGCTGCTCAGGCAGGCAGGCCTGCACCCCGGCCAGGAGATGGTGATGATGCGCCTGTGGGACTGCGGCCCGATGCGGCAGGCCGACCTGTGCGAGGAGCTGGGCACGGACTCGCCGACCATGACCAGGACCGTGCAGCGGCTGGAACGCGCGGGCTTCGTGCGCCGCTCCCCCGACCCGACCGACGGCCGCGCCGCGCTGGTCGAGCCGACCGCCGCCAGCCAGGCGCTGCGGCACGAGGTGGAGCGCATGTGGCGTGAGCTGGAGGACGCCACGCTCGGTGACCTGGACGAAGACCAGCAGGCCGAGACCCTGAGGGTGCTCGGCCTGCTGGAGTGCAACCTGGCGACGCGGACCGGTCGGTTCAGCGAGCCGTCCTGATCCAGGCGGCGGTGTCGGGCGGCACGGCGCCGTCCACGAGAGGTCCGCTGGTCAGCAGCACGGCGTCGTGCGCGGGCAGCGCGACCGGTTCGGCGGACAGGTTGAGCACGCACGCGAAGTCGTCCCCGCGGCTGAACGCGACCACACCGGGCCCGAGGTCGAGCCACGCCATCGGCCCGTCGCCCAACGCCCGCTCCGAGCGCCGCAACGCCAGCACGGTGCGGTAGTGCGCGAGCATCGAGTCGGGCACGCCGGTCTGCGCGGCCACCGACAGCGACCGCCAGCGCTCCGGCCGGGGCAGCCACGACGGGCCGTCGTCACCCCACGGGATCGGCACCCGGCACCCGTCACGGCCCCGGTCGGTGTGGCCGGAACGCACCCACACCGGGTCCTCGCGCAGCTCGTCGGGCAGGTCGTCCACCTCCTCCAGCCCCAGCTCCTCCCCCTGGTAGACGTAGACGCAGCCGGGCAGCGCGGTGGTCAGCATGATCGCCGCACGCGCGCGCTTCGTGCCCAGCTCCAGGTCCGTCGGCGTCAGGTGCTGCCGCCGGCCGAAGTCGAACGACGAGTCCTCCCGACCCATCCGCGACACGTGCCGCGTCACGTCGTGGTTGGACAGCACCCAGGTCGGCGGCGCGCCCACCGGCGCGTGCGCGGCCAGCGTGCCGTCGATGACCCGCCGCAGCTCGTCGGGCTCCCACGGGCAGCACAGGAAGTCGAAGTTGAACGCCGAGTGCAGCTCGTCGGCCCGCAGGTAGCGGGCGAACCGCTCCGGGTCGGGCAACCACATCTCGCCGACGAACACCCGCTCGTCCTGGTACTCGTCGAGCACCTTCCGCCACGACCGGTAGATGTCGTGCACGCCGTCCTGGTCGGAGTACGGCAGCTCGGCGTCCGACCGGGAGAAGTCCTTGACCAGGCCGTCGGCGACGTCGATGCGGAACCCGTCGACGCCGCGGTCGAGCCAGAACCGCAGGATCGACTCGAACTCGGCCCGCACCTCGGGGTTGGTCCAGTTCAGGTCCGGCTGCTCCGGGCTGTACAGGTGCAGGTACCAGGACCCGTCCGGCGCCTGCGACCACGCCGGTCCGCCGAACCGCGACTGCCAGTCGTTCGGCGGCTCGTCGCCCTCGTGGAACCAGAACCGGTCACGACCCGTGCCCCGCAACGCCTCCTGGAACCACGGGTGCTGGTCGGAGCAGTGGTTGGGCACGATGTCGATGATCACCCGCAGGCCGACCGCGTGCGCCTCGCCGATCAGCTTCTCCGCCTCGACGAGAGTGCCGAACACCGGCTCGATGTCGCGGTAGTCGGCGACGTCGTAGCCGCCGTCGGCCAGCGGCGACGGGTACCAGGGGCTGAGCCAGATCGCGTCCACACCCAACTCGGCGAGGTACGGGAGCTTCTGGCGCAGACCGGCCAGATCTCCGATCCCGTCGCCGTTGCCGTCGGCGAAGCTGCGCGGGTACACCTGGTAGATGGCCGCACCGCGCCACCAGTTCATGTGGATTCCTCCCTCGGTGATGTGTTCAGCCCTTCACGCTGCCGGCGGTGAGACCCGCCAGCACGTGCCGCTGGAACACCAGGAACAGGCCGATCATCGGCACGCTGGACAGCACGAGGCCGGCCAGCAGCAGGTTGACCGGTGTGTCGGGGGCGAAGCGCTGCAACGCGACGCTGAGCGTCTGCCGCGCCGGGTCGGAGAACACCAGCAGCGGCCAGATGAAGTCCTTCCACGCGGCCACGACCGCGAAGATGGACACGACCGCCAGGATCGGCCTGGACAGCGGCAGCACGATCCGCCACAGCATGGTGAACTGGCCGGCGCCGTCGATCCGCGCCGCCTCCAGCACCTCCGCGGGCAGCTGGTCGAAGAACCGCTTGAGCAGGAACACCGTGAACGCGTTGGCCGCGCCCAGCAGCCACAGGGCCAACGGGTTGTTGAGCAGCCCGAGGTCGGCGATCGTCAGGTAGGTCGGCACCAGCAGCACCGCGGCGGGCATCATCAGGGTCAGCAGCATCATGCCGAGGATCCCCTTGCCCAGCACGGGTTTGAGCCGCGACAGCGCGTACGCCGCGGGCACGTCGACCGCGAGCTGCACCGCCCACACGCCCACCGCGACGACGAGCGTGTTGAGGAAGTACCGGCCGAGGTCCATCAGCTCCCACGCCTCGGCGTACGTGCCGGGCGTCCACGTCCGCGGCAGGATCGTCGGCGGCACGCGCGCCAGCTCCACGGCCGGCTTCATGGCCGAGAGCACGACCCACACCAGCGGCACCACGAAGACCGCGGTGAGGATGGCGGTCGTGATCGCCAGCGCGACCTTGTAGCCGACGCCGGCCCGCCCCGGCGCGATCAACGTCCTCACGCGTCCGCCTTCCGCGTCACCCGCAGGTACAGCGCGGTGAACGCGCCGAGCACCAGCAGCAGCAACAGGCTCAGGGCACTCGCGGTGCCGAAGTCGTTGTAGTAGAAGGCGTACCGGTACAGCAGGAGCAGCACGGTGACCGTGGAGTCCTCCGGTCCGCCGCCGGTCATCACGTACGGCTCGGTGAACACCTGCATCGTCGCCACGATCTGGAGCAGCAGCAGCACCAGCAGCACGAACCGGGTCTGCGGCACCGTCACGTGCCACAGCCGGCGCAGCACACCGGCGCCGTCCAGCTCGGCCGCCTCGTACAGGTCGCCGGGGATGTTCTGCAGCGCGGCCAGGTAGATCAGCGTGGCGGTGCCCAGGTTCGCCCAGGTCGCCACGATCACCAGCGACAGCATCGAGGTGTCCGCGCTGTCCAACCACGCCGCGCCCTCCAGCCCGAGCCCGCGCAACGCGGAGTTGAGCAGGCCGGGGCCGGGGTCGTACATCCACTTCCAGATCAACGCGGCGACCACCGGCGGCAGCATCACGGGCAAGTACACGATGAGCCGGAAGTACGCCTTGAAGTGCCGCAGCTCGTTGAGCACGACCGCGAGCAGGAACGGCACCACGAAGCCGAACACCAGCGCCAACGCGGTGAACAGCAGGGTGTTGCGCCACGCCGTGGCGAACAGGGGGTCGGCGAAGAGGCGTTCGAAGTTCTCCCAGCCGACCCACGTGGGCTCGGTGACGAAGTCGACCTGCTGGAAGCCGAGCACCGCCCCACGCGCGATGGGGTACCAGGAGAACACCGCGAAGCAGATCAGCGCGGCGGACAGGAACCCGTACGCGGTCAGGTTCTCCGCGACGCGGCGGCGCATCACTTGACCTGGGCCAGGACGGGGTTCACCTTGGCTTCCGCGTCGGCCAGGAGCTTGCTGACGTCCGCGTCGCGGTCGGTGAGCACGGCCTGCATGACGTTGTCGAGGATCGCGTACACCTGCTGCGCGTTCGGCGGCTCGATCTTCCCCTCCGGCGTGGCGTCCACGTAGGACTGGAAGTTCGCCACCGGCACCGTGGCCAGGCTCTCCTTGAGCTGGGACTGCTTGGCGGCGATGTCACCGGTCCACACGTCGGCGACCGGCGGCACGGGCAGGCCGATCGGCTGGCCCTGCTCCTTGTACCGCTTGAGGTTCTTCTCGAACCGGTCCGGGTTGAGGAACTTCCACTGGATCCACTTCAGGCCGGCCTTGATCTTCTCCGGCGACGCCTTCGGGTTGATCATGTAGCCCTCGCCGCCGATCAGCGTGCCCTCGCCGTCCGGGATGCCGGTCAGGCCGTAGTTCGCGTAGTCGCCCTTGAACTGGTTGACCAGGGTGGGCACGTTGTCCGGCGCGGCCAGGTACATGCCGAGCTGGCCCGCGCCCATCATCTGCTGGACGTCCTCGATCACCAGGAGCTGCTTCTCACCCATGGTGTTGTCGGTCCAGCGCATGTCCTTGAGGTGCTGGAGGGCTTCACGGCCCTTCTCGTTGTTGAAGTCGGCGACCCACTTGTCGCCGTCCTGGCGGGCGACCTGGCCGCCGACGGAGTACATCCACGCGGTGAAGTGCCAGCCGCCCTGGTTGTTCTTGCTGTACTCGGCGAAGCCGACCTTGCCGTCACCCAGCGCGGTGATCTTCTTGGCGGCCTCGCGGACCTCGTCCCACGTCTTCGGCGGCCGGTCGGGGTTCAGGCCCGCCTGGGTGAACAGCGCGCGGTTGTAGAGCAGGCCCATCGAGTAGTTGGCGGTCGGGACGCCGTAGACCTTGCCGTCCTTGCTGAAGACGTCACGCAGTTCGGGCCGGAGGGCGTCGTAGTGCGGGACGTCCTTGACGTAGTCGGTGATGTCCGCGGCCTGCCTGCGGGCGATGAGGTTCGCGGGGTCGGTGAAGTAGGCGTAGAAGACGTCCTCGAGCTGGCCGCCGGCGAGCTTCGCGGAGAACGTCTTGGGGTCCATGAACCCCTCGTGCGGCTCGATGTCGATGTCGGGGTTGGCGGCCTCGAACTCGGCCACGTCCTCGTCGAAGATCTTGCGCTCGAACGGCTGGGTCTGCGGCGGCTGGCCGTTGACCGAGATCGTGACCTTGCCGCCGGCGGCGCCGGTCTCGTCGGCTTGCGAGCACGCGACGGCGGTCAGGCTCAGGCTGCCTGCCAGCAGCAACCCCGCCGCTCTGCGGAGGCTGAATGAGTTCATGGGGGCGGACCCTCCTCGGATGTGGTGTGGCGGACACGGTAAGTCGCCCTACCACTTCGCCGCAAGATGTCTACGAAAACTCGCAACTTCGCGACATTGCCCCGAAAGCCTCGCGTCCGCCCACACCTCGCGAGAGTCCTACGTCCAGAACGCGAGAGTCCTACGTTCAAGCACCCCGAGTTGAACGCTCAGCGCAGACGACCGCTGTGCTGAGCGTTGAATCCAGGGGTTGCGAACGTAGGACTCTCGAGGTCTGGAGGTAGGACTCTCGCGGTTAGCGGGGGGCGGGGGCGGTGGAGGAGCGGACGACCAGCTCCGGTTCGAAGAGGAGTTCCTCGTCGGGGACGGGGGTGCCGGCGATCTGGTTCGCCAGGAGTTCGACGGCGGCGCGGCCCATGGCCTCGATCGGCTGGCGGACCGTGGTCAACGGCGGCTCGGTGCAGGTCATGAGCGGTGAGTCGTCGTAGCCGACGACGGACACGTCGTGCGGCACCTTGAGGCCGTGCCGACGCACGGCGCGCACGGCGCCCAACGCCAGCGGATCCGAGGCGCACACGATCGCGGTGACGCCGCGGTGCAGCAGGCGGGTGGTGGCCGCCTGCCCGCCCTCCAGCGAGAACATCGCGTGCTCCTCGAACAGCTCCACCCCCGCACCCTCCGCGCACGACGTCAACGCGGTCAGCTTCCGCCGCGACGGCATGTGGTCCGACGGGCCCAGCACCGCCCCGATCCGCGTGTGCCCCAACGCCACCAAGTGCCCGAACGCCTGCTCGACCGCCACCGCGTCGTCGCACGACACCCGGGGGAACCCGAGGTCGTCGATGGCGGCGTTCACCAGCACCGCGGGCAGCTTGCGCCGCGTCATCTGCCGGTAGTGCTCGTGCGACGCGTCCGCCTGCGCGTACTGCCCGCCGGCGAACACCACCCCGGACACGTGCTGCTCGAACAGCAGTTCCAGGTAGTCCGCCTCGGTCACGCCGCCGGCCGTCCGGGTGCACAGCACCGGCGTGAAGCCGCGCTGCGCCAGGGCGTTGCCGACCACGTCGGCGAACGCCGGGAAGATCGGGTTCTGCAGCTCCGGCAGCACCAGGCCGACCAGGCGGGCACGTTCGCCGCGCAGCTGCGTCGGCCGTTCGTACCCGAGCACGTCCAGCGCCGTGAGCACGGCCGACCGCGTCGCGTCGGACACGCCCGGCTTGCCGTTGAGCACCCGGCTGACCGTCGCCTCGCTCACGCCGACCTTCGCGGCCACTTCCGCCAACCGCCGTTGCGTCATGGAGCAACTATACGGCAGGACTTACGTTCCGCTTGCGTTGACTTGCACTCGTTTGCGAGTTCCACCGCCGCCCGCAACAGCGAGCACCGCGGCACGACCCGGTCCACCAACCCGGTGCGCAACGCCTCGTCGGCGGTCACCCGCCGTGCCACCAACACCTGATCGCCCGTCACCCGACCGCCGGTCACCCACCCGAGACCACCCTCGGCGGCCAGCACCCGCAGGTCGCACGCCATGGCCAGCTCCGCCGCCTCGCCGGACGGGCTGCCGCCGATCGCCGCGACCACCGGCACGGACAGGTTCGCCACCTCGTCGCGCACGCCGCGCAACGACGCCGCCACCGCCTCGCGCTCCGCCACCGACCCCCGGACCAGCCGCTCGGTGTCGGCGGCGCACAGACCCGGGTCGACCAGCAGCACGACGGCACGGGCGCCGGCCACCACGGGCAGCAACGCGCGCACGTCGGTCAGCAGGGTGTCCGACGGCTCGTCGATCCGGATGACCGCGATCCCGCCGGAGACATCGAGTGAGACGGTCATGAGCCGCCATCGTGGTCGACGGTTCCCCCGGTTGTCATGTTCCACCCCACTATCGGGTGATGACGAGGTACAAATCCCCTGTGAAGCGGTGGGTGGTGGCGGTGGTGGTGGCGTTGGTCGGCCTGACCGGGTGCGCGGTGCCAGTGGCGGGGCAGCCGACGGCCCGCCCGACGCCGTCAGGGGCCACGCCCGAGGTCGTGCGCTGGATGAACAACTTCTGCGGCGTGGCGAAGTACATGATCGCCTCGAGCGCTGTGTCGTTCGACGACACTCAGACCGACCCGGTCGAGGCGAAGAAGTCCGTCAGCGAGTCGCTCGGCCGCGTGGTCAACGTGCTCGACGTCGTCCTGCACGACCTCGACGAGCTGACCCCGGCGCCGACACCCGCCGCCGACACCGCGGTCGAGGTCATCAGCGAGCCGTTGACCAGGGCGCGGGACAAGTTCGTCTCGGCCAAGTCGACGGTCGACGCGGCGCCGGAGATGACCACCGACGTCTTCTCCACCGTCATCCAGGACATGACCGAGGCCGTCACGGTGATGAACGAGGCCGTGGAGAAGATGGACGTGGTCTCGCTGCCGGACGAGTACCGCGACGCCGTGGGCGACGCCGAGAACTGCGGGAGCTAGACCGGGAACCGATCGGGCCGGGACGCACGGGCCCGAAACGACGCCGTCCGTTCACCTCCCCGCAGTGCCCTGGTGACCTGCGACGGAAGCGGTTCTCCGCACATGTGCGGCTTCGTGCCCCCACACCCGCAAATCTGGGGGCAGGGCCCCCATGTGCGCCGCGGCTCGCGCGTGTCACGTTGTGCGGCGTGTTCCCCTCCGCCGTGGACCGGCCGCCCCCAGCGTGGTGGCTCAGCGGTGTGCGCGGGAACCACCAAGAGCTGGTCGTCCCCCGTGGACGGCCCTCATGGGCCGCGTTCGTGGAACGCGCCACCACGACCGCGGCCCGTGCAGACTTCACCGGCGGCAGCTGGGACGAGGCGTTCGGGTTCGCGCTGAGACCCCTGGTGAGCGCGGCCGTCGCCCTCGATCCCAGGCTGGACGACGACTTCGCCCACGTCCTGGGCAAGCGGCTGGTCCGGATCGCCGCACGCGCGCTCGTGCTGGAGCTGAACCTCGACCGGGTCGGCGGGCGGCTGGTCGGCGACACGCCGCAGGAGCGGTTCGCCGACTTCGTCCGGCGCGTCGACCTGCCCGCGCTGTTCGCCCGGTACCCGGTGCTGGCCCGGCTGCTCGGCCAGGCCTGCCTGCACGCGGTCGACGCGCACGGCGAGCTGCTCGACCGGTTCGCCGCCGACCGGCCGGAGATCGTGCGGACCCTGCTCGACGGCCGCGACCCCGGCCCGCTCGCGCACGTGGAGACGGGCCGGGGCGACCCGCACGCGCAGGGGCGTTCGGTGGCCGTGCTGACCTTCGCCGACGGCCGCCGGGTGGTCTACAAGCCCCGGCCGGTGACGTTGCACCGGGCGTTCGCGGACCTCGTGACGTGGTTCGACGGGCACACCGGCCTCGACCTGCGGTTGCCGCGCGCCCTCGCCGGAGCGGGCCACGGGTGGCTGGAGTTCGTCGAGCACCGCCCGTGCGCGGACGTCACCGAGGTCGGCCGGTTCTACCAGCGGCTCGGCGCGCTGATCGCGCTGCTGTACGCGGTGGACGGCACCGACATGCACTACGAGAACCTGATCGCGGCGGGCGACCAGCCGGTGTTGGTGGACGTGGAGACGGTGTTCCACCCCACGGTCGGCGCGCCGGCGGACCCGGCGGTCCGGGCGCTGGCCCGGTCCGTGCACCGCACCGCCGTGCTGCCGCGCGTGCTGCTGGGCGAGCACGGCGCGCTGGACGTCGGCGGCATCGGCGGCGACCACGGCGACCGGCTGCCGACCGAGGGCGTGGCCTGGCTGCACCCCGGCACCGACCGGATGCGCCTGGTGCGCAGGCCCGCGCCGATGCCCACCGCGCACAACCGGCCGGTGCTGGACGGCCGCGAGGCCGAGCCCGCCGACTACCAGGGCGCGCTGCTGGCCGGCTTCCGGATCGGCTACGACGCCCTCTACGACCACCGCGCCGAACTGCTCGGCCCGAACGGGCTGCTGCACGGCTTCGCCGACCTGCCGGTGCGGTTCGTGCCGCGGATGACCCAGCTGTACGCGACGTTGCTGGACGAGTCGACGCACCCGGACGCGCTGCGCGGCGCGTCGGACCGCCAGGACCTCCTCGACCTGCTGTGGGACGGCACGGCGGACGACGACGTGGCGCACGCCCTGGTGCCGCACGAGATGCGCGATCTGTGGGCGGGCGACGTGCCGCTGTTCACCACCCGGCCGGGCAGCCGCGACGTGTGGACCTCGACCGGGCGCCGGCTGCCGGACCTGCTGCCGTCCTCCGCGCTGGACGCCGTCACGGCCAAGGTCGCCGCGCTGGACGAGGTGGACAAGCACGACCAGCAGTGGCTGATCAGCGCCGGGCTGGCGAGCAGGCCGAGACCGGTCGAGCACCGCACCGGCCGCGGGGTCGCCTCGCCGGTGGAGGCGGGCGTCCCCGACCCGCAACGGCTGCTCGTCGCCGCGTGCGGCATCGCCGACGAGGTGCTGGCGCACGCCACGACCGCCGACGGCCGGGTCAACTGGGTGGGCCTCGAACTGGTGGACGACCGGCACTGGGCGGTCGCCCCGATGGGTGCGGGCCTGTCCAACGGCTACACCGGCGTCGCGTTGTTCCTGGCCCAGCTCGGCAAGCTCACCGGCGCCGCCCGGTACACCGAGTACGCGCGGGACGCGCTGCGGCCGATCCCCGGCCTGCTGGCCGCGTTCGCCGAGGACACCGAGATGGCGGTGGCCGTCGGCAGCGGCGCGTTCCACGGGCTGGGCGGCATCTCCTACGGCTTGGCACGGCTGGCGAACCTGCTGGACGACGACGAGATCGGCGACTGGCTGCGGGTCGCCGTGGAGGTCGCGACCGAGGTCGAGGCGGTGGGCGAGGACCCGGCCAACGTGGTCGAGGGGTGGGCCGGCGGCCTGGCCGCGATGCTGGCGGTGCGGGCGGAGCGCGGCTTGCCCGCAGCCTCGGCGCTGGCCCGGTCCTACGCCGACCGGCTCGCCGCGGCCACGCCCGGCGGCGACGGCTTCGCCCGCGGCCGGGCGGGCGTCGGCTGGGCGATGCTGCGCTACGCGCGCGCCGCGGGCGACCAGCGCTGCGGTGTGATCGGCCGCGCGAACCTGCGGGCCGACCACGCGCTGCGGCAACGCCTGCTCGACGTGGCCGAAGCGGACCACAGCTGGTGCTCCGGGCTCTCCGGCGCGGTGCTCGCGCACAGCGCCCACCCGGACCAACCGGTCGACGCGCACACCCTGCACCTCGACCGGTGCCTGAACGCCTTGGCGGTGCACGAACCCCTGCGGGACCTGAGCCTGTGCCACGGTGAGCTGGGCGTGATCGAGGCCCTGACCGTCCTCTCGGAACGCGGGCACGGGCTGGCCGCGGCCATGCAGACCCGGCGCGCGGGGCTGGTCCTCGGCGCGCTGGACCAGTACGGGGCGCGCTGCGGCACGCCCGGGGGCGTGCCGTCGGCCGGCTTGCTCACCGGGCTGTCCGGCATCGGGTACGGCTTGCTCCGCCTCGGTTTCCCCGAGCAGGTGCCTTCGGTGCTCCTGCTCGGATCCACGCACGACATCCACCCCCTCGAGGAGAACACCCGATGAACGACGCCAACCGCGACGAGGTCACCACCTGGAGCGAAGACCAGGACGGCGACCACCCCGCCGGGGAGATGGCGCTGTCCCGCAAGGCCAGGGCGGGCGCACGGGCACGCGCGCTGGCCGGCCTCACCATGGCCGTCGGCGCGTACGCCGCGGTCGCGGTGAGCGAAGGCACCATGACCACGGTGAGCGCGCCCGGACTGCCCCTGTAGCCAGGCTCGGCCCCACCGCCGGACTGCCCGCCCACACTGGGGGTGCGGGCAGTTTGGCGTGCCGCCGTTCGGCTTGACTAAGGTCGGCGCATGCACACCCGCGCGCCGGTCGTGGTCGGCCGCGACGAAGAACTCCACGTGCTCGACCGCGTGCTGGCCGACGCGGGCGCCCACCGGGGCCGCGCCGTGTTCCTCGTCGGCGAGCCGGGCATCGGGAAGACCCGGCTGGCGCGCTTCGCCGCCGGCGCCGCCTTCGACCGCGGCATGCGGGTGCTGCGCGGTCGCGGCAGCACGATCGGGCCGATCGTGCCGTTCCGGCCGCTGGCCGAGGCCCTGATGTCGCTGCTGCGCGCCGGGGACGGCCTCAACCTGCGCGAACTGGGCCCGTACCAGCCCGCGCTCGGCCGGTTGGCTCCGGAGTGGAGCCCGGAGGCGGGCGGCGCGGAGGAGCAACGACCCGCGCAGTCGGTGCTGGTGCTCGCCGAGGCCGTGCTGCGGCTGCTGGCCGTGGTCGGCCGCACGCAGCCGTGCCTGCTGGTGCTGGAGGACCTGCACGACGCGGACGCCGAGACGCTGGCCGTCGTCGACTACCTGGTGGACAACCTCGACCAAGCGCCCGCCGCGCTCCTGGTGACCACGCGCGCCGACCCCGGCCCCACGCTGGACGTGGTCCGCCTGGCGGCGCAGCGGCAGGCGGGCGTGCTGATGGAGTTGCGCCGCCTGGACGAGCGGCAGGTGCGCCGGATGGTGGGGCTGTGCCTGGAGGCGGAGGACCACGAGGTGCCCGCCGAGGTCGTGCAACGGCTGTGGGCCGACAGCGCGGGCAACCCGTTCGTGGTCGAGGAGATGCTGCACGGCCTGGTGAACGGCGGCCTGCTCGTGCGCGGGCCGGGCGGCTGGCAGGTGCTCGGCGAACTGCGCATCGACGTGCCGTCCGCGCTGGTCCGGTCGATCGCGCACCGCACCGACCGGCTGGGGCCGCAGGGTCGCGAGGTGCTGTCGGTGGCCGCCGTGCTCGGCCACCGGTTCCCGCTGTCGGTGCTGCGGCGGGTGACCGGAATGGACGACCGCGCCCTGCTGTCGCACCTGCACGCGGGCGTGGCCGCGCAGCTCGTCACGCCGGACGAGCCGGTGCCCGACTGGTACGCGTTCCGGCACCCGTTGACCGCCGAGGCGCTGCTGGCGCAGATGCCGCCGCCGCACCGCGCCGAGCTGGCCCGGCGGACCGCCGACGCCGTGCGGGAGCTGCACCCCGACCTGCCCGGCGAGTGGTGCGCGCTGGTGGCGTCGCTGCGGCTGGACGCCGGGCAGACCGCCGAGGCGGGCGCGTTGCTGGCCGAGGCGGGGCGGCGGGCGCTGGCCGACGGCGCGGCCGGGTCGGCGGTGCGGCTGCTCGACCACGCGCACCGGCTGCTGGCCAGCGAGGTCGACGTGGCGATCCGCGCCGACGTGCTGGACTCGCTGCTGCCCGCGCTCGCCGAGGCGGGCCAGTTCGAGCGGGCGTTCGCGCTGGTCGACGCGGTGGCCGAGCTGAGCGCCGCCGGGTTGGGCCGGGTGCGGCGGGCCGAGCTGCACGCCAAGCTGGCGCAGGTGGCCAACACCGCGGGCCGGTGGACCGAAGGCATGGCGCACGTGGAGACGGCACGCGCCCTGCTCGGCGCGGACGCGACCGACGAGCACACCGCGCGGCTCGACGCCGTGGCCGCGTTCGTGACGTTGAACCTGGAGGCGCCGGACCGCATCGAGTCCGCCGAGTTCCTGGCCAGGCGGGCGGCCGACGCGGCGAAGCGGGTGCCGCTGCCGGAGGTCGGCTGCGAGACGTGGCAGCTGCTCGGCGTGCTGGCGCGCGAACGCGACCTGGACGAGGCGGCCGAGTGCTTCAGCCGCGCGCGTGCGCTGGCCGAGGAGCACGGGCTGCCCATCCAGCGGGTGTACGCGGTGATCCGGCAGGCCGGGCTGGACTGGCTGGCCGAGGGGACCGCGGCGGAGCTGGTCGAGGCGCGCGACGAGGCGTTGCGGATCGGCGCGATCAGCGTGGCCTACAACGTGGACTCGATCCTCGGGCTGGACGCCGTGCTGCGCGGGCAGTACGACGCCGCGGCGGAGCGGCTGACCCGGGTCATCGCGGACACGCGGCGGCTGCAGCTGCGCAACCTGACCCTGTACGGGTTGATGGCGCGGGCGACCGCGGCGGCGCACCAGGGCAGGCGGACCGAGATGGACGCGGCGATCGAGGCGTTCGACGAGGTCGGCGGGGTCGGCTCGCAGGAACGGCCGCTGTGCTTCGGGTTGGCGCGGGCGTTCTGCGCGTTGCTGGAGGAGGACCGCACGGCGGCCGGGCACGACCTGGCGCGCGCCATCGCGTACGAGGCCGAGACGCCGACCGTGTACCACCTGTCCGGCAGGCACGGGCTGAAGCTGCTGCTGGACGCGGTGTCGGGCGCGTTGGACCTGGAGGGCTACCGCGCGGTGACGCGGTCGGCGGCGGCGCGGATGCGCTGGAACCGGGGCTTCGCGCAGTTCGCGCTGGCCGTGCTGCTGGGCAGGCTCGGCAGGGAGGCGGAGGCGGCGCAGGCCGTGCGCGCGGGCCGCGAGGCGGCGGCTGTCCACCCGCTGGCCCGCCACCTGGGGCTGCGGCTGGTGGCCGAGGCGGCGGTGGCCGACGGGTGGGGCGAGCCGGTCGGCTGGCTGCGCGGCGCCGAGGAGTACTTCCACCAGGCCGGACAGCCGGCCGTGGCCAGCGCGTGCCGCGGGCTGCTGCGGCAGGTGGGCGCGTCGGTGCCGCAGCGGCGGACCGGGTCCGACCAGGTGCCGCGGGAGCTACGGGCGCTGGGCGTGACCGTGCGCGAGTTCGAGGTGTTCCGGCTGCTGGCGGGCCGCCTGGGCAACAAGGCCATCGCCACCCGCCTGCACATCTCGCCGCGCACGGTGGAGAAGCACGTGGCGAGCCTGATCACGAAGACCGCGCAGCCGGACCGGGAGTCGCTGAGCGCGTTCGCCGCGTCGCTCGGACCCGCCGACCGGCCCTAGCAAGGCGGGTGCGGGTCCGTTAGACCTGGTGCGGTGAGAATCCTGGTGGCAGTGGCGCTGATGATGGCTCTTGGCGGCGGGGTGGCGCAGGCCTCCCCCGGGACACCGGACGCCGGAGCGCCGGACACGACTCGTGGGCCGTGCGCGTACGCGGTGACGCCGGACGAGCCGGCCGCCCGGCCCGTGCCGCTGCCGCCCGACCCGCGGCACACGCCCGACCGCGGTCACCCCGAGGTGCTGCTGCAGACCAACCAGGGCCCCGTGCCGCTCGTGCTGGACCGCGCGAAGGCGCCGTGCACCGTCCAGAGCTTCCTGCACCTCGTGCGGAAGAAGTTCTACGACGACACGACGTGCCACCGGCTCACGGCTTACCCGACGTTGAAGGTGCTGCAGTGCGGCGACCCGTCCAACACCGGTGAGGGCGGTCCGGGCTACAAGTACGCCGACGAACTGCCGACCGACCTCGCGCCCGCCCCGAACGACCCCACGGGCCTGCGCCGCATCTACCCGCGCGGCACCCTGGCCATGGCCAACGCCGGCCCGGACACCAACGGCAGCCAGTTCTTCCTGGTCACGTCCGATTCCGTGCTGCGGCCCAACTACACCGTCTTCGGCCGCATCACGCCCGCCGGGCTCGCCACCCTGGACAAGGTCGCCGCCGGCGGCATCGTGCCGAACCCCGACAGCGAGGTCGACGGCCGGCCCGCCCTGACCGCGGACATCGAGCGGGCCAAGCGGACCTGCTAGGGCACCGGGGCGGTGACCCGGATGTCGGCGTTCCAGTCGGTGAAGCGGTGCTCGGTGCGCTGGAAGACGTTGTCCTCCAAGGTCTTCAGCACCTGCTCCACCCGCACCGGCAGGTCGCCCGGACCCACCCACACGGTGGCGGACGCGGTGAAGCCCGACTCGTAGGCCGCCAGCAGCTGCGCGCGCCGCGAGCTGTCGGGCGTCCGCTCGGCCTGCAGCCGCAGGTCGACGAGCAGGGCGTACCGGCGCGTCGACACGCCGTCGACCTGCTCCTCGCCCTTCTCCACGAGCAGGCTGCCGGCCAGCGACCGCACCACCGCGGCCGGGTCCACCTCGTCGGCCAGGCCGGCGACCGTGGTGTCCGCCCGCACGGGCGCGCGGTCGGCCAGGTCGAGCCTGGTCCACGTGCCGCCGCCGGTGCGGGAGTAGCCGGCGTCGGCCAGCACGACGACGTCGGTGGACGAGTCCTGCCGCAACGACACCAGCCGGCCCTCGCGGGCGCGCAGCAGGCCGCCGTCCAGCGTGACGCGCAGCCCGGTCATCGTGGTCTCGGCGTCGAACCGGACGGACCGCTGCTCGTCGACGCGGGCGACCAGGTTCGCGATCAGCGTGGCGCTGTCGTCCACCACCGGGCCGAGGGTCGGCGTCGGCAGGGCTGTCCGCTCCGCGCAGCCCGCCAGCGCCACCCCGGCCAGCACCAACGCGACGACGGACCTGCGCATGTCTCCCCCCACGGACGGTGAACGACGCCATCCTCCCCCACCGGCGACCGATAAGGGGTGCGAACCCCTAAAGTGCCTCGGCTACGGTCGTGGGCATGCCCCACGTGCTCTCCGTCAACATCGGCTCCCGCGTCGAGTTCGACCAGGCCAACGTCGGCCACACCGGTATCGGCAAGCGCCCGGCCCCCGGCCCCGTGGACGTCCGCGCGCCCGGCCCGGCCGGCAGCGGCGTCGTCGGCGACCACATCTCCGACTCCCGTCACCACGGTGGCGACGACCAGGCCGTTTACGCCTACGCGCGGGAAGACCTGGACGCGTGGTCGGTGGAGTTGGGTCGCGCCGACCTGCGGCCCGGGCTGTTCGGCGAGAACCTGACCACGGTGGGCGTCGACGTGTGCGGCGCGCGGATCGGCGAGCGGTGGCGGATCGGCGGGCTGCTGCTCCAGGCGACCAGCCCGCGGGTGCCGTGCCGGACGTTCGCCGGGGTGATGGAGGAGCACGGGTGGGTGAGAACGTTCACTCGGCGCGGGCTTCCCGGCACGTACTTCCGCGTCCTGGAGCCCGGCACGATCACCGCGGGTGACGAGATCACGATCGAGCACCGGCCCGACCACGACGTCACGATCGCGCTCGCGTTCCGCGCCCTGACCCTGGAACCCGCGTTGCTGCCGGACCTGCTGGCGGCCGGCGACGACCTGCCCGAGGACGTGCGACGCCGGGTCGAACGGCGGGCGCTCGACCCGGCGTAGCGGTCGCTCAGGCGAGCGCGGACAGCTTCTCGAACTCCTCGTCGGTCAGCTCGATCCGCGCCGCCGCCACGTTCTCCTCCAGGTGCGCGATCGAGGACGTGCCGGGGATGGGCAGCACGACGGGCGACTTGCGCAGCAGCCACGCCAGCGCGAGCTGCGCGGGCGTGACGCCGTGCTCCTTGGCCGCCGAGTCGAGCACGCCGCCCGGACGGGCCAGCTCACCGGTCGCCACCGGGAACCACGGGATGAACGCGATGCCCAGCTCGGTGGCGCGCTCCAGCACGGCCTCGTGCCCGCGGTTGGCCAGGTTGTACAGGTTCTGCACGCTCGCGATCGGCGCGACCGCCCGTGCGGCCTCGAGCTGGGCGACGTCCACCTCGGACAGACCGATGTGCCGGATCTTGCCCTCCTCCTGCAGCTTGCGCAGCTCGCCGACCTGGTCCTCCAGCGGGTAGTCCGGGTCGACGCGGTGCAGCTGGTAGAGGTCGATGCGCTCGACGCCGAGCCGCCGCAGGCTGGTCTCGACGGCCTGCCGCAGGTAGGCGGGCTTGCCGAGGATCGGCCACTCGTTCGGACCGGTGCGCAGCAGGCCGCCCTTGGTCGCGATGACCAGGTCGTCCGCGTACGGGTGCAGGGCCTGCCGGATCAGCTCCTCGTTGACGTGGGGGCCGTAGGAATCCGCGGTGTCGATGAAGTTGACGCCCAGCTCGACCACCCGGCGCAGCAGCGCGATCGCGTTGTCGCGGTCGGCCGGGTACCCCCAGATTCCCTCGCCGGTGAGCCGCATCGCGCCGTAGCCGAGTCGGTTGACGGTCAGGTCCCCGCCCAGCGAAAAGGTCTCAGACACCTCTGGTGCTCCTCGAAATCGGGTGTTGCTCGGTTCTCCTCTCGCGCCAACCAGGTGGAGCGCGTCGGTTGTTCCCGTGCCGGGCGATCAAATCGGCGCGCGTCCACTCGGTGGAACCGCCTACTGCTTGGCGACCAGCGTGAGCACGTCGTACTTGGCCACCGACTCGCCCTTCTGGTTGACCAGGTCGGCGTCCCAGCGGACCTCGCCGTAGTCCTGGTCCTCACGCGGCGTGATCTGCTTCGCGGTCAGGGTCACGGTCAGCTCGTCGCCGGGGAACGTCGGCGTGAGGAACCGCAGGTTCTCCAGCCCGTAGTTGGCCAGCACCGGACCCGGCTCGGGCGAGACGAACAGGCCCGCCGCGAACGACACCACCAGGTACCCGTGCGCGACCCGACCGCCGAAGAACGGGTTCGCCGCCGCGGCCTCCTCGTCCATGTGCGCGTAGAACGTGTCGCCGGTGAACTCCGCGAAGTGCTCGATGTCGGCCAACGTCACCGCGCGCGGCCCGGCCACCACCGTGTCACCGATCTTCAACTCCCGCAACGACTTGCGGAACGGGTGCACGTCCGACTCGGTGCGCGGCGCGCCCGTCACCCACCGCCCGGTGACGGCGCTCAGCACCCTCGGGCCGGCCTGCACCGCGGTGCGCTGCATGTGGTGCAGCACGCCCCGGATGCCGCCCATCTCCTCACCGCCGCCCGCCCGGCCCGGACCGCCGTGCACCAGCATCGGCAGCGGCGAACCGTGGCCGGTGGACTCCTTGGCGTCGTCGCGGTCCAGCACCAGGACGCGGCCGTGCCACGGCGCCACGCCCAGCACCACGTCGCGCGCGAAGTCGGCGTCGTGCGTGACGACGGAGGCGACCAGACTGCCCGCGCCGCGTGCGGCCAGCTCGACCGCGTGCTCGGCGTCGCGGTAGGCCATCAGCGTCGACACCGGCCCGAACGCCTCCACCTCGTGCGGCTGGGCGTGGTCGGGGTCGGCCTTGAGCAGCACCGGCGACAGGAACGCGCCGCGCTCGGCGTCGGCGTCCACCACGTCCACGCGGTCCAGCGAGCCGTAGACGACGTCACCGACCTCCAGCAGCGCCTTCAGCGACCGCCGGACCTCCTCGCGCTGCTCCAGCCCGGCCAGCGCGCCCATCCGCACGCTCTCGTTCGCGGGGTTGCCGATCACGACCTTCGCCAGGCGCGCGGTGGCGGCGTCGGCGACGGCGTCCAGGAGGGAGGCGGGTACCAGGGCGCGCCGGATCGCGGTGCACTTCTGGCCCGCCTTGACCGTCATCTCGCTGACGAGCTGCTTGACGAACAGGTCGAACTCGGGCGTGCCCTCGACCGCGTCCGGGCCGAGGATCGAGCAGTTCAGCGAGTCCGCCTCGGCGTTGAAGCGCACGCTGTTGCGCACCACGGCCGGGTGGGTGCGCAGCACCTGGGCGGTGGACGCGGAGCCGGTGAAGCCGACCAGGTCCTGGCCGGTGAGGTGGTCGAGCAGGTCGCCCGCGCTGCCGGTGACGAGCTGCAGCGAGCCTTCCGGCAGCAGGCCCGAGGCCAGCATCAGCTCGACCAGCTTCTCGGTGATGTAGGCCGTCTGGGAGGCGGGCTTGATCAGCGACGGCACGCCGGCGATGAACGCGGGCGCGAACTTCTCCAGCGGGCCCCACATCGGGAAGTTGAAGGCGTTGATCTGCACGGCCACGCCCCGCAGCGGGGTCGCGACGTGCTGGCCGACGAACGTGCCGCCCTTGCTCAGCGGCTCGACGTTGCCGTCCACGTGGACCTTGTCGTTGGGCAGCTCGCGCTTGGCCTTGCTCGCGTAGCCGAACAGCACGCCGATGCCGCCGTCCACGTCGATCAGCGAGTCCGTCCTGGTGGCGCCCGATCGGGCGGACAGGGCGTACAGCTCGTCGCGGTGCTCCCGCAGGTTCGAGGCGAGGGCCTTGAGCAGGGCCGCGCGCTGGTGGAACGTCAGCTCCCGCAGCGCCGGTCCGCCGACGCGCCTGCCGTGGTCGAGCGCCGCCGCCATGTCGATGCCCTGCGACGAGATCCGGGCGATCTCCTCACCGGTCACCGCGTCGTGCAGCGGCGCTCCTTCGACGGACGGGGTGTGCCAGCGACCTGACACGTAGCTGCGCAGCATGGCCATCGGGTGTCGACCTCCTCGTCGGGCCGGTGGGTGTCCCGGCATGACCCGACAGTAAAGCCTCCGTACTTTCATCGTGGCTTGATTCAAGGTCATGCAGTAACTTGTGGACGGCCGTCGCCAGAGTGAAGGGAGTGTCGATGAGGACACGAGTGGTGGTGAGCGCGGTCGTGCTCGCCTTCAGCGGGCTCGCCGTGCCGGCCGCGCATGCCGCCCCGGCAACGAACGCCTCCGCCGACGTGGGCACGATGGCGGTGACCTTCGCCGAGGAGTTCAACGGCCCGGCGGGCACCCGGCCGGACGCCTCCAAGTGGAACACGGAGGTCGGCGACAACAACGGCAACAACCGCGAGCACCAGTACTACACGACGTCGGCGAGCAACGCGGCCATGGACGGCGCGGGCAACCTCGTCATCACCGCCCGCAAGGAGAACCCGGGCAACTACAACTGCTGGTACGGCCGGTGCCAGTACACGTCGGCCCGGATCAACACCGCGGGCAAGTTCACCACGACCTACGGCAAGGTCGAGGCGCGGATGAAGATGCCGCGCGGCAAGGGCATCTGGCCCGCGTTCTGGATGCTCGGCCAGGACATCAACTCCGGCAACCCGTGGCCGGGCAGCGGCGAGATCGACATCATGGAGTTCCTGGGCCACGACCTGGACACGGTGTACGGCACCATCCACGGTCCCGGCTACTCCGGCGCGGGTGGCATCGGCATGGCCCACAACGGGCCGAACTTCGCCGACGGCTTCCACACCTTCGCCATCGAGTGGTCGCCCACCGGCATCGCGTGGTCCGTGGACGGCAACGTCTACCAGCGCCGCACGCCCGCCGACGTCGGCGGCAACCAGTGGGTGTTCAACAAGCCGTTCTTCATCATCCTGAACCTGGCGGTCGGCGGCGAGTGGCCGGGCTACCCGGACGCCACCACCACGTTCCCGCAGCAGTTCGTGATCGACTACGTGCGCGTGTCGACGTTGGACTCCAACCCGCCCGCGAGCGGCCGGATCACCGGCGTCGGCGGCAAGTGCGTGGACGTGGCCGGCGCGAACCCCGCCAACGGCACGCCGGTGCAGTTGTGGGACTGCAACGGCACCGCGGCCCAGCAGTGGTCGCGTCCGGGCGACGGCACGATCCGCGCGCTGGGCAAGTGCCTGGACGCGGCGTCGGGCGGCACGGCGGACGGCACGCTGGTCCAGCTGTGGGACTGCAACGGGACCGGCGCGCAGAAGTGGGCGGTGAGCGGTGCCAACGACATCGTGAACATCCAGGCGAACAAGTGCCTGGACGCGCAGAACAACAGCTCCGCCAACGGTACGCGGCTGCAGCTGTGGACCTGCTACGGGACCGCCAACCAGAAGTGGACCGTCGCGTGAGCCCTCGCGGCGTGATCGGGGCGTGCGGACCCTGATCAGGGCGGAAGCGCCAAGGCCGACCGCGACCGCCGACTCTCCCCGGCGGTCGCGGCGGCGCAGGCCGAGGCGGGCGTGGCGCGGATGCTCGCGCCCGCCTCCCTCGGCGGCGGCGAGGTGGACCTGCCGTCGTGGGTAGTGGCGGTCGAGGACCTGGCCCGTGCCGACGGCTCGGGCGGGTGGCCCGCGATGACCCCGACCGGCTCGCGGCTCATGCCGCGCCGAACCCTGCCCTGCCACCGGTACCAGGTTCCCCGCCGCACCACTCGACGCCATCCGGAACGCAGCGCGACCGGAATGCGGTGGTGATCGACACCGTTGACCTCGTCGTGAAGCTCTCCGTGCTGGACCGGTCGCGGGTGCGGGCCGGGAGTGGCCACCCTGAGGCGTTGCGCGACACGGTCGCGTTCGCCCGTCAGGCCGAACAGCTCGGCTATCACCGCTTCTGGGTGTCCGAGCACCACGGCGTGCCGGGCGTGGCCGGTTCCGCGCCGACGGTGCTGGCGGCGGCCGTTGCGGCGGCGACGTCCCGCATCAGGGTCGGCACCGGCGGCGTGATGCTGCCCAACCACCAGCCACTGGTCGTGGCCGAGCAGTTCGGGGTGCTGGAGTCGCTGTTCCCGGGCCGGATCGACATGGGCCTCGGCCGGTCGGTCGGCTTCATCGAGGCGGTCCGCAAGGCGTTGGGCCACGACAAGGAGGACGCCGCCGACTTCGGCCCGAGGCTCACCGAACTGCTGGGCTACTTCACGGGCGACCAGGCGGTGCGCGGCTACCCGGCCGACGGCCTCCGCGTGTCACCGTTCGTCCTGGCCACCGGCGCCGGCGCGCGTGTGGCCGCGGCGCACGGCGTCCCACTGGTCATCGGCTCGTTCCGAGGCGAAGACGCCATGGTCGACGCCATCACCACCTACCGCGCCGAGTTCCAACCGTCGGTCTGGGCCGAGGACCCGTACGTGGTGATCTCCTCGACGGTCGCCGTCGCCGACACCACCGAGGACGCCTGGCGACTCCTCGTGCCGGAGGCGTGGGCGATGGCGCACTCACGCACCCGAGGCGAGTTCCCACCCCTGAGCGCGCCGGACGACGTCCTCGCCCAGGCCATGACGAGCCGTGAGCGCCGGCAGTTCGAGCAGTCGCTCCAAGGACACGTCCACGGCACGCCGTCGGAAGTCGCCAAGGCCCTGGACGGCCTGCTCCACCGCACCGCCGCCGACGAGGTCCTGGTCACCACCAGCACGTACGACCGCGCCGCCATGCTCGACTCGTACCGCCAACTGGCCGAGCTGTACCTCTGACCCGTCCCCACCGGCCCCGGGCCGAACGCCGGCTGCTGTCACCCCTGCGGACCGCGTCACCCCTGCGTGTTCGTCGCGTGCTGGGTCGCCGCGTGCTCCGCGAGCTCGACCTCGATGAACGCGCCGATCATCGCCCGCCACACAGCCTCCGCCACCGCCGGCTCCAACCCGGCCACCGACGCCCGCTCCCGCACCGACGCGATCACCTCGGCGACCCGGTCCGGCGCACGAACCGCCTGGTCATCCGACTTGAACGACGCGGCCGCCCGCACCAGACCCTGCCGTTGCGCCAGAAGGCGCACCAGCTCCGAGTCGATCACATCGATACGCGCGCGGACCTCCGCCAGTGACGCCGGGGGCAGAGACGGCTGCGATGACGAATCGGACGACGTCGAGGAGGAGGAGGAGGAGTCAGACACGCCGATCATCATCCACGAACCGCACCGGCTGGCTGCTCCCCACCTCGCAACTCCACAGCCTCCACGGCCGCACCACCCGAGCACCGCTCCCGAACGTGGTGCGACTCCGCAGCACGCCCGGTGAGGTGCGGGCCTGGCAGGTCAGTCGGACGGCGTGCCACCGCTGCGGCACCCGCTCGCAGTAGACCCGGTGTGGTGCTGCCGGCCGAGCCAGCCGGGGCCGGGCGGGTCGGTCGAACAGCACGAGGCGTGATGGCACCCGACACCGGGCGCGGTCCTATGGCACGAGGGCACCGTGGCGCGGGCGCACGCAGGGACGGCCCCATGGCGCGGCCCTGGGGGTGTCGCTGCGATGGCGGCGCGACAGCTCCGCAGGACGGCCCGATGGGTTCTGCCGGATCAGCCGGTGGCAGCACGGCAAATCCCGCGAGCCGGTGTGCGGTGCGGCACGGCGGTGGGTCGGCCGGTGGCGGCGGTGCGGTGGGCGTGTGGGTGCGGCCAGCCGGTGTGGGGTGGTTAGTGGTCGCGTTGTTGTTCGGCCAGGAAGCGCTCGAACTCGGCGCCCAGTTCGTCGGCGCTGGGCAGCGATTCGTCGTCGCCGACGAGCAGGTTGTCAGAGGCCTCGGTGAAGGCGTCGTACTGCCGTTCCAGCGCCTCGACCACCTGGGCGACTTCGGCCGATTCCGACACCTGGCGGGTGATCTCGGCGTCCGTCCGCTTGGCCGCCTCGTTCAGGGCCGCCGCCTGGATGACCAGGCCCGTCGACTTCGTCACCGCCTGGAGCAGGCTCAACGCGGCGGCGGGATAGGTGCCCTGCGCCAGGTAGTGCGGCACGTAGGCGGCGAAGCCCATGGCGTCGTGACCGCTCTGCCCGAGCCGCAGCTCCAGCAGCGCCGACAGGTTGCCCGGCACCTGCACCCGGCTGAACGGCGAGCCCTCCGTCACCAGTTCCGGCCTGGTCGCGTGCGAGATCACCGACAGCTTGCGCGTGTGCGGCACACCCATCGGGATGCCGTTGAAGCTGACCGCGAGGCGCAAGCCCCACCGCTCGATCAGGGACCGCACGGCCGCGACCACCGCCTCCCACCGGCGATCCGGCTCGGGGCCGGTCATCAGCAGGAACGGCGTGCCCACCGCGTCGTGCATCAGGTACACGACCAACTCGGGGGCGTCGTAGGACTCCCACCGGTCGGTGACGTAGATCATCGTCGGCCGCCGAGCGCGGTAGTCGATCAGGTCGTCGATGTCGAACCGGGCGACCACCCGGTGTTCGTGCACCTCCAGCAGGTGTGCGACCAGCGTCGCGCCCGCCGCACCGGCGTCCATGAAGCCGTCGAAGCGGTGCAACAACACCGCTCCGGTCAGGTCCGGGACGTCGGAGTCGACCTCGAACAGATCCTCCGGGTCCAGCGCCACCTCGTGCCTCCCCAAGTGCTCACATGCCAGTCCTCCCCTCAGTCAACGTCGACCGACCGCTGATCCATTCCCCGATCCCGTCGAGCATTCGAGCGAGGCCGAATTCGAAGAGCGTGTCGAGCCCCAGGTCCAGGTCAGAGCCCACCACGCGGCTGAACATCGGGAACTGCCCGGCCGAGACGATGTCCAGCAGGGCCGGCGCCTGCTGGGTCATCCACTCGTCCCCGGTCATCCCGGTGTCGCGCCGCTGCTCGACTTCCGGCTCGATGTTCACCGCGACACCCCGGACGAAGCCGAACACCGTCACGGCGGCGTGCATCATCTCCTCCAGGCTGAGCCCCTTCCCGTCGAGCGCTCGCAGGACCCACTCGGTGTGCGTGAGCGCGCTGGGCAACAGTTGCGGCCTGGTCATGGACATGGCCGGCGCCAGCCACGCATGTTCCTGGAACAACTTCCACTGCAACCTCGCACTCACCTCCAGCCGCTCCCGCCAGGTCTCCGGACCGGGCTCGGGCAACTCCTCCTTCCGCAACACGTGGTCGATCATCCGAAGGACCAGTTCGTCCTTGTTCTCGACGTGCCGATACAACGACATGGTCGCCACGCCCAGCCGTGACGCCACCCGCCGCATCGACAACCCGTCGAGCCCTTCCGCGTCCGCCAGGCGGACCGCCGCGAGGACCAGCCGCTCGCCGGTCAGATCGGTCTCCTGCGCGCGCGGTCGCACAGGTTCCCCACCTTCCGGCGACACGACCGTGCCCACCCCGGCCACGGGACGCACGAAGCCCTCGGAGCGCAAGGTGACCAGCACCTTGGTCGCCGTGGCCATCGCGACGTTCCACCGCACGGTGATCTCGCGCGTCGACGGCACCCGATCACCCGGTCGCAACTCGCCCGACTCGATCGAATCGCGGATCTCGCGCGCTATCCGCTGGTAGATCGCGTCAGTCATCGCCCGCCTCCTCGAAGGTAGTGCACCGGATCCTACAGCACTAGTGCACGATCGAGTGATTGACCACGCATAACACTGATGTACGGTGTACGCATGAACACCGTATTGATCTCCGGCGCGAGCATCGCCGGCCCCGCGCTCGCCTACTGGCTGCGCCACCACGGCTTCACCCCGACCGTCGTCGAGCGGGCACCCGCGCCGCGACCGGGCGGCCAGGCCGTCGACCTGCGCGGAACGGCCCGCGAGGTCGCCGAGCGGATGGGCGTGCTCGACCAAGTGCGCGCGGCGCACACGGGCGCGCGAGGAATGGCGTTCGTGAACGCCGAGGGCAAGCGCACCGCCACCATGGCGTCCGACGCGATGGGCGACTCGGGCGGCGTGATCGCCGAGCTGGAGATCCTGCGGGGCGACCTGGTCCGCATCCTCCACGAGGCGACCGCGACCGGCGTCGAGTACGTCTTCGGCGACGGCATCACCTCGCTCACCCAGACCGGAGCCGGGGTGGCGGTCACCTTCGAGCGCGGCGAGCCGCGGACGTTCGACCTGGTCGTCGGCGCGGACGGGCTGCACTCCAAGGTGCGGTCGCTGGCGTTCGGCCCCGAGTCGCGGTTCGCGCACGACCTCGGCGCCTACATCTCCATCTTCGGCACGACCCAGCGGGAAGACCTGGACGGCCGGCAGCTGATGCACACCGTGCCCGGCCGCACCGCGGGCATCTACCCCACGCCGGACGGCGGGGCCAAGGGGATGTTCGTGTTCGCCTCGCCCCCGGTGGCGCACGACCGGCGCGACACGGCCTGGCAGCGCGAGCTGATCGCCACCACGTTCGCGGGCGACGGCTGGGAGGTGCCCCGGCTGCTCGCGGACATGCGCGAGGCGCCCGACTTCTACTTCGACCGGCTCTGCCAGATCCGGATGGACACCTGGTCGGACGGTCGGGTCGCACTGCTGGGCGACGCGGCGTTCTGCGCGTCGCCGATGGCGGGCAACGGCACGAGCATGGCCATGGTCGGCGCGTACGTCCTCGCGGGCGAGCTGGCCACCGCGCCGGACCACGTCACGGCGTTCAGACGGTACGAGGAGGTGATGCGCGAGTACGTGACGCGGTGCCAGAAGTTCGCGCTGGGCGGGGTCGACAGCCTGATGCCGAAGTCGCGGATGTTCATCCGCATGCGCGACTTCACGATGCGGGTCGTCCCGCACCTCCCCGGCGGCGCGAGACTGTTCGGCGATCTGCAGAAGCTGGCGAACACGGTGTCGTTGCCGGACTACCGGCCCCGGAGCTTGACCTCCACCTGACTCCAGGTCCTACGTTTCCGGCATGGACATGGAGACCACCGCCTGGATGTCGCTGTACCACGTGACGAACGCGCAGGACGACAAGCGGCCGTTCTCCGTCGCCACGTTCCGCCGGATCTGGGCGTTCGCCCGTCCGCACCGGGTGAGGCTGGCCCAGTACCTCGCCCTGAGCGTGGTCGTGGCGGTGCTGGCGGTGGTGACGCCGGTCCTCGCTGGCCGCATCGTGGACGCGATCGTCAACGGCTCGGCGTACGAGGTGGTGCTCGTGCTCGCGGCCGTGATCGCGGGCATCGCGATCGTCGAGGCGGGGTTGGGCCTGTTGACGCGGTGGCTGTCGGCGCGCATCGGCGAAGACCTGATCCTCGACCTGAGGACCACGGTCTTCGACCACGTGCAACGGATGCCCATCGCGTTCTTCACCCGCACCCGCACCGGGGCGCTGGTGAGCCGGCTCAACAACGACGTGATCGGTGCGCAGCGCGCGTTCAGCGACACCCTGTCCAGCGTGGCGGGCAACCTGGTCACGCTGGCGCTGACGCTGGCGGTGATGATCAGCCTGTCGTGGCAGATCACGCTGCTGGCGCTGGTGTTGCTGCCGGTGTTCGTGGTGCCGGCGCGGCGGATGGGGACGCGGCTGGCGCGGCTGGAACGTGAGGCGGCCAACCACAACGCCACGATGGGCACCCGGATGACCGAGCGGTTCTCGGCGCCGGGCGCGACGCTGGTGAAGCTGTTCGGCAGGCCGGCGCACGAGTCGGAGGAGTTCGCGACGCGGGCGCGGCGGGTGCGGGACATCGGGGTGCGCACGGCCATGGTGCAGACCGTGTTCCTGACCGCGCTGACGCTGGTCTCGGCACTGGCGCTGGCCGTGGTGTACGGGTTGGGCGGGTTCTACGCGCTGCGCGGCGAGTTGGACCCGGGGTCGGTGGTGGCGCTGGCGTTGCTGTTGACCAGGTTGTACGCGCCGCTCACGGCGCTGGCCAGCGCGCGCGTCGAGGTGATGAGCGCGTTGGTGAGCTTCGAGCGGGTCTTCGAGGTGCTCGACCTGAAGCCGTTGATCACCGAGAAGCCCGACGCGCGGCCGGTGCCGGACGGTCCGGTGTCGGTGGAGTTCGAGAACGTCCGGTTCGCCTACCCGTCGGCGGACAAGGTGTCCCTGGCGTCGTTGGAAGAGGTCGCGGTGCTCGACAACCGCGGCGGAGAGGAGGTGCTGCACGACGTGTCGTTCCGGGCCGAGCCCGGCCAGGTGGTGGCGTTGGTCGGCTCGTCGGGCGCGGGGAAGTCGACGATCGCCTCGCTGCTGCCCCGGCTCTACGACGTGGACTCGGGCACGGTGCGCCTCTCCGGTGTGGACGTGCGCGACCTGACGGCCGACTCGGTCCGCGACGCGCTGGGCATGGTGACGCAGGACGGTCACCTGTTCCACGAGTCGATCCGGTCGAACCTGCTGCTGGCCCGGCCGCAGGCCACCGAGGCCGACCTGTGGCAGGTGCTGGGCCGGGCGCGGCTGGCCGAGCTGGTGGCGTCGCTGCCGGACGGGCTGGACACCGTGGTCGGCGAACGCGGCTACCGGTTGTCCGGCGGTGAGCGGCAGCGGCTGACGATCGCCCGGCTGCTGCTGGCGAAGCCGCGCGTGGTGATCCTGGACGAGGCCACCGCGCACCTGGACTCCACCTCGGAGGCCGCGGTGCAGGCCGCGTTGGGCGAGGCGTTGCATGGGCGCACCGCGGTGGTGATCGCGCACCGGCTGTCGACGATCCGGGCGGCCGACCTGATCCTCGTAGTGGAGGGCGGTCGGGTGGTGGAACGCGGCACCCACACCGAGCTGCTCGCCGCGGGCGGGCGATACGAAGACCTGTACCGGACCCAATTCGCAGAGGAGGTGCGAACGTCGTAAGCCGGCACTACGCGTGCCGCACCGCGTCGGCGTCGGCGAGGCCGAGGATCTGCACGGCCTGGTTGCGCATCTCGACCTTGCGGACCTTGCCGGTGACGGTCATCGGGAACTCGTCCACCACGTGCACGTACCGGGGGATCTTCTGGTGCGCGAGCTTGCCGGCGCAGAACGACCGCAGCGACTCGGCGGTCAGCGGTTCCGCTCCGGGGCGCAGGCGCACCCACGCCATCAGCTCCTCGCCGTACTTCACGTCGGGCACGCCGACGACCTGGGCGTCGAGCACGTCGGGGTGGGTGTAGAGGAACTCCTCGATCTCGCGCGGGTACAGGTTCTCGCCGCCGCGGATCACCATGTCCTTGATCCGGCCGGTGATGTTCACGTACCCGTCGTCGTCCATCACCGCGAGGTCGCCGGTGTGCATCCACCGGGCGGCGTCGATCGACTCGACCGTCTTGTCCGGCTGCTCCCAGTAGCCGAGCATCACCGAGTACCCGCGCGTGCACAGCTCGCCGGGCGTGCCGCGCGGCACGGTGCGGCCGGTGTCCGGGTCGACGACCTTGACCTCCAGGTGCGGCCCGACCCGGCCGACGGTGGACACCCGGCGGTCCAGCGAGTCGTCACGGCGGGTCTGCGTGGACACCGGCGAGGTCTCGGTCATGCCGTAGCAGATGGACACCTCGCGCATCCCCATCCGGTCCACGACCTGCTTCATCACCTCGACCGGGCACGGCGAGCCAGCCATGATCCCGGTGCGCAGCGACGACAGGTCGTAGGAGTCGAAGCCGGGGTCGGCGAGTTCGGCGATGAACATCGTCGGCACGCCGTACAGGGACGTGCACCGCTCCTCCGCCACGGCCCGCAACGTGGCGGCGGGCTCGAACGCGGGGGCGGGTATCACCACGCACGCGCCGTGCGAGGTGGCCGCGAGGTTGCCCATGACCATGCCGAAGCAGTGGTAGAACGGGACCGGCACGCAGATCCGGTCGTCCTCGGTGTACCCGAGCAGCTCGCCGACGAAGAAACCGTTGTTGAGGATGTTGTGGTGCGACAGGGTCGCGCCCTTCGGGAACCCCGTGGTCCCCGAGGTGTACTGGATGTTGATCGGGTCGTCCGCCGACAGCTCCGGCCACCGCGGCAACGCGTCCGCGTGCAGTTCCGTCCACTCCGGACTGTCGAAGAGCACGACCCGGCGCAGGGCGGCGCAGCGGGGCCGGACTTCGGCGATCATCCCGGCGTAGTCGGAGGTCTTGAACGACGCGGCGGCGAGGAGCGTGTGCACGCCGGCCTGGTTGAGCACGTACTCCAGCTCGTGCACCCGGTACGACGGGTTGATGTTGACCAGGATCGCGCCGATGCGCGCGGTCGCGTACTGGACCACCACCCACTCGGCCCGGTTGGGCGACCAGATGCCGACGCGGTCGCCGACGCCGACCCCCGCCGCCATCAGCCCGGCCGCGACGGAGTCGACCTCGGCGGCCAGCTCGCGGTAGGTCCACCGGCGGCCGGTGGAGAGGTCGACCAGGGCGTCCCGATCGGCGTGCGCGGCCACCGTGCGGTCGAAGTTCACGCCGATGGTGTCGCCCAGCAGCGGCACGTCGGAGGTGCCCGAGGAGTAGCTCAGGTGCGCCATCGAGGCAACGTACCGCAGGCCGCAACCCCGTGACCAGCGACAACGTTATTCATGCCGTCCGGTGAACGGCGTGCCGACACAATCGTCGCCATGCGAACCATCGGGTTGATCGGCGGGATGAGCTGGGAATCGTCCGCCGAGTACTACCGGCTGCTCAACGAGGAGACGCGGCGCCGGCTCGGCGGCCACCACTGCGCGCCCAGCCTGCTGCTGACCGTCGACTTCGCCGAGGTCGAGCGGTTGCAGCGGACGGGGCAGTGGGAGCGGTCGGGCGAGTTGCTGGCCGAGGCCGCCCGCAAGCTCGAAGGCGCGGGCGCCGAGTTGGTCCTCTTGTGCACCAACACCATGCACAAGGTCGCCGACGCGATCACGGACGCCGTCAAGGTGCCGTTCGTGCACATCGTGGACGCCACGGCGCAGAGGCTGTCCGCCTGCCGCGAGGTGGGCCTGCTCGGCACCCGGTTCACCATGGAGCAGGACTTCTACCGCGACCGGATGCGCGCGCACGGCATCGAGCTGGTCGTCCCGGACGAACCGGACCGCACGCTCGTGCACGACGTGATCTACCAGGAGCTGACCAAGAACCGGGTCGAGCCCGCGTCGCGCGCCGCGTACCGGGACGTGATGGCACGCCTGGTCGAGCGCGGCGCGGAGGCGGTGATCCTGGGCTGCACCGAGATCACGTTGCTGGTCGACCAGTCCGACAGCACCGTGCCGCTGGTCGACTCGACCCGCATCCACGTGGAGACGGGCGTCGACCTCGCGTTGGCCTAGACCTCGCCTCCGGTCTTCTGGTGCGCGATGTCGGACGCCGCGCCGTAGCAGTAGGCACGTACGCGGTAAGTGGCGGTCTTCTCCGTCGGCAGAGTGATCAACCCGAACGACCGCACGTCCGGGTCGAGCCGCGCGGCCACCGAGAAGTCCGCCGCCCCGGCCGGTCTGACCTCCAGCAAGTACCCCTCCTCCCCCTCCGCGCGATCGGTCCACGTGAACAGGATCCCGTTGGCGTGCTTGACCTCGGCCCGGAAGTCGACCGCGCCGGCGTCGGCCGAACGCACCGGGCGCGCGCCGCTCGGACCGCTGAGGGGTGCGGCCCAGTCGTGACTGTCGGACGGCGGCACCTCGTCGCCGGGCGGCAACGTCACGTCCACGGACGCCGACACCGGGCCGTGGAACGACCGGACCCGGTAGTAGAACGGCATCTGGGGGATCAGGTCCCGGTGCTCGTACGTCATCCGGGTGGGCGGCACGAACTCCAGCACCGTGTAGGCGTCGTCGGGCGCGTTGGCGTACTCGACGACCTGCCCCGCCGCGCCGGGTTCGGCCTCCCACGCCAGCGAGACGTCCGTCGGCGAAGTCAACGTGGCGGTCAACGTGGCGGTGGGCGTCGGGTGCTGCTCCCGGCCACACGCGACCAGGAGCAGCACCGACACCGCGACCAGACGCCTCACTTCCGCCAGAACCGGATGCCGCTCCACACGACCGTCGCCGGGCCTTGGCCGCTGTTGGTGCGGTAGGCGCCGAACTTGTCGTAGAAGCTGCCACCGGGGCCGTCGTACGTGTGCTTCAGCGATCCGTTGATGTACGTCCGGTGCTGACCGCCCACCACGTGCACCGTGTTCACCCGCACGGTCGTGCCGACGGTCGCGCCCGTGGCGACCGTCGCCCCGCCGTGCACCGCGTACAGCCGACCGCCCCGTTCCACCGCCAGCATGAAGAACGGGCCGGCCGCGGACTCGTTGAACGTCTGCTTCAGGCTGACGCGGGTGCCGCCGAGGCTGGTGACTCGGAACGACCCCTCGAACTGGCGCGTGCCCCCGGAGTAGGTGGCGTACCGCCGCTCGGCGCGCTGGTCGCCGCTCGCGGTGGCGCACGTGAGCCGGAATGTCAGGTCCGCGACGTCGCCGCACCCCCGCTCCTGCACGGTGAACGTGGGCGAGTACGAGGTCCACGGTCCGGGTTCGACCTGGGCCTGCGCGACCGGCGGAACCATCAGCAGACCACCGGCGAACACCGCTGCGACCAGGGCTCGGAGCGTTCTGGACATGCGCGCCTCCTTCGACTCCCCGGGCCGCGGGGAGGGTCGAGGCGGTGGCGCAGATCACTGTAATTGGTCTGGACGACTCGGACAAGGACGGCCCGGTCAGGGTTCTCCCTGAGGCCGGGCACGTCCGAGTGCGGCAGAGTGGACGGCATGGAGCTCACCCCGCGCGCCCTGTTCGGCCTGGCCCGGACGACCGTCGAGACCGCCGTGTCGGTGCCGGGCCGCGTGCTCGACCTGCTCGGCGCGGCGGAGGCCGTCGTGCGCCGCGCCGACGAGATGGTCACCCGCACCGAACGGGTGCTGGCCGAGACCGAGGCGCTGGTCGGCCGGGCGAAAGCGGTCACCGCGACGGCCGAGGACGTGACGACCGACGTCGGCCGCACCGCCCGGACCTCACGCGAGCTGCTGGACAGCTACGCGCCCATCGCGCAGAAGGCGCAGCCGCTGGCGCAGCGGTTCGTGGACGACCTGTCGCCCCACGAGGTGGACGCCGCCGTGCGGCTGGTGGACCAGCTGCCCGTGCTGACCAAGCACCTGATCGAGGACGTGCTGCCGATCCTGGCCACGCTGGACCGCGTCGGCCCGGACATCCACCAGCTGCTGGAGGTCACCAACGACGTCCGGCAGGCGATCCTCGGCATCCCCGGGTTCACCTTCATGCGCCGCCGCGGCGAGGCCAGGGAAGACGACTAGGCGCACCGGCGTTATTCGCGTGATCACGAGTGCGCGGCACCGCGTTCTTGTCACCACGTGAGTGCCGCGATCGACACCGCCACAATGTCCGGCGCATTATTTAGCGGATTTCGAAGGTTTTCCGGGCAACTCTTGCCGTTGGTCCGCGCCCCTCATTAACTTCCGTCGAGTCGGCACATTTCCGGCAGATTTCGAGGAAGGATCACCCGTGAGGTTGAAGACAACACTGGGCGCGGGCGTGACGTCCGGGCTCGTCGTGGCCGGTCTGCTCGCCGGCGTCGGCACCGGCGCGGCGGCGCCCGTCCAGGTCGACAAGACGCTGACGTTCACCTGCCCGTTCCCGCTGATCGGCAACCAGGTGCTGTCCACCCGGATCCGGGCCACCATCGACGCGCCGACGTCGGTCGGCGGCGAGTTGAAGACCACGGACTTCTCCGCGACGGTCACCGTGCCGCCGACCGCGACGCAGGGCCTGACGCTGGTCGGCGCGGCGACGGTGGAGGGCTCCGCCGAGGCGGGCGTGACGCTGGACAACGCCGGCAGCAAGCTCGACATCAAGATCCCCGGCCTGACCGTGCCGAAGACCCCGGTGCCCGCGGAAGGCGCGTTCGACGTGGTCGCGAGCGGTCCGGTGCCGACGGCGGTGATCCCCAAGGCGGGCACGACGACGGTGACGGTCGGCAACTACAGCACGACGTTGACGCCGAAGAAGGCCGACGGCACGGACACCGGGCTCGGCACGTTCACGTCCGACTGCGTGCTGGACCCCGGCCAGGACCCGACGCTGATCCGGTTCGACGTGGCGGGTGGCGGCGGCCCGACCACGACGACCACCACGACCACGACCACCACCACCACTACGACCACCACGGTGCCCACGACCACGACGACCCGGCCTCCCGGCGGAATCAAGTACGCCTACTCGCTGGACGGCACGTCGACGATCAAGAAGTTGGGCGGCGCGGTCGTGCTCGGCCCGGGCAGCCTCAACGCCGACCTGGACCTGGCCACCGGCGCCTTCACCGGTGACCTGGTGCTGCCGCCGACCTCGGGCAGGTTCAGCCTGTTCGGGTTCGTGCCGGTGGAGTCGAAGATCGAGTTCGCGCCGGAGGGCAAGACGACCGGCACGCTCACCGCCGGCGCGGTGAAGTCGAGTTCGAAGGTCACCATCAAGCTGCCGTCGGTCACCGCGTTCGGCATCCCGATCAGCAACGACCCGAACTGCCGCACCACCACGCCCGCGGACATCGGCCTGACCTCGGCAGCGGGCTTCGACCCGCTCAAGGGCGGCAAGCTGGCGGGCACGTACACGATCCCGGCGCTGACGGGCTGCGGTCCGCTCAACGACCTCGTCAGCGGTTTCGCCGCGGGCCCGGACAACACCATCGACCTGACGCTCACCGCGAAGACCGCGTAACCAGCCGGACCCCGACAGCACTGGAGACCGCCGCGCCCGACCGCGGCGGTCTCCGCGCCTTCGCGGGAGGATCAGCAGTCGGACGTCGCCGGACGGCCCGCGATCCGGTCCGCGGTGAACGCCTGGGCCGCCGCGCTGCCCGTGTGCACGGCGGTGATGTGGTCCGTGGCGTAGGTCTGCCAGTCGACCTGCACGCCGAGCCCGCAGTAGGCGTCGCGCAACGCCTTGGCCTGCGTGAAGTCCACCAGGTCGTCCCCGGTGGCGTGGTAGGCGTGCACCGGCACGCGGATCGCCGTGCCGCCGAGCTTGTTCTCCGCCACCCGCGCCAGCCACGGCGGCGTGAGCACCGGGCTCGACGTCGTGTAGTCGGACAGCCTGCGGCCCTGGTAGTCGACCAGCAGCTCCAACGTGCACGCTTCCCGTTCCATGCGGGCGAACTCCGCGCGGCCCGCGTCGTTGAGGTAGTCCTCCAGGTCCAGCTCCGGGTACGCGTGGTCCAGCCCGATCAACGAGTACGCGAGCAGGCCGAAGCCCTTCCGACCGTCCAACGGCAGGGCGACCTGGACGAGGTCCGCGGGCACGCCGCCGCCGACCACGCCGACCAGGTTCAGCTCCGGCGCGTACTCGGGCTGCAGCTGACCCGCCCACATCGCCGCGCCGCCGCCCTGCGAGTAGCCCCGGAACACGACCTTCGCGTCGCGGGACAGCCGGGCGTCCGGCAGCCGTTGCGCGGCCCGGACCACGTCGATCACCGCGTGGCCCTCGGACCGGCCGGTCACGTAGGTGGTCTTCGGGTCGGGTCGGTAGCCCTCGTAGTCGGTGATGGCGACCGCGTAGCCCGCACGCAGCAGGCCGTCGACCGCGGGCTGCTCGTAGAGCGCGCCGATGCGCACCATCTCCGACGGCGCGCACCTGAACGCCGGGCCGTGCGTGCCCACGGCGAACGCCACCACCGGCGCCGCGGCCGGGTCGGCGGACCGGGGGACGAGCACCGTGCCGGTCACCGCGTTCGGCTGCCCCAGCGCGTCGGTCGACCGGTACATGACCTGCCACGCGTTCACCGTCGAGCCGAGCGCACCTGCCCGCGAGGCGCGGAACCGGATGACGTCGCCCGGCGCGCCCGCGGGCAGCGGGCTGGGCGGCACGTAGAACGAGTCGTCGGCCGCCGCCGAGGGCGCGAGGCCCGTGACGGCGGCGGCCACCACGACCGCAACCGCCGACAATGAGAACATCTTTCGCAAGACGACACCTCCCGGGAAATACGACAGGGACAATGCACAGTGCATTAATCCGGCGCGGCCAGTCCAGGCCGACCGACCGACTTGTCATCCGGGTGCGCGTTTCCGAAACCGAATTTGTAATGCTCGTACAACAAGTGTCATCACTCGAAAGAGTGAACGCAGCTCGGTTCCCGAAAGAATGTTTGACACGCCGTCGCGGATGATTTTATGGTCAGCCGGGCGAAGTCCCAGGGCGGTGCTTCGCGCAAGGCGGAGGCGGCATGACGATCTCACTGAACGGCGGGGTGGCGCGACCGCGGACCTACAGCGCGGCGCGGCAGCTGTGGTCGACCATCCCGGGCGAGCTGGCGGAGAAGATGGCGCCGCTGTCGGGCGTCCTGGTGCGGGACGTGGTGCGGGAGATCCGCCGGACCGTGCCCGCGTACGCGCAGCCGCTGGAGGGCAAGTTCCGCGAGGTGCTGGTCGGCGCGGTCGAGATGGCGATCGTGAAGTGCTTCGACAACATCGCCAACCCGGACGCGGCGCAGACCGACTGGCAGGCCGTGCTGCGCTACAGCGGGCGGATGGAGTACCTCGAAGGCCGCACGATGGACTCGCTGCAGACCGCGGTGCGGGTCGGCGCGCGGGTCGTGTGGCGGCACCTGAGCGAGCACGGCCGCGCGGTGGGCGTGTCCACCGACACCCTGTTCGTGGTGGCCGACGCGATCTTCGCGTGGGTGGACGAGCTGTGCCGGGTGGCCATCGAGGGCTACTCGGAGGCGCAGGCCAACGCCAGCGGCGCGTTGGAGCGCAGGCGGCGCCAGCTGCTCAAGCTGGTGCTGGCCGAGCAGCCGCCGTCGCCGAGGTCGCTCGCGGACCTGGCGGGCACGACCGACTGGCCGTTGCCGGAACGGGTCGCGGTGGTGGCGCTGGAGTACCGGGAGGACCAGCACCAGCTCCCGTCGGTGACGCTGGGCCGTGACGTGCTGGTGGACCTGGAGAGCTCCACGCCGTGCCTGGTGGTGGCCAACCCCGAGGGGCGGTCGCAGCCGGAGCTGCGCGGGCGGCGCGCCGCGGTGGGTCCGACGGTGCCGTTGGCCGAGGCGCGGCAGTCGTTGGCGTGCGCGCGGCGGGCGCTGGGGTTCGTGCGGCGCGGTCTGCTGCCCGCCGCGCCGGTGACGTGGTGCGACGACCACCTGGCGACGTTGGCGTTGCTGTCGGACGAGTTCCTGGTGGGCCAGCTCAGCCGGCGGGCGCTGGCGGCGTTCCACGGTCTGACGGTGAAGCAGCGGGAACGGCTGGAGACGACGTTGCTGGCGTGGTTGGAGACGCGCGGCGGCATCGGCGAGATCGCCAACCGGCTCGACGTGCACCCGCAGACCGTCCGGTACCGGATGCACCAGTTGGAGGAGCTGCTGGGCGACCGGCTGGCCGACCCCGACGAGCGCTTGACGCTGGAGATCGCGTTGCGCGCCCGCCGGTTGCTCCGCCGGGCGCGCGACGCTCAGCAGGTGCCGCGCGCGGGCACGCCGGCGAAGCGGGCCTCCAGCCAGGCGAAGGCCTCCGGGTAGGCCGCGACCATGCCGGCCGCGTGCGTCGGCACGAGCGACGTGCTGAACCTGACGTTCGCACCCAGGGCGCACCACCGGCGCACCATCTCCGCGCCCTGCGCGTAGGGCACGATGTCGTCCAACGCGCTGTGGATCACGAGCACCGGCGCACCCGGCTTGCGCACGCCGATCCGCTGCTGCTCCACCCGCGACCGGTACGGCTCCTCGTCCAGGTACGCGGCCAGCGGCCGACCGTCCGCGGTGAGGTCGACCGACTTGCGGAACGCGTGCGCGAGGAGCGCCTCGGCGGTGCACTGGCGCGCCACCTGCGCCAGCAGCGTCCGGCCGGCGTCGTTCAGCACGCCGGGGACGTCCAGCTCGGGGTACGCCGCGTCGAGGCTCAGCAGCGAGTAGCCCAGGAACCCGGCGGCGTAGTGGCCGTCCAGGTTCCGCGCCACCGCGCCGAGGTCGGCGGGCGGCGCGCCCGCGTACGCGCCCTTCAACTCCAGCTCCGGCGCGTACCCGGCGTACAGCTCGACGGCCGCCGCCGCCGCGCCGCCGCCCTGCGAGTACCCGGCGACGGCCACCGGCCCGTCGTCCGGCAGGTTCGCCTCCGGCAGCCGTTGGGCGGCGCGGATCGCGTCCAGCACGGCGTGCCCCTCGGCGGCGCGGTTGACGTAGGTGTGCATCCCGGGCGTGCCCAGACCTTCGTAGTCGGTCACGACGACGCCGTAGCCGCGGGTGAGCAGACCCGCCAGGAACGGGCCCTCGTACTCGCTGCCCATCGCCAGCTGCCGGGACGGCGCGCAGTCGTCGCCGACGCCCTGCGTGCCCGGCGCGTACCCCACGACCGGGCGCGGACCGGGGCCGGACCACGGCACGTGCGGCGTGAGCACGGTGCCGCTGACGTCGATCGGGCGGTCGTGCGTGTCCGTGCTGCGGTACAGGATCCGGTGCACGGTGGCGGGCGCGCGAAGCAGCTTGACCGGGTCGAGGAAGAAGTCGGCGGGTTCGGACCGCAGCACGTCGCCGTTGGCCGGCGCGGAGCTCGGTCCGGTGTACGAGATCTGGGCGACGGCGTCGGTCGTGCCGGCCGCCGTCAGGACCGCGGTGAGCGCGACGGCCCACCCCCGGTGCAATCGCATTGGCTGCTCCTCGTCGAGCTCGGGCGAATACCGCCGAACCATTGCGTGACGGGTTCCCGCAGGTCAAGCACCCTGCGAATTCTTGTCACCCGAACGCAAACACGAGGTCGGGAATTGCGCGCGCGTGCCATCCCGGCCGGCCGGGCCCATTTCACCGAGCGGCTTTGAGGAAGATCACCCCGCTGCTGATCCGCGTCGACCGCACCATCGAGCCGACGGAGGGCGATCCGACACGCGGAACGCCGCCACCCCACCCGCCGGATCAGCGCTCTGCGGGGGTGAAGTCGACGGTGAACTCCTGATCCGGTTCGTCGGCGCACGGTTCGCGGATCGCCTCCGCGCCTTCCCGGACCGTGCCACCGCGCAGACCGACGCACGCCGTACCACCCGCCGAGCGGAAGCGGTACCGACCGGGACCGGCCTGCTCCACGCGGAACAGCTGGTCGGCGTTGTCGTCGGCGCAGTGGTTCCACGGTTCGAGCAGGTGCAGCGCCGGTTCGTCGCGCCGCACGGTCAGGCACCCGATCGCCTTGTCCACCGGGTGCTCCCACTTGATGGTGGTGAACTCGGCGCCCACCGGTTGGAGGAACACCCGCGGCCCGGGATCGCCGCACGGCCGCAGCGCCGCGACCGCGGGCTCGTAGCGCTTGGTGCTGTCACGGCCCTCGGTCAGGCACAGGTCGGGCGCGTCCGCCGCGTGGATGCTCGCCCAGCTGCCGGCGGACACCAGCGGCAGCAGGTCGGGCTTCGGCCCGGTGGTCGGGTCGATCGCCACCGCGTCCGGCGGGGTCGGCACGTCACCCCGGAACACCACCGCTGCGGCCACGAGCGCCAGCACCACGACGGCGGCCGGCACCGTCCACCGGCGGCGCCACGCGGGACGAGCCGGCGTTTCGGGCACCGCGGCCGCCACGCCCGTGGCCAGCCGCTCACGGGCGCGCAACCACGGCTCCGCCTGCTCGACCCCGCACGCCTTCACGTACGCGGTCAGCAGTTCCGCGCGGGGCAGGCTGTCCCGGCGCAGCATGTCCGCGGCCGTGCTGCGGGCCAGCACCTCCCCCTGCGCCGCCGCGCTCTCCTCCAGGCCGCGCAGGGTCAACCCCGACTTCTCCTTGAGCTCCCGCAACATCGCCACGAACTCGGCCACGTCACGCGCCGATTCCGGCTGGGCATCGTGCGGCGTCACGCGCGCATCTTGGCGGTTGCCCGTCGTCACCTGCAAGCGGGCCGCCCTCAGAACCGAAGGTTCACCAAGTAGTCGTAACCGACCCGCGCGGTGACGAGGGCGTCGCGCGGCTGGTCGTTCTCCACGATGTACTCGGTCACGTTCGCGGCCCGGAAGATGGCCGCGAAGTCGATCGTGCCCGTGCCGAGGTCGGCGAAGGACCCGTCGGCCGCCCGGTCCTTCACGTGGAACTGCCGCACGCGCGGGAAGTTCGCCCGGTGCACCGCGACCGGGTCGACCCCGCCGGCCACCGCCCAGTACAGGTCCAGTTCCAGGTGCACGTTGCGCCGCGTCGTGCCCGCCGTGATCACGTCGAACGGCCGCACGCCCTCCACCTCCGCGAACTCGTGCGCGTGGTTGTGGTAGCCGAGGCTCAACCCGGCGCGCCGCACCTTGTCCCCCGCCGCCTCCAACCGCGTGGCGAACGCCCGCCACTCCGCCAACGTCGGGGAGTCCACCCACGGCACCACCACGTACTTGTGCCCGAGCGTGCGCGCGTCGGCGATCAGCTGGTCGAGGTCGCCGTCGATGCCGGCGTGGCTGGACGTCGCCCGCAGCCCGCACCGCCGCAGCACGGCGGCGAACTCCGCGGCGCTGCGGCCGTACGTGCCGGCCAGCTCGACCTTGCGGTAACCGATGTCGGCCAACGCCGACAGCACCGGCTCCGGGTCGTCGCCCATGATGCCGCGCAAGGTGTAGAGCTGGATGCTGATCGACTCCTTCGGCACCCGACGGCACGGGTGGTCGGCGGCGGACGCGCCGGAGGGCAGGGCGACCACCGCGCCGGTGGCGAGGGCGGTGCTGAGGAACGTGCGGCGGGACGGCATGGGTGACTCCTCGATCAGCTGGGAGCGGTCACCGGGCTTCGGTGGAGGCGCGGCTTCGGTCATCGGGCAGTTCCTCGACGCGGACGTGGCGGAACACACGTCGGTCGCACAACGCTGGGCTTCGCGGACGATGGCTCTGTGGTCCAGCTCACAACCGGATCGAGCGCAATTCTGTTCAGGCCCAGCCGAAGTTGGCAAGACTTTTGCTGATTCCAGACGAAAGTCATGCCCGAATGGCCGATGACCCAGGCGTCCAGGTGCACGGTCCGCCAACGCCGCCGCCCTGGTCCGACAGGTGGTCCACAATGGGCCGGTGGACGTGCTGCCGTGCGGGCATGCCGCGCATGACTCCGGGGCCCGCGGCTGCGCGCACCTCGTCGCCGAACGACCCCCTGACCACTACGGGCGGTTCACCGGGGTCGGCATGGCGTACGACCGGCTGTGCGAGGCGTGCGCGGAGCGGGACGACCCGTCGTTGATCGTGCTGTGCGTCGGGTGCGTGGAGCGGGTGGAGGACCACAGCGACCTCGTCGACTGGATCGGGCAGCCGGAGGTCCGCCGCCGCGACGCCGATCCCGGTGGCACGTGGACGACGGCGGACTGCCCGGTCGAGCCGCTGAACGCGTGGTGCGTGGCCGCGTTGCCCGGTGGTTGGCTGGTGCTCGCCGAGGCCGGGTTGGTGCGGGTCGACGGGACCGGGACGACGTTCGTCGCGCCGGTGTCGCTGCCGGTCGAGCCGCCGGATTCCTGGCCGGCCGACCAGCCGCGCCCGGCGGTGCACACCTCGCCGGACGGGCGGCACGCGGCGGTGGTGACCGACTTCGGCCGGCACGGCGTGGTGCTCGACCTCGTCACCGGCACGCCGGTGCTGACCCTGGACCGCGGCGACTACCGCTACCGCCACACGTCCTTCCCCGTGGCGTTCGTCGGCACGGACCGGGACGCGGTCGTCGTCGCCGCGACCGACTGGAACCGGCTCGACGCGTTCGACCTCGCCTCCGGCCGGCTGCTCACCGACCGGGTGACGACGTGGTCGGGCGACGACCCGAAGCCCGAGCACTACCTGGACTACTTCCACGGCGCGCTGCTCCTCGACCCTTCGGGGCGGTGGCTGCTGGACGACGGCTGGGTGTGGAGCCCGGACGGGGTGGCGGTCGTGCACGACGTGGCGGCGTGGCTGGGCGGTGACGTGCACGCGACCGAGCACGGCAGGCAGCTGGCCGCACGGGCGACGTGGGACGTGCCGATGGCGTGGCTGGACGAGCGCACCGCGGTGCTGCAGCCGATCGACCGGTGGGACCGGCCGGCGGTGGCGGGGGTCGAGGTGCACGACGTCGTGGACGCGCGGCGGGTGACGGCGTTCGCCGGTCCGGTCGGGCGGATGTGGGGGCACGACGGCCTGCTCTACGTCGGCACGCCGGCGGGGCTCGAGGTCTGGGACCCCGCGGACGGCGCGCGGACGGGCGTGGTCGAGGGCTTCACGCCGATCGCGCACAACCCGCGCACCGGCAGGTTCGCCGAGCTGGCGGCCGGACGGCTCAGGACGTGGACCCCGCAGCCGCTGACGTGAACCCGGCACCGCCGCGCCGGAGCTCGTCGCTCCCCGCAGGAGGTCCCGTTGCTGCGACGACGTCTTCCCACCCGCGCGGTCGGAACCACGACGTGGGCCGGAGCGCCGCGGTTCCTTGCCCTCCTGCGGCGCCTTGCGCCGAAGCCTGATCCGATCGCCCGGTGGCGCGCCTCGGCGAGACGCGCCACCGGCGGGGCCGTGGGGCATGATGTCCGCGTGCGCGAGACGACGGCGGGCCCCGGGACCGGCGGTTACCTGAAGGGCCGGATCCGCCGCGAGGACATCATCACGGCGGCGGTCGCGGTGTACGGGGAGGCCGGCTACCACGGGTCGTCGCTGCGCGAGATCGCCAAGCGCGCCGGGATCACGCACGCCGGGCTGCTGTACTACTTCCCCACCAAGGAAGCGCTGCTCGCCGCCGTGCTGGAACGCCGTGACGCGGAGGACGCCGAGCGGGAGCAGCTGCAGGCCACCCCCGGCGTCGACGTCCTGCGCCACTTCCTCGCCCTGGCCGAGCACAACGTCCGCCACCCCGGCATCGTCGACCTCTACTCGCGCCTGGCCGCCGAGGCCATCGCCGCGGACCACCCGGCGCACGACTACTTCGTCCGCCACTACCGGGCGGCGCGCGAGGGCGTGGTCGGCTCGTTCCAGGCCCTCGCGGACCGGGGCGAGCTGCGCGCGGGCGTCGACCCGGCGGCGGCGGCGCTGGCCTTCATCGCGTTGATGGACGGCTTGCAGGTCCAGTGGCTGACCACGCCGGACGAGGTCGACCTGGTCGGCTCGCTGCGGTTCTACCTGGGCAGCCTGCTCACCGTCCCGCTGGACTGAGGACGTTCGGGTCCCAGTCGACCGGCAGCGCGGGCGGCGGCTCGACCGTGCTGCCGACGTCCACCGGACGCCCGAGGGCGATGGACTCCTCCATCGCCAGCATCGCGTCCAGCACGTGGTGGGCGAGTTCGCCGGACGCGCGTTCCGGAACACCTGCCCGGATCGCCCGCGCCAGCTCCAGCACGCCCGTGCCGCGCGACGCCGAGTGCCCTTGCGGCGCAAGCGTTTGCACACCACCGAACAGGTGCAACGCGGTCGTGCCGCCGAAACCGTTCGGGTCGGGCAGCACGGCCGTGCCCAGCGTGCCGGCGACCTCCACGAAACCCGTGCGCGACAACGCCGAGTCGAAGCTGAACACCGCCTGCGCCGTCCCGCCGCGCTCGAACTCGACCAGCGCGGTCACCGTGGTCGGCACGGTCACCTCGAACTCGACGCCCGCCCGCGGCCCGGACCCGATCACCCGCGTGTCCCGCGCCCGGCTGCCCGCGGCGGTGACCCGGCGGATCGGGCCGAGCAGGTGCACCAGCCCGGTCAGGTAGTACGGACCCATGTCGAGCAACGGCCCGCCGCCCGCCTGGAACAGGAACTCCGGCGCGGGGTGCCAGCTCTCCGGACCCGGCGTCTGGAACAGGGCGAGCGCCGTGCGCGGCTCGCCGATCAGACCGCGGTCGACGGCCCGGCGCGCGGTCTGCCACCCGGCGCCGAGCAGGGTGTCGGGCGCGCACGCGACCCGCAGACCCCGCCGCGCCGCCCGGTCGAGCAGGTCACGCGCGCTGCGCAGGTCGAGCCCGAGCGGTTTCTCCACCCACACGTGCTTCCCGGCCTCGATCGCGGCCAGGCCGACCGGGACGTGCGCGGCCGGCACGGTCAGGTTGACCACGATCGAGATGTCCGGGTCGGCCAGCAGATCGTCCACAGTGGACGATCGCGGCACGCCGTGCGCGACCGCCCGCGCAGCCGCCCGTTCCGGGTCGAGGTCGGCGACGGCCACCACCCGCAGGTCCGGGAACGCGGTCAGGTTGCGCAGGTACTCCTCGCTGATCACGCCCGTGCCGACGACCCCGACGCCGACCGGGGCGCTCACGCCGCGACCTCGGCGAGGAACGCGTGGCTCTCGGCGAGACCGGCGAACACGTCGCCGTCGTAGGCGTCGAACTCGACCACGCGCAACGCCTGCGGCGCCGCGGCCAGCACGTCCGCCACCGGCACGCGCCCCTGACCGGCAGGGACCTGGCCCGACGCGTCCTGCGCGAGACCGCCGTCCTTGACGTGGATCGCGTGCACCCGACCACCGAGGCGGCGCAGCAGCGCGGGCGCGTCCTCGCCGCCGACCGTCGCCCAGTAGGTGTCGACCTCCAGCACCACCTCGGGGTCGAGCCCGTCGGCCAGCACCTCGAACGCGCTGCGGCCGTCGATCCGGGACGCCAGTTCCCACCAGTGGTTGTGGTAGCCGACGCGGACGCCGTGACCGGCGGCGACCCGGGCGGCGGCGTTGAGCGCGGACGCGGTGGCGGCGATGCCCGCGGGGTCCTGCCACCGCTCGGCGTCCACGTACGGGTCGATCACGACCTCGATGCCGCACTCGGCCGCAGCAGCGAAGACGGCGTGCTGGTCGGCGCCGATGAGCTGCGCGTGCGCGGTCGGCGCGGTGAGGCCGTGCTCGGGCAGCGCGGTGCGCAGCACGTCGGCGTTCTCCAGGACGCCGTAGGGCTCGACGTGGGTGAAGCCGATCGCGGCCAGTCGCCGCAGGGTGTCGCCGGGGTCGGCCGCGAACGCGTCGCGGACGGAGTACAGCTGCACGGACGTTCTGCTCATCACGGGCTCCTGACGTCGGCGTCGGGCGTGTGTGGAAGCGCTCCCGCACAGATTTCTACCACCTGGTAGAAATTCACGCCATGGTAGGACGTCGTTGTCCCGACCGGGAAACAGACTTGAACCTGACGCCACGTGAGGTTCTAGGGTCGTGCCATGAGCGCTGAGGGGGGCCTCGACCAGCCGCGGTGGAGCGTCGGCGCGCTGGCCAAGGTGGCCGGGATGACGGTGCGGACGCTGCACCACTACGACGAGCTGGGCCTGCTGCGGCCGAGCGAGCGCACGCCCGCCGGCCACCGGCGCTACACCGAGGCCGACCTGCACCGCCTCTACCAGATCCGGCTGCTGCGGCAGCTCGGCATGTCGCTGGAGGAGATCGGCGGCGTGCTGACCGGCGCGGCCGACCCCGGACCGCTCACCCGGGTGCTCGCCGGGCACCTGGAACAGCTGGACGAGCAGGTCTGGCGGCTCAACGCGTTGCGCCGCCAGACGAGAGGGCTGCTCGCCCAGCTGAGCGGACCGACCCGACCGGACCCGGACCGGCTCCTCGCGTTGTTGGGCAGCACCACGATCTTCGACGGGCGCCTCACCCGGGAACAACGCGACTTCCTGGACCGGCACGCCTTCGAGGTCGGCCCGGACGCCCGGAAGAGGCTCGACGAGGAGTGGCCCGACGTGCTCGCGAAGGTGGTCGGGCACTACCGCGCGGGCGACCCGGTGGACGACCCGGAGGTCCGCCGGACCGCTCGACGCCTGGTCGACGTCGGCGAGACCTTCGCCGCCGGCGACCGGGAGATCCTGAGCTCGATGGGCGCGTTCTTCCGAGAGAACGGGCGCGGCGTGCTGCGGGACGTGCTGCCGGGTCAGCCGGTGGACGACCTCGGCGACGGCCTGTGGGACTACGTGGCCCGCATGTACGCGGCATTGTCAGCCGAATGACCAGGGGGAGACATGTTCATCAGGACAAGTGCGTCCATAACCGCCCTCGCCGTCCTCACCACGACGCTGACCGGCGTCGCCGATGCGGAACCGGGCCTGACCTCGAGCCTGCCCGCGCCGACCGGTCCGCACCGCGTCGGCGTGACCGCGCTGCACCTGGTCGACGCCGAGCGGCCGGACCCGTGGTCCGCCGACGGCCGACCCCGTGAGGTGATGGCCTCGGTGCACTACCCGGCGCTGGACGTCCGCGACCACCCGGTCGCGCCGCAGCTGACGCCGGGCGCGGCGGCGGCCTTCCCGTCGTACGTGCCGTGGGGGTTCCCGCACCTGCCGAGGAGCGGTGTGGACTGGGGCGCCACCCTCACCCACTCGCACGTGGACGCGCCCGCGCGCCCCGTCCGCCGACCGGTCGTGCTCTACAGCCCCGGGCTGGTGGAGCCGCGCGCGTTCGGCGTGAACACCGCCGAGGAGCTGGCGAGCCGCGGCTACGTCGTGGTGACGATCGACCACCCCGGCGAGACCTTCACCGTCGACCTGCCGTCCGGGCCGCGGCCGGTGGGCCTGCCCGGCATCCCCAGCGTGGACCCGCGGCTCTACCGGGCGGTGATCGCCACCCGGCTCGCGGACACGGACCTCGTGCTCGACCGGCTGGAGGTCCTGGCGGCGGGCGGCAACCCCGACGCCGAGGGCCGTGCGCTCCCGAGGGACCTCGGCCGTGCCCTCGACCTGCGCCGGGTGGGCATGTACGGCCAAGGCCTGGGCGGCACGATCGCGGCCGAGGCGATGTACTCCGACCGGGGCCGCCGGATCGACGCGGCGATCAACATGGAGGGCTTCCTGGACTACCACCCGGAGCAGCCCGGCCAGGACGGCGAGCTCCTGCCCGTCGCCCGGCACGGGGTGGACCGGCCGTTGCTGCTGCTCGGCACGGAGGGCTTCCAGAACGACCGCTACCGGCGCGCGTGGTCGGCGATGCTCGCGCACGGCCACGCCCGGCAGCACGTGATCGCCGACGCCAACCACTGGACGTTGACCGACTTCGCCGCCACGGTGCCGCAACTGCACGCCGCGGGCTTGGTGGACGACGCCGGACGCGGGGCGATGGTCGGCACGCTCGACCCGGCCGTCGCGGTGCGGACCGTGCGCCGGCACGTGGTGTCCTTCTTCGACCGCACCCTGCGCTAGGAGCCCAGGGCCGCCGCCACGGCGGCCAGGTGGTCGGCCGTGATGCCGGTGGCGGGGTCGACCGCGATCAGGGCGGTCGGGTCGCGGCGGCGGTCCAGGAACGCGCGGCGCGCGGTCGGGAACAGGTCGAAGTCGTCGTCCAGCCAGGCCAGCGGCCGGTCCCTGGCGAACCGGCCGACCGCGCCGAACTTCCAGTCCGCCTTGCCCTCGTAGGCACGCACCCCGACCACCGGCAACGGTGGCAGGCCGAGCGCCGGGCCGACCGTCGTGTTGGCCCGGTGCTCCCACGTCGTGGCCCAGGCCAACTCCGCGCCGGTCCGCCGGGCCAGCTCCAGCAACGCCGGCCCGTGCGCCGGGTTCAGCCAGGCCCGCTGCACCGCCCGACCCCACCGGGACAGCCGCCACCGGTGCTCCACGTACCCGTCCGGCGGGGTGCGGGCGGCGAACGGGTGCAGCGGCCCGTCGACGTCCAGCAGCACCAGCGGCCTCACCCGGCCGACGCTACTCGCCCGGACCGCGCCGGCTCACGTGCCGCTCGGCGGGCGTGACGTCCACCGGCACGGCGTTTCCGGTGTTTCGGGCACGGCGTCCACGGGGCACGGCGCTGACGGGGCGCGGCAGGTGCGCCCAATCGCGTTCCGCGTGGTCGGCGGGGTCGCCTCCGGCGTCTCCACCACGGCTGACGGGGTCACGACGCCATGCAGGCGGGCCGCTTCCCCGAATCCGGGGACGACGCGCACACGTCCGTGTGGCGCCCGCGATCTCGTTCGCGTGAAACGCGTCGGCCCGCTTGTCCCGGCCGGCCGGGTGCGGCACGTTCGCCTCACCCCACCTTGCCGCAAGGGCTTTCACACCGCATGGAGTGGCCTGATGACCGACACCCTGCACCGAGCTGTCCGAGCACCGGCGCGCCGGTGCACCGGTCCGGCCGACCCGCGCGGCCTGGCGGGCGGCGCGCTGGACGAGCTGGCGCGCGAGCTCCGGGCACGCCTGGTCGAGGCGGTTGGCCGCACGGGTGGGCACCTCGGGTCGAACCTCGGCGTCGTCGAGCTGACGCTGGCGCTGCACCGGGTGTTCCGCTCGCCGCACGACCGGATCGTGTTCGACAGCGGGCACCAGTCCTACGTGCACAAGATGCTCACCGGCCGGGCGGACGCGTTCGTCGACCTGCGCCGCGAGGGCGGTCTGTCCGGCTACCCCAGCCGGGAGGAATCGCCGCACGACCTGGTGGAGAACTCCCACGCGTCCACCGCACTGTCCTATGCGGACGGTCTGGCGCGGGCGGCGCGGCTGCGCGGCGAGCACGACCGGCACGTGGTGGCGGTCGTCGGCGACGGCGCGCTCACCGGCGGCATGGCGTGGGAGGCGTTGAACAACCTCGGCGGTGTCGACCACCCGGTCGTGGTGGTGCTCAACGACAACGGCCGGTCCTACGCGCCGACCGCCGGCGCGGTGGGCGCGCACCTCGCCGCCCTGCGCGCGGGCGCGGGCGGCAACGTGTTCGCCTCCTTCGGGTTGCGCTACCTCGGCCCGGTCGACGGGCACGACGTCGTGCAGGTGGAAGAGGCGCTGACCGCCGCGAAGGCGTTGCGGCGCCCGGTCGTCGTGCACTGCGTGACCGAGAAGGGCCGGGGCCACCCGCCGGCGGAGGACGACCCGGTGGACCACCTGCACGTCGTGCCCGCGCCGTCGGCCTCCCGGGGCCCGGGCTGGACGTCGGTGTTCGGGCGGCACCTGCCGGCGCTCGCCGACCGGCACCCCGACCTGGTGTGCCTGACCGCGGCCATGTCGCACCCGACCGGGCTGACCGCGTTCGCCGAGGCGTTCCCCGACCGCGTGCTCGACACCGGGATCGCCGAGCAGCACGCCGTCACGTGCGCGGCGGGCCTGGCCATGGGCGGGCTGCGGCCGTTGGTGGCCCTGTGCTCGACGTTCCTGACCAGGGCGGCGGACCAGGTGCTGATGGACGTCGCGCTGCACCGCCTGCCGGTGACGTTCGTGCTCGACCGGGCCGGGGTGACCGGCGAGGACGGCCCGAGCGACCACGGCGCCTGGGACCTGGCGCTGCTGCGCGTCGTGCCCGGGATGCGGGTGGCCGCGCCCCGCGACGGCGCCCGGCTGCGCGAGCTGCTGGACGAGGCGGTCGCCGACGACGGGCCGACCGCGGTCCGCTTCCCCGCGGGCGCGATCGGCGCGGACGTCCCCGCCGTGGACCGGCTCGGCCGGCTGGACGTGCTGCACCGGTCGTCCCGCCGGGACGTGCTTCTGGTGACCGTCGGCGGGCTCGCGTCCGACGGGGTGGCCGCCGCCGTGGCGCTCGCCGGCGAGGGCGTCGGCGTGACGGTGTGCGACCCGCGCTGGGTGACACCGGTCGACCCGGCGGTGGTGGCGTTGGCCGCCGAGCACCGGGTGGTGGTGTGCGTGGAGGACGGCGTGCGCGGCGGCGGGGTCGGCGAGGCCGTCGCGGGCGCGCTGCGCGAGGCGGGGCTGAGCCGCCGGATCCGGATCCTCGGCCTGCCCGACGGCTTCCTCCCGCACGGCTCGCGGGCCGACATCCTGCGCATGCACGACCTGGACGCCGCCGGCATCGCCCGCACGGTGGCCCGCTTCCTGCCGGGGTGACCGTCCGGCTCCACCCGTGCCACCGTGCCAACGCCCCGAGCGGTGCCGTGGACCGTTTCCGCTGCTCGACGTCCCCACGGCGATGGGACGACCTGCGACCCGGTCAGCGGGCCGTCACCGGCGATCGGTCGCGAACACCCTCGTCAGGTGGCGCTCGACCACCGGCGCCACGTCGGCGGGCGTGACCCGACGGCCGAGTTCGGCGGACAACGAGGTGACGCCGGCGTCCTCGATGCCGCACGGCACGATCCGGTCGAACGGCGTCAGGTCGGGGTCGCAGTTGAGGCCGAACCCGTGCAGGCTGGTGCACCGCTCGATGCGCACGCCGATCGCGGCGATCTTGCGGTGCTGCCCGCGCGCGCGGGCGGCCGACGGCGGCACGTCCGGCGCGGGCGGCCGGTCGCCGAGCACCCACACGCCGCTGCGCCCGGCCAGCCGCGCCGTCACCACGCCGAACTCGGCGCACGTGCCGATCAGCGCGTCCTCCAGCCTGCGGACGTGGCCGACGGAGTCGAGCGGCACCGGCAGCTTCACCACGGGGTAGCCGACGAGCTGGCCGGGACCGTGCCAGGTGATCTCGCCGCCGCGGTCCACGGTCAGCACCGGGACGTCGTCGGTCGGGAACGCGGTGGCCTTGGTGCGCTTGCCCGCCGTGTAGACGGGCAGGTGCTCCTGGAGCACGCAGACGTCGGTGATCTCGTCCGCGACGCGCAGCGCGTGCAGCCGCCGTTGCTCGGCGTACGCCTGCTCGTACGCCACCGCGTCCGGCCCGAACCCGCCGTGCACGAACCGCATCGCACCCCCCACGGTCAGGAATCCAGGCTAGCGGCGGCACGGGCGGTCGTGACGACCCGGCCGACCGTCATCACGACGTGCCCGTCGGCCTCCGACTCCCCCGTGAACGCCACCGTGTCGCCGCGGGCGTCCAGGACGCGCACCGAGTGCCGGACCACGCAGCCCGGCGCGACCGGCCGGTGGAACTCCACGTCCGCGAGCGCGCCGAACAGCACCACCCGACCGGTGCCCGGCTCGTCCCACGACGCCAGCAGCACGGCCGCCTGGCACCACGACTCCACCAGCAGCGTCGACGGGAAGTCACCGGAACCGGTGTGCCAGGGCTCGTTGGCGCTGACCGCCTTGAGCGCGGTCAGCGACTCGCCCGGCACCACGTCCACCACCCGGTCCACCAGCAGCACCGGGTACCGGTGCGGCAGGAGTCGGAGGATCTCGGAGGAGGTCATCACGCCTCGTACCGCAGCTTGATCCGCGCGACCACGCCGTCGTCGTCGCTCACCACCGCCGCGCACCTCCGCCCCGCGTCGTCCCACGTCAGGCGCACGGTCAACGTCGTGCCGGGGAACGTGGGCCGCACGAACCGGGCCGACTCGACCGCCGCGAGCCGCACCGCGCCCGACGCGGTCGCCGCGCGGTGCGCGAACTCCACGACCGCCGTGCCGGGGAAGATCGGGAACCCGGGGAAGTGGCCCGCGAGCACGGGGTCGTCCGGCGCGACCGCCATGCGCGCGACAACGGTCGTACCGGACCGTTCCAGCACTTCCACGGGGGACGCGAGGTAGCCGGTCACCGATCCCCCAGGACACCGAAGTCCGCGGTCACGTCCGGCCACACCAGCGTGGCCGCACCCCAGGTCAGGCCGCCGCCGAAGGCCACGGTGAGCACCCGGTCGCCCGCCTCGAGCCGACCGGCCGCGGCGGCGTCGGCCAGCAGCACGGGGATCGACGCGGCGGCCGTGTTGCCGACCGCGTCGAGGTCCGTCAGCACCTTGGCCTCGTCGAGGCCGAGTCGGCGCGCGACGGCGTCGCAGATGCGCCGGTTCGCCTGGTGCGGCGCGAGGTGGTCGACGTCGTCCGGGCCGAGGCCGGCGCGGGCCAGCGCGTCCAGCGCGACGTCCGACATCCGCTCGACCGCCTGCCGGAACACCTCCTTGCCGCTCATCCGGAAGTGGCGCTCGCCCGCCGGCACCTGGATGAGGTCGGCGCCGGCGCCGTCGCTGCCGAGCACGCACGGACCGATCATGCCCTCGCCCTCGCCCTCGCCTTCGCCCACGACGACCGCGCCCGCGCCGTCACCGAAGATCACCGCCGTGCCGCGGTCGTCCGGGTCGAGGATGGTGGAGAACGTCTCGGCGGCGATCAGCAGCACGGTCCGCGCCGCGCCGCTCGCGATCAGGCCGACCGCGTTCGCCAGGCCGTACAGGAAGCCGGTGCACACGGCGGCCACGTCGTGCGCGGGCACGCCGATCAGGCCCAGCCGGGCCGCGACGTCCGGCGCGATCGCCGGGCACGACCGGTCCGGGGTGGTCGTCGCGACGATCACCGCGTCCACAGTGGACGTCCCGGCGGAGCGCAGGGCCCGCGCGCCCGCGTCGACGGCCAGGTCCGACGTGGACGTGCCCGGCTCCACCCACCTCCGCGCGCCGATGCCGGTGCGCGACCGGATCCACTCGTCCGAGGTGTCCAGGCGGGCGGCCAGGTCGTCGTTGGTGACGACCCGCGCCGGCAGGCTCGCGCCGACCCCGAGGATCACCGCACCGCGGTAGGTCATCGTCCTCCCCCGCTCACGCCTTCGCGATGGCCAGCACCGCGTTCTGCCCGCCGAACCCGAACGAGTTGCTCAACGCCAGGTCGATCCCCCTCGGCACGACGGAGGTCGCCACGTCGAGGTCCAGCCGGGGGTCGAGGGTCGCCAGGTTGGCGGTCGGCGGCACGACGCCCTGCTCGACCGAGAGCACGGTGAACACCGCCTCCGCCGCGCCGGCCGCGCCGAGCATGTGCCCGGTCACGCCCTTGGTCGACGTCACCAGCGGCCCCGACGGCAGCAGGTCCGCCAGCACGCGCCCCTCCACCAGGTCGTTGAGCTGCGTGGACGTGCCGTGCGCGTTGACGTGGCCGACGTCCGCCGGTGACGCGCCCGCGTCCGCCAGCGCCGCCTTCGTCGCCGCGATCACGCCCCGCCCCTCGGGGTCCGGGTTGGTGATGTGGTGCGCGTCGGCGGTCGCGCCGTACCCGACGACCCGCGCCCGCACCCGCCGCCCGTCGGCCCGCGCGTCCTCCGCGCGCCGCAGCACCAGCACCGCCGCGCCCTCACCCGCCACGAACCCGTCCCGGCCCACGTCGAACGGCCGCGACGCCGTCGCCGGGTCGTCCCGTCGCGACAGCGCGCCCATCCGGGCGAAACCCGCCATGGTCAACGGGGTGAGCAGGGCGTCGACCCCGCCGGCCAGCACCACGTCGCACCGCCGCGCGGCGAGCAGGTCGCACGCGACGCCGATCGCGGTTGCCCCGGACGCGCACGCCGTCGACACCACCAGGTTCGGCCCGCGGAAGCCGAACTCGATCGCGACCTGGCCCGCGACCATGTTCGGCAGGTGCATGGGCAGTACCAGGGGCGACACCCCGGTCGGGCCGTCGGCGAGCAGCACGCCGTGCTGCCGTTCGAACGTCTCGGCGCCACCCGCCGACGTGCCGATCACCACGCCGACCCGCGCCGCGTCCCAGGTGGCGAGGTCTTCCCCGGCGACCGCCTCCCGTGCCGCGACCAGCGCCAACCTGGAGAACCGGTCGAGCCGCACGGCCCGCCGCGCACCGAGCAGCGCGTCGGCGTCGAAGTCGGGGACGCGGCACGAGATCGTCACCTCGTGGCCCGCGAGCACCGGGTCGTGCGCGGCGGTCGAACGGCCCGCCCGCACCGCCGCCCAGCCCGCCTCCACGCCGACACCGCCCGGCGTGACGAGGCCGAGCCCGGTCACCGCGATGTCAAGGCCGGTCACCGGCGCGCTCCTCCATCAGCGCCACGATGTCGCCGACGGTCTCCATGTCGAACAGCTCGTCATCGCTGATGTGCAGGCCGTGCTCCTTGCCGAGCACCATCGACAGCTCCACGAACGCGAGCGAGTCCAGGTCGAGGTCGTCCTTGGTCGCGTCCGGGGTGATCTGCTCCGGCTCGACCTTCAACGTGTCGACGAGGATCTTCTTCAACGTCTCGTACACGGCGGTCACCCCTCGTTCGCCCGGCTCCTCCCCACCATCGAACCTCATCGGCCGGACCGCCGGTCGACCAGGGAGAATGTCCGGGTGGCACGACTCGGGGAGGACGGGCATGGCGGACGCGCCGGTGGCGGTCGTGACGGGCGGGAACCGGGGCATCGGGCTGGAGGTGTGCCGTCAGCCGGCCGCGCTCGGCCACGTCGTGGTGCTGACCGCGCGTGACTCGGAGAAGGCCAGGTCGGCGGCCGAACGGCTGGGCGTCGAGCACCACCGGCTGGACGTGACCGCCGACGCGTCGGTGGCCGCGCCGGCGGCGCACCTGACCACCCGGCACGGGCGGCTGGACGTGCTGGTGAACAACGCGGCCATCCACTACGACACCTGGCAGCGTGCGTCGTCCGCCGATCTGGGGGTCGTCCGGGAGGCCATGGAGACCAACTTCCACGGGCCGTGGCGGGTGGTCCTGGCCCTGCTGCCGCTGCTGCGGGCGGCCCGGCACGCGCGGGTGGTGAACGTGTCGAGCGAGGCCGCGTCGTTGGCGTCGATGGGCGGCGGGACACCGGCCCACGGCACCTCGAAGGCCGCGTTGAACGCGCTGACCTTGATGTTGGCCGCGGAGCTGCCCGCGATGAAGGTCAACGCGGTGTGCCCGGGGTGGGTCGCCACGGACATGGGCGGCGCCGGCGGGCGGCCCGTGGCGCAGGGCGCGGCCGGCGTGGTGTGGGCGGCGACGGTGCCCGACGACGGGCCGACCGGCGGGTTCTTCCGCGACGGGAAGCGGATTCCCTGGTAGCGCGCCGGGGTACTCCGGCGGCATGAAATGGCGCATCGGTGTGGCGGCGGCGGTGCTGGTGGTGGTCGGGGTCCTGGTGGCGGCGGTGTTGGTGGTGCCCCGGTTCCTGACGGGCTCGGACACGATCGACCGCAGCCAGCCCGCGTTGCTTCAGTCGTTGCGGGACTTGAGCCAGTACCACGCGTCGGCGGGCGAGTTCCAGGTCGTGCTCGACATCGAGCGCGACGTCCGGTACGTGCCCTCGGCGTTGGCCGGGCAGCGGACGCTGTTCGTCGCGGCCGGGACGGTGAACGCTTACGTCGACTTCGGCGGGCTGGCCGAGGACGCGCTGCGGGTCGCGCCGACGACCGCGTCCGGCGAGGCGCGCAAGGTGCAGCTGGCGTTGCCGGGGGCGGTGCTGGACAAGCCGAACCTGGACCAGGAGCGGTGCTACGTGTTCGCGCAGGAGCGCGGGCTGTTCGACCGGCTGGCGTCGTTGGTGGAAACCCAGGACCAGCAACCGTTCTACGTGGCGGCGGAGCAGAAGATCGCGGACGCGGCGCGGGAGTCCGGGCTGGTGCGGCGGGCCGACGACAACACCCGCAAGATGCTGACCGGCATGTTCGGCGCGCTGGGGTACCAGGTCGAGTTCACGAGCCTGGACTGAGCCAGCCGGCCATCGCGTCGAGGATCACGCCCAGCCCGAACGCGAACTCGTCGGCGAAGTCGTAGCCGGGCCGCAGGACGTGCTCGGTCGCCATCTCCACGAGGTGCGGGTACTCGCCCGCCGCGAAGCGCCGCATGATGTCCCCCGTCACCTCGGTGGCGGAATCTGGTCCGTGGAACGGGAGCGCGGCCTCCTGCACGGCGAACCCGTACACGTAGCTGTCCATCAGGGCGTGGGCGTGCGCGGTGTGCGCGACGGTGAAGCCGGCGTGGCGCAGGGTGCCGATGGTCGCGTCGTGGTGCCGCAGTGTCGCCGGACCGGGCGCGGTCCGCGACTCCAGGAGCCCGACCGCCCAGGGGTGGCGTCCGAGCACCTCCCGCGCGGAATTCGCCCGCTTGACCATCTCCCGCCGCCAGTCGCCGCCGGGCGTGGGCAGCTCCATCCGGCTGAAGACCAGGTCCACGATGCCGTCGAGGATCTCGTCCTTGTTCGCCACGTGGTGGTAGACCGACATCGGCTTGACCTCGAGCGCGTCGGCGAGCGACCGCATGGTCAACGCCCCGATGCCGCCCGCGTCGGCGATCGCGACGGCGGCGCGCAGCACGCGGTCCCTGCTGAGCGGTGCGCCCTTCGGCACTGCCGACCTCCCGTGGTGACAGGTTCGTACTTTGTACGGTACCGTCCGCCTTACTTAGTAAGGCCAGCGCGGTCGAAGGGAAGACCCATGTCATCGAGAACCACCGGACGGGCCATCGGAGCGCTGTTCCTGCTGGCGTTCCTCGCGTACGGCGTCGGCAGCGCCCTGGCCGGCACGGCGTCGGGTTCAGCCGGAGCGCTGCTCATGCTGGCGAACTCCGCCGTCGTGGCCGGCATCGGCGTGCTGGCGTTCCCGGTGCTGCGCCCGCACAGCGAACTCACCGCGCACGCGTACCTGGTCGGCCGGGCGGTGGAGGCGGCGTTGCTGGCCGTCGGCGTCGTCTTCCTGCTGCTGCCGGAACCGGTGCCGGCGGGCAACCACTACAGCTACCAGGTCGCGATGATGGCCGTGGGCGCGGTGGGCGTGCTGTTCTGCCGGGTCCTGCTCCGCGCCCGCCTGGTCCCCCGCGCCATCGCGGTGTGGGGCGTGGTCGGCTACGCCGTCTTCCTGCTGGGCGCGGTCCTCGAAGTCCTCGGGTACGGCGTCGGCGTGGCGCTCTCCGTCCCGGGCGGCCTGTTCGAGATCGCGCTGGGCGTGCTGCTGATCGTCAAGGGGTTCGCCGCGCCCACGGCCTCGGACGCGAGGGCCCCGGCGTACGCTGCGTGACGATGAGGCGCAAGCTCCGGCCGCCGCTCGACCAGCGCCACGGCCTCGACCCGGCACGCCTGCGGTTCCCCGACGAGGGGCCGTGGGCGACCGTTCGCGATCACCTGGTCGAGCGGTTGCCCAAGGTCGCGCCCGAGCGGATCGACCTGATGCTCGCCGAAGGCCGCGTCTACGACCTCGCCGGGCCCATCGCGCCGGACGCCGCGTTCACGCCCGGCGGCGCGGTGTGGTTCCACCGCGACCTGCCCGACGAGGTGGCGGTGCCGTTCGAGATCCAGGTCGTGCACCGCGACGACGCCATCCTCGTGGTCGACAAGCCGCACTTCCTGGCCACCATCCCGCGCGGCAAGCACGTGGTCGAGACCGCGCTCGTCCGGCTGCGCCGCGACCTCGGGCTGCCGCGCCTGAGCCCGGCGCACCGGCTGGACCGCGTGACCGCCGGGTTGGTCATGTTCGTGGTCGAACCGACCTTGCGCGGCAAGTACCAGACCTTGTTCGCCGACCGGGCGGTGCGCAAGGAGTACGAGGCCATCGCGCCGCACGACCCGGCGTTGACGCTGCCGAGGACCGTCAGCAGCCGGATCGTCAAGGTCAAGGGCGTGATCACCGCGCAGGAGGTGCCCGGCCCGCCGAACGCCGAGACGCGGGTCGAGCTGGTCGAGCACCGCGACGGCTGGGGCCGGTACCGGCTCGTGCCCCTCACCGGCCGCACGCACCAGCTCCGCCTGCACATGGCGTCGCTCGGCGTGCCGATCCGCCACGACGACTTCTACCCCGTCCTGCGCGAGAAGCCCTTGGACGACTTCACCGAGCCGCTGCAGTTGCTGGCGAAGGTGCTCGAGTTCACCGATCCGGTGACGGGCGAGCACCGTCGCTTCACCAGCGGCCTCGGGCTCGACCTGTAGCGCCGTGACCGGCGGCCTCCACCGCGTCCCGGCGGTCGGACGGGACCGTCGCGGCGAAGGCCGCCGGTCATGGCACTAGCCGAGGTAGCCGAGCATCTGCGCGATCTGCGCCGTGCGGGAGTGGAAGATCCGCTCCGCCAGCTCCTTCGCCTGCGGGTTGACGCCGCCCTCCTTCTCCAGCTTCGCCATCGCCACCGCGTTGTGCTGGTGGCCGATGAGCAGGTTCAGGAACGCCTTCTCGAACTCGGCGGAACCGGTCGCGGCCACTTCCGCGATGGCCTCCGGGCTGGTGGAGTGGTCACCGCCGTGGCCGGCGTGCAGCTGCGGGTCGTCGCCCGCGGTCTCCGGCTGCTTCCAGTCCGCCAGCCACTTCGTCATCGAGTCCACTTCGGACAGCTGGGTGACCTCGATGGCCGCGGCCAGGGTCTTCACCTCCGCGCGCACGGGGCCGTCCTCGGCCAGGCGCACGATCTCCAGCCCGGCCTTGTGGTGCGACACGGACATCTGCAGGAACATCACGTCGGTCTGGTTGAACTCGTCGCTCTCCACCACGCTCGGAGCGGGGGGCGGGGTCGCCGCGGGGGTGGAGCCGCAACCGGCCAGCACGAGCACACCGGCCACCAGGGCTGCGAGGCGTCGCAAGGTCGTCCTCCTTCGCCGGACGGCCCGCCCGCGCCGTCACAGGGTCGGCGCGGGCGGGTCACATCGGCTCTGCGTCAGGGGTTCAGAGCCGCTGCCACAGGGACGCGGTGTTCGGCGGCTCCCAGCCCACGAGGGACGTGTGGGCCTGGATGCAGCGGTAGTTCACGCCGCCGTACGTCACCTGCGAACCGACCGAGTACGCGGTGTTGGCCGCCCACGTGCCACCCGCGGGGGGCTGCGTCGTGGTCGTCGTCGGCCGCGTGGTGGTGGTCGGCGTGGTCGTGGTGGTCGGTGTGCCGCCACCGGAGCCCACCTGGAGGTCGACGCACGAGTAGAACGCCATGGGCGTGTCGGCGATGTTCCAGATGGCCAGCAGCTTGATCCGGCCGGTGCGACCGCCCAGGCTCACGTTGTGCGTCACGGTGGCCGCGGGCTGCCTGCCGCCGTCGTTGAACTCGGCGATCCGGGTGCCGCCGACGTAGTACTCCCACGTGCTGGTGGCGTGCCGGGCGGTGAGCGTCCAGTTGAACGTCACGCTGTTGCCCACCTGGGTGGTGGGCCAGGCCCGGCCGTCGTCGTTGAGCTGGGCGAACTGGCTCAACCCGGCGTGGCAGTTGCGCTGGCCCTTCGGGCCTTCCACGCTCTGCGGCTCGTAGACGATCGGGCCGCAGTTGGAGACTCGGCCCTGCGCGCACATCGCTTGCCTGCTGGGCGGCGACGAGATGTAGCCGTGCGCGCTCGCCGTCCCCGCCGACATCACGACGAAGAACGGGGTGATGCCCATGGCGGCCAGTGCCACCGCGAGCTTGCGTTTCAGGCTCATGTGTCCAGCTCCTTCGGAGGAGACCCGGAGGGGTCTCCAAGGCAGGGTCCATTTCCGCGGCGGCCGGAACACGCGACGCGTGACGAACCGGGAACGGTGCGTCACACCCCGCAATGTGGTCTAGACCATAATCGTGAACGTCATCCGGGTCAAGGATCTGAACCGACTGGTCCAGCCACCCGTAGCCCTGACTGTGAACGCGCCGGCCATCGGCTCGATCGATCCCACCGGTGTGATCCGACGGCCGGGTGGCCGACACTGGGCCGCATGGAGGAGCACAAGGTCATCGCGGACGACGGCCGCGTGTTGTGGGCAGCCGAATCGGGGCGCGCCGCAGCGGGACGCGGCGATCCGCTGGTGCTGTGCCACGGCGACCCCGGACCGCGGGACGCGTTCGACGGGCTCGCCGGGCTGCTGGCCGACCGGGTGCGGGTGATCCGCTGGGGCGGGCCCGACGGCGACCGGCACGAGGGGCCGACGGCGCGCGCGCTCACCGACCTCGAGGCCGTCAGGGTCCACTTCGGACTGCCGAGGATGGCCCTGCTGGGCCATTCCCGGGGCGCGGACGTGGCGCTGCACTACGCGCTGGCGCACCCGGACCGGGTCTCGTCGCTGGTCTGCGTCTCCGGCGTCGGACAGGGGTGGGACGAGGAGGAGCTGATCGCCCGCTGCCGCGGCTTGGACGTGCCGACGCTGATCGTGGACGGCGCGGCCGACGTGCGGCCCCGGTGGGCGGTGGACTCGCCGGCCGCCGCGCTGCCGGACGTGACGCGGGTCGTGCTGCCCGGCGCGGGTCACCTGCCGTGGGTCGAGTCGCCGGGGTCGTTCGGCTGGGCCGTGCTCGCCCACCTGGACCGGTGACGGGAGACGGGGGCCGCCGCGCGACCCCCGTCACCACCCCTAGCAGTACAGGTTGGCGCCGGCGGGCACGCCCAGGATGCCCACGAACCGCTGGTAGGCGTCGACCCGGCTCTGGACCTGCGCCGGGTTGCGCCCGCCGCACTCCAGCGACCCGTTGATGCTGCGGATCGTCTCGCCGAAGCCGTAGCCGTTGACCATCGCGTTGTGCGGGGTCATCGTGCCCGGGCCGGACTGCGTGTTCCAGTACCAGAGGGCGGTCTTCCAGGCCACCGAGGCGTCGTTCTGCACCAGCCACGGGTTGGTCAGCAGCGGCAGGCCGAGCGCGTCGCCCGCCGCCTTGTAGTTGAAGTTCCAGCTGAGCTGGATGGGACCGCGGCCGTAGTAGGCCGCCTGGCCGGCGGGACAGCCGTAGGGCTGACCCGCGTCGCAGTAGTGCGGGTAGTTCGCCTGGTTCTGCTCGACGATGTGCACCAGCCCGCCGGTCTCGTGGTTGGCGTTGGCCAGGAACGCCGCCGCCTCCTGCTTGCGCACGGTGTCCGAGCCGGTCTTGGCGAAACCGGGGTACGCGCCGAGCGCGGCCGTGAGGCCGGCGTAGGTGTAGAACGGGTTCCGGTTCGGGAACATCTGCCGGAACTGCGCCTCGCTCACCACGAAGCCGCCCGGCGCGGGCGTGGTGGTCGTCGTGGTCGGAGTCGAGCCGCAGTCGTGGGGGTTCCAGTACCAGGTGCTGATGACCGGGTCGTAGCCCGGGTTGTCGTGCTCGGCGATGTAGTGCTTGCCGTCGGTGTAGCGCACGATGCTGCCGGCCGTGTACCACTGGCCCCGCACCCACGCCGGGTAGTCGCAGGCGGGCGGCGGCGTCGTGCCACCGCCGCAGGCGCCCTGGTCGGCCCAAACCGCGGCCGAGCCCGGGGTCTCGTTCTGGGTCCACCACTTGGCCTGCCAGTTGTGCCCGGCGTGCGACGCCGTCATGCCGCCGGTGTAGACGGCCGACGAGGTCCAAGCGGACGCACAGGCGGCTGCGGCGGCGGTGTTGGCCACCACGACGGTCAGCGCCGCCCCGACCACGAAAGCGGCGATCGCCGCCACTGCGCGGAATCTCGACACAAGATCACTCTTTTCCGTTCGAGCGCCCTCGGACGTGTGACGGGGGCCACTCAACCGGAAATGGTCTACACCAGTCAAGGGTGAAAGCGAATTATTCGCACATTCGCGCCGACGTCATGGGAGCGCTCACACGAACGGTGGCGCCGTCACCCCGGAGCAGCCGCACCGGCCCGTCCGCCCACGGAGGACATTCACCGGTGGGCCGACCTCAACTGTGACCCGCACCACACCGTGGAACGGTGCCGGTCACCGCCCGTCTCCTGGTTGTCGACGCGATCGCGTCCGGGGGAACCGGTGCCACGAGGTGTCTTCGTGGTGCCCGAAATCAGGGGGAATCGTTGTGTTGAAGGCATTTGCGCCCGCGTTCGCGCTCGTCGCGGCGGTGCCGGCGCTGTGGGGGACGGCGCCGGGCGACGGGGCCGTCGCGGCGGACCTCGACGGCGACGGCCAGGCGGACCGGATCTCCGTCCGGGTGGCCGCGACCGACCCGACCAAGCAGGAGCTCACCGCCGTCGTCCGCGGCTTCCGGATCAGCGCCTTCATGCCGGCGGACAGCACGTTCGGCGCACTGCCGCCGCGGATCACCGACCTGGACGGCGACGGCCGCGACGAGGTGGTCGTCAACGAGGCCCGCGGCGCGAACACCGACCACTTCACGGTGTGGCGACTGGACGCGAGGCGCCTGCGCCCCGTCACCACGCCGGACGGCGCGACGCTCAGGCTCACCGAGGGCGGCGGCGCGAGCGCGGTCAGCCGGTACGGCTGCGTGGACGTCGACGGCCGACGCCTCCTCGTGACCGTCTCGGGCGAGGTGGACTGGACGACCGACCCGTGGCTCTACGACGGCGAGCGCGTCACCCACGCCGTCGTCGACGGCGTCGCCACCGCGACCTCCACCACGCCGGTGCGCGCCGAGCGGAACGCCCCGGTCTACCAGGTGGACCGGAACGCTTGCGCCTGACGCGCATCGGACGCGGGACACCCCGCCCGTCCAGGCGAACCGGGGCGGCGAGTCGGGCGAACACGTAACATAACTGTGTTGTGTTTTCGCCCGATCGCCGCTCGACCGGGTCTCCCCCGGTCGGAACACTGGACACATGCCGCACATCGAGCTGCACAACGACCTGCCCGGGATGGCCGGGCTGATGAACTTCCGCCCCGAGACGGGCCGACCGCTCACCGAGCTCACCGAGGTGATGTTGCGCGGACCGAGCGACCTGTCCCGCGGCGAGCGCGAGCTGATCGCCGCGCACGTCTCCGAGTTGAACAAGTGCAAGTTCTGCGCGGGCTCCCACGGCGCCTTCGCCGCCGCGCAACTGCCCGAGGACTACGAGCACACGCCGAAGATGCTGGCGTTGCTCGACATCGCCACGGCGGTGACCGACAGCGGGCGCGCGGTGACGTCCGAGATGGTCGCCAAGGCGAAGGACAACGGCGCCACGGACATCGAGGTGCACGACACCGTGCTGATCGCCGCGATGTTCTGCGCCGCCAACCGCTACGTCGACGGGTTGGCCACGTGGGCGCCCGACGACCCGGAGGCGTACCGGCAGATGGCCGAGACCATCGTGCCCCACGGCTACGCCGCGATCATCGACCGCCGCTGATCGGGATCAACCGAGCCGCAGGCGTGCCGGAGGTCTCGACGCGCAGTTCGACGCCGTCGGCCCGCAGGATCAGCTCGGTCGTCACGCCACCGCGGCGCTCGCGACGAGTTCGGCCTGGCGGAACCGGTCCTCGGTGAACGGCATCGCGACGACCCGGTCCGCGCCCGCCTCCGCCAGTCGCCCGAGGTGGTCGCGGACCTGGTCGACCGACCCGGTCACGAGCACTTCCCGCGCCTGCCGCTCGGTCAGCCCGTAGTCGGTCATCGACCGGATCCGGTGCTCCACCACGGACGCGGGCACGTCGCCCAGCGCCACGCTCACCCCGACCGTCACCCCGCACACCGGCCGCCCGTGCTCCTGAGCCAGCTCCCGCAAGCGCGCCACCCCCGACGACACCGCTCGCAACGGCACGAACGCCGGGTACCAGTGGTCGCCGAACCGCGCCGCCCGCCGCAGCGCGGCCCCGCCCCCACCGCCGACGAGCACCGGCGGCATCACCGCGCCCGGCGACAGCACGACGTCCGCGCCGTGCACCGACGCCGTCTCGCCCCGCACCAGGTCCGGCAGCACGGCCAGCGCCGCGTCCAGCCGCCGGCCACGCTCCGCGAACGGCACGTCGACCGCGCGCCACGCCGCCTCACCGTGCGCGTCACCACCGGTGCCGACGCCGAGCAGCACCCGTTCCCCGGACAGGTGCTGCAAGGTGGCGACCTGCTTGGCCGCCCAGGCGACCGGCCGAAGCGGCAGGACCATCACGCCGAACCCGAGCTTGATCCGAGTGGTCGCGGCGGCGACCGTCGCGAGGACCAACGTCGAGTCCAGGAACGGGTTCACCGGGATCAGGTGGTCGCCGTGCCACACCGACTCCAACCCCAGCCCCTCGGCGTGCTGCGCGTGCTCCACCGCGTCGGCCCCGAAGCCCGGCAACGTGATCCCGACGTGCGTCATCGTGTCACCACCACTGCAGCGCCCATCTCGTCGAACCCTGTCGAACGCACTGCGCGCACCTCATCCTCGAAGACGACCCGAAGTGAACGCTCACACTGTGTGACCTCCAGCTAACTGGAGGTCAAATCCAGGGTTGTGAATGTAAGCCGAGTCACTCTAGAGTCCCTGGGAGCGCTCCCAGGGAGCGCTCCCAGAAGCGTCGTCAACCGTCAGAGCAGACGGAGGAGACCCAAGTCCATGAGATCGCTTCCTTCTCCCCGGTGGCGCCGCCAGGCCACCGCAGCCCTCGCACTAGTGGCGGTGAGCGGCGCGCTAGCGTCCGGAACGGCCCACGCGGCGGACTACGAACGGCTGGTCAACGGCTCGTTCAGCAGTGGCTCCGCCGACCCGTGGTGGGCCAGCGCGGGCGTGTCGAACCGCGTCACGAACGGCGAGCTGTGCGCCACCGTCACCGGCGGCACGGTCAACCCGTGGGACTCCCTGATCGGTCAGAACGGCGTGCCGTTCGAGGCGGGCCAGTCCTACACGATGACCTTCGACGCGTACGCCTCGGTCGCCAGGCCGGCGGCGGCGGTGGCCGGTGAGGGCGTCAGCCCGTACCGCCAGATCGCCAAGCACGACGTCGCGCTGACCACGACGAAGCAGCGCTTCAGCTTCACGTTCACCTCGGAGCTGGACTTCCCGGACGCGGGGCCCGGCCAGGTGACGTTCCACCTGGGCGCGCAGGCGGCCGACACCACGGTCTGCGTGGACAACGTCTCCCTCATCGGCGGCGTGAAGCCGCCGGGCGGCGACCCGGCCAACCCGCCGAAGAAGATCAACGTCAACCAGGTCGCCTACGTGCCGGGCCTGCCCAAGCACGCGACCCTGACCTCGGACGCGACCACCCCGCAGCCGTGGGCGTTGAAGAACTCCGCGGGCACGACGGTGGCCTCGGGCCAGACGACGCCGAAGGGTGCGGACGCCGAATCGGGCGACTCCACGCACCTGATCGACTTCTCGGCGTTCGACACCGCGGGCGCCGGCTACACGCTGACCGTCGGCACCGAGACCAGCTTCCCGTTCGACATCGCGACGGACGAGATCAAGAAGCTGCGGTACGACTCGCTGGCGTACTTCTACCACAACCGCAGCGGCATCCCGATCGAGGCGCAGTACGTGGGCGAGCAGTACGCGCGCCCCGCCGGCCACCTCAACGTGGCGCCGAACCAGGGTGACAACAACGTCCCCTGCCTCGCGACGATCACCTGCGGCTACACGCTGGACGTGCGCGGCGGCTGGTACGACGCGGGCGACCACGGCAAGTACGTCGTCAACGGCGGCATCTCCGCGTGGCAGGTGCTCAACACCTACGAGCGCGCGAAGCTGATCGGCGACGCCGCCGCGCTCGGCGACGGCAAGCTGAACATCCCGGAGAAGGCCAACGGGGTGCCGGACATCCTGGACGAGGCGCGCTGGGAGGTCGAGTTCCTGCTGAAGATGCAGGCGCCCGACGGCATGGTGCACCACAAGATCCACGACCAGAACTGGACCGGCCTCCCGCTGCTGCCCCACGAAGACCCGCAGGCCCGCAGGCTGTCCGCGACCAGCACGGCCGCGACGCTGAACACGGCCGCGGTGGCGGCGCAGGCGGCTCGCATCTGGAAGACGATCGACCCGGCGTTCTCGGCGAAGGCGCTCGCGGTGGCCACCAAGGCGTACGCGGCGGCGAAGGCGAACCCGAACAAGATCGCCGACCCGAACGACGGCACCGGCGGCGGCTCCTACAGCGACTCCATCCTGACCGACGAGTTCTACTGGGCCGCGGCGGAGATGTTCACCACCACCGGTGAGGCGTCCTACCGCAGCGACCTCACGTCGTCGACGCACTTCAAGGGCAAGAGCCTGACGGCGCGCGGCTTCGACTGGGGCTCCACCGGCCCGCTGGGCGACATCACGCTGGCGCTCGTGCCCAACGGCCTGCCCGCCGCGGACATCACGGCGATCAAGTCGGCGTTCACCACAGTCGCGGACGCCCACCTGTCGCAGATGTCGACCCAGGGCTACCCCGCGCCGTACCTCACGCCCACGGGTTACGACTGGGGTTCGAACGGCCTCGTCGCGAACAACATCTCGGTGCTCGCGCTGGCGCACGACTTCACCGGCGCGGCCAAGTACCGCGCGGGCGTGTTCCAGGGCCTGAACTACCTGCTGGGCCGCAACCCGATGTCGTACTCGTACGTCTCGGGCTACGGCGACCAGCCGGTGAAGAACGTGCACCACCGGCACTGGGCGAACCAGCTGGAGCCGACCCTCCCGACCGCGCCGCCCGGCGCGCTCTCGGGTGGTCCGAACAGCGCGTTGCAGGACCCGATCGCCGCTCGCCTGCTCGCGGGGTGCAAGGCGCAGAAGTGCTTCGTGGACCACATCGAGGCGTACTCGGTGAACGAGGTCACGGTCAACTGGAACTCCGCGCTCGCGTGGATCGCCAGCTGGGCGGCGGAGAAGGTCACGACCGCGCCGCCGGTCGACACCACCGCGCCGTCGACCCCGGGCACCCCGGTGGCCTCCGACACCACCGCGACGGGCACGAAGCTGACGTGGACGGCGTCCACGGACCCGGAGAGCGGCGTCAAGGAGTACGACGTCATCTCCATCGAGGGTGACGCGCTGCGCGTCGTCGCCACGGTCACCTCGCCGACGGCGACGGTGACGGGGCTGCGGCCGGACACGGCCTACCGGTTCACCGTGGTGGCGAAGAACGGCGCCAACCTGCGATCGGCCATGTCGCCGCAGGTGAGCGTGCGGACCAAGCCGGACGTGGTGGCCAACTACTGCAAGGTGGTCTGGCGCGCCTCGACCTGGTCCACGGGCATGTCGGTGAACATCACCGTGACCAACACCAGCCCCTCGGCGTGGACGTCGTGGAAGCTGGAGTTCACCATGCCGGGCAACCAGAAGATCACGCAGGGCTGGTCGGCCACGTGGGCCCAGTCGGGTCAGGCCGCGTCCGCGACGAACGTCGGGTGGAACGCCAACGTGCCGGTCAACGGTTCGGTCAACGTCGGCTTCAACTCCTCGGGGTCTGGCTCGACGACCCCGCCGACCGACTTCCGCGTGAACGGGAACCCCTGCACCGTGGGGTGATCCGACGAGAACGGGCGGCCCGGCACCACGGGCCGACCGCATGACCGGTGGCGGGCTCCCCACGGCGCCCGCCACCGGTCCGCTTCCCAACCTCGCGTGTCGAACGCTCAGGTCCCGCGTGTCGAACCTCCAGGACCCCCGAGTCGAACGCTCAGGACCCCCGAGTTCAACACTCGGAACGACCGACGCCCGACCTGAACGTTGAATTCAGGGGGCGTGAGCGTTCGACACGCGGGCGCTGAGGGTTCGACACGCGGGCGCTGAGGGTTCGACACGCGGGACCTGGAGGTTCGACACGCGGGTTGGTCAGTGGCCGCCCACGGCGTCGCGGGAGCGGCGGTCCGGCGGGGGCGGGTCGACCACGACGTTGAGCACCGTCTTCAGCCGCTCCAGCGGTCCGCGCGGCGGCGGCGCGGCGACGCGTTCACGCAGCAGCGGCACGCCGTCGCCCTCCAGCGCGTCCAGCCCGACCGCACGGCCGCTCATCGCCAGCACCAGCGACTCGGCGGCGCCGCGCACCACCGCGCCGCTGCCGGACGCCCACCCGGTGTCCACGGCCTCCAGCCGCAGGCCCGCCAGCCGGGAGCCCATCGCGTAGCCCGGCGACGGCTTGGCCGCCAGGTGCTGGAACGCCACCCACAGCCGGTCCTCCGGCATGTCGCGCTCGATGCCCAGCGGCAGGCGGACGTCGTAGTCGTGCAGCAGGATGTCGGCCAGCACCGGGTCGTAGCCCGACCGCGGGATGGTGGTCTTCGACGTCGACCACCGGCGCAGCCGGGCGGTGATCTCCGACGTGGGCATCCGGGCCGCCTTGGCGGTGAGCTCCCGGTTGAGCCGGTCGAAGTCGGCCGCCATGGAGACGATGCCCCAGTACAGCTTGAGCTGACCGAACTTGAGGTACGTGATCAGGTGGGCGCCGATGTCGTGCACGGTCCACCCCGCCGAGAGGCTGGGTGTGGCCAGTTGGCCCGCGTCCAGCCCGTCGAGGAGGTCCGCCATCCGCCGCCGTTCTTCAACGAGCATGTCGTGGACCTTCATCCATCCACGCTAGGCGGTCCTACCGATCACAGTGTTATTCATCCGTGCGGACTTCGCGGACCTCAACGCCGCCGACAACCGCTCCGGCGCGTCGCGCAGCACGTTGTGCCCGGCGGGCCACGCCTCGACGTGCCAGCCCGGGTCGTCGCGCAGCCGTTCGTACGTGGTGGCCAGCGGGCTGTCCGGGAAGTCGGCCATGAACAGGTACCGGCGGTCCGTCACCCGGTCGACGGCGCCGGTGATCGACGCCCGTTGCAGCAGGGTGGCCAGCGGGTGGGCGGTGGCGCGTTCGTCGAAGATCGGCAGCGGGGCCAGGGAGAACCCGTCCCCCGCCGCGCCTTCGACGTACCACTTGCGCCAGTCCCCGTGCACGATGTCGTACGCGGACTCGCCATCACGCGGCACGAACGCGTCCACGTACACCAGGGTCGCGACCCGGTCGGGCACGCGGTCGGCGACGGTGGTGATCACCATCCCGCCGTAGCTGTGCCCGACGAGCACGACGTCACGCAGGTCGTGCCGCTCGAACAGGTCCAGCACCTCGGCCACGTGGTCGTCCAGGTTCACCCGTCCGGTGCTCAACGTGACCGCGTGCACCCGGTGCCCATCGGCGCGCAGCCGTTCGGAGATCGGGTCGTAGTACCAGCCGCCGTGGCAGGCGCCGGGGATCAGCACGTAAGTCGTCATGGGCACCACGCTAGGAGTCCTTTAGGACATAGGATGTCCGTGATGACGATGCCGGGGAGGATGCTGCGCCTGCTGTCGCTGATGCAGGGCAGGCGCGACTGGACGGGGTCGGAACTGGCCGAACGGCTCGGCGTCACGGATCGGACGGTCCGCCGCGACATCGAGCGGCTGCGCGAGCTGGGCTACCCGGTCGACGGCACGACCGGCACCGCCGGCGGCTACCGGCTCGCGTCGGGCCGCAACCTGCCGCCGTTGCTGCTGGACGACGACGAGGCCGTGGCGGTGGCCGTCGGCCTGCGCACGGCGGCGGGCGTGCACGGCATCGAGGAGTCGTCCACCAGGGCGTTGGCGAAGCTGGAGCAGGTGCTGCCGTCCCGGCTGCGGCAGCGGATCGCGGCGGTGCGGGACGCCATCGCGGTCATGGCGGTGGACGGCCCGGTGTCCGACCCGGCGGCGCTGGGCGTCCTGGCGTCGGCGTGCCGGGACCACGAGGTGGTCGCGTTCACGCACCGCGGGCAGGAGCGGCGGGTGGAGCCGCGCAGCCTGGTGACCGCCTACCGGCGCTGGTACCTGCTGGCCTACGACCCGGCGCGGGAGGACTGGCGGACGTTCCGGGTGGACCGGATGGACGCGCCGCGGGCCACGGGCCGCCGCTTCACGCCGCGTGAGCCGCCCGAGGACCCGGCCACCTACGTGGCGCGTTCGTTGACCTCCGCGCCGTACCGGTACACGTGCACGGCGGTGGTCGACGCGCCGGCGGACGTCGTGAGGTCACGGCTGGTGGTGGCGTTGCCGGGCCGGGTCGAGCCGATCGACGACCGGACGTGCCGGGTGCGGTTGGGCGCGGACGAGGTCGAGCACGTGGCCGCGGACCTGCTGCTGCTCGGCGCGGACTACGCGCTCGACGCGACGCCCGAGGTGCTGGACGCGCTGCGCTCGGTCGGGTCCGGGCTCACCGGTAGGCGTCCTGGCCGACCGGGCGCACCAGGATCTCGTTGACGTCCACCGACGGCGGCTGGCCCACCGCGTACAGCACGGCGCGGGCCACGTCCTCCGGCGCGAGCTTCGGGTCGGCGGCGCGCGACGGCGGGATGCCGCCGGTGTCGGTCAGGCCGGGCTGCACCAGCGTGACGCGCACGCCCGTGCCGACGCACTCGGCGCGGATCGCCTGCGCCAGCCCCGTCACCGCCCACTTCGTGGCCGAGTAGAGGTTCCCCGGCCGCACGCCGCGACCGGCCGCCGACCCGGTGAGCACCAGGTGGCCGGCGTGGCGCGTCAACGCGGGCATCGCCGCCCTCGCCGTGAACGCGGGGCCGCACACGTTGGTCAGCACCATGTCGCTCCACTCGGCGGGCGGCGCGCCGTCGGTCGAGGTGAACGAGGTGGTCACGCTCGCGCCCGCGTTGGCGAACACCACGTCGAGGCTCCCCCACTCCTCCTCGACCCGGCCCATCAGCGCCGCGAGCTGGTCGTACACCCGGACGTCGCACGAGGCCACCCACACCCGGTCGGGCCCGCCGAGCCGCGCCGCGAGCTCGGCCAGGCGGGACGCGTCCCGGGCCGTGAGGACCAGCCGGTACCCCGCTTCGGCAGCCAGGCGGGCGGTCGCCGCGCCGATGCCCCGGCTGGCCCCGGTCACCAGGAACACCCCTTGCGCCATGGCGGAAGATTACCGCTGGTTAGATCGAGTTCACCGGTTCGGAGCAACATTTAGACCAGTTGGGGCGTCGTTAAGGACGTATCCACTGATTGGGGGCACATGGACATCAACCGCAGGTTCGCGCTCGGGCTGGGCTCGGTCGCGGCGGCCGGGGCCGTGCTCGGCACGTCCGCCGGCACGGCGCAGGCGCAGTCGACGGAGGCGGAGTGGGACGCGGTGATCCCGACGACGGCCGACCAGGCGCGCCGCAAGATCTCGCTGAAGTACTCGTGGGAGACGGCACGGGCGCGCGGCACGTGGTCGTCCTACATCGGCGTGGCCGACCCGGACGGCACGGTGAAGCCCGCCGTCGAGGTCGAGGCCGACCGCGTGGTCGAGGCGTACAGCGTGAACAAGATCGCGGTCGCGGTGGCCGTGCTGGACAAGGTCGACCGCGGCCTGATCACGCTGGACCAACGGGTCGACGTCACGCAGGCGATCGTCATCCAGGACACCGACGGGATCTTCGGGCTGGACGGCGCGTACCCGAGTTCGGTGACGGTCGGGCACGCGCTGGCGGCGTTGCTGACGGTGTCGGACAACACGGCGGTGCGGCTGTCCGGGCTGGTCGTGCCCGCGTTGGAGCTGAACGAGATCCTGCGCTCGAAGGGTTTCGTGCACACGCAGGTCGTGCCGGTGGCCAACCCGAACCGGTTCTTCCTGGGCACCACGACGCCCCGGGAGACGTTCACGCTGCTCCAGAAGCTGGCCGCGGGTCAGCTGCTGTCGGCGGCGTCCACCGAGCACCTGCTGAAGGTGCTGCGGTCGCTGACGTCGTTCACGGACGGGATCAGGCTCAACCTGTCGTCGGCGGAGCGGTTGAACGTGGCGACGAAGGCCGGTTGGTTCAACGACGGCCGCAACGAGGCCGGCATCGTGTTCGACACGGCGGGCAAGCCGATCATCACGTACGCGCTGTTCGCGTCCGGCCAGTTCGCCGGTGACCAGGCGGCCAACGCCGACAACTACAGCGCCACCCACCCGGCGCTGCGGGCTCGCGCCGCCCTGGGCCGCACGCTGTACGACTCGGTCCTCCGCATCACCGCGAACACCCCGCGCACCTACCGCGCCCAGCGGTACCAGCCGAGCAACGGCGGCTGATCGCGCACCGGAGCCCGCCCCCACGTGCTGCCGGGGGCGGGCTCCGTCGTGCACGGGTCAGCGCACGCCACCCCGCGCCGAGCCGACGGACGCCTCCGTCCGATCACCGACCCGCTGCCGGTCGTCGGCGAGCAGACCGCCGTCGAGCGCCACGAGGTCGAGCGGGTGCTCGTGGATGAACGTCATGAAGTCCGGCAGGTCGTACGCGTCGCCGACGGCCGCGCCGATCTTCCGCAGCATCGTCCGCTTGGCGTCGATCCCCGCGGCCGGCGGGACGTGCACCACGAACACCGGCCTGGCCGGCTCCGAGCCCAGGAGTCCGTTCTGGCTCACGGCGTCGAGCGGCCACTCCCGCACGAAGATCCGCGTGTCGCCGGGAAAGGGGTAGACCTCGTGCACGGCTTCGTAGATGGCGCGCACCATGGCGCTCTTCCGGTCCGGGTCGGCGCCGGTGGGCACGTCGAGGTATCCGACAGGCATGTCGTACTCCGTTCGGTTGGGTGAACACCACGATCGACGGTCGGTGAGACACCCCTGTGTCAACGTTTCCGGAATCCTCCGCGCGATTCTTGTCGGTGGGCCCGGCTAGCGTCCGGGAGCATGAACCGCACGGATCGGCTCTACGCCATCGTGGAGGAGCTGCGCGCGGTCGCGCCGCGCAGGCGCAGCGCCCGTGAGCTGGCCGCGCGCTTCGAGGTCAGCACGCGCACCATCGCCCGCGACATCGGCGCGCTGACCCAGGCCGGCGTGCCGATCTACGCCGACACCGGGCGGCGCGGCGGCTACGCGGTCGACAAGGCCATGACCCTGCCGCCGCTGAACTTCACGCCCGCCGAGGCGACCGCCGTCGCGGTGGCACTCGACCGCGCCGAGGGCACTCCGTTCGCCCAGGCGGCGCGCAGTGCGATCCACAAGATCGTCACCGCGATGTCGTCGCGTGACGCCGCCGGCGCCCGCGCCCTGGCCGACCGGGTCCAGTTGCTCGATCGACCGGCGGACGAGCCGTCGCCGGTCCCCTCGGTGATCCAGGACGCCGTCGTCGAACGCCGGGTGCTGCGGCTCACCTACCTCGACCGCGACGGGGGCCGCACCGAGCGCGAGGTCGAGCCGGTGCGGTTCGCCACCGTGCGCGGGCGGTACTGGTACCTCGTCGGCTGGTGCCGGCTGCGACAGGCCGAGCGGGCGTTCCGCGTCGACCGGATCGTCAACGCCAGAACGACCGGCGAACCCTCACCCGCGCACCGCCACGAGGACTTCGCGCTCCGGACGTGCGATCTCGTCGACCGCACCCCGGCGCTCCCGTGAGTCGGGAGGTCAGCCGTTCTCGAGCCCGGTGAGGAACCTCCGCCACGGCCCGAGCTCGAACGACAGCGTCGGCCCGGCCGGGTTCTTGGAGTCACGCGTGGATACCCCACCACCCACCGGCGCCACCTCGACGCACTCGCCGGCTGCGCTGAAGCTGCTCTTGCGCCAGTCCAGACCTGACAGATCCCCGTGCTTCATATGTGCCCGAACTTCCCTTCGTGGCTAACGACTGGCGATCTCGGCGATCAGCGCCACCGAGTCGTCAGGGCTCTTGGCCACCGCTACCAACTGGTCGAAGTCGGCTCGGAAGCGCTTGATGTCGGCGTCCGACTCCAAGAATATCTCACCCGCCTGACCGTCCACGTAGATCAAATCGGTGTCGACCGGGTCCTCGAAATCCATGATGATGAACTGGCCCAACGTTCCCGGATGAGCGCCTGAGCTGAACGGGATGACCTGGATCGTCACGTTCGGGGCCTTTGCCGCTTCGAGCAAGTGCTCAAGCTGCGCCCGCATGACATGAGGACCACCGACCTCGCGGCGCAGTGACGCCTCGTCGATGATCGCCCACAACCTGAGCGGCTTCTCCTTGGTCAGCACCGACTGTCGGTCCATCCGCGCCCTGACGAGGTCTTCTACTTGCTCGCCGGTCGCCTCGTGCAGGATTCCGCGGATCCCGGCGCGGGCGTAGTCCTCGGTTTGGAGCAGACCGGGCACGGAGAGACCTGAGTAGTGGCGGAGCCCTTGCGCCTCACGCTCGAAGCTGATGTAGGCGGTGTACCCCTCGGGCAACTCCTCGTGCCAGGGCTGGATCCACCCCTCACCCGCCGACTGCTTGTAGAGCGCCTTCAAGCGGAGCTGTTCGTCCGTTGGGACGCCGTACAGCTTGAGCAGCATGTCGAAGGTCCGGTACTGGGGGCGGGACCGGGCGGTCTCGATGCGGTAGAGGGTGGTGGCGTGGAGCCCGGTGCGCTCCTCCACGTCCTCCCGGCGCAGGCCGGTGCTCTCGCGAAGTCGCCTGAGCTGACCGGCCAACCTGCGCAACCTGATGGTCGGCGTGCTCTTCTTCGCGGCCACGATGTCCGGTCCTCCCTCGACGCTGCACGGCGAATGCAAGGCACCTCTTTGCGTTTTTTGCGTTCCACGTCGGAGGTGGGCAGCCTTGCGGGCAGTCACGGTATCGGCGACGCAGCGTAACCACCACCACCTGGACCGGTGGGGCGAGAGGAGCAGCACCATGACCGAGCAGGAATTCACCGCGCTGGTTCGCGAAGTGGCACACGAGGAAGCGCCGAGGCTGTTCGCCATCGTGGAGGAGCACGGCGAGCGGGAAAGTGCCCGGGTGGCGGGCTATGGCGTCGCCTTCGAGGATCGGGCCGAGGTCAGCGCGGTGGAAGGCGGCTTCCGCCTCAGCTCGCGGAGCGCGGAGAACGCACGCGTCCTGTTCGAGATCAGCTCGCGGTCGGCGGGCACGCGGCGAGCCCACCTGGTGTGGCTCGGCTAGGAGGCCGGGTGGCGCGGCCACGCCACCCGGCTCGTCAGGCGACTACTTCGACGGCACCGCGGGCAGGGTCTGCGTCGGGCTCTCGTCAGGCGGCGGGTTCTGCGGGTCGTGCGGGTTCTTCTGGTCGGCGTTCGCCATGGTCGTTCCTCTCGTCGGTGACACGGGTGGGCGCAGGGCGGTCGGGGTGGGGGATGACCAGGACCGTGACGTCGTCACGGCTGCCGCGCGCGCGGGTCGCGGCGAGCAGCTCCTCGGCGCACCGCTGCGGGTCGTCGCCGTGTTCGAGGAGCAGTTCCCGGAACTCGTCGAGGGGCAGCTTGAGACCGTCGGAGGCGAGGACCAGCAGCCGGGCCACCGCCTCGAAGCCCTCGACGCCGTAGATCGGGACGCGGCCCACGTTGTGGCGCAGTTTGTGGTCGTGGGCGGCGGCTTCGGCATCGGGGACGCCTTGTTGCCGCATCTCCTCGCCGAGGGTGTGCGGGGTCGTGAAGCGGCGCAGCGTGCCGTCGTCCTTGAGGCCGTAGGCGGAGCTGTCGCCGGCCCAGGCGACGCGCCAGTACCCACCCGCCCGCACCGAGGCCACGACGATCGCGCCGTTGGGCCCGGAGCTGTCGTCGTCATCCCCTTCGGCATAGGGGATCGAGGCGGTGACGATGCCGAGCACCGGGGTCTCCCGGGCGGCGACGCGGGCGGCGACGGAGGCGGCGACGCGGGCGAAGTCGGCGACCTCCGGTGTCGAGCCTGTCCCGTCCACCACCGCCGCCGCGAACGTGCCGCGGTACCAGTGCTGGGCGTGGGCGTCGGCGTTGAGCGGGCGGTTCGGGCCCTGGGAGGTCGCCACTCCCGGTCGGACGTGCGCGCCGAGGTCGGCCGGGTCGGTCATGGTCGGATCTTCGCGCAGTCACCGTCACCTGCGGGGGTAGACGCGCTACACGTTCGGGCGATTCCAACTCAGCGCGACGTATCCGGTGCGCACCGTGACGCTCCTGTTGGGCAGGGGGTGAACGATGACCGACCTGCTGCACCCGCACGCGCGACGGCGGGAGGTGCGTCCTCCGCTGCGCCGGTCCCACGACATCCAGGGCAACGTCCTGGCCGCGTTCAACAAGGACCACCAGCTGTTCCGGTTCGTCCGCTTCACCGACGACAAGCTCGGGCGCACCTGGCTCGCGGCCATGCTCGGGCACCTCAGCGCCACCGCCGAGGTGGAGGACTTCAACGAGGTCTTCTCCCTCGGCCGCACGATGTTCGGCGGCGACCCCGAAGGGCTGACCGCCACCTGGGCGACCGTGTCCCTCACGCCCGAGGGCCTGGTCGACCTGAGCATCAACCCCCAGGCGACGCGGGAAGACCTCCGGGAGCACTTCCCCCACACCGCCGAGCAAGCCGCGCGGGCCAACGGCGACACCGGCGACTCGGCGCCCGTCCACTGGCTGTTCGGCCGCGCGGACCAGCGGGTCCACGCCGTGGTCACGGTCGCGTCCGACGACCCGGACCGCCTGGCGGAGACCGCGCGCAACCTGGACGTGCTCGACACCCTGCTCGGCGTCGCGACGGTCCACGAGCAGCGGGCCGCCACGCTCCCCGGCGACCGGCGCGGGCGCGAGCACTTCGGCTACCGGCACGGCATCTCGCAGCCCGGCGTGCGCGGCTTCCACCACGAGGACCCCGAACGACCGGGTCACCGCGCGGGCCGGCCGGGCACGCTCCTGGTGAACGCGGGCGAGTTCGTCTTCGGCCACCCGGCCGAGTCGCCCCGCCCGCACGCCGCCGCGTGGCTGACCGACGGCTCGATCCAGGTGGTCCGCCGCCTGACCCAGGACGTCGAGGGCTGGCGGGAAGCCGTCGAGCGGCACGGCCGGGGGCCGGAGCTGATCGGCAGGCACCCGGACGGCCGCCCGCTGGCCACGAGCCTCGGCCACAACGACTTCGACTACTCCGACGACCCGGTGGGCACGGCGACACCGTGCCCGGCCCACATCCGCAAGACGAACCCGCGGTCGTTCGCGCACCGCACGCCCCGGGAGCACCGGATCCTGCGCCGGGGCATCCCGTTCGGCCCCGCCGAAACCGGGCGAGCCGAGCCCGGGCCCGGCGGCATCGTGCCCGCCGACGACGGCGAGCGCGGCCTCGTGTTCGTGGCCCACTGCACGTCGTTGGCGGAGCAGTTCGAGTACGTCCAGCGAACGTGGGCGCGCAACCCGGACTTCGCGCCGGGCGAGCGCGGCGCGCCCACCGGTGTCGACGCCGTGATCGGCGGCGACTTCGTGCGGACCACCGGGGCGCTCTACGCGCTGACGCCGTCGGTCAGCACCCTCAGACTGCTCGCCGCGGGTCGCGAGCTGCCCCGTTAAGGGGTGACGGGTAGTCGGTCGTGGCCGCCGTCCACGACCGGCTCCCAACCCGTCGCGTGCCGCCGCACGAGGTCCGCCGCGACCGAGTCGAACGGCCGCGCCCACACCTCCTCGTTGAAGACCTCGACCTCGACGTACCCGTCGTACCCGGTCCCGGCGACGAGCGAGGTCAGCCCGACCAGGTCGATGTGCCCGTCACCGGGCAGGCCGCGGCCCAGCAGCACGTCGGCCGGCAGCGGCGTCACCCAGTCGCACACCTGGTAGGAGTGGATGCGCGGGCCGGCGCGCCGGACGTCGGCCGCCAACGCCGGGTCCCACCACACGTGCAGGGCGTCCACGACGACCCCGACCACCGACGCCGGGTACGGCGCGGCGAGCTCCAGCGCCTGGCCCAACGTCGACACCACGCCGCGGTCCGCGCAGAACACGGGATGCATCGGCTCCACCGCCAACCGCACACCGGCCGACTCCGCGTACGGCGCCAGCACCTCCAGCGCCGACGCGACGCGTCCCCGGGCCGCGACGAGGTCGCGGTCCGGCACGCCGCCGGGCACCAGCGCCAGGCACTGCGCGCCCAGCGCGGCGGTCTCGTCGATCGCCCGCCGGTTGTCGTCCAGCCGCTGGTCGAAGCCGGTGAAGAACCCGCCGCGGCACAGCGACGAGACCTCCAGCCCCGCCGACGCGACCAGCGAGGCCGTCCGCTCCAAGCCGTGCTCGGCCACCGGGTCGCGCCACAGCCCGACCGCGCCGATCCCGTGGCGCACGCACACGTCGACCACCTCGGGCACGGACGCCCGCTTCACCGTGGCCTGGTTCAACGACAGTCTCACGTCAGCACGTCCAGGAGTCGTCCCCACCGCCGGGCGGCGAGGTCCGGGTCGGGCAGCAGCCCGGCGAGGTCCGCCAGCCGCAACGCCTCGCCGAGGTGCACCACGTCCCGGGCCGACTGCAGGCCGCCGACCATGCCGAACGCGTCCTGGAACCCGCCGAGCCAGGCCAGGAACACCACACCGGTCTTGTAGTGGTACGTCGGCGCGCCGAAGATGTGCCGCGACAACGCGACCGTCGGCTCCAGCACCTCGTCGTACCGGGCGCGGTCGCCCGCGTCCAACGCGCGCAACGCGGTGGACGCGGCCGGCGCGATGGCGTCGAAGATCCCCAGCAACGCGTCGCTGTGCCCGAGCGCGTCGCCCGCGATCAGCTCCGGGTAGTTGAAGTCGTCGCCGGTGTAGCAGCGCACGCCGGCCGGCAGCGACCGCCGCAACCCGACCTCGTGCGAGGCGTCCAGCAGCGACACCTTCACGCCGTCGACCTTGTCCGGGTACGCCTTGATCAGGTCCAGGAAGTGCCCGGTCGCCGTCGGCACGTCCGACGAGCCCCAGTAGCCCTCCAGCGCCGGGTCGAACGCCGTGCCGAGCCAGTGCAGGACCACCGGCTGGTCGACCTCCTCCAGCAGCGCCGCGTAGACCTCCTGGTAGTCCTCGGGCCCGCGGGCCCGCGCCGCCAGCTTGCGGCTGCACATCAGGATCGGTTGCGCGCCCGCCTCCACGACGGCCGCCAACTGCTCCCGGTACGCCGTCAACGGGTCCGCGGTGTCGTGGTCGGTGCCGACGCCCGCGGCCAGCCGGCCGGTCGCGATCGACGCGCTGCGCCGGATCAGCTCCAGCGCCGTGCCCCAGTCCAGGCCCATGCCGCGCTGCGCGGTGTCCATGGCCTCGGCGACGCCGAAACCGTGCTCCCACAACCGCACCCGGTACGCCAGCGTGGCGTCCCAGTCGAGCACGGCGGGCGCGCCGGTGCCGTTGCCGCCGAACGGGTCCGCCACCACGTGCGCCGCCGCGAACGCCACCCGCGACTCGAACGCGCCGGTGTCCCACGTCTTCGGCGGGGACAGCTCGTGCTCGCGCAGCGCGCCGTCCCGGCCGGGCAGTCGCACCGAGGTCATGCCGGCACCTCGATCCGGCGGCCGGTCCGGGAGGACTCCAGGCCCAGCGCGGCCAGCCGCACGGTGCGCACCCCGGAGTGGAAGTCGTGCGCGAACGGCGCGCCGACGGCCACGTGCTTGAGGAACTCCTCCCACTGCACCATGAACCCGTTGTCGAACACCTCGTTGTCCGGGACTTCCTGCCACAGCGACCGGAAGTCGATCGACGAGGGCACGTCCGGGTCCCACACCGGCTTGGGCGTGATCGCCCGCGACTGCACCTTGCAGTTGCGCAGGCCGGCCACCGCGCTGCCGTGCGTGCCGTCCACGTGGAACTCGACCAGCTCGTCGCGGTGCACCCGCGTCGCCCACGACGAGTTCACCTGCGCCACCACGCCGCCGGTCATCTCGAAGATCGCGTACGCCGCGTCGTCGGCCGTCGCCTCGTACGGCGCGCCGTTCTCGTCCCACCTCGTCGGCACGTGCGTGACGGCCCGCGCGGTCACCGCCTCCACCGGGCCGAGCAGCCCTTCCAGCAGGTAGCTCCAGTGGCAGAACATGTCCACCACGATCCCGCCGCCGTCCTCGGCGCGGTAGTTCCACGACGGCCGCTGCGCGGACTGCCAGTCGCCCTCGAACACCCAGTAGCCGAACTCGCCGCGCACGGACAGCACGCGGCCGAAGAAGCCGCCGTCCAGCAGGCGCTTGAGCTTGCGGATGCCCGGCAGGTAGAGCTTGTCGGCCACCACGCCGTGCTTCACGCCCGCCGCGTCGGCGTGCCGGGCCAGCTCCAGCACCTCCTCGGGCGTGGCCGCGACCGGCTTCTCGCTGTAGACGTGCTTGCCCGCGTCGATCGCCGCCGTCAGCGCCGACACGTGCGCCGACGTGACCTGGGCGTCGAAGTAGACCGACACGTCCGGGTCGCCGAGCGCCGCGTCGAGGTCGGTGGTCCAGCGCGGCAGGTCGTGCCGCTCGGCGATCTCCTTCAGCTTGGCGGGGTTGCGGCCGACCAGCAGCGGCTCGGGGACCAGCACGTCGTCACCGATCCGGATCCCGCCGCGCTCGCGGAGGGCCAGGACCGACCGGACGAGGTGCTGTCGGTACCCCATCCGCCCCGTGACCCCGTTCAACGCGACGCCGATCGTGCGCACCGCCATGCGTACACCCCGCTCAAGTCCGTGGAAAGCGCTTTCCAACACGCTACGGTCGGCTCCTCGCGGACGTCAACCTCCCGGTCGGGTTCGGCGGCGGTCCGCGAGGGGCCTCCCGCGCCCTCAGCCCCGGAGGCCGAGGTGGACGCCGCCGCTGGCGTCGAGGACCTGGCCGGTGATCCACCGCGCGTCGTCGGAGGCGAGGAAGGCGACGGCGTCGGCCACGTCGTCGGCCCGGCCGAGGCGGTTGAGCGCGGTCTGGCCGGTGATGAACTCCGCCAGCCCCGGCGCTTCGAAGACGTCCGCGTTCACGTCGGTCCGGGTGGCGCCGGGCGCGACCGCGTTGACCGTGATACCGCGGACGCCGAGGGCGGCGGCCAGGGTGAGGGTCATCGTCTCGAGGGCCCCTTTGCCCATGGCGAAGGACGTCTGACCGGGGTTGGCCACCCTGGTGGCGACCGACGTCAGGGTGATGATCCGGCCGCCGTCGCGCATCAGCGGCAGCGCCCGTTGGACGAGGAAGTACGGCGCCTTGACGTTGACCGCGAAGAGGTGGTCGAACCGCTCGGGGGTGTCCGTCCCGATCGGACCGGCCGGCGGCGCGGCGGCGCTGTTGACCAGGATGTCCAGCGCTCGCCCGGCCAGCCCGCGCTCCAGGCCGGCCATCAGGGTGTCCACGTCCCCGTCCACGCCCAGCTCCGCCCGGACCGCGAAGGCGCGCCCGCCGGCCGCCTCGATCGCGGCGACCGTCTCCTCCGCCGCCGACTCGCCGCCGCCGTAGTGCACGGCGACGTCCGCGCCGTCGGCGGCGAGGCGTCGGGCGATGGCCCGCCCGATGCCGCGCGACGCCCCGGTCACCAACGCGGTCCTGCCTGCCGACTCGCCCATGGCCCACTCCTTTGATGTTAGTGACTCCCTACATGGTAGTGACTACCACAACGGTATCGTCTACCGGATGAGTGGTGAGGGGCCGAACCTGCGCGAACGCCGGCGGGCGGAGACCCGACGCCTGATCCAGTCGTGGGCGATGCGGCTGTTCGTCGAGCGCGGCTACGACGCGACCACCGTCAACGACGTCGCGCGGGCGTCCGGCGTCTCGCCGATGACCGTGTACCGGCACTTCCCGACCAAGGAAGACCTGGTGCTCCACGACCGGTACGACGACCTGCTCGCGGAACGGGTCGCGGCCCGGCCGGCCGACGAGCCCGCGGTGCTCCGGATCGGGCGGACCCTGGTCGACGCGACCCGGTCCCTCGTCGGCCCCGCCGAGGGGGGCACGTCGGCGGAGCGGGAACTGCTCCTCGCCCGCCTCCGGCTGATGGTCGACACGCCCGCCCTGCGCGCCCGCCACCTGGACAGCCAGTACGCCACCCAGAAGGCGGTCGTCGACGCGTTGCTCGGCGACACGCCGGACCCGGAGGCGGAGTTCCGCGCGCAGGTCGCGGCGGGCGCCTGCCTGGCCGCCCTCCACGTCGCCCTCGTGCGGTGGGCCCGGGAGGACGGCCGCCCGGACCTGCCCGACCTGATCGCCGCCGCTCTCGCCGCCGCCTTCGACGACGACTTCGGCTGACCGCCCGCCGGCGCCGCCGGTCGACTCCGACCGCCGACCGGCGGCCCCACCTGGTGAACTCTCCTCCGCGCCGCGCGGCGAAACGGCTAGTCTCGCCCGACCAGGAACGCGAAGGAGGCGGCGTTGACGTCGCGGCAGGTCACGCTGGCGGAAGTGGCGAAGCACGCGGGCGTGTCGCTCGCCACCGCGTCACGCGTGCTCAACGGCAGCACCCGGCAGGTCAGCGAAGAGCTGCGCGAACGCGTGCTCGGCACCGCGCGCAGGCTCGGCTACCTGCCCAACGCCTCGGCGCAGGCGCTGGCGCGCAACTCCAGCGTGCTGGTGGGCCTGGTGGTGCACGACATCGCCGACCCCTACTTCTCCAGCATCGCCGCCGGTGTGACGCGGATCGCCGAGGACGCCGGGCTGGTCGTGGTGCTCGGCACCACCGGCCGCGACCCGCGCCGCGAGGTGGAACTGGTGAACACGCTGCGCGCGCACCGGGCCCGTGCCCTGGTGATCGCGGGCAGCCGCACCACCGACCGGTCGGCGTCACGGCTGCTGGCCGAGGAGATCACCGCGTTCACCGCGCAGGGCGGCCGGGTGGCGTGCGTCTCCCAGGCCAAGCTCGGCACGGACACCGTGGTGCCCGCGAACCGCGCCGGCGCCCGCGCGCTGGCCCGCAGGCTGGCCGCGCTCGGCCACCGCCGGTTCGCCGTGCTGGCCGGCCCGCCGGACCTGGTCGTGGCGCGCGACCGGCTGGCCGGGTTCAAGGCGGGGCTGGCCGACGAAGGGCTGGAGCTGCCCGACGCCAACGTCATCGCGAGCGGTTTCACCCGGGACGGCGGGCACGCGGCCGTGGCCGACCTGATCGCCGCGCGCACCGGCGCGACCTGCGTGTTCGCCGTGAACGACGTGATGGCGCTGGGCGCGATGGCGGGCTTGCGCGAGCACGGCCTGCGGGTGCCGGAGGACGTCTCCGTCGCCGGGTTCGACGACATCCCCACCCTGCGCGACCTGGTGCCGGCGCTGAGCACGGTGCGGCTGCCGCTGGAGGAGATGGGCGAACGCGCGGCACGGCTGGTGCTCGACGACGTGGTGGCCTCCCCGCGCACGGTCCGGGTCGCCGGCGAGGTCGTGCTGCGGGCCTCCACTTCGCAACCCAGCGGTATCGGACTGCGCTGACCGGTGATTACGCTCTATTCTGGACACCGTTCGACCACCCCTCACGAGGAGTGATCCCTTACCGTGCGCGACGCGCAGTCCCCGGGCTGCAGTACCGAGCCGGGTCCGATACCCGGCTGCCAGCCCCGACCGGCCCACCACCGGTGGGCCCGATGACCATCCTGCTCAGCCTGCTCGGCCTCGGCGCCGTGGTCCTCCTGACCATCGGCACGTTCATCGCGGTCGCCGCCGAGTTCTCCCTGACCGCCCTGGAACGCAGCACGGTCGAGGCGCACGTCGCCCAGGTGGGCGACGCCAAGGCGCGGACCGTGGAGAAGGCGCACCGGTCGCTGTCGTTCCAGCTCTCCGGCTCGCAGCTGGCGATCACCATCACCACGCTGATCACCGGTTACATCGCCGAACCCGCCATCGCGCAGCTCATCTCCCCCGCGTTGACCGGCGCGGGCGTGCCCGCGTCGGCGGCCGGGCCGATCGCGTTGACGCTGGCGCTGGCGCTGGCCACGTCGCTGTCGATGGTGTTCGGCGAGCTGGTGCCGAAGAACCTGGCCATCGCCAAGCCGCTGGCGACCGCGCGTGCCGTCGCGGGCGTGCAGGCCGGGTTCTCCGCGGTGTTCAAGTGGCTGATCACCCTGCTGAACGGCACCGCGAACTGGCTGGTGCGCAGGCTCGGCGTCGAGCCCGCGGAGGAGCTGGCGTCGGCCCGCTCGCCGCAGGAGCTGGGCGCGTTGATCCGCTCCAGCGCCGAGCAGGGCACCCTCGACCCGAGCACGGCGACCCTGCTGGACCGCTCGCTGCGGTTCGGCGACCGCACGGCGGAGGAGCTGATGACGCCGCGCGTGCGGGTCGAGTCGCTGCGCTCGGACGCGACCGTGCTCGACCTGGTGGCCAAGGCGCGGGAGACGGGGTTCTCCCGGTTCCCGGTCTACACCGGCGACCTGGACGAGGTGCGCGGCATCGTGCACGTCAAGCAGGCGTTCGGGGTGCCCCGGTCGCAGCGGGCGACCACGCCGGTGTCGGCGCTGACCAGGCCGGTGCAGACGGTGCCCGCCACGTTGGAGGGCGACGCGCTGCTGGACCGGCTGCGCGCCTCCGGGTTGCAGACGGCGCTGGTCGTCGACGAGTACGGCGGCACGGCGGGCCTGGTCACGTTGGAGGACGTGGTCGAGGAGATCGTCGGCGACGTGCGGGACGAGCACGACCGGCGGGAGACCTCGCCGGTGCGGCGGCTCGGCGGCGAGGCGTGGCTGGTGTCCGGGCTGCTGCGCGACGACGAGATCGCCGAGGCGACCGGGTTCCGGATGCCCGAGGGCGACTACGAGACCGTGGCGGGCCTGGTGCTGGCCAGGCTGGGCCGGATCCCCGACGCGGGTGACGAGATCCGGGTGGACGACTGGCGGATCACCGTGGTGCAGATGGACCGGCACCGGGTGGCCGAGCTCCGGGTGGCCCGGGTCGACCCCGCGACCGAACCGTCGCCTTCCGACCACTTGGGGTTGACGCGATGATCGTGCTGGTGATCGTGCTGCTGCTGGCGGGCAACGCGTTCTTCGTCGGCGCCGAGTTCGCCATCATCACCGCCCGGCGGGACCGGCTGGAGGCCTTGGCGGACACCGGCAGCAGCCGGGCCCGGACGGTGATCAAGGCGGGCCGCGAGCTGCCGCTGCTGATCGCGGGCGCGCAGCTCGGCATCACGCTGTGCTCGCTCGGCCTGGGCGCGCTGGGCGAGCCGGCGGTGGCGGCGCTGCTGGAGGCGCCGTTCCACGGCGTCGGCATCCCGGACGCGGTGCGGCACGGCGTGGCGTTCGCGCTGGCGCTGATCATCGTGGTGGCGCTGCACACCGTGCTGGGCGAGATGGTGCCGAAGAACCTGGCCATCGCCGGTCCCGAGCGCACCGCGCTCCTGCTGGTGCCCGCGCACTACTGGTTCTGCCGGCTGGTCGGGCCGCTGCTGCGGGGGTTCACCGTGGTGTCGACTGCGGTGCTGAAGCTCGTCGGCGTGACGCCGCGGGACGAGATGGAGTCGGCCTACACGCGGGACGAGCTGGCCCTGCTGATCGGGCAGTCGCGGCAGGAGGGCCTGCTGGAGGACTCCGAGCACCGGCGGCTGACGCAGACGCTGTCGTCGGCCGAGCGGACCGTGGCCGACGTGCTGGTGCCGTTGGACCGGATCACGTCGGTGCCGTCGCGGCCGACCATGGAGGAGGTGGAGGCCGCCGTGTCGGCCACCGGCTTCTCCCGGTTCCCGGTGCGCGAGGACGACCGGCTGATCGGCTACCTGCACGTGAAGGACGTGCTGGACCTGGCGCACACCGACCCGTCGACGCGGGTGCCGCCGAGCCGGGTGCGCGGCCTGCCGCGGGTGCCGGTGGACGCGAGCCTGGACGACGCGGTGGCGGCGCTGCGGCGCTCGCAGAGCCACCTGGCGCAGGCCGTGTCGGCCGACGGCGTCGTGCGCGGTCTGGTGGCGTTGGAGGACCTGGTCGAGGAGTACGTCGGCACCGTCCGCGACGGCACGCACGTCCGCCGCGAGCTGTGAACGGGTGGCGCGGGGGGGGGGGATACCGGGGCCCCCCCCCCGCCCCCCCCCCCGGGGGGTGGTGGGGTTTAACACGGACCGGCCCGCCGTGTAAGTGGGAAACGACCC
>NZ_JBFAFR010000024.1:0-119520 GCF_040639675.1 Actinosynnema sp. NPDC023794 | reverse complement strand
GTTCGACACGCGCGACGCGAACGTAGGACACACGCGCGTGTCGAACGCTCAGGTCCCGCGTGTCGAACGCTCAGGTACGCCGAGTTCTACGTTCGGGCCAGGCGGAGGGCGGCGGTGCGGCAGGCGGTCCAGGCCGGGGTGCCGGGCGAGATCAGGGACATGTGGTCGGTGGCGGGCAGGGCGATCAGCTCGGCGCCGGAGGCGCGGGCGAACGCCTCGCTCTGGGCGAACGGCACGTCCTCGTCGTCCTCGCCGTGGACCAGGACCAGGGGTTTGCCGATGGGGAGCTGCGCGGCGGGCGAGGCGTCGGCGTAGAGGTCGGGGACCTCGGCCGGGGTGCCGCCCAGCAGTTCGGCGGCGCGGCGGGTGATCTCCGGGTGCTGGAGGAAGTCGAGCACGCCCGCCTGCGCCACGGCGCCGACCACGCGGGGGTGGCGGGCGGCGGCCCACACGGCCAGGTGCCCACCCGCGGAGTGACCCAGCGTGACCACCGGGCCGAGCGCCGGGTCGAGGGCGTCGATCGCGGCGAGCACGTCGTCGCCGGTGGCGGGCCAACCGCCGCCTCCGGTTACCCGCCGGTACTCCACGTTGTACGCGGCCACCCCGTGAATGACCAGGTCAGCGGCCAGCGGTCGGCCGAGTTCCAATCCGTAACGCTGGTGCCAGAAACCACCATGGATTACCACGATGACCGGAAACGATTCACCGGACGGCGCGGAAAACTCGCCGAACTGGCTCGGGTGCGGCCCGTACACGATGCGCAAACGAAACCCCTTGGACGCAAAAAGAGGCCGCGTCGCGGTGGGACCTGGGGGTCGTCCCACCGCGACGCGGCGGCGCCGGACCGAGGGGGGAGGTGTCCGGCGAGTCTGGTCGAGGGGTCGACCCTGGTTAGCCCAATGGAACCCCTCTGCCATGAGGGTAACCCCTATGTCAGGCGTTCGCCAGAAGAGCGCAACACCAATTACCGCCAGCGATCGGTCAGCACACCCAGCGCACCCAAAGCGACCGCAGCCGCCGTCGACGCTCGCAGAACGGTAGGTCCCAGTCGCACTACGTGCGCGCCCGCGCCGGTCAACGTGGACAATTCCTCGTCGGTGATGCCACCTTCCGGTCCGACGACCAGCAGCACATCACCCGACGCGGGCAACTGAACCGATCCGATGCCGACCGAAGCGGATTCGTGCAAAACCACGGTGACCGCCGACGAGGACGCCAACCGCGCCAAGCCGGAGGTGGAAACGGGTTCCGCGACCGACGGCACGCGCGCCCGGCGTGCCTGCTTGGCCGCCTCACGCGCGGTGCTGCGCCAGCGTTCGAGGGCCTTCGCGCCGCGCGGGCCGTCCTCCCACTTCGTCACGCAGCGCGAGGCACGCCACGGCACGACGCCGTCCACACCGGCCTCGGTGGCCAGCTCCACGGCCAGTTCACCCCGGTCGCCCTTCACCAGCGCCTGCGCCACCACCACCCGCACGGACGGCTCCGGCATGGTCCACCGTTCGACGACGCGCAGCCGCAGGGAGTCCTTGAACGCCTCCGACACCACGCACCGCACCTGCGCGCCCGTGCCGTCGGAGAGCACCAGCTCCTCCCCCGCGCGCAACCGGCGCACGGTGGCCGCGTGCCGCCCCTCGGGGCCGTCCAGGACGGCCTCGTCACCGGGCGGCAGCGCGGCGACCAGGAAGACCGGCAGCGTCACCGGTGGTTGCGGCCGGACCGCAGCCGCGAGAAGAGCCCGCCGCCGCCCTTGCCGTTGTGCGCGAGCGTCGGCTCGTCCTCGCCACGCGACACGGCGAGCTCGCGCAGCAGTTCGGCCTGCCGGGCGTCCAGCTTGGTCGGCGTGACGACTTCGAGGTGCACGTGCAGGTCGCCGCGGCCGTCGATGCGACCGCTGGACCGCAGCCGGGGCATGCCGCGGCCGGTGAGCACCAGCTCGGTGTTCGGCTGGGTGCCGGGCTCGATCTCCAGCTCCTCCTCGCCGTCCAGCGTCTGCAGCGGCAGCACGGCGCCGAGGGCCGCGGTCGTCATCGGGATGCGCACCGAGCAGTGCAGGTTGGCGCCGTCACGCTCGAAGACCTCGTGCGGCACCTCCTCGACCTCGACGTACAGGTCGCCCGCCGGTCCGCCGCCGGGGCCGACCTCGCCCTGGCCCGCGAGCCGCACCCGCATGCCCTCGGCCACGCCGGCCGGGATCTGCACCGAGATGGTGCGCCGCGAGCGCACCCGGCCCTCGCCCGCGCACTGCTGGCACGGGTCGGGGATGACCTCGCCGAGGCCGCGGCACACCGGGCACGGCCGCGCCGTGACGACCTGGCCGAGGAACGAGCGCTGCACCGACTGCACCTCGCCCCGCCCGCCGCACGTGTCGCAGCGCACCGGGGACGAGCCGTCCGCGCAGCCGCTGCCGACGCACCGGTCGCACAGGATCGCCGTGTCGACGGTCAGCTCGCGCGAAGCGCCCGCCGCGCACTCCTCCAGCGTCATCGACAGCCGGATCAGCGCGTCGGAGCCGGGCTGGACCCGGCTGCGCGGACCACGTCCGCCACCGCCGCCCGCGCCGAAGAACGCGTCCATGATGTCGCCGAGACCGAACCCCGCGAACGGGTCGCGCATGCCGCCACCGCCGCCCGACTCCAACGGGTCGCCGCCGAGGTCGACGACCTGCCGCTTCTTCGGGTCCGACAGGACCTCGTAGGCGGCGGTCACCTCCTTGAAGCGCGCTTCCTCGTTGGGGTTGACGTCGGGGTGCAGCTGCCGCGCGAGCTTGCGGTAGGCGCGCTTGATCTCGTCGGGAGTCGCGTTCTTGGAGACCCCGAGCGTGCCGTAGTAGTCCCTCGCCACCGTGTTTCCTCCTGCGAACGCGCTTCGACACGCGTCCGCTCGCTTGCGGAACGTCCTTCGGGACCGCGGTGTTCCCCGCCGTCACCGTCCGGTCAAGATCTCCCCCACGTAGTTGGCGACCGCTCGCACCGCCGCCATCGTGCCGGGGTAGTCCATGCGGGTGGGCCCCACCACCCCCATGCCGCCGAGCAGGTTGTCCCGGCTGCCGTAGCCGATGGACACGACCGAGGTGCTGCGCATCTCGGCCGCTTCGTTCTCCTCGCCGATGTGGACCAGGATGCGGCCCGGGTCGCGAGCCGCGGCGAGCAGCTTGAGCACCACGACCTGCTCCTCCAGCGCCTCGAGCACCTGGCGCAGCGAACCGGGGAAGTCTGCCACGTTGCGGGTGAGGTTCGCCGTGCCACCCAGGACCAGGCGTTCCTCGGGGTGCTCCACCAGCGATTCGATGAGCACCGTGCTCACCCGCAGCACGATGTCGCGCAGGTCGCCCGGCACCTCGTCGGGCAGCTTCGCGACCTCGGCGGAGGCGTCGGACAGGCGCTTGCCGACCATGGCGCCGTTGAGCATGGACCGGATGCGGGCCACGTTGTCCTCGGTGATCACGTCGCCGAGGTCGACCGAGCGCTGGTCGACCCGGCCGGTGTCGGTGATCAGCACCAGCATCAGGCGCGCCGGTGTGATGGCGAGCACCTCGATGTGCCGGACGGTGGAGCGGCTCAGCGTCGGGTACTGGATGACGGCGACCTGACGGGTCAGCTGGGCCAGCAGCCGGACGCTGCGGCGCAGCACGTCGTCCAGGTCGTAGGCGCCTTCGAGGAAGTTCTGGATGGCCCTGCGCTCGGGCGTGGACAGCGGCTTGACCTCGCTGAGCCGGTCCACGAACAGGCGGTAGCCCTTGTCGGTCGGCACGCGGCCGGCGCTGGTGTGCGGCTGGGTGATGTACCCGTCCTCTTCCAGCGTCGCCATGTCGTTGCGCACGGTCGCGCTCGACACGCCCAGGTTGTGCCGTTCGACCAGGGCTTTCGAGCCGACGGGCTCCTGGTTGGAGACGTAGTCGGCGACGATCGCGCGCAACACTTCGAACCGGCGCTCATCGGCGTTCACGCGCGTCACCTCCAGGGACGGACAGGGTCCTTCACCTCGAGTTTACGGAGGTTCGCGCCCGGATCGGAAAACCCGCTCGTCGGACTTCGGCGCGGTCGGTGGCCGAGGTCGGTAGCTTCGGGTGTGCTCACCCGCATCCAGGCCGCCCTGCGCGACGTGATCAGGGCCGATGCCGAGCGCGTCGGGCCGTTCCTCGTCCGCTTCGACGAGCACAGCGACCACCTGGTCGTGAACTACGCCGTGCCCGACGAGGGCGCGGCGCCGACGCGAGGTGAGGTGGACGCGCTGGTGGCGGCGTTCCGGTCCCGGTCGCGCACGCCGAGATTGGAGTACCTGCGGCCGTCACCGGTGGTGGACGCGGCGCTGGAGGCGGCCGGGTTCACCGTCGACCAGCTGCTGCCGGTGATGGCGATCGACGAGCTGGTCGTGCCGCCGCGGCCCGCCGGGCTGACGGTCGAGGCGGTGACCTCGGACGACGACCTGCACGCCGTGTCGGTGGTGCAGCACGGGGCGTTCCTCGTCGACGGGGTGGTCGGGGCGGAGGACGTGGCGCGGCAGCGGTCGTTGCTGCGCGACGACGGGGTGATCGTGCTGGCCCGGCTGGGCGGCGAGCCGGTGGGCGCGGGCGCGTGCACCGCGCCGCGGCACGGGCTCTCCCAGGTGGCGGGGATCGCGGTGCCGGTGGCGTTCCGGGGGCGTGGCATCGCGTCGGCGGTCTGCGCCGACCTCACCGCGCTGGTGTTCGGCTCGGGCTGCACGCCGTTCCTGGAGACCGAGCCGGACGGCAAGGTGGACCGCCTGTACGGGCCGCTGGGCTACCGGACGATCGGCCACTCGACGTCGATCGTGCTCGACGAACGGCTTCGCGCGGGTCCCCGTCAAGGGGAACCCTTGTAGTGATTCTACCGACGGGGTCCGACAGTCCGGGTGATCACGTGAGCCGGCGGACCACGGCGTCGGCGAGCAGTCGGCCCCGGTCGGTGAGCACGCAGCGGCCGTGGTCGAGGGCGGTGTGGTCGAGCAGGCCGTCGGCGGCGGCGGTCTTGGCTTCCGCTTGGCCGTCGGCGTCGAGGACGTCCAGCGGGAGGCCGGTGGCCAGGCGCAGTTCCAGCAGCACGCGTTCCACCCGGCGGTCGTCGTCGGCGAGGACCTCCCGCCCCGCGGCGGGTGACGCGCCGGCGGCCAGCAGTTCGGCGTACTTCGCCGGGTGCTTGACGTTCCACCAGCGCACGCCGCCGACGTGGCTGTGCGCGCCGGGGCCCGCGCCCCACCAGTCGGCGCCCTGCCAGTACAGCAGGTTGTGCCGGCACGCGGCGTCCGCCGAAGCGGCCCAGTTCGACACCTCGTACCAGGTCAGGCCCTGCGCGGTCATGGCCGCGTCGATCAGCTCGTACTTGTCCGCGAGCACGTCGTCGTCGGGCATCGGCAGCTCGCCGCGGCGCACCCGGCGGGCCAGCGCGGTGCCCTCCTCCACGATCAGCGCGTACGCCGACACGTGGTCCACGCCCGCGCTCCGGACGGCGTCGAGCGACGACCGGAGGTCGTCGGCGGTCTCGCCGGGCGTGCCGTAGATGAGGTCGAGGTTCACGTGCTCGAACCCCGCCGCGCGCGCCTCCCGAGCGGCGGCCACCGGGCGGCCCGGAGTGTGCACGCGGTCGAGCACGGCCAGCACGTGCCGGGCGGCCGACTGCATCCCGAGCGAGACGCGGGTGTAACCAGCATCACGGATGGCGGAGAAGAACTCGGGCGACGTCGACTCCGGGTTGGACTCCGTGGTGACCTCCGCGCCCGGCGCGAGGCCGAACGACGACCGCACCGCGTCGAGCACCTGGCCCAACCCCTCGGCGCCGAGCAGCGACGGTGTGCCACCGCCGACGAACACCGTGTCGACCGCCGGGGGGACGCCCAACACGGACGCCGCGAGGTCCAACTCGCGCCGCAGCCCTTCCAGCCAGGACGCCGGTGATGCGGAAGTGCCCAGCTCACCGGCGGTGTAGGTGTTGAAGTCGCAGTAGCCGCACCGGGTCGCGCAGAACGGGACGTGCACGTAGACCCCGAACGGGCGGTCACCCAGACCGGTGAGCGCGGAGGTGGGCAGTGAGCCGTCGGGCGGCGCGGGGTCACCGATCGGCAGAGCGGAGGGCATGGCTCCCATTGTCCCATCTACCAGCAGCGCAACCCCGTCCCACGATGCGGATGGCGGTGGACCACGAGATGGACGCATGGCACGCTGAGGCACATGACATCGACCGGAGTCCGCCTGGTGGTCCGCCGCCACGTCGACTTCCGTCGTGTCTCCAGCGCGATGTGCCGTCGTTCGGCATAACCCGCGCCTGCCTTTTTGTTCCCGTCGGCGCCGGGTGCGCTGACGAGACCCCCACCACAGCTCCACCGGGACTCGCACGCGCACCAGCGCCCCGAATCCCCGGAGGACGAGGATGGTCCCCCCGACGACGACGCCTCAGCGCACCAAGCAGCGCCGAGGTGAGGGGCAGTGGGCGCTGGGCTACCGCGAGCCGCTGAACCCCAACGAGCGGAGCAAGAAGGACGACAACCCGCTCAACGTCCGGTCGCGGATCGAGAACATCTACGCCCACGGTGGCTTCGACTCGATCGACCCGGCCGACCTGCGCGGCCGTTTCCGCTGGTACGGGCTCTACACCCAGCGCAAGCCCGGCATCGACGGCGGTCGCACCGCGACGTTGGAGCCGGAGGAGCTGGACGACGAGTACTTCATGCTCCGCGTCCGCATCGACGGCGGCCGGCTCACCACGCAGCAGCTGGCGCTGATCGGCGAGCTGTCCCAGACCTACGCGCGGGACACGGCCGACATCACCGACCGGCAGAACGTGCAGTACCACTGGATCCGCATCGAGGACGTCCCGACCATCTGGCAGAAGCTGGAGGACGCGGGCCTGACCACGATGGAGGCCTGCGGCGACAGCCCGCGCGTGGTGCTCGGCTCGCCGGTGGCAGGCATCGCCGAGGACGAGGTGGTCGACGGCACGCCCGCGATCGACGAGATCCTGCGCCGCTACATCGGCGACCCGCGCTTCTCGAACCTGCCCCGCAAGTTCAAGACGGCGATCTCGGGCCTGCCGGACGTGGCGCACGAGATCCACGACGTGGCGTTCGTCGGCGTGGACCACCCCGAGCACGGCCCCGGCTTCGACCTGTGGGTCGGCGGCGGCCTGTCCACCAACCCGATGATCGGCAAGCGCCTGGGCGCGTGGGTGCCGGTCGACGAGGTGCCGGACGTGTGGGAGGGCGTGATCAGCGTCTTCCGCGACTACGGCTACCGCAGGCTGCGGCACCGCGCGCGGATCAAGTTCCTCGTCGCGGACTGGGGCCCCGAGAAGTTCCGCGAGATCCTCGAGAACGAGTACCTCAAGCGCAAGCTGGTCGACGGCCCCGCGCCGCACAACCCGACCAACCCCCGCGACCACATCGGCGTGCACAAGCAGAAGGACGGCCTGTGCTACGTCGGCGCGGCCCCGATCGCGGGCCGGGTGTCCGGTTCCACGCTGGTCGAGGTGGCCAAGGTGGTGGAGCGGGCGGGTTCGGGCCGGGTCAGGCTGACGCCGCAGCAGAAGCTCGTGGTGCTGGACGTGCCCGAGGCCGAGGTCAAGAACCTGCAGGCGGACCTGGCGAAGCTGGGTTTGCAGACCGAGCCGTCGCCGTGGCGGCGGGGCGTGATGGCCTGCACCGGCATCGAGTTCTGCAAGCTCGCGATCGTCGAGACCAAGGCGCGCGCGGTGGAGCTGGTGTCCGCGCTGGAGTCCCGGCTGGCCGACGTCGTGGCGGGCGTCACCGAGCCGATCTCCGTGCACATCAACGGCTGCCCGAACTCCTGCGCCCGGATCCAGACCGCGGACATCGGGCTCAAGGGCCAGATCGTCACCGACGCCGAGGGCAACCAGGTCGAGGGCTTCCAGGTGCACCTGGGCGGCGGGCTCGGCCTGGACGCCGGTTTCGGCCGCAAGCTGCGCGGCCACAAGGTCACCGCCGCCGAGCTGTCGGACTACGTCGAGCGCGTGGTGCGCAACTTCGTGGCCAAGCGGGAGCCGGACGAGCGGTTCCCGCAGTGGGTCGCCCGCGCGGACGAGGGTGATCTGAAATGAGCGCGACCGCGCCGCCGTCTCCGGGGGAGCGGCCATGAGCGAGCGGGCCACCCCCTTCTACTGCCCTTACTGCGGCGACGAGGACCTCCGTCCGCAGGAGGAGCCCGGCTACTCGTGGCTGTGCGCCTCCTGTCGCCGCGTGTTCACCGTCAAGTTCGTTGGTCTCAACCTTCCTCAGGAGGTGCAGCGATGACCGCCCCCACCAGGGTCGAGGAACTGAAGGTGATCGCGGAGGCCGCTTCGGCAGAGCTGGCGGATGCCAGTGCCGAAGAGGCGCTCGCGTGGACCGCCCGCACGTTCGGCGAGAGCTGGATCGTCGCGTCGAACATGCAGGACGCCGTCCTGATCGACCTGGCGACCAAGGTCAAGCCGGACGTGGACGTGCTGTTCCTGGAGACCGGCTACCACTTCGCCGAGACCATCGGCACGCGGGACGCCGTCGACCTGGTCTACCCCGACGTGCGCATCGTCAACGCCGCGGCCGAGCAGTCGGTGGCCGACCAGGAGGCCCGGTTCGGCCTGCTGAACAAGACCGACCCGAACCGGTGCTGCGAGCTGCGCAAGGTCATCCCGTTGCGGCGCACGCTGAAGGACTACGACGCTTGGGTCACCGGCGTGCGCCGCGTCGACGCGCCGACCCGGGCGAACACGCCGATCGTGACGTGGGACGAGCGCAACGGGCTGGTGAAGGTCAACCCGATCGCGCCCTGGTCCGACGAGCAGTTCAACGCCTACATCGCCGAGCACGGGATCCTCGAGAACCCGCTGGTGCAGGCGGGTTACCCCTCCATCGGCTGCGCGCCGTGCACCGCGAAGCCGTTGCCGGGCGCCGACGCCCGCAGCGGTCGCTGGGCGGGCCAGGCCAAGACCGAATGCGGGTTGCACGGATGACCACCGCGACAGCTCTCGACACGTTGGGCCGCCTGGAGTCCGAGGCGATCCACATCTTCCGCGAGGTGGCGGGCGAGTTCGACCGGCCGGTGATCCTGTTCTCCGGCGGCAAGGACTCCACCCTGCTGCTGCACCTCGCGGTCAAGGCGTTCTGGCCCGCGCCGGTGCCGTTCCCGCTGCTGCACGTGGACACCGGGCACAACTTCGACGAGGTCATCGAGTTCCGCGACAAGGTCGTGGCCCAGCACGGGCTGCGGTTGGAAGTCGCCAAGGTGCAGGACTACATCGACGACGGCCGGCTGGCCGAGCGCCCCGACGGCACGCGCAACCCGTTGCAGACCGTGCCGCTGCTGGACGCGATCACCGGCCACAAGTTCGACGCGGTGTTCGGCGGCGGTCGCCGGGACGAGGAGCGGGCCCGCGCCAAGGAGCGGATCTTCAGCCTGCGCAACGCCTTCGGCCAGTGGGAGCCGCGCCGGCAGCGCCCGGAGCTGTGGAACCTCTACAACGGCCGCCACCGCCCGGGCGAGCACGTCCGGGTGTTCCCGCTGTCCAACTGGACCGAGCTGGACGTGTGGCACTACATCGCCCGCGAGGGCATCGAGCTGCCGCCGATCTACTACGCGCACCGGCGCGAGGTGTACCTGCGCGACGGGATGTGGCTGGCGGAAGGCCCGTGGGGCGGTCCGCGCGAGGGCGAGCGGATGCTCGAGAAGACCGTCCGCTACCGGACCGTCGGCGACGGGTCGTGCACCGGCGCGGTCGAGTCCGACGCCGCCGACATCGACGCCGTCATCGCCGAGGTGGCGGCCAGCAGGCTCACCGAGCGCGGCGCGACCCGCGCGGACGACCGGCTGTCCGAGGCCGCCATGGAAGACCGCAAGCGGGAGGGCTACTTCTAGATGAGCGACCTGTTGAGGTTGGCGACGGCGGGCAGCGTGGACGACGGCAAGTCCACGCTGGTCGGCAGGTTGCTGTACGACACCAAGTCGGTGCTGGCCGACACGCTGGACGCGGTGCACCGCGCCAGCGCCGACCGCGGCCTGACCACGCCGGACCTGTCGCTGCTGGTGGACGGCCTGCGCTCGGAGCGCGAGCAGGGCATCACCATCGACGTGGCCTACCGCTACTTCGCCACGCCGAAGCGCTCGTTCGTGCTGGCCGACACCCCCGGCCACGTGCAGTACACCCGCAACACCGTGACCGGCGCGTCCACCGCGCAGCTCGGCGTGCTGCTGGTCGACGCGCGCAAGGGCGTCATCGAGCAGACCCGGCGGCACGCGGCCGTGCTGGCTCTGCTCGGCGTGCCGCGCCTGGTGCTGGCGGTCAACAAGATCGACCTGGTGGACTTCGACGAGGTCACGTTCTCCCGCATCGCCAAGGAGTTCACCGCGCACGCCACCGCCCTCGGGTACGCCGAGGACGCCGTGGTGGAGATCCCGGTGTCCGCGCTGGCGGGCGACAACGTGGTGGAGCGCTCGACGCGGACGCCCTGGTACGACGGCCCGACGCTGTTGGAGCACCTGGAGTCCGTGCCCGTCGACGCGGACGCGCACGACGCGCCGTTCCGCTTCCCGGTGCAGTACGTGATCCGCCCGCGCACCGCCGAGCACCCGGACTACCGCGGTTACGCGGGCCAGGTCGCGGCGGGCACGGTGCGGGTCGGCGACGAGATCGCCGTGCTGCCCGCCGGGCTCCGGTCCACGGTGACCGGCATCGACACCGCCGACGGCCCGTTGCAGGAGGCCGCCGCGGGCCACTCGGTGACCCTGCTGCTGGCGCACGACCTCGACATCTCGCGCGGCGACCTGATCGCCACCGCCGGGCAACCGCCGAAGGTGACCGACGAGTTCGACGCCACGGTGTGCTGGCTGTCGGAGAAGGCGTTGACGCCGGGCGCGCGCGTGCTGGTCAAGCACGGCACGCGGACCGTGCAGGCGATCGTCACCGAGCTGCGCACCCGGTTCGACGAGCAGAAGCTCGCCAGCACCGACGCGCCGGACTCCCTGTCGCTCAACGAGATCGGCCAGGTCTCGCTGCGCACCGCCGAGCCGATCCCGGTGGACGACTACACGAAGGACCGCCGCACGGGGGCGTTCCTGGTCATCGACGCCGCGGACGGCAGCACGCTGGCCGCGGGGCTCGTGGGTGCCCCGCTGCCGGAGGTGGACGGCGTGGACAGCTGTACCGAGGGCGGCGACGCCGCCCAGCCCGACAGCCACGCCCTCGTGTCCCCCGGCCCCTGAAAGGTCCCGCGATCGTGAGCACCAAGCGCCGCTTCCTGACCACCTCGCTGGCAGTACTGACCGCACTCACGGCACTCGCCGGGTGCTCCCGGATCGACCGCGGCGCCGCCGCCGCCCCCACCCAGGACAAGGGGGCGGCGGCGGAGATCCGCCTCGGCTACTTCCCCAACGTCACCCACGCCGCCGCGCTGATCGGCGTGGACAAGGGCTTCTTCGCCAAGGAGCTCGGCTCGACCAAGCTCACCACCCAGACGTTCAACGCGGGCCCCGACGCGGTGAACGCGCTGCTGGGCAGCTCGCTGGACGTGTCGTTCATCGGGTCCGGCCCGGCCATCAACGCCTACGCGAAGTCGGGCGGCGAAGCGGTCCGGCTGGTCGCCGGCGCCACGTCGGGCGGCGCGCAGCTCGTGGTCAAGCCCGAGATCACCTCGCCCGCCGACCTGAACGGCAAGGTCCTCACCACCCCGCAGCTCGGCAACACGCAGGACGTCGCGCTGAAGAAGTGGCTGGCCGACGAGAAGCTCGACGTGCAGGTGACCAACGTCGAGAACTCGCAGTCGCTCGACCTGTTCAAGCGCGGCGACATCCAGGGCGCGTGGGCGCCGGAGCCGTGGTCGTCACGGCTCGTGCTGGACGCCGGCGCGAAGGTGCTGCTCGACGAGAAGGACCTGTGGGAGGGCGGCGAGTTCCCGACCACGGTGATCCTCGTGCGGGCGAAGTTCCTGCAGGAGCACCCGCAGACCGTCGAGGCACTGCTGCGCGGCCACCTCGCGGCCACCGACTTCGCGCTGGACAACAAGGTCGAGGCCAAGCAGGTCGTCAACAACGCGTTGAAGCAGCTCACCGGCAAGGCGCTGGGCGAACCGGTGCTGGACCGGGCGTTCGACAACATCGAGCTGACGCTGGACCCGCAGGCCAAGTCCTTCCCGCGGTTGGCGCAGGACGCGGTGACCGCGGGCGTGGCGAAGGAGGCCGCGAACGTGGCCGGCCTCGCCGATTTCACGCTGCTGAACAAGGTGCTCTCGGCGGCGGGCAAGCCGACCGTGGACACCGCCGGGCTGGACAAGAAGTAACTCGAGGAAGGCAGGCACACCATGACCGCCACGCTTGAGACCCCAGCGGCCGTGTCCGACGTGGACGCCGCGGTGACCTTGTCCGGGGTGCGGAAGGTCTTCGGCCACGGTTCGGCCGGCGTCGTCGCGCTCGACGGCGTCGACCTGTCGGTCGCCCCGGGCGAGTTCGTGTGCCTGCTCGGCGCGTCCGGCTGCGGCAAGTCGACCTTGCTGAACGTGGTCGCCGGGCTGGACGCGCCCACCTCGGGCACCATCGAGCTGAACACCTCGCGGCCCGCCGTGATGTTCCAGGAAGCCGCGCTCATGCCGTGGCTGACCGCGGCGCGCAACGTCGAGCTGCCGTTGCGGCTGGCGGGGCTCAAGCGCGGCCCGCGGCGGGAGAAGGCCAGCGAGCTGCTGTCGCTGGTGCGGCTGGTCGGCGCGGGCCACAAGCGCCCGCACGAGCTGTCCGGCGGCATGCGGCAGCGCGTGGCGCTGGCGCGCGCCCTGGCGTCCACGCTGGGCAGCGCCGAGGACGGCACGCCCGGGCTGCTGCTCATGGACGAGCCGTTCGCCGCGCTGGACGCCATCACCCGCGACGTGCTCCAGGCGGAGCTGGTGCGGGTGTGGCGGGAGACGTCGACGGCGATCCTGTTCGTCACGCACGACGTGCGCGAGGCCGTGCGGCTGGGTCAGCGGGTCGTGCTGCTGTCCTCCCGTCCCGGCCGGGTGGTGCGCGAGTGGTCCACCGCGGACTGCGACGAGCCCGCCGTCATCGAGGACATCACGACCCACCTGCGAGAGGTGATCAGCGGTCATGCCGCAGCTTGACACGGACCTCTCGGCGGTCGGCGCGGGGCTGGACGCGCTCGACGCGCCGTCGGAGGAGCGGCGGCCGTCGTGGCGCAAGCGGTTCGTCCGCACCGCCGTGCCGCCGCTGATCGCGTTCGCCCTGCTGCTCGGCGTGTGGCAGGCGTTGTGGGCACTGGCGTTCTGGCCGGAGTACCAGCTGCCGGCACCCGGCTCGGTGTGGGCGGCGGTCCTCGAGGCGGTCGAGACCGGCCGGGCGTTCGAGGTCCTGTGGACGTCGGTCAGCCGCGCCGTGCTCGGCTTCCTCACCGCCGTGGTGATCGCCACGCCGTTGGGGCTGCTGATCGCCAAGGTGCGGGTGGTGCGGGCGGCCATCGGGTCGTTGCTGACCGGTCTGCAGTCGCTGCCGTCGGTGGCGTGGGTGCCGGCGGGCATCCTGTGGTTCGGCGCGACGCCCGCGACCATCTACTTCGTCGTGCTGATGGGCTCGGTGCCGTCGATCGCCAACGGCCTGGTGTCGGGCGTCGACCAGATCCCGCCGCTGCTGCCGCGCGTCGGCCAGGCGTTGGGCGCCGGTCGGATGGCGGCGGCCCGGCACATCCTGCTGCCCGCCGCGCTGCCGGGCTACCTGGCCGGGTTGAAGCAGGGGTGGGCGTTCTCGTGGCGGTCGCTGATGGCGGCGGAGATCATCGCCACGTCGCCGCAGCTCGGTGAGGGGCTGGGGCAGTACCTGCACAACGGGTCGGCGTTGAACGACATCTCGATGGTGATCGCGGCGATCTTCCTGATCCTGCTGGTCGGCGTGGGGATCGAACTGCTGGTGTTCCGGCCGTTGGAGCGGGCGGTGTTGCGGGCGCGCGGATTGACGGGCGCGCTGTGACGGCGTTGGTGGCCGTGGCGCACGGCAGCCGTGATCCGCGCTCGGCGGCCGTGGTGCACGAGTTGTTGGACGTGGTGCGGGCGTTGGCGCCGTCGCTGGACGTGCGCGGGTCGTTCTTGGACCTCTCCGTGCCGTTGCTGGGCGACGTGCTGCGCGGGGCGTACGCGGACGGCCACCGTTCGGCCGTGGTGGTGCCGCTGCTGCTGGGCAAGGCTTTCCACGCGCGGGTGGACGTGCCGGGCGCCGTGGCGGACGCCCGGCTGCCCGGCTTGGACGTGACGATCTCCGACGTGCTCGGCCCGGACCCCCGCCTGGAGTCCGCGGCCCTGCGTCGCCTGGTCTCGGTCGGCGTCCGCTCCCGCGACCGCACGCTCGGCGTGGTCCTGGCGGGCGCGGGCTCGTCCCACGCACCGGCGAACGCCCTGGTGTCCTCCATCGCCGCCCGCTGGGCCGCCGGCTCCGGCTGGGCGGGCGTGGAAGCCGCCTTCGCCTCCTCCGCCACCCCTGACGTGCCCACGGCGGTGGCCCGCCTGCGTGCCCGGGGCGCCCGCCGCATCGCCGTGGCGTCGTGGTTCCTGGCACCGGGCTTCCTCCCGGACCGCGTGACCCGGCTGGCGGGCGAGGGCGCGATCATCGCCCCACCGCTGGGCCCGGACCCGGAAGTGGCCGAGCTGATCCTCCACCGCTACCGCTCGGCCCTGACCGCCGACCTGGCCCAAACCGCCTGACCCCGCGAGAGTCCTACGTCCAGCACGCGTGTGTCCTACGTTCGCGTCGCGCGTGTCCTACGTTCGGAACACCCGAGTTCAACGCTCAGAACGTCCCGACCGCCCTCAGGACGACACCCGGGTGAGCCAGGAACGCAGCTCCGACGCCACCGCCACCGGTGCGTCGAGCTGGATCAGGTGACCCGCCCCGGCGACCCGGGTGAGCGCCGCGCCGGGGATGGCGGCGGCCAGCCGTTCGCCGGTCGCCAACGGGATCCAGGTGTCCTCGACGCCCCACAGGACGGTCACCGGGAGGTCGACGCGGTCCAGCAGCGCCTCGTTCTCCACGAGGTAGCGCTCGTCGTACGCGGCGATCTGGCGGTAGAACGCCGGTTGGCCCTCCTCGCCCAGCCAGGGCGCCACGAGTTCCGCGAGGTCGTCCTCGTGCGGCCCGCGGTGGCTCGCGTTGCCGACGTAAGCCTTGACCAACGCCTCGTGGATGTACGGCGGCACCCGGGCGAGCACGTCCGGGTGCTCCTGCACGAGCCGGAAGAACGGCGAGCCGGACGGCGGGATCGCCACGACGTCGGCCAGCAGGAGCGACGCGAACGGCACACCGTGCACCAGGTGGGCGCGCAGCGAGACCGCGCCGCCGTAGTCGTGCGCGACGACGTGCGGCCGGTCCAGCCCCCAGTGCGCGAGCAGCGCCGTGAACGCCTCCGCCTGGACGCCGAAGTCGACGGGGTGCTCGGCGTGCTTCGACGAACCGCCGTAGCCGGGCATGTCCCACAGGTGCACGGTGAAGTCGCCGCTCAACGCCTCGGCGAACGGCCGCCACAGCCACGACGACCAGGGCGTCCCGTGGCAGAACACCACCGCCGGCCCTCTACCCGCACGGCCCCAGGCGATGCGCCGCCCTTCCCACTCGAACGTCTCGCCGAGATCCATGCCCTCACGGTAGGGCGTCGCACCGGCGCGGGCAGGGCGGCTGGACGTCCGGTCAGGCGTCGCCCGTCGGCCACTCGTCCGCGTCCAAGGCCTCGACCAGGCGTTCCATCACCTTGAGCGTGGTGCGCAAATCGTCCAGGTCCACCTGGGCCGAGATGCGGTTGGCGAACGCGTGCTGGGCCCGCGCCAGGCCGGAGACGGCTGCGTAGCCCGCCGCCGTGGGGCGGAACAGCTTGGCGCGCTTGTGCGCCGGGTTGGGCAGGTACTCCGCCAAACCCCTCTCCACCAGCACGTCGGCGATGCGCTGCACGCTCTGCCTGGTCAGGCTCATCTCCCGGGCGATGCCCGACACCGGCAGCGGCTCGCGGAGGACGGCGCCGAGGACCTGCCACCACGCGGCGGTCAGGCCGACCGGCTTCGTCATCAGCTCCGCCGCCTCCAGGAAGCCGCCGTAGAGGCGGAACGTGCGCATGATGACCTCGGTCAGCACGTCCCCCGCCGCCGTCCGGGGCTCGACGCCGCTCACGACACCGCGGCGACGAGCTTGCCGAACCACGCCGGGTCGCCCGTCCGGTACAGGCCGTACCACGCCTCCAGCACGGCCGGCTCGTACAGGTCCAGCTCCACGAAGATCTCCCGCGCGAACTCCAACGCCGACGCCGCGCCGGCCGTGATCACGCCGTCCGCCCGCACCGCGCGTTCCGAGCTGAACAACGACGCGCCGGTGTACCCCGGCACGGCCGCCAGCTGCTCGACCGCGTTGCCGCCGTGCGCACGAGTGTTCAGCAGACCCTCGGCGGCCAGGCCGATCGTCGCGCCGCAGATCGCCGCCACCGGCACTCCCGCGTCCAGCCACCGCCGCGCCGCCGCCCCGAACACCGCGTTGTCGCCGCTCTCCCACGTGTCCGCGCCGGGCAGGATCAGCATCGCGCTGTCCGCCGGGTCGACGTCGGCCAACGCCAGGTCCGGTGTGATCCGCAGGCCGCCGATGGACGTCACGGGGTCGAGCGTCGCGCCGACGGTCCGCACCCGGTACCGACCGGGCACCTTCTGGAACTGCGGCGTGTTGATCTGCGCCGTCGCGTACCCGAACTCCCAGTCGGCCAGCGTGTCGTAGAGGGCGAGGTGAACCGTCTTCGTCATCATGACAGTATCCTGTCATTTGGACAGCACACTGTCAATAAGTCCGGATCGTAGAGTGCCACCCATGGCAGACGAGCTGGTCCACTACGAGGTGCGGCGTGGCATCGCGACGATCACGCTGGACTCACCCCACAACCGCAACGCCCTGTCCGCGCAGCTGCGCGCCGAGCTGACCGGGCACCTCAAGACCGCCACGGCCGACGACGCCGTGCGCGTGATCCTGCTGAGCCACACCGGACCGGTGTTCTGCTCCGGCATGGACCTCAAGGAGGCGGGCGGCGCGAGCGCCGACCAGCAGGGGGTCAACGAGTTCCCGGCGATCCTCGACCAGCTCTGGACCAGCCCGAAACCCGTGGTCGCACGGTTGGCGGGCCCGGCGCGCGCGGGCGGCGTCGGCCTGGTCGCGGCGTGCGACATCGCGGTCGCGGCGGACACGGCCACCTTCGCGTTCAGCGAGGTCCGCATCGGCGTGGTGCCCGCCGTCATCTCGGTGACCGTGCTGCCCCGCCTGCTGCCCCGTGCCGCGCACGAGCTCTTCCTGACCGGCGAGACGTTCGCCGCGCCGAAGGCCGTCGCCATCGGCCTGATCAACTCGGCCGTGCCCGCCGACGGCCTCGACGCCGAGGTCACCCGCTACACCGACATGCTCGCGCTGGGCGCGCCGAATGCCCTCGCCGCCACCAAGCGGATGCTCCAGCAACCGCGGTCCACCGACCTGGGCGAGGTGTTCGCCGACATGCTGGCCCTGTCCGCACGGCACTTCGGCGGTCCCGAGGGCCAGGAGGGCATCGCCGCGTTCGTCGGCAAGCGCAAGCCCTCGTGGGTGCCGGCGGAGGATTGACACGCGCACTGGAACAACACTCGTTCGAGTGAAGCCGGTGTGGGCCGCGTAACACCTCCAAAAGCGCGCCGAGTGACTTTACGACCGCTTGTTCGCGGTCCCGTCGCAATCCGAGGAGGTGTGATCATGGCGGAGAACTCATCGGTCGCGGCCCGCAAGGCCATCGACTTCATCCAAACGAGCGGGTTGGTGAACGTCGACGTTCCGCTGAAGGACGTGTTCCGGGACGTCGGCAAGCTCGAGGAAGTCGCAGGCTACGTGGCTGTCTGGGAGAAGTACGCGGTCGTCGTGGCGAGTGAGGCCGAGCAGGTCGTGAAGTCGCCCGTGATCTGAACATCCATTTCGCGAACGACCCGGGAGGCGCGGGTGGTCGAGATGACGGTGTGCCGGAGCCCGGTGGACCTGGAGCGCAAGTCGGTGGAGTGGCTGGCCGCGGCCAGTCGGTACTTCGATCCCGACACCGCGCCCGAGTCGGGTGTGATGTTCGCCCGGAAGGCGCTGGTGGAAGCCGCCCTGCTGGTCGGCTTGCGCGCGCGCCAGGACGGGGTCGAACTCGACCCCGGCACTCGCGTCCTCCGCGACAAGGTCGCCGAGATCGCCGCCCGCGCGTCCTACCGGGAGCTCGTCGCGCGCGACGACCGCGCGCTCCTGCTGTACGCGTGCACCTGCGCCGCGTTGCGGCTGTGCGGACAGGACGACCCGGATTTCGACCACGCCATCGACCGGGCGGTCAACAGCCGGTACGCCACCGCCTTCGAGCGGATTCCCTATCGACAACTCGACCTGCTGCACACCTTGGAACTGCTGGAGGTCGACCACTCACTTCCGTCCGTGGCGGCGACGCTCCCCTTCACGCTCCTGTGCGCCGACCCCTCGGTGGTGCGCCTTTCGGACTCGGACACCTACGCGATCACCCACACGATCTTCTACGCCACCGATTTCGGCACCCGGACACCCGACTGGCCGGAATCGTTCAGCCTGTCGCGCGCCGTGGAGATCCTGGAGAGCCTGCTGGTCCTGTGCCGGCGCCGCGGGAACGCGGACCTGGTGGGAGAACTCCTGTGCTGCCTGTCGTGCCTGGGGATCCACGACTCGCCCGAGTCCGGTCCGGCCTGGGAGTTCCTCGCTCGGAGCCAGGAGCCCAGCGGCCGGGTCGACGGACCGGACGGCATCGTCCACCCCGTGCTCGGCGCCGACGACACCGCGTACCGCGCATGGGCGACGGGCTACCACACCACGCTCATCGTGGCGCTGGCGGGCATGCTCCACCGCAACCGCGTGATCGTGACCGACTACCCCGTCCCGGCACCGCGGTCACGTCGCGCCGAACTCACCACCGCGGTGCGGGGCGGCGTCACGTGGCTCGTCGACGCCGTCGACGGCGAGCCGCTGCGAACAGCCCTGCCGATGCTGGCCGCGGCGGTCCGCGGGGCCAGGACCACCGGAGGGTTGCCGCGAACGCGCGCGGCGTTGACCGAAACGCTCGCGCGAGCGGAACGAGAGCCCGACCACACCTGGGACTCCTACAGCGCCGACATCGTGCTGGAGATCGCCCGCGGGTGCGCGGGGCTCGGCTTGGCGTGCGCACCGCTGAGTCGCATGCTCGGAGACCTGGGAGCGTCCCTCGCCGAGGCCGACTCCGTGCCGCCCGAAGCGACCTGCGGGGTGCTGGCGCTGACCGACCTCGGTCATCTCGCCCGAGGCCGCGGCGCCGACCTCCTCCGCTCGTCGAAGCCGCGTCGATCGGTGGACCTGGCGGCCTCTCCGGTGGACACCGCGCAACGGCTGGCGTCGACCCACGACCCGCGACTGGGCCCGATCGGTCAGCCGCACGAGTGGCGGCCGGTGGCGGAGCACCTGTTCGGCGCCCTCGCGCCCGCGTGCCAGGCGTACGACCTCGGCCAGGTCGCCGCCCTGGTGCGCGGCTTGGCGCTCCTCGGCCTGGGTGGCCACCGGATCACGCTGGACGCCGTCGACTTCCTGCTGGGCCAGCAACACCGATCCGGCGCGATCGGGTTCCCGGCCTGTGACGACGGCGAGGCGCGGGAGCGGGCACACCGCGCTTGGACGCAAGCCGCGGTCGTCGGTCTGTCCGCGCTGCTGGAAGCACCTGTCGGCACGGTGGTCCCGAGTCCGGGCCGGACCTCGCGTCAGTCCGGGTAGACGACGGTCAGCACGCGGTCGCCCAGCTCGGCGGTCCGGGCGGACGCGTCCGCCAGCACGGCTTCCACCTCGGCGTCGCCGCCCTCCCACTCCAGCACGTGCTCGCCCTCGGGCAGCCACGACAGGTCGGTCAGGCAGTCGTGCAGCGCGTCCAGGTTGTGCCCGAACCAGTCGGGGAAGCTCAACGCCTCCGCGATGGCCCCGATGGCGTCCTTCTTCGTGTGCGCGCCCCGGCGCACCACGTGCCGGTAGGTCATTTGCTCACGTCCACGACGACGAACGACTCGTAGTGGTCGGCCGTGTAGTAGACCTCGGCTGACGACCCGGTCACGAGCCGCCGCGCGCCGCGGTCGTCACTGCCCGGCGTGGGCACGGTGTACTCCCGGTAGTAGTCGGAGGGTTTGGCGGGCAACAGCTTCTCGCGGTTCTGGAACGTCACGCCGTCGTTGCGCGGGTACGGGAACGGCCCGCCCTTCCCGATCAGCTCCCACGTGGCCTTCACCTGCGCGGGCAGGTCCGACAGCGGCTCGACCGGCAGCCCCGGGGCCGCGCCCGGCACCGAAGCGGAGGCCGGAGGCGGCGCGGGGTCCGACGACGTGCCGGTGAGGTCCTTGGCGAAGTAGCCGACCACGACCAGCGCGATCAGGCCGAGCAGTGCGACGGAGAGGCGCCGGGCGGGAGTCACGGTCGCAGAGCCTACGAAGGCTCGCCCGCGTCCACCTTCCGGGGCTGGTCCGCGTCACCTGCCCGGTCGACCTTGGGCACCGGGTTGAACCTGGTCGAGGCGTTGTCCACGACCCGGTCGATGAACCTGGCCACACCGAGGGACAACGGCAGCAGCACGCACATGAGCAGCGCGAACTGGAACGGGAACGCCAGCTGCGCCAGCCACAGCTCGACCCCGTCCCACCACTGCTCGAACGCGTCAACCACACCGGCGAGCGTAGTCCCGTGACGCGCTTCACCGCACACGGATCACTACCACTCGGTAAGTTGCCCGCATGTTCGCCGTCTACGCAGCCGAGCCGAGCCCCGAAGACCCGATCGCCGCCGTGCGCGTGGGCGAACGACCGGAACCCGAAGTCCCGGAGGGCTGGGTGAAGGTGGCCGTGAAAGCGGCGAGCCTCAACATGCACGACCTCTGGACGCTGCGCGGCGTCGGCATCAAGCCCGAGCAGTTCCCGATGACCCTGGGCTGCGACGGCGCGGGCGTGCTGGAGGACGGCACGGAGGTCGTGCTGCACTCCGTGATCGGCGACCCGGACTGGTCCGGCGACGAGACGCTCGACCCGCGCCGCACCCTGCTCACCGAGAAGCACCAGGGCACGTTCGCGGAGCACGTCGTCGTCCCCAAGCGCAACGCGCTGCCGAAGCCCGCGGGGCTGAGCTTCGCCGAGGCGGCGTGCATGGGCACGGCGTGGCTGACCGCGTACCGGATGCTGTTCGTGAACTCGGGGCTGCGGCCGGGGCAGACGATGCTCGTGCAGGGCGCGTCCGGCGGCGTCTCGACGGCGTTGGTGCAGCTGGGCCGTGCGGCGGGGTTCCGGGTGTGGGTGACCGGCCGCAGCGAGGAGAAGCGCGCGTTGGCCGAGAGCCTGGGCGCGCACCGGGCGTTCGAGTCCGGCGCACGGCTCCCCGAACGGGTGGACGCGGTGTTCGAGACCGTCGGCAAGGCCACCTGGTCGCACTCCATGAAGGCGCTCAAGCCGGGCGGCACGCTGGTCATCTCCGGCGCGACGAGCGGTGACGCGTCGGCGGCCGAGCTGCCGAGGCTGTTCTTCCTGCAGTTGCGGGTGGTCGGCTCGACCATGGGCACCCGCGAGGAGCTGGGCGACCTGCTGTCGTTCTGCGACCTGACGGGCCTGCGCCCGCAGATCGGCGCGGAGCTGCCGTTCGAGCGGGTCGAGGAGGGCTTGCGCGCGATGCTCGACGGCGAGACCGCGGGCAAGATCGTCTTCACGCGCGGCTGAGCTTCGTCAACCCGTACGGCCGCACAAAATCCACTCCCTCGAATGGTGCAATCGGACAAACCTCGTGACAGTTGACCGGCGTACGGTTCGCCGCACACCGATCCACCGAGGGAGTTGGACGAATGACGGTCCAGGACGGATTCGGCCGTGGCAGCGGGGTGTTCCGCCGCAAGCCGATCGAGCAGATCAGTGACGAGAAGACGGCGCTGACCCGGACGTTGGGGTTGTGGCAGCTCACCGCGATCGGCATCGGCGGCATCATCGGCGCGGGCATCTTCTCGCTGGCGGGCGCCGTGGCCAACAAGACCGCCGGCCCCGCCGTGCTGATCTCGTTCCTCGTCGCGGGCATCGCCAGCGCCGCGGCGGCGTTCTCCTACGCGGAGTTCGCGGGCCTGATCCCCAGGGCGGGCTCGGCCTACACCTACGGCTACGCCGTGCTCGGCGAGATCGTCGGCTGGTTCATCGGCTGGGACCTCCTGCTTGAGTACACCGCGATCGTGGCCGTGGTGGCGATCGGCATCAGCGGCTACTTCAACGAGTTGCTGAACCTGCTCGGCCTCGACCTGCCGGTGTGGATGCTCGGCGCGCCCGGCACCGAGACCGGTGACGTCGCGGCGGGCAGCTACAAGGTCAACCTGTTCGCCGTGCTGCTGTGCCTGCTGATCGCGTTCGTGCTCAACACGGGCATGAAGAACGCGGCCCGCTTCGAGACGACCCTGGTGTACCTGAAGGTCGCCGTGGTGCTGCTGGTGATCGTCGTCGGCGCGTTCCACATCAACACCGACAACTACAACCCGTTCTTCCCGTTCGGCATCTCGGGCGCGCTCACCGGCGCGGCCACGGTGTTCTTCGCGGTGTTCGGCTACGACGCGATGAGCACGGCCGCCGAGGAGTCCAAGGACTCCCAGAAGCACATGCCGAAGGCGATCATCTACTCGCTGGCCATCTCGATGGTGCTGTACGTGCTGGCCTGCCTCGTGCTCACCGGCATGGTCAACTACCAGGACGTCGACTCGGAGAGCGCGTTCGCCTCGGCGTTCGCCGACATCGGCCTGCCGGCGCTGGGCATCATCATCTCCGTCGGCGCGGTGCTGGGCATCACGACGGTGCTGTTCACGTTCCTGATGGGCGCGGCGCGGGTCGGCTACTCGATGTCGCGCGACGGCCTGCTGCCGAAGTGGTTCGCCAAGACCCACCCGGTCAAGCACGTGCCCACGCGCACCACGTGGGTGCTCGGCATCGCGTCCGCCGTCATCGCGGGCTTCCTGCCCATCGCCGAGGCCGCCGAGCTGACCAACATCGGCATCCTGCTGGCGTTCGTGGTGGTGTGCGTCGCGGTGATCGTGCTGCGGTACAAGCAGCCGCACCTGCCGCGCACGTTCAAGACGCCGGGCATGCCGGTCGTGCCGATCATCGGCGTGGTGTTCTCGCTGTGGCTGATCACGTTCCTGGCGCCCGAGACCTGGCTGCGCTTCGGCGTCTGGTTCCTCATCGGGCTGGTCGTGTACTTCGCCTACAGCAAGCGCAGGTCAGTCCTCAACAACCCCTCGAACGCCGACCGCGAGGACTGAGTCGCACCACTCGTCGACCACGTCGGCGAGCACGGCCATCGGCAGCGGCCCGCCGCGGAGCACGAGGTCGTGGAACGCCCTGATGTCGAAGCGGTCGCCCAATCTCCGCTCCGCCTCACCGCGCAGGCGCTGGATCTCCAGACGCCCCACCATGTAGGACAGCGCCTGCGCGGGGTTCTCGATGTACCGGTCGACCTCGGAGAAGATGTCCACGTCCGGCATGACGGCGTTGGCGCGCAGGTAGTCCACGGCCTGCTGCCGGGTCCAGCGCAACGCGTGCAGACCGGTGTCCACCACCAGGCGCGCGGCGCGCAGCGAGTCGCCCGACAGCATCCCCAGCCGCGCCACGTCGTCGCTGTAGAGGCCCATCTCGTCGGCCAGGCGCTCGGCGTAGAGCGCCCAGCCCTCCAGGTAGGCCTCGATGCCCGCGAACCGGCGCAGCAGCGGCAGGTCGTCGACCTTCTGGGCCAGCGCGATCTGGAAGTGGTGGCCCGGCACGCCCTCGTGGAACGCGGTCGACTCGGCGCTGAACCGCTCGCGCAACTCGGACTGGTGGGTGTTGACGAAGTAGGTGCCCGGCCGGGAGCCGTCCATCGCCGGGTCCATGTAGTAGGCCAGCGGCGCGTTCGGGGCCTCCGCCTCCGGGACGACCTCCACCTCGCACCTGGCTCGCGGCACCGTGCCGAACCAGGCCGCAGCGGCTTCCTCGGCACGGGCGATGGTCTGCGCCGCCAGCGTCACCATGTCCTCGGGGCTGCTCCAGCGCAGCTCCGGGTCGGCCATCAGCCGGGCGCGCACGCCGGCGGCCGTGGTCGGGCCGAACACCCGGCCGCCGATCTCCTCGTACTCCCGGTCCAGTTCCTCGATGAGGTTCAGGCCGATCCGGTGCAGTTCCTCGGGCGTGTGGCCGGTCGTGGTGTACATGCGGACCAGGTCGGTGTAGATCAGGTCGCCGTCGGGCAGCCAGCACAGGCCGGGCCGGTCCTCGCCGCGACCGCGGTCGACCACCTCGGCGCGCAGGAAGTCGCGGTAGCGGGTGATGGCGGGGCGCACGGTCTCGTGCAGCAGTCGTGCGCACACGGCGGCGTGCGGGCTGTCGTGCAACGGCGTGCCGAGCGGGTCCTCGTCATCGGCCAGGTAGCGGTCGATGCGGTGGACAGCGGCCTCCACCAGGTGTCTGAGCGGACGTCGGGTTGACTCGCGCTGTCTTCGGGTGAGCACGTCGAGGTAGCCGGGCAGCGACGACAGCCGGGTCAGGTACGCCTGCCGCGCCTGGTCGTCGGTCGGGCGGATCAGCGGCAACGCGCCGAGCAGGACCGCGAGCGGCGCGGTGAGGCCTTCGGCGTGGGTGTGCTCGACCAGGTTCGCGTCGAGGCGGTGCACCAGGCTCCACGCCTGTTGCACGACCACCGCACGCGTCACCGGGTCGTCGTCCTCGGCGCGCGCCCGCCGCGCTATGTCCTCGGCCCGGGCGCGCAGCACGCGTCCGCCCTCGGCGCTCGGATCCGGCAGCCGGTCGTCCCAGCCCGGGATGCCGAGCAGCGTCGCCATGACGGGATCGTCGTCCAGGACCAGGGTCAGCATCTCGTCGGCGAGTTCGCGCGCGGTGGTCACGTCGCCATTCTGTGGTGCTACGCGGGTGAAATGCGCGTGATCGCGACGGAAAGGGCTTGGCGCGCCTCGCCGACCAGCCTCGCCACCACCTCGGCCGCCGGGGCCGGTCGGACCAGCGCGTAGGTCTGCCCGGCCCACAACGACATCAGCTCCGGGTCGCCGGTCGCGCGCACCGGCCGGGTCAGGTGGTGCACCTCCGGGTAGGCGGCGGGCGCCTGCCCCTGGTTGTCCACCAGGAACCGGTTCACCAGGCCGCGCGCCGGACGTCCGCTGAACGCCCTGGTCAACGCCGTGCGGCGGGTGCCTTCGGCAAGGGCTTGGCGGTGCGCGGCGGACGTGCCCGCTTCCGGCGTCGGCAGGAACGCGGTGCCCAGCTGCGCCGCGACCGCGCCCGCGGTGATCACGGCGGCCACGTCCGCGCCGTGCACCAGGCCGCCCGCCGCGATCAGCGGCAGGTCCACCTTGGCGCGGACGAGCCGCAACGCGGCCAGCACGCCGAACAGCTCGCCGCCCCCGGGCGAGACGCCGTCGTCGGCGAACGTGCCGCGGTGCCCGCCCGCTTCACTGCCCTGCACGCACAACGCGTCGGCGCCGACCTGCGCCGCCTGGGCGGCTTCCTGCGGTGTGGTGACCGTGACGACGACCGTGGAGCCGGCGGCGTGCAGCCGGTGCACGTCCTCGGGGTTCGGCAAGCCGAACGTGAACGAGACCACCGGAACGCGCAACGCCATCACGAGTTCGAGCTTGGCGGCGTAGGCGTCGTCGTCCCACCGCGGTTCGCCCGGTTCGGTCGGCGACTGCGCCTTGACGCGGTCGCGGTAGCCGGACAGGTCGGTGGTGGACCGGGGGCCGGGCACGAACAGGTTCACCCCGTACGGCCGGTCGGTCAGCGCGGTGGTCGCGGTGATCTGCTCGGCGACCGCCTCGACGGACAGGTAGCCGGCGGCCAGGAACCCGAGGCCGCCCGCCCGGCCGACCTCGGCCACGAGCGCGGGTGTGGACGCCCCACCGGCCATCGGCGCGGCGATGACGGGCACTTCGAGTCGGTCCAACATGGACCCGACCCTAACCCCGGCCACGGCTCCGGTCACGTATCGGCTGGTCCGCCGCGTTCTGGCGCAAAACGGCGCAACCCGGGCCGCGCCGGGGCCGATCCACGCCAGGCAGCCGGTTCGCTCCCGCCGGGCGGGACAACGGGCAACCCCGGGGCCACCACGCCGTCGTACTGACATGCCCAACACCCACCCACGCCGGGATGCCTTGCGCCTCGGCGCGTTCGCCGGCGTCGCGCTGCTCGCACCCGCGCTGCCCGCGTCGTCCGCCGACGCCTCGACCTCGCACTTCCGGCACGGCGTCGCGTCCGGCGACCCGCTGCCCGAACGGGTCGTCCTGTGGACCCGCGTCACGCCCACCGAGGACAGCACGCCCGGTTCCGGCGCGGGTCCGACCGTGGCGGTCGGCTACGAGGTGGCCGAGGACGCGCAGTTCCGCCACGTCGTCCGGCGCGGCGAGGTCACCACCGGCCCCGACCGCGACCACACGGTCAAGCTGGACGTCGGCGGCCTGCACCCCGGCTGCTGGTACTTCTTCCGCTTCCGCTTCGGCGGCGCGCACTCCCCCGTCGGCCGCACCCGCACCGCGCCCGCCCACCACGCCGACGTCGACGGGTTGCGGTTCGGCGTCGTCTCCTGCTCCAGCTGGGTCGCGGGCCGCTTCGCCGCCTACCGGCACCTCGCCGAGCGCGGCGACCTCGACGCCGTCGTGCACCTGGGCGACTACCTGTACGAGGACTACATCGGCACTCACAGCCGCACCCACGAGCCGCCGGGCGAGGCGGTGTCGCTGACCGACTACCGGATCCGCCACGCCCAGTACAAGACCGACCCGGACCTCCAGCGCCTGCACGCCACCTACCCGTGGATCATCACGTGGGACGACCACGAGTGGGCGGACAACGCCTGGTCCGACGGGTCCCCCAGCCACGACGAGACCACCGAGGGCACGTGGGCGGACCGCCGTGCCGCCGCCCTGCGCGCCTACCGCGAGTGGATGCCCGTGCGGTTGGACGGCGACCGGGTCTACCGCCGCCTCCGCTTCGGCACACTCGCCGAGCTCACCATGCTGGACCTGCGCACGTACCGCAGCCGGCAGGTCGACCAGGGCCAGGTGGGCGACCCCGGCCGCACGCTCACCGGTCCGGACCAGATGGCGTTCCTGCGCGAGGGCCTGCTGCACACCGACGTCCGGTGGAAGCTGGTCGGGAACCCGGTGATCTTCTCGCCGCTGCTCGTCCCGCCGGTGCCGCAGGCGGGCGCCGTGGCGCAGCTCGTCGGGCCGACGATCAACAACGACCAGTGGGACGGCTACCCGCGCGACCGCGACGCGGTGATCGCGCTGCTGGACGAGCACGACGTGCGCGACACCGTGTTCCTCACCGGCGACGTGCACAGCTCGTGGGCGTTCGACGTGCCGGTGGACGAGGCGCTGTACCCGCTGACGAAGACCGTCGCCACCGAGCTGGTCGTCCCGTCGGTCACCTCGGACAACTTCGACGAGCTCACCGGCTCGCCGCCGCGCACCACGTCGTTGGCGGTGGAGGCCGCGCTGGTCGGGCTCAACCGGCACCTGAGGTGGGTGGAACTGGACTCGCACGGCTACACCGTGCTGGACGTGCGGCGCGAGCACGTGCGGATGAACTGGTACTTCCTGGCCGACCGGACCCGGTCGGACACACCGGCCACGCCGGCGAAGACGGTGACCGTGCGGTCCGGCGCGCAGCGCATCGGCTAGCGCCGTCCCTCCCGCGGCGCGACGGGAGGGACGGCGTCCGCCGCACTACGGCAGCGTGTCCAGGTGCGGCGCCACCGCGTTGGCGAACTGCCAGTTGTTGGAGGCGTCCCAGTTGATCGACCACGTCATCGCGCCGCGGATGCCGGGCCAGGTCTGCGCGGGCTTGAACGAACCGCAGTTCGTGCCCCTGGCCAGGCAGTCGAGCGCCCGGTTCACGTTGGCGGGCGACTGGTAGCCGCCGCCTGCGCCGGACGGCGAGGCGGGCAGGCCGAGACCGACCTGGTCGGGGCGCAGGCCGTTCTGCAGCTGGATGCAGGCCAGCGCGACCAGGAAGTCCACCGTGCCCTGGGAGTAGACCTTCTGGTCGCAGCCGAGCATCGAGCCGGAGTTGTAGTACTGCATGTTGACCACGGTGAGGATGTCCTTCACCGCCAGCGCCAGCTTGAAGTACTCCGCGCCGGTGGACTGCATGTCGATGGTCTGCGGCGCCATCGCGATGACCTTGCCGCCGCCCGCGTGGATGGCGCGCAACGCCTGCGCCATGTAGGTGGCGTTGACGCCGTTCTCCAGGTCGATGTCCACGCCGTCGAACCCGTAGTTCGCGATGAGGGTCTTGACGCTGTTGGCGAAGTTGGTCGCCGCGGTGGAGTTGCCGACGCTGATCGTGCCCTTCTCGCCGCCGACCGAGATGATCACCTTCTGCCCGCGCGCCTTCAGCGTGCGGACGTCGGCCTTGAACTGCGCGTCGGTGTAGCCGCCGAGCTTGCTCGACAACGACGGGTCCAGGGTGAACGCGACCGCGCCCGGCGTGGTGGTGGCGTCGGCGAACGCGACGGCCACGATGTCGTACGTGGTGGGCACGTCGGCGAGCTTGAGCAGGCGCGAGCCGTTGTCGAAGTTGTGCCAGTAGCCCGTGAGCGCGTGCTTGGGCAGCGACGGGTCCGGGTTGCCGGGCGTGGTGGTGGTGGTGGTCGTGGTCGTCGTCGTGGTCGTGGTGCTGGTCGTGGTGCTCGTCGGCGGCGTGCCGGGACCGTCCAGGCTCACGTCGTCGGCGTAGAAGGTCGGCTGGCCGTACCAGCCGTGCACGTAGATGGTGACGCTGCTGCTCGCGCCGGTGGTGAAGTCGATCGAGAGCCGGCTGAAGCCCGCCGAGCCCGGTGTCCACGTGCTCTTGTCGCCGCTGCCGGTGCCGGTCACGCCCAGGTACACGTAGCTGCCCTGGACCCACGCGGACAGGTTGTAGGCGGTGTTGGCCTGCACGGAGATCGTCTGCGAGCAGCGGGCGTTGTCCTGGCCCGCCGGCGTGCCCGCCATCGCGTGCGTGCCGCTGCGCTTGGTCGTGGTCGCCGCCGTCGCCGCGGCGCTGCACGTCCACCCGCCCGTGCCGCCCTCGAACCCGGGGTTGGCGACCAGGTTGGCGGCCGACGCGCTGCCCACCACGACCAGGGTCAGGCCCGCGATGGCCAGCACACCAGCCAGCACCGCGCCCAGTGCGCGTCTCGTCCTCGAAACCACGTCGACCTCCACGTCCTCGTCGGCGGCCAAAGCCCAGCACAGGTGAGGTGGGCCACTCGAAAAATGGACTAGACCACTGTGGCTTGTCAAGGTGTGAACAATGATCCGATGACGTTCACCGTTGATGACGCGATCCGGATCGCGCGGGCAGCGCACGAGGGGCAGGTCGACAAGTCCGGGCAGCCCTACATCGGCCACCCGCTGCGGGTGATGGGCCGGGTGTCCGGCGAGCACGCGCGCATGGCGGCCGTGCTGCACGACGTCGTCGAGGACACCGCCCTCACCGCCGACGACCTGCTGGCGGCCGGGTGCCCGCCGGAGGTGGTGGCGACCGTCGTCACGTTGAGCCACCGTGACGGGGAGGCGCAGGAGGACTACCTGGCGCGGGTGCTGACCGATCCCGTCGCGGTGGAGGTGAAGCGGGCCGACATCGCCGACAACACGTCACCGCCCCGACTGGCCCTGCTCGACCCCGCCACCCAGGACCGGCTGCGGGCGAAGTACTCGAAGGCCCTCGACATCCTGGGCCGGTGACGTGGCCTTCACGCCGCCGTGACACTTGCGGCGGAGATCACGTCGAATCTGGTCGCGCAAGCCTCTGACGTGCGGCATCATAGTAGGTGAACCGATACAGAAGGACGACCGAAAGGCGATATGACCACCGTTCTGGAGACCGTTCGCACGTACTTCGCCACCCGGCGGCAGATCCGCAAGCGGGAAGCGGACCTGAACCGCGAGTTGGCCGCCTACGACACCCCGAGCGCCCGGATGGACATGGAAGCCATCCTCGCCCGGCACTCCAGCCACGAGGCGCGTGAGATCGAAGCGATCCTCCGCCGCCAGGCGCTCAGCACCACGCTGCGCAACCACGGCTGAGTCGCCACACCCCTTCGAGGGCCTTCAGGACAGGGGCGTCCTGAGGGCCCTTCCGTCATTCCGCCCCGTCTTCCCGCAGTCGCCCGAGCAGCTCGGCAGGCACGATCCGCACCGGGAACGGCAGCGTCGCGTCGAACGCGTCGTTCCCCTTCACCTCGGCCACCTGCCGGTAGCAGCCCCCGGCGTCGAGTTCGAAGACTGCCAGCACGGGCTCCTGCGGATCGATCACCCAGTAGCTGATCACGCCCATTCGCTCGTAGGCGTTCTTCTTGATCGTGAGGTCGCGAATACCCGTGCTCGGCGAGAGCACTTCCACCGCGAGCAGTGGGGCGACGGGCAACAACTTGTCGGTGAAATCGACGCGGCGGCCGACCAGGACATCCGGCTGCACCTCCGTCCTACCGGACAGTCGACGGCGAACGGAGCCGGTAGCGCGGTCAGGTCATCCGGGCACACCGCGCGCAATCGCCCACAGAGCTCCGCCACGATTTCCTGATGCCGGTAGCCCGGCGTCGGGCTCGCGAGCAGCTGCCCGTCGACGAGTTCGTAACGGCGTCCGCCATCAGGCATGCCCTCCAGGTCCTCGACCGTGTAGGAGCTGCCTTCGTGTTCGACCATGACGGTCATGGTCCCCTCCTTTCCGGTTGGTGCGCCAACCATGGCAGGAGGAAACGCGACAACCGGCCTCCACGCCCACCGGATCACCCGAAGATGTGCCGGCAGGCGCGATTTGGCCGGTGGTCCTTACTTCTTTCCCTTGTCCTTGCCGGAGTCGTCAGTGGACAAGGCGGCGACGAAGGCTTCCTGGGGGACCTCGACGCGGCCCACCATCTTCATCCGCTTCTTGCCTTCCTTCTGCTTCTCCAGCAGCTTGCGCTTACGCGTGATGTCACCGCCGTAGCACTTGGCGAGCACGTCCTTGCGGATGGCGCGGATCGTCTCGCGGGCGATCACGCGGGCGCCGACGGCGGCCTGGATCGGCACCTCGAACTGCTGCCGCGGGATCAGCTCGCGCAGCTTGCTCGCCATCTTCGTGCCGTACCCGTACGCGTGGTCCTTGTGCACGATCGCGCTGAACGCGTCCACCGGCTCGCCCTGCAACAGGATGTCGACCTTCACCAGCTCGGCGTCCTGCTCGCCCGACTCCTCGTAGTCCAACGACGCGTAACCGCGCGTGCGCGACTTCAGGGCGTCGAAGAAGTCGAAGATGATCTCGCCGAGCGGCATGGTGTAGCGCAGCTCCACGCGGTCCTCGGACAGGTAGTCCATGCCGCCCAGCTGGCCGCGCTTGGACTGGCACAGCTCCATGATCGCGCCGATGTACTCGCTCGGCGCGATGATGGTGCACTTGGTGATCGGCTCGTACACCTCGGCGCGCTTGCCGTCCGGCCAGTCGGACGGGTTGGTCACCACGTGCTCGGTGCCGTCGTCCATGACCACGCGGTAGACCACGTTGGGCGCGGTGGAGATCAGGTCGAGGCCGAACTCGCGTTCCAGCCGGTCGCGGGTGATCTCCAGGTGCAGCAGGCCGAGGAAGCCGCAGCGGAAGCCGAAGCCCAGGGCCGCCGACGTCTCCGGCTCGAACGTCAGCGCGGCGTCGTTGAGCTGGAGCTTCTCCAGCGCCTCGCGCAGGATCGGGTAGTCCGAGCCGTCCACCGGGTACAGGCCGGAGTAGACCATCGGGCGCGGCTCGCGGTAGCCGGCCAGCGGCTGCGTGGCACCGTGCTTCTCCGCCGTCACGGTGTCGCCGACCTTCGACTGGCGCACGTCCTTCACGCCGGTGATCAGGTAGCCCACCTCGCCGACGCCCAGGCCGGCGCTCGGCTTCGGCTCGGGCGAGATGATGCCCACTTCCAGCAGCTCGTGGGTCGCGTTGGTGGACATCATCCGGATCCGCTGGCGCGGGGTGATCTTGCCGTCGACCACGCGGATGTAGGTGACGACGCCGCGGTAGGTGTCGTACACCGAGTCGAAGATCATCGCGCGGGGCGGCGCGTCGGCGTCGCCGACCGGCGCGGGCACGCGCTTGACGACCTCGTCCAGCAGCGCGCCGACGCCGAGGCCGGTCTTGGCCGAGACGCGCAGCACCTCCTCGGGCTCGCAGCCGACGATGTGCGCGAGCTCCTTGGCGTACTTGTCCGGGTCCGCCGCAGGCAGGTCGATCTTGTTGAGCACCGGGATGATGGTGAGGTCGTTCTCCATCGCCAGGTACAGGTTGGCCAGCGTCTGCGCCTCGATGCCCTGCGCGGCGTCGACCAGCAGCACGGTGCCCTCGCACGCCTCCAGGGCCCGCGACACCTCGTACGTGAAGTCGACGTGACCGGGGGTGTCGATCATGTGCAGCACGTGGTCCTGGCCGTCGACCTGCCACGGCAGCCGCACGTTCTGCGCCTTGATGGTGATGCCGCGTTCGCGTTCGATGTCCATGCGGTCGAGGTACTGCGCGCGCATCGCCCGCGCGTCGACGACGCCGGTGAGCTGCAACATGCGGTCGGCCAGGGTCGACTTGCCGTGGTCGATGTGCGCGATGATGCAGAAGTTCCGGATCAGGTCCGGAGGCGTGAACGTCTGGTCGGCGAACGTGGTCACTCAGGTTCCTCGCACAGGAAGGACGGGATCTGCCCATTTCAACTAGGCACAGCATCTCACGTCAGGCCGTGGTGGCGTTCCACGCGTGCGTGACGGAGGCCATAAGCTGCCCGCCGTGCGTGCGAACGGTGAAGACTCCCGCCCGTCGAGGGGCGCGGTGCGCGAGGTCCACACGGCCGCGGTAGCGGCCACCCTGGAGTACTCCCCCGACCTGGACGGCCTGGCCGACCCGGGCGAGGTGGTGTGGGCCTGGGTGCCCTACGAGGAGGACCCGACCCGCGGCAAGGACCGGCCGCTGCTGGTCGTCGGCCGCCACCGCCGGGCGCTGCTCGGCCTGATGCTGACCAGCAAGACCCCCGACCGGCACGAGCTGGACGACTGCCTCGACCTCGGGTCGGGTCGCTGGGACCGCGACGGCAGGCACTCCTACCTGCGGTTGGACCGGGTGTTCGAGCTGGACGAGGACGACATCCGCCGGGAGGGCTCGGTGCTGGAGCCGGAGCGGTTCTCGCTGGTCGTGGACGCGCTGCGGCGGATGGGCTGGCGGTGAGTCCTCCCCCGGGACCGCTACCTCCGAGCAGCGCTTCCGGGGTGTCTCCGGGCCGGCCTCAGGGCGGTCCCCGATGCGGTCGCAACGCGCCGCGGCGACCCTGGAGACATGGCGAACAACCTGATGAAGGCGTTGGACGCGGCGTTCGGGCACCCGCGCGGCAAAGTGGGTGAGCTGGGCGGCCGGGTCATGGCCGTGCTGAACGCGAAGGTCGAGGAGCACGTCGCCGAGGTGGCCGCGCCGACGTCGGAGGAGGTCGTGCTGGTGCTCGGCCCGGGTCCGGGGGTGGGGCTCAAGCTGGCCGGCGAACGCGCGCTCAAGGCGATCGGCGTCGACCCGTCGCAGGTCATGCTGGACGAGGCGCGCGAACGGTGCGCGGAGCTGATCGTGGCCGGCCGGGTGGAGCTGCGCGAGGGCGCGGCGACGCGGACCGGCCAGCCCGAGGACTCGGTCGACGTGGTGATCTCGGTGAACAACCTCCAGCTGTGGGGCAACCGGCCGGCGGCGTTCCACGAGCTGTTCCGGGTGCTGCGGCCCGGCGGCAGGCTGGTCGTCTCGGTGCACCGGCGGGTGCTGGACACCTCGGAGTACGACCTGATCCAGGAGGCCGAGGCGGCGGGGTTCACCGGGGTGCGCACGTCGTTGCACCAGTACGGCGGCGTGGTCGGGCCCGCGGTGCGGCTACTGGCGGCCGTCCCGGCGTAGCGGGTGGTCGGCGGGCACCTCGACCAGCACGATCCGCCTGCCGTCCGGGTCGGCGATCCACAGCTCGTCCAGGCCCCACGGCTCGCGGCGGGCGGGCCGGACGACGTGCTCGGCGAGTTCCTCGGCAGCCCGTCCCAGGTCGCGCACCTGCAGCCACAGCTGCGTGGCGTCGGTGGGGTGCTCGGTCGAGGCGCCGGAGACCTCCAGGAACCCCTGGCCGAGGAAGAACACGGTGCCGCCGGGGAACTCCCGGTACACGGCCAGGCCCAGCACGTCCCGGTAGAACGCCCGAGCGCGCTCCGGCTGCCGTGAGCGGACGAGGACGCGGCTGCTCAGGATCTCCACGCCGGCCAGCCGATCACACCTCCAGGTCGAGCGCCATTCGCACGTGGTCGCCGTCGCGACCGTCCGCACGCCAGCCGTGCGCGGTGTAGAAGCGCTGCGCGCGGTGGTTCTCGGCGAACACGTCGAGGCGCGCGGTGGTGACGCCGAGGTCGCGCAGCGCGCCCATCGCCGCCTCGTGCAGCGCGTGGCCGACGCCGTTGCCCCAGCACGCCGGGTCGACCTGGAGCTGCAACAGCTCGCCACCGGGCGCGACCAGGGCGAAGCCGGCGAACACGTGGTCGAGCTCGGCGCACAGCCACACCCGGCCGGGCTTGGCGAGGTCGTAGCCCCTGGCCCGCACCGCCTGCTCCCACTCGGCCAACTCCGCCTCGGGCAGGTGGCCGTCGTAGTAGCTGCGGCGAGCCTTGATGTGGACCTCGACGAGCGGAGCCCCGTCCTCGGCGCGTGATGGGCGCACGGTGATCGTCCCCATGCGTTCACAGACGTGCCGCCGCCGGCGAGGTTGTCCGGACCTCGTGCCGCGGCACGTCCGCCGCGAGGAACGCCAGCAGCCGCTCGCCCTCCCGTTCCACCTCGGCCATCGCGGGCACGCGGTGGAACGGCCGCAGCTCCAGCGTGGCGACCTCCTTGGTGCGGTGCAGCCTCCAGTCGCCCGCCGTGACGCCGTCGACCAGGAAGAACTGCGGCACGGGACCGTGCGGGTCGTACTTCTGCGCACGCACGTCGTCGGTGACGACCCGGCGGCGGTCGGCGTGCGAGAGCAGCAGGTTGTCGAAGTCGTAGAGGAACCTCGGCGGCGCGGGCACGTCCTCGTCCGGCCGGGGCGCGTCGGGCAGGTCGAACAGCTCCTGGCCGTCCTCGTCGCGCAGCCGCAGCAGCGGCAGCCCTTCGACCACCTCGCGCAGCCTGGTGAGACCGGACCAGGTCTGCACGTCCTTCACCGTCGCGGGCCCGAACGCGGCCAGGTAGCGCAGCACCAGGTCGTCCACCGACGGCCGGTCCACCGCGGACGCGCCCAGCCACGTCTCCGCGCAGGTGTGCGCGATCGTGCCGCTGCGACCCCACAGCCCGCGCGGCGGCACCTGCACCAACGGCACCAGGCACCGGATCGCGTAGGCGAGCGAGGAGGGCGCGCGGTCCGGCCACTGCTCGTGCAGCAGCGCGCCCAGTTCCTTGTTGGTGCGCGGCTTCTCGGCCAGCAACGCCCGACCGGCGGCCACCACGGCGTCCACGTCCAGCCCGCGCATGTCCCGGCCGTGGGTGAAGTTGCGGAACAGGTCCCGATCGAGCGCGGGCTGGACCGCGGGGCGCAGCGCCAGGGCGTCCGCGGCGGTCACCAGGTGGATCGTCGACCGCATCACGGCGATGCGCACCAGTTCCCGGTTCACGAGCAGGTCCGCGGCCCGGTCGGGGGTGAAGCCCGCGATCCGCGACCACAGGCCGGTGTACCAGGTGTGCGGCGTCTGGGCCTGCAACCCGACCAGGTGCGCGACGGCCTCGGGCACGGTCGCCTCGGTGCGGGCCAGCAGGAACTGGCGGGCGAGGGTGGCTCGACCGAGGGCGCGACGGCTCAGTACCGGGGTCATGCGCCCACCGTAGGACCCATTGCGGTCAACTCCTGTCCTCGTATCGCGCCGACTTGCCCGGCATCCAGAAAAAGTGATATCACTTTGCTAAGCACGCGATATGCGAACGAGGGGTGGAACATGGACGCGATGACGGACTTGGCGGTGCAGATGCCGACTCCGGTGGTCCGGGAGCGGGAGGCGCGCGCGGTCTCGGGGTGGGGCGTCTTCGGCGGCGCGGTGGTCGCGCTGCTGCTGGGCGTCGCGGTGCTCGTCCTCAGCTCGATCCCGGGCGACGACGGGCCGAGCGTCCCGGGGATCGTGGGCGGCGCGCTGCTGATGGTGGGAAGCGGCCTCGCGGGCGGCGGGCTGTTCACCGTCGCGCCCGGCGAGTCGCGCGTGCTGCAGTTCGCGGGCCGCTACACGGGCACCGTCCGCCAGGACGGCCTGCGCTGGGCGAACCCGTTCACCACGAAGGCGAAGGTGTCGACCCGGATCCGCAACCACGAGACCGCCACGCTGAAGGTCAACGACGCGGACGGCAACCCGATCGAGATCGCCGCCGTGGTGGTGTGGCAGGTCGAGGACACCGCGCGGGCGAAGTTCGAGGTGGACGACTTCGTGCGGTTCGTCGGCATCCAGACCGAGACCGCGGTGCGGCACATCGCGACCAGCTACCCGTACGACAACCACGAGGAGCTCGGGCTGTCGTTGCGGGAGAACGCGGACGAGATCACCGAGACGCTGTCGGTGGAGATCGCGGCACGCGTGCAGTCCGCCGGCGTGAAGGTGATCGAGTCCCGGCTCACGCACCTGGCCTACGCTCCGGAGATCGCGCAGGCGATGCTGCAACGCCAGCAGGCGGGCGCGGTGGTGGCGGCGCGGTCCCGGATCGTCGAGGGGGCGGTCGGCATGGTCCAGCTCGCGCTGGCCAAGCTCGCCGAGGAGGACGTGGTGGAACTGGACGAGGAGCGCAAGGCGGCGATGGTGTCGAACCTGCTGGTCGTGCTCTGCGGCGACCGATCCACCCAGCCAGTGGTCAACGCCGGGTCGTTGTACACCTGACGTGGCCGAGCGCAAGAGCGTCCTGCTGCGCCTCGACCCGGCGGTGCACGACGCGCTGACGAGGTGGGCGAACGACGAGCTGCGCAGCACGAACGCGCAGATCGAGTTCCTGCTGCGCCGAGCGCTCGCCGAAGCCGGCCGCCTGCCCACCGGCGCGGCCGACCAACCCAGGCGCGGCCGGCCCCGCAAGAGCGACCGGGACGGCTCGACCGGATGACCGACGCCGTCGGTGCGGACCCATCGCACCGACGGCGTTCGCGTGCCACCCGGTCGGGCAGTGATCAACTCGCGGAGCGTGACGGCTGGTGCGACTGTTGACCAGGTGAGCCAGATGGACGCCCCGTACCCGCCAGGAACACCCGCGTGGGTGGACATGATGACCACCGACCGTGAAGCCACCATGGAGTTCTACGGCGGCCTGTTCGGCTGGGACTTCGAGATCGGCGGCCCGGAGACCGGGCACTACACGATGGCACTGGTGCGCGGCCTGCCCGTGGCGGGTTTCGGCGAGATGCCCTCGGACGTGATGTTCCCCGTGGTGTGGACGACCTACCTGGCCACCGACGACCTGGACGAGTCGGTGGAGAAGCTGAACGCCAACGGCGGCAAGGTGCTCGTGCCGGAGTTCGACACCGGTGGACCGGGGCGGGGCGCCATCGCGGTGGACCCGTACGGCGCGGCGTTCGGGCTCTGGGAGGCGGGCACGCACATCGGCGCGTACGTGGTGAACGAGCCCGGCTCGGTGATGTGGAACGAGCTGGCCACCCGCGACCCGTTCGGCGCGGCGGAGTTCTACCAGCAGGTGTTCGACGTGGGGCTGGACCCGCTGCCGGACTTCCCGTACACGCAGCTGCGGGTCGAGGGCCGCGCGGTGGCGGGCGTGTTCGGGATGGCCAACGAGATCCCCGCCGAGATCCCGCCGCACTGGATGACCTACTTCGCGGTGACCGACGCCGACGCGGCGGCACGGCGGGTGAGCGAGCTGGGCGGCGTCACGGTCGGCGACGTGGTCGAGTCGCGGTTCGGCCGGTTCACCACGGTCGGCGACCCGATGGGCGCGACGTTCCGGGTCATCCAACCGCCGCCTTCCACCCCAGACTGACCACGAGCGCCACCACGACGGTGAGGAACACCCGGCGCACGAACGCCGAGCCGCGCCGCACCGCCAGGCGCGCGCCGAACACCGCTCCGGTCACGTTGCACAGCGCGAGCACCAAACCCAAGCCCCACAACACCTTTCCGGCCGGGATGAAGTACAAGAGGGCACCCAGGTTCGTTGCGACGTTCACCACTTTCGCCGTGGCCGAAGCGCGCAGGAACGCGAACCCGACGAGACCCACGAGCAGGAACACCAGGAACGCGCCCGTGCCCGGACCCGCCAAGCCGTCGTAGAAGCCGATCAACGCGCCACCGGCGGCCATCACGGCGATCTGCGCGAAGCGCGTGAACCTCGGCGTCTCGGCCACGCCCAACTCCGGCTTGCGCCACGTGTAGAGGCCGACGCCGACCAGCGCGACGAGCACCACACCGTTGAGCACACCGGGCGCCAACGCCCCGGCGAACGCCGCACCGCCCACCGCGCCCACGAACGCGGCCGACGCCATCGGCAGCGCCGAGGACCAGTCGATCGTGGTCTGCCGGGAGTAGGTGCGCACCGCCGCCGCAGTGCCGACCACGGAGGCGATCTTGTTGGTGGCCAGCGCGTAGAGCGGCTGGCCGCCGGGCGCGATCAGCAGCAACGCGGGCAGCTGGACCAGCCCGCCGCCGCCCACCACCGCGTCGACCGCGCCCGCGACGAGCGCGGCCAGGCAGAGGAAGAGCAGGGCGGCGAGCGAAATGTGCCCGAAGCCGGGCCAGTCGAGTGCGGCGGTCACCCGCCCAGCCTAACCGAACGGTTGTACTGTTTTTAGCAGTCCGCCTTCCCTTGCTGGTCTGCGACGTGGGAACGCTCCCAAATGGGCCGTTCGGCCCTGTCGTGCGCCAGGTCACGCGGGAAAGGGTGTCCTCGGACGTTCTCCCGATCCACGCAGGAGGTTTCTCGGTGTTGAGATCCCGCAAGCGGACCGCGGTGGCCGCGTTGGTCGCCCTGGCCCTGCTGGTCACCGGAGCGCAGGCCAGCGGCATCATCGAGCCTGCCGGGCAGGACTACCAGGACGCCCGGGCGCCGGTCGACCGACGCGTCGAGAACCTCCTCAAGCGCATGACGCTGGAGGAGAAGGTCGGCCAGATGACCCAGATCAGGCTGGGCAAGCTGCGCGGCAACTGCGAGTGGAACCCCGGTCCGCTGCGCGAGGACTGCATGAAAGCGGTCCTGGAGGACGCGAAGGTCGGCTCGATCCTGTCCGGCGGCGGCGAAACGCCGAACCCGAACACGCCGCGCGCGTGGGCCGAGATGACCAACGCCATCCAGAAGTACTCGCTGGACCACAGCAGGCTGCGGATCCCGCTGATCTACGGGGCGGACGGCGTGCACGGCCACTCGAACGTGGTCAGCGCCACCATGTTCCCGCACCAGATCGGCCTCGGCGCGACGTGGAACCAGGAGTTGCAGGAGCAGCTCGGCGCGTCCACCGGCCGGGCCATGCGCGCCACCGGCGTGTTCTGGAACTTCGCGCCGGTGTCCGACATCGCGCGCGACACCCGCTGGGGCCGGTACTACGAGACCTACAGCGAGGACCCGGTGCTGGCCGGCGCGCTCGCGGCGGCGTACGTGCGCGGGCAGCAGGCCGACCCGACCGACGGCACCGCGAAGCTGACCGCGACCGCCAAGCACTTCGCGGGCTACTCGGAGCCGTTCAACGGCCACGACCGCGCGCCCGCCCAGCTGCCGATCCGGTACCTCCAGGACACCGTGCTGCCCGCGTTCCAGTCGCAGTTCGACGCGGGCGTCGGCACCGTGATGATCAACTCCGGTGCGGTGAACGGCGTGCCCGCGCACGCGTCGAAGTACCTGCTGACCACGCAGTTGCGCGACCGGATGGGGTTCCGGGGCGTGGCGATCACCGACTGGGAGGACATCCGGTTCCTGGTGGACCGCTACCACGTGGCGGCGAACTACGAGGAGGCCATCGCGATGGCCGTGAACGCGGGCATCGACATGGCGATGGAGCCGTCGGACGCGGCCGGGTTCACCGCCGGGCTGCTGGCGGGCGTGCGGAGCGGCGCGATCCCCGGCAAGCGGATCGACGAGGCCGTGCGGCGGATCCTGAAGCTCAAGTTCGAGCTGGGGCTGTTCGAGAAGCCGTTCGTCGACGTCGAGAAGGCCGACGCGATCGTGAACGGCGCGGACCGGGCGCTGGCCCGTCAGGCGGCGGCGGAGAGCACGGTGCTGCTGCGCAACGACGGCGTGCTGCCCCTGTCGACCGGCGTGGGCAAGCTCGTGGTGACCGGTGACTCGGCCGACTCCGTCGCCCGGCAGCTCGGTGGTTGGACGGTCGGCTGGCAGGGCGTGCCGGCCTCGTCGCCGATGCCGCCGACGGTGACGGTGTTGCAGGGCATCAAGGCCGCCGTGCCGTCGGCGAACGTGGTCAGCGCGGCCACGCAGGCCGACGCGGTGGCGCAGGCCGGTGACGCCGATGCGGTGGTCGTCGTGCTCGGTGAGGACCCGGGCGCGGAGGGTGAGTCGGACACCGAGGAGCCCGCGCTGACCGCTGCGCAGCAGGGCCTGGTGGACGCGGTGCGGGCGACCGGCAAGCCGGTCGTGGTCGTGCTGCTGACCGGCCGGCCGCAGGTGCTGGGCACCGTGGCGGACGCGCCGGCGCTGGTCGCGGGCTGGCTGCCCGGTTCCGAGGGCGGCAGCGCGATCGCCGACGTGCTGTTCGGGGCGGTGAACCCGAGCGGCAGGCTGCCGGTGTCGTGGCCGAAGACGGTCGGCGACCAGCCGTTCTCGTACGACCAGGTGCGCGGCGCGAACACCGCGCCCAGCTCCGCGTACGACCCGGCGTTCGCGTTCGGGCACGGCCTGTCGTACACGACGTTCACCACGTCCGCGCCGAAGTTGGGTTCGACGGAGGTGCGGCGGGACGGCCAGGTGAAGGTGTCGGTGACCGTGGCCAACACCGGTGCGCGTGACGGCACGGTCGTCGTGCCGGTGTACGTGCACCAGCCCGTGAGCAAGGTGCTCACGCCGCCGCAGCGCCTGGTCGGCTTCACGCGGGTGGCGTTGAAGGCCGGTGAGCAGCGGGCGGTCGAGGTGACCTTCGACGTGCGGCGGCTCGCGGTGACGGCGGGCGACATGGACGGCTCGGGCAAGCCCGAGGTCGCCAGGGGCGGCTACGAGGTCGTGGTCGGCGACGGGAGGGCTCGATTCACGGTGCGGTGAGCTGCCCTGATAACCTTCTCGGTCGTACCCGCGCGGCATTCCGCTGTGGAGGAAAACCGCCCCCTCGTGGGGCGGAGCCGGTGACAAGCGCGGTGCGACTCCGAGACCGAGGAAAAGGTGGCTTTCGCGTGGCGAACATCAAGTCCCAGATGAAGCGGATCAAGACGAACGAGAAGGCGCGCCTGCGCAACAAGGCCGTCAAGTCGTCCCTCAAGACCGCGATCCGCAAGTTCCGTGAGGCCGCCGAGGCCGGTGACAAGGAGAAGGCTGTCGCGCTGGCGCAGGACGCGTCGCGCAAGCTCGACAAGGCCGTCTCCAAGGGCGTGATCCACGCCAACCAGGCCGCCAACAAGAAGTCGGCGCTGGCGCGGCGCGCCAACCAGATCTGATCTGGTCTTCACGCTGAAGCGCCGCCCACCCCCGCGCGGGGGTGGGCGGCGCTTTTCGTTTGCGCTCTCTCGAACGGCAGGCAACGGCAGCCGGCGACCCAGTAGCCACCAACCCGGCGACCTGGCAGCCGTCGACCTCACAGACACGGGCCTCGCAGCGTCCGCGGCAGCCGCTCACCAGCCGGCACCCCAGCGGCCGGCACCCCAGCGGCCGGCACCCCAGCGGCCGGCAGCCGGCGGCCAACGCCCGCCACCCAGTGCCCGGGCAGTCACGCGGTCACCACCCGCACGACCGGCTCCGCGCTCAGCGGCGGCCGTGGGCGGCGACGATCTTCAGCACCGCGCGCTCCAGGGCGTAGCCCGAGTCGGCGGCGACGCCCTTGACGTCGGCGTTCAGGTCCGCGACCACCGTCATCGCCGACGCGAGCCCTCGGTCCTCCCAGCCACGCGACTGGCCCTGGGCCTTCTTCACCTTCCACGGCGGCATGCCGAGCTCGCCCGCCAGCTTGAACGGGTCGCCCCGGCCCACCGCGGACACCCGCGCGATCGTGCGCACGGCGTCGGCCAGCGCGTCGGCGACCAGCACGTGCGGCACGCCGAGCTGGATCGCCCACCGCAACGCCTCCAGCGCACCAGCCCGGTCACCCATCACGGCCTTCTCCGCGACCGCGAACCCCGTCACCTCGGCCCGGCCGCGGTGGTAGCGGCGGACCGCCTCGGCGTCCACCTTGCCGCCGGTGTCGGCGACGAGCTGCGAGGCCGCCGCCGCCAACTCGCGCAGGTCCGACCCCACCGCCTCGATCAGCGCCGCCACGGCCTCCGGATCGGCCTTGCCGCCGCCCGCCGCGCGGATCTCGTTGCGCACGAACGCTTCCCGGTCCGCCGCCTTGGTGATCTTGGGGCACTCGGTCACCCGGGCACCTGCCTTGCGCAGCGCCGCGGGCAGGTCCTTGGCCGCCTTGCTGCGCCCGCCGCCGCTGTGGACGACCACCACCGTCACCCCGTCCGCCGGGGCCTTGGCGTAGCCGATGACCGCGTCAGCGATCTCCTTGCCGGACTCCTGCGCGGCCTCCAGCGCGACCACCCGCCCTTCGGCGAACAGCGACGGGCTCACCAGTTCCGCCAGTTCAGGCGGGGTGAGATCGGTCACGCGGACGCGGGTCAGGTCGGCCTGCGGATCGGCTTTCCGCGCCGCCGCCAACGCACCGCGCACCGCGCGCTCGACCAGCAACTCCTCCTCGCCGAGGATCAGGTGCACGGCGTCGGGCATGTCAGCGGGCGCACTCACGGGCGCGATCCTCCCACGGGTGGCAGACGTCCGGATGGTGGACGTCTCTGGCTGAGGGTCGGGATCGTGACGTAAGTTGAAGTCCACAACTGAATACCGCTCATCCAGAGGGGCAGAGGGATCGGCCCGAAGAAGCCCCGGCAACCCGTCGCACAGCGTCCGCTGGCGACCACGGTGCCAATTCCGACCCGCGGTGCGCGGGAAAGATGAGGAGATACCTCGCGATGACTGCTGTCAGTGTGCCCTCGGCCACCACCTCCTTCGACCTCGGTCCTGCCCGTGCGCTGTCGTGTCGTGAATGCGGCCACGAGACGCCGCTCGCCGCCGAATACGCCTGTCTCGAGTGTTTCGGGCCGCTGGAAGTGGCCTACGACTTCGGTCGGATCCGTCGCGAGGACATCGAGGCGGGCCCCCGGTCGATCTGGCGCTACCGCGGCCTGCTCCCCGTGCCGACCACCGTCGAGTCGCACCCCAACACCAACCCCGGCGGCACCCGCCTGGTCGAGGCCGACCGCCTCGCCAAGGCCCTCGGCGTGCGCAAGGTGTGGGTGAAGGACGACACCGGCAACCCGACCCACTCGTTCAAGGACCGCGTGGTCGGCGTCGCCCTCGCCGCCGCCCGCGAACTGGGCTTCAAGGTCCTGGCCTGCCCGTCCACCGGCAACCTGGCCAACGCCGTCGCCGCCGCCGCGGCCCGCGCGGGCTGGGAGTCGGTGGTCCTGGTCCCCTCCACGCTGGAGCAGGCGAAGATCCTCATGACCGCCGTCTACGGCGGCAACCTGATCACGGTCGACGGCAACTACGACGACGTGAACCGGCTGGCTCAGGAACTGGCCGCCGAGCACGAGGACTGGGCGTTCGTCAACGTCAACGTCCGCCCCTACTACGCCGAGGGCTCCAAGACGCTCGGGTACGAGGTCGCCGAACAGCTCGGCTGGCGGCTGCCCGACCAGATCGTGGTGCCCATCGCGTCCGGCTCGCAGTTGACCAAGGTCGACAAGGCCTTCCGCGAGCTGGGCGACCTCGACCTGGTCGAGCAGACCCCGTACCGCGTGTTCGGCGCGCAGGCCACCGGCTGCTCCCCCGTCTCGGCCGCCTTCAAGGCGGGCCACGACGTGGTCACCCCGGTTCGCCCGGACACCATCGCCAGGTCGCTGGCGATCGGCGCACCCGCCGACGGCCCCTACGTGCTGGACGCCGTCCGCCGCACCAACGGCGCGATCGAGGACGTCACCGACGAAGAGGTCGTCGAGGGCATCCGCCTCCTGGCCCGGACCGAAGGCATCTTCGCCGAGACCGCCGGCGGCGTCACCGTCGCCACCGCGAAGAAGCTCATCGAGACCGGCCGGCTGGACCCGGACGCCGAGACCGTGCTCCTGATCACCGGCGACGGCCTCAAGACCCTGGACGCCCTCGGCGACCGCGTCGGCCCCCGCGCCAACGTCCCGCCGTCGGCCGAGGCCGTGCTGAAGGCTCTCCAGGACTGACCGGTTCCGCCCGTGCTCGCCCGGGGTCGGACCGTGGTTCCGGCCCCAGGCGGCACGGCGGCGGTCGGTACGGCCCTGGGTGGCACACCGGCGACCCGTGCGGCGGAGGTCGGCTCAGTGCCGGCCAACTCCTTCGCCCTGCCGGCGCTCTCCCGTCGGCTGTCGTGGTCATAGGGCGATCCTGGAGGAGCGGAGCCACCCGGTCCGGGGGAAGGCGGTCAGCTCGGGCAGGACGTGCGGGCCGACCGGTTCGGTGACCACGCGCCAGGCGGTGAGCATCTGTGGCCAGGGTCGTTCCGCCTTCTCCTGGTTGTAGCGCTCGGCGTGCCACTCCTCCGGCGGTATGGCGAGGTCGGCGTCGAACAGGCCGTCGGCGATCAGCCGGTAGGCGGTGTCCGGCGAGGGGACCTGCGCCAGGCGGATCACGCCGGTGGCCGTAGCCCTGGCGACGATTCCGCGCTCACCACTGGGCAGTTCCTCGCACACGTAGTACGTGAACGCCGGCCGGAGCTCGTCGGTCGGCCAGGGTTGCGCGGTGTAGCCGGGCTGCCACAGCGCCCACGCCACGGCCCGGTTGTCGCCCTGCGGCGACCAGCCGGAGTGCAATCGGATCCAGACGTCGTTCCTCATCGTTCTCCCCTTGTCCGTTGTCGGGTTGGCCGCCGCTCCTGCGGGCGACCCGCGGCCCGTCCGGGCCGGCCAGGACGGCGGTGTCGCCGTCCCGGTCCGTGCGAAGCACCAGCGCGCCTCGGCTCGTCAACGCGTCGACCAGCACCCCGCTGGGGTGGCCGTACCGGTTGTCCGCGCCCACGCTCACCAACGCGATCCGCGGCCGGACCGCCGCGAGGAACGCCGGTGACGAGTACCGCGAGCCGTGGTGCGGCACCTTGAGCACGTCGGCCCGCAGGTCCACGTGCCCGCCGAGCAGGTCCGCCTGCCCGGCCAGTTCGATGTCTCCGGTCAGCAACACCCGCCCGGCCGCGGTGGAGGCCCGCAGCACCAGCGACGCGTCGTTGACCGCCGTGTTCGTGTCCGTCCCGCTCGCGGGGTCCGCGCGCGGGCCGAGCACGTCGAGCTCCAGACCCGGCCAGCTCAGCCGCTGCCCGGCGCCCAACTCCACCACGCGGACCCCGGCCGTCCGCGCCCGTTCCCCCACCTCCTCCCACGCCCACTCCGGCTCTCGCGACGGCCCCACCGCCACCGCGCCCACACCCAGCTCAGCCAGCACCGCCGCCAACCCGCCGACGTGGTCGGCGTGCAGGTGGCTGAGCACCACCAGCGGTATGCGCCGCACCCCGAGCCGCCGCAGGCACGACAGCACCGGCACCGGGTCCGGCCCCGTGTCGACCAGCACCGCCCGGTCGCGCTCGGCGGTGGCGAGGACCACCGCGTCGCCCTGGCCCACGTCACAGGCCACGACCGACCAGCCGGGCACCGGCCACCCCGGCGAGACGACGTTCAGCGGCACGACCACCACCACCGCGCCGACGACGGCCGCCACGACCACCGTCCGCACCCGGCGCAGCCTGGTGATCGCGTAGCCGAGAACCAGCACCCCGGCCAGCAGCAGCCCGCCGATCCAGCCGCTGGGCCACCCGACCGCCGCGCCGGGCACGGCCGCCGCGTGCCTGCCGACCATGATCAGCCAGCCCACCGCCGGACCTGCCACCTCGACCACCAGCCGGGCCGTCGGCTCGTGCACCTGCGCCAGCACGGCGGCCAGCACACCGAGCACGGTGGCCGGGGCCACGACCGGCGCGGCCAGGAGGTTCGCGACCACCGCGACCAGGCTCACCTGGCCGGACAGCCCGGCGACCAGCGGCGCGGTGGCCAGGTTCGCCGCCACCGGCACCGCCAACGCCTCGGCGAAGCCCACCGGGACGCCGCGCTCCTTCATCGCGGCGGCCCACCTCGGCGCGAGCAGCACCAGCGCCGCCGTCGCCACCACCGACAGACCGAACCCCGGCTCAGTGGCCAACTCCGGGTCGTAGAACACCAGGACCACCACCGCGGCTGCGAGCGCCGGCAACGCCGACCGCTCCCGACCCAGGACCAGCGCGAGCAACGCCACCGCACCCATCACGGCGGCCCGCAACACGCTCGGCTCCGGCCCTGCCAGCACCACGAAGCCGACCAGCGCCGCCATCGCGCCCACCGCGCAACCACGCGGACCGACCCGCATCAGCCTCAGCAGCAACAGGACCGCGCCGCAGAGGATCGCCAAGTTCGCACCGCTGACCGCGAGGACGTGGGCGAGACCCGCCGTGCGGAACTCCTCCACCACCCTGGGTGGGAGGCCGGAGGTGTCGCCGACGACGAGCGCGGGCAGCAACCCGGCGGGTTCGGGGTCGAGCGCGGTGCTCGCGTTCCGCAGTCCGGCACGCAGGTCTTCGGCGACCCGCTGCCACACCGGCGCTTCGGTCACGTCCTGCGGAGGCCCGCGAACCCGCAGCACCGCGACCGTCAGCTCGCCTTCGCGAGGAGGGGCGAGAGCGCCACGCGCGGTGACCCGTTGGCCGGGCAGGAGGTCCCGCCACCGCGCCGCCGGCGCCAGCACGGCGATCCGACCGCCTCCGTCGAGCGATCCGCGCACCAGCACCAGGTCGACCCCGCTCGCCCGCGAGCCGAAACCACTGGTGCGCAAGCCGTGCGGCCGGTTGTCCAGTTCGAAGTGGACAGTGGTAGGCGTGCCCCGCTCCGCCGCGACGCGCAACGGGTGGTGGGCCGCCCCGTGCACCTGGGCACCGATCCAGCACGCCGCCACCGGACCCGCGACGGCCACCGCCACCGCTGCCGGTCGCCACCGGCGCAAGGCCAAGCCGCCGACCACGGCAGCGACCAGACCGATCACGAGCGCGGCCCACCACGCCCACAGCAGCCCGGCCAAGGCCGTCGCCCACACCGTCAACGCGGCGGGGACCAGATACGCACGAGGACTCACGACCTCACCCCGGATGAAGAGCACGAAGAACCACGGAGAACGGAGGAGAACGACGGCGGTGAGGCCGATCGCCCACGCCGCCTACTACGCCCACTTCGCCAAGTGCAGCCCGATGAGCGCCGTAGCCCGGACCGCTTGTGCCGCTAGGACCAGGTGCGCACAGGACCTCCGCTCACACCCGGATACTCACGGCTGAGCCACCGGGGTGGCCGCGGCAGGCCCACCGCGAGTGCCGCCCGCCTCCAGAGCGGCCCGGCGGAGGTGGTCGCCACACCGCCTCCCCCGCGAAGCCGACTGCACGCGGCAGCCCATGAGCCCGAGAGCGTTCGGGAGCGGCGGCGGTCCGACGAACACTGCCCACACCGTCCGGACCACGTGCGTGCGGCGACGCCCGTGCCCCTCGAACCGTGGGTCCGGCCGGCGAGGCCGGCGGCGGAGGGGCCAGGTCCGCCTCTGGCCCAGAACCACACCACCGGGGACCACGGCGGCCGAGCCGCACGGGGAGGTCAGCGGCAGCCTGAGGGCTGTGGCCTGCGATGGCCGCCGGCAGCCGATGCGCACGGGTTCATGGGACCGCGTTCGGCTGAGGGCCGGCCGCCGAGAGTCGTAGTAGGTGCGGCCCGTCCCGGCAGGAGCATGTCGTTGGCGGGTTGTCTGCGGTGCGGCGAGGGCTGGGTTCGCGGGTCACGAGGCCACCCACCGGAACCTCGACAGGGTGGTCAGGCGGGAACCGGTGGTGCGGAGGGCGCGACGGACGCGGTTCAGGAGTTGCCGGTGGTGGCCGGAGTGGTTGCGGCGCGGTGGACGGGGTGATGGGTGGTGGGCATGGGGGCAGGACCGGGTGGGACGCATGGTGACCTCCGAGTGGTGTCGGGATGGCGGCGGAGTGACGGCGGGGCGGTGCCGAGCGGTCAGAGGCGGACGAGGTCGCGGAGTTTGGCCAGCTTCGCGTCGCCGATGCCCTCGATCTCACCCAGTTGGTCCATGGACGTGAACGGGCCGCGTTTCTGCCTCCGGTCGACGATTCGCTGCGCTGTCACCGGGCCCACGCCCGGCAGGGTGTCCAGTTGGTCCTTGGTCGCGGTGTTCAGGTTCAGCGGCTCGGTGGTCGTGTCGGCCGGTTGCGGGATGGCGATGCCCACGGCTATCTGCTCGCCGTCGGTGACCTTGCGGGCGAGGTTCAGCGGGGTCAGGTCGGCGCCCGGGTTGGCGCCGCCCGCCGCTTGCAGCGCGTCGGCCACCCTGGCGCCGTTCGGGACGGTCACCAGGCCGGGAGCGGGCACCAGGCCCACCACGTTGACGACCAGTTGTTCCTCGGCGCGGGTGACGACGGCGGCCTCCGCCACCGGGAGGTCCGGTGGGCTCTCCGGCACCGGGCGCTCCCACCACAGGGCCAGGGCGACGACCAGCGCCACGCCGGCCATCACGCCCGCGAGCAGGATCCTGCGGCGGTGCGGGACGGCCGGCTCGGGCAGCCAGCGTCGCAAGAGGCGGCGCAGAGGGGTGGGCGGGCCGGCGCGGCCGTCGGACGAGACGAAGACCAAGGTCTCGGCGTCCGACGCGCGGTGTCTGCCCCGCTCCTGGGAGATGAGGGCCTTCAGGCGGGCGGTCGTGGTTTCCGGGTTCCTGTCGAACATGGGCTCGACGTTAGGCCGGATGGACCAGGGGGTGGGGTGCTGGTTTTCGATCTGTGGACAACTGGCTGAATGATGGATAAGGAGGAGCTAGGACACCCCTCCGGGCAGCACCACCACGCCCAGCACACCGGGGCCCGTGTGCGCGCCGATCACGGCTCCGACCTCGGAGATCAGGCATCCGGTCGAGCCGGGCACGCGTTCGTCCAGCAACGTCGCCAGTTCCGCCGCGCGTTCCGGCGCGGCCAGGTGGTGGACAGCCAGGCCGACCGGCCCGGAACCCGCCGCCGACGCGGCCAGGTCGACCAGCCGGCCGATCGCACGCCCCATTGTCCGCACCTTCTCCAACGGCACGATCCGACCGTCGTCCACGTGCAACAACGGCTTCACCGCCAGCGCGGTGCCGACCAACGCGGCCGCCGCGCCGATCCGCCCTCCTCGCCGCAGGTGGTCGAGCGTCTCCACGCAGAAGAACATCCTGACCCGGGCAGCGGCGGCCACCGCGGCTTCCTCCGCGCACTCCGCGTCACCACCCGCGGCACACGCGGCCAGCGCGGCGAACCCCAGCCCCATGCCCGTGGCCCGCGAGTCGACCACCCTGATCCGGCCCGGGTCGACCTCCTCCGCGGCCAAGCGCGCGGCCTCCCACGTGCCCGAGAGGTCACGGGACAGGTGCACGGACACGATCGCCTCCGCGCCCTCCGCCAGCACGGACCGGTACACCTCGGCCAGCTCGCCCGGCGTCGGCCGGGACGTGGTCACCCGGCGGTGCTCCCCCAACGCGGCGGCCAGCTCGGCCGGCCCGAAGTCCACGCCGTCCAACCTGCTGCGACCGTCCACGGCCACGTGCAGCGGCACGACCCGGACGCCGTGCCGCTCGGCGAACCCCTCGGGCAGGTACGCCGTGGAGTCGGTGACGATCGTGGTGGACACGAGTGCCGAGACTACGGCTCCGCCGCACCCGAGTGGCCGACCGCCACGGACCTGATCAGTTCCGCCATGGCCCGCCCGACCAGCTCGTGCCCTTCCCAACCCCAGTGCATGCCGTCCGGGTTGCCGAGCCGTGACCGAAGGTGCTCGCCCACCAACGGCGGCACGTCCAGCAGCGGCACGCCCGCCCCGACAGCCCACTCGCGCAGCGCGCGCTCCGCCGCCGCACGCCCGCTGTGCACACCGGCGTAGGCAGCCGAACAGTGCACCGAGGGCGTCATCCCGACCACCCTGATACCGGGCTCCAGAGCACGCACCGCGCACACCGAGTCGTTCAGGTACCGCACGGTCAAGCGAGGCGGCAGCGCCACCGGGTACCCGCAGAAAGCCCGCGACAGCACCGGCTGCAACGTCCGGTACCCGGCCCGCGCCCGCCGCCGCAGCCCGTCGGGCCGCAAGTAGCGCAACCCCTGCCGCAGGTAGGTTGGCAACGGCGACGGCAGCGTGTCCATGTGCCCCACTGCCAGCACCACCACGTCCGTGCGCGGCAGCAACGACCACACCCGCGGATCACCGGTCAACGACCACCACGCGTCACGCGCCGTCCACCCGAACCCCGCCGACAGCTCCGCGTGCCCGCCCAGCGCCGATGCCGCGACGTTCGGCCACAGCCGGGGGTGATCGGCGGGCAACGGCCCCTGCGGACCGTGGAACGAGAGCGAATCGCCGAGGACGAGCAGTCTCACCGGGTGATTCCGGCGTTGTACGACGACAGCCGCCACCTGCCGTCGCCGTGCGGCCGGCGGGTGAACACGGTCCAGTGGCAGTTGCCGATGCCACCCAGCAGCGCCCAGCGGTCGACCGGCAGCTCCAGCAACCTCCCGGTCAACGCGCTGATCAGGCCGCCGTGCGCGCACAGCATGACCGTGCCGGAGAACTCCGCGTCCACGTCGGCCACCACGGCGAGCGCGCGCTCGGCGACCTCGACGCGCGTCTCGCCGTCCGGCGGCGCCAGGGTGCCGTCGGCACGCCACAGGTCCAGCGCGCCCGGCCACTCCACCTCGATCTCGGTCGAGGTCAGCCCCTGCCACTTGCCCAGGTGCGTCTCGCGCAGCCGTTCGTCGACGCGCAGGTCGACGCCGGTCGCGTCGGTGAACACCGTGGCGGTGTCCCTGGCGCGGCGCAGGTCGGAGGCGACCACCAGCTCGGGCTCGAACCCGGCGAGCACCGGCACCGCGAACCGCGCCTGGTTCCACCCGGTCTCGGTCAGCGACGAGTCCAGGTGGCCCTGCATGCGGCCGGTCGCGTTGTAGTCGGTCTCACCGTGCCGCCACAGCACGAGCCGGTTCAGGGTCATGCCTCGGCGGCCTCGTCGGTCGGCGGCCCGGCGTCGAACTCGATGCGCGGGCAGTCCTTCCACAGCCGCTCCAGGCCGTAGAAGGTGCGCTCCTCGGCGTGCTGGACGTGCACGACCACGTCCACGAAGTCCAGCAGGACCCAACGACCTTCGCGCGCGCCTTCACGGCGGACCGCCTTGCGGCCGGTCTCGCGCAACTTCTCCTCGACCTCGTCCACGATCGCGCCGACCTGCCGCTCGTTCGCGGCGGAGGCGATCACGAAGCAGTCCGTGATCACCAGTTGGTCGGACACGTCGAGCACGATCACGTCGTGCGCCTTCTTGTCGGCTGCCGCGCTAGCGGCGACCAGCGCCAACCGTCGTGCCTCGTCGGTGGCTGCCACGTCACTCCTCATCACACCGGCGGACGCCGTTACGCCCGCACGAGTCAATGAGGGTACCGGCGTCTCGGCTCAGTCCGGCATCGAGTAAAGCCGACGCTTGCTTATGTACTGAACGACACCATCCGGCACGAGGTACCAGACGGGCAGTCCGGCGGCCGTCCGGTCCCGAACGGCGGTCGACGAGATGGCCATCGCGGGCACCTCCACCAGCGACACCGCGCCCGGCGGCAGGTGCGTGTCGACCAGCTCATAGCCCGGTCGGGTGACGCCGATGAAGTGGGCCAGGTCGAACACGTCGTCCGCACGCCGCCACGACAGGATCTGCTCCAACGCGTCCGCGCCGGTGATGAAGAACAGGTCCGAGTCCGGGTGCCCGGCCTTGAGGTCGGTGAGGGTGTCGACGGTGTACGTCGGGCCGGGCCGGTCGATGTCCACCCGGCTGACCGAGAACCGCGGGTTGGACGCGGTGGCGATGACCGTCATCAGGTACCGGTCCTCGGGGGCGCTGACCTCGCGCTCGCTCTTCTGCCAGGGCTGACCCGTCGGCACGAAGACGACTTCGTCGAGGTCGAAGCGGGCCTGGACCTCGCTGGCCGCGACCAGGTGGCCGTGGTGCACCGGGTCGAAGGTGCCACCCATGACCCCGATCCGCCGGTTCGACATGGGAGGTGAGCCTAGTTCGGGTGGTGCGCGGGCGGCCGGTCGCTCCCCGAAAGGCCGCCCGCGCACTCGTCTCCCGGTCGCGGCCCTGGGGAGTAGGCCGCAACCGCGGATCGCGCGGCCCACCCCGAATCGAGCCGCACGGCAGAGGAACGCGCACGTCAGGCGGCTATGACGCGATTGGCGGAACTTTTTCCTAGACCTGGGGCGCGAGCACCGCGCCGTCCGCAGAACGCACCAGGATGGCCTCCATCGGGCACGACTCCGCGGCGTCCACGACCGCGTCGTCCGGCTCGACCTCCGACTTCACCGGCGTGGCCGTGCCGCCGTCCAACCGGAAGTGGTCCGGCGCGATCGACGTGCACATGCCCGTACCCATGCACGTGGCCCGGTCGACTTCGATCGTCCACTCGCTCATCGGTCTACCACCTCACCAGTAGTCGTTCGGGGCCCCGCACCAGTCTGCCCTTCTTGAACACCACCTCGTCGGCCAACTCCAGGTGCGGGAACCTATTGAGCAAGGTCGAGATGGAGACCTGCAACTCCATCCTTGCCAAGGGCGCGCCGATGCAGTGGTGCACGCCGTGACCGAACGCGAAGTGCGGGTTGTGCTCGCGGTGGAAGTCCAGCTCATGGGGGTTGGGGAACACCGCGGGGTCGCGGTTGGCCACGAGCCCGTCCACGAACACCGCCTCGCCGGCGCGGACGGTCACGCCCGACAGCTCGACGTCGGCGGTGGCGATCCGGGGGAAGCCGGGCGCGCCGGACAGCTTCGTGATCCGCAGCAGCTCCTCCACGGCGGCCGGCACCAGCGACGGGTCGGCGCGCAGCTCCGCCAGCCGCTCCGGGTGGGTGAGCAGCTGGTAGGCGAAGTTGCCGATCTCGCTGCCGGTCGTCTCGTGGCCCGCGATGAGCAGCGTGACGCCGAACGAGACCAGCTCCTCCTCGGTGAGCCGGTCGTCGTTGTCGTGCGCGTGCACCAGGACGGTGAGCATGTCGTCGGCCGGGTTCTCGCGCTTGTCCTCGACCAGGTCGCGGATGTACGCGCGCAGCGACGCCGCCGCGGCCTCGATCTCGGGCACGGTGAACGCGGTGATCGCCACCGCCGCGTCCGACCACTCGCGGAACTTCGCCCGGTCCAGCGCAGGCACGCCCAGCATCTCGCTGATGAGGGTGATGGCCACCGGCATGGCCAGTGCGTCGACGAGATCGGCGGGCGGCCCCTGCGCCTCCATGTCGTCCAGCAGCCCGTCCACGATCTCCTGGGCGCGCTCACGCAGCTGCCCGGTGCGACGGGCGGTGAACGCCTTGGCCAGGATCCGGCGCAGCCTCGTGTGCTCCGGAGGGTCCATGCTCAGGATGGTGGTGATGCCCGGCACCTCGGGCATGGTCCGCGGCGGGTCGTAGTCGGCGTCCATCACCGGCGCGCGGCTGAACCTCGGGTCGGCCAGCACGACCTTGGCATCGGCGTAGCGGGTGACCAGCCAGGCTTCACGGCCGTACGGCAGGCGCACGCGGGCCACCGGCTCGTCCCGCTGGAGCTCCAGGTAGGTCTCGTTGACGACGAGGTCGTCGGGTTCGGGGAACGGGTAGGGCCGGGCCGCCATCGCAAACCCCCACTGCCAGTGATCACTTGCACCCGACAGTAGGTACCCCGCCCGGCACGCGGGACGTGCTCCGCAACGCCGCTACGGCTTTCACCGGCGGCGCTGCGGAGCACCGTCCGCTAGGGCTGGGGCGCGAGCACCGCGCCGTCCGCCGAACGCACCAGGATGGCCTCCATCGGGCACGACTCCGCGGCGTCCACGACCGCGTCGTCCGGCTCGACCTCCGACTTCACCGGCGTGGCCGTGCCGCCGTCCAACCGGAAGTGGTCCGGCGCGATCGACGTGCACATGCCCGTACCCATGCACGTGGCCCGGTCGACTTCGATCGTCCACTGGCCCACCGGTGTCACCAGCTCACCGGCAGGGCCTGCGGGCCGCGGATGAGCCGGCCCTTCTTGAACGTCACGTCACCGTCCAACCGGAGCAGCGGGAACCGCTTGAGCAGGGTGCCGATCGCGACCTGCAGCTCCATCCGAGCCAGGGGCGCGCCGATGCAGTGGTGCGCGCCGTGGCCGAACATGATGTGCGGGTTGTGCTCGCGGTGGAAGTCCAGCTCGTGCGGGTTGGAGAACACCGACGGGTCGCGGTTCGCCGTGACGTTGTTGACGAACACCGCCTCGCCCGGCTTGATCGTCACGCCGGACAGCTCGACCTCCGCGGTCGCGATCCGGGGGAAGCCCGCGGAGCCGCCGAGCGCGGTGAAGCGAAGCAGCTCCTCGATCGCGGCGGGCACCAGCGACGGGTCGGCCCTCAGCTCGCCGAGCCGCTCCGGCCTGCGCAGCAGCAGGAAGACGAAGTTGCCGATCTGGTTGGCGGTGGTCTCGTGCCCCGCCACCAGCAGCGTCACCCCGAACGAGATCAGCTCCTCCTCGCTGAGCCGGTCCTCGTTGTCGCGCGCGGCGATCAGCACGGAGAGCATGTCGTCGGCGGGCTCGGCGCGCTTGCGCTCGATCAGCCCGGCGATGTAGGCCCGCAGCGCCTGGTTGGCCGCCATGATTTCCTCGTGGGTGAACGCGGTGATCGCCACCGCGCCCTCCGACCAGGCGCGGAACTGGCCGCGGTCCTCGAACGGCACGCCGAGCATCTCGCAGATGATCGTGATGGGCAGCGGCATGGCCAGCGACTCGACCAGGTTCGCGGGCGGCCCCTGCGCCTCCATCTCGTCCAGCAGGCCGTCCACGATCTCCTGGGCGCGCTCGCGCAGCTGCTCGGTGCGCCGCGCGGTGAACGCCTTCGCGACCAGCTTGCGCAGCCGCGTGTGGTCCGGCGGGTCCATGCTCAGGATGTTCGTCTCGGTCGGCATCGTCGGCAGGGTGCGCGGGACGTCGGCGCCCGGCTCCATCACCGCCGCGCGGCTGAACCGCGGGTCCGCCAGCACGGTCTTGACGTCCTCGTAGCGGGTCGCCAGCCAGCCCTCGCCGCCGTAGGGCAGCCGCACCCTGGCCACCGGCTCGTCCCGTTGCAGGTCGAAGTAGGTGGGATTGATCTCGAGGTGGTCGAGCTCGGCGAACGGATAGGACCTGGTCTCCATCGTCTACCCCCATGTAAGCACTCGCTTACATCCGACAGTAGGGAGGTCGTCACGGACCGTCAACCGGGTTCGGTGTGTTCCAGCAGGACGGACGCTGCTCGCGTCACGAGGGCCGCGACGGTGGTGGCGTCCGCGTCCGCGAGGGGCTGTTTGCCGAACACGCTGCGCAGCACGCCGATGCCCACGACCCACGCCAGGACGAGGTCCGCGCGCAGCTCCGCGTCCTCCGCGTCCGTAAGGGACGACAGAGCGCGCGCGTACTCCTCCCCCAACTGCCGCCGCACGACCTCCGCCGCCGAGTCGTGGTGCGAGGACCGCAGCACCGCGTACAACGGGTGGTCCTCGCGCCTCGGCTTCTCCTCCATCATCCGCAGCAGCACGTTGCGCAACAGGTGCTCGATGGGCGAGTCCTCCAGCAGCGCACGGCTCTGCGTGGCCAGCACGGTCGCGAACAGGGCGTCCTTGCTGCCGTAATAGCGGAACAGCAGGGCCTGGTTCACGCCCGCGAGGCTCGCGATGTCACGCACCGTGGTGCGGTCGAACCCCCGCTCGCCGAACAGCTTCGTGGCGGCGTCCAGCAACGCCGCCTTGGTCGCGGCGGCGTCCCGGGGCCTGCTCACGACCTCGGCCGGACGTGCCCCTCGCCCCAGACCACCCACTTGGAGGAGGTCAGCTCGGCCAACCCCATCGGGCCGCGGGCGTGCAGCTTCTGGGTGGAGATGCCGATCTCCGCGCCCATGCCGAACTCGCCGCCGTCGGTGAACGCGGTGGACGCGTTGACCATGACCGCCGCCGCGTCGACCCTGGTGGTGAACCGGCGGGCCGCGGCGAGGTCACTGGTCACGATGGCCTCGGTGTGGCCGGAGCCGTGCGCGGCGATGTGCTCGATGGCCTCGTCGATCGAGCCGACCACGCGGGCGGCGATGTCCAGCGACAGGTACTCGGTGTCCCAGTCCTCGTCGGTGGCGGCCTGGACCCGGGGGTCGGCGGCGAACCGCTCGTCGCCGTGGATGGTGACGTTCTCGGCCTTGAGGGCGTCGGTGATGCGGGGCACGAACTCGTCCGCGATCGCGGCGTGCACCAGCAGGGACTCGGCCGCGTTGCACACGCTCGTGCGGCGGGTCTTGGAGTTGAGGACGATGCGCTGCGCCATGTCGAGGTCGGCGCTCGCGTCCACGTACACGTGGACGTTGCCGACGCCGGTCTCGATGGCCGGCACGGTGGCCTGCTGCACGACGGCGTTGATCAGGCCCGCGCCACCGCGCGGGATGACCAGGTCGACCAGGCCGCGCGCGGTGATCAGGTGGGTGACCGACGCGCGGTCGTGGCACGGCAGCAGCTGCACGGCGTCGGCGGGCAGGCCGGCGGTCTCCAGGGCGTCGCGCAGGATCGCGACCAGCGCGGTGTTCGAGTGCTCGGCGGTGGACGAGCCGCGCAGCAGGGCCGCGTTGCCGGACTTCAGCGCCAGGCCGGCCGCGTCCACGGTGACGTTCGGGCGGGCTTCGTAGACCATGCCGACCACGCCCATCGGGACGCGGACCTGCTTGAGCTCGAGGCCGTTCGGCAGGATCGAGCCGCGCAGCACCTCGCCGATCGGGTCCGGGAGGCCGGCCACCGTCTCCAGGCCCTGGGCCACGCCGTCGATGCGGGCCTCGGTGAGCGCGAGGCGGTCGAGCAGGCCCTGGTTCAGCCCCGCGGCCTTGCCCGCTTCGAGGTCCTTGGCGTTGGCCTCCAGCACCTCGGTGGCGCGGGTGCGCAGCGCGGTGGCCATCTCGTGCAGCGCGGCGTCCTTGCTCTCACGGGTGGCGAGGACGAGCTCGTTGGCGGCGACACGGGCGCGCCGGGCCGCGGCGTGCACCTGTTCGCGCAGGTCATCAGTCACGCCGTCCAGCCTACGGTCACCCGGTCGTGGATGTCTTCGAGGTTCCCGAGGATCGGACGGCCGTCCACGATCGGGTGAAGCTGCGGCCGGGACCGTCGCACAGGTGTCCGTCCTGTCGGGGGCGTCTGCCACTGTGTGGCCCATGAGGTCGCGTCCCTGGCGACCGAATCGTCCGAGCGAGCGAGGACAACAAACGATGGACGACAGCGCGTTGCGGGAACTGGCAGAGGAACGGCTGAGGGCTTTGGCGGGCCCCCAGGCCGTGCTGCGCGAGGACCAGTGGACGGCCATCCACGCGCTGGTGTCCGAGCGGCGGCGGGCGCTGGTGGTGCAGCGCACGGGGTGGGGCAAGTCCGCCGTGTACTTCATCGCCACGGCGTTGCTGCGGTCCTTGGGCGAGGGGCCGACGGTGATCGTGTCGCCGTTGCTGGCGCTGATGCGCAACCAGGTCGGCGCGGCGGCGCGGGCGGGCGTGCACGCGGCGACGATCAACTCGGCGAACACCGACGAGTGGCAGGACGTGCAGGACCGGGTGGCGTCCGGTGACGTGGACGTGCTGCTGGTGTCGCCGGAGCGGCTGAACAACCCGGACTTCCGGGACACCGTGCTGCCGTCGCTGACCGCGGCGGCGGGGCTGCTGGTGGTGGACGAGGCGCACTGCATCTCCGACTGGGGTCACGACTTCCGGCCGGACTACCGGCGGCTGCGGACGTTGCTGACCGAGCTGCCGGCGGGCGTGCCGGTGCTCGCCACCACGGCCACGGCCAACGACCGGGTGGTGCGGGACGTGGCCGACCAGCTGGGGCTGGGCGCGGGCACGGACGCGCTGGTGCTGCGCGGGCCGCTGGACCGGGAGAGCCTGCGGCTGTCCGCGGTCCGGCTGCCGACCGCCGAGGCCAGGCTGGGGTGGCTGGCCGAGCGGCTGGAGCAGCTGCCCGGCTCGGGGATCATCTACACGCTCACGGTGGCGGCGGCGGACGACGTGGCGGCGTTCCTGCGCGAACGCGGCTACGAAGTGACGTCGTACTCGGGCCGCACCGACCCGGCCGAGCGCCAGCGGGCCGAGGAGGACCTGTTGGCGAACCGGGTCAAGGCGCTGGTGGCGACGTCCGCGCTGGGCATGGGGTTCGACAAGCCAGACCTGGGGTTCGTGGTGCACCTGGGCGCGCCGCCCTCCCCCATCGCCTACTACCAGCAGATCGGCCGCGCGGGACGTGGGGTGGAGCGGGCCGAGGTGTTGTTGCTGCCCGGTCCGGAGGACAAGGACATCTGGGCGTACTTCGCGTCGCTGGCGTTCCCGCCGGAGCACGTGGTGCGGCAGGTGCTCGACGTGCTGCCGGCGGACCGGGCGATGTCGACGGCGGCGCTGGAACCGATGGTCGAGCTGTCGCGGACGCGGTTGGAAGTGGTGTTGAAGGTGCTCGACGTGGACGGCGCCGTGCGGCGGGTGCGCGGCGGGTGGGTGTCGACGGGACAGCCGTGGTCCTACGACGCCGAGCGGTACGAGCGGATCGAGGCGGCGCGGCAGGTGGAGCGGCAGGCGGTGCTGGACTACCTGGCCACCGACGGCTGCCGCATGGAGTTCCTGTTGCGGCAGTTGGACGACCCGCACGCGGCGCCGTGCGGTCGGTGCGACAACTGCACGGGGCAGCGGCCGTCGGCGGAGGTGTCGGACGCGGCGGCGGCGTCGGCGCGGGAACGGCTGCTGCGACCCGGCGTCGAGGTGGAGCCGCGCAAGATGTGGCCGACCGGGATGGCGGCGGCCGGGGTGTCGTTGTCCGGGAAGATCCCGCCGGGCGAGATCGCGGCGACGGGGCGGGCGTTGGGGCGGTTGACGGACATCGGCTGGGGCAACCGGTTGCGGTCGTTGCTCGCCGGGGACGACCAGGAGATCCCCGACGACGTGTTCGCCGCGTGCGTGAAGGTGTTGTCCGCGTGGAGTTGGGCGGAACGGCCGGTGGGCGTGGTGACGGTCGGGTCGCGGACCAGGCCCGCGCTCGTGGGCAGCTTCGGGCAGCGGATCTCGGCGGTCGGGCGGCTGCCGCTGCTCGGGCAGGTGTGGCTGGGCGAGGCGACGCGCCGGGCCAACAGCGCGCAGCGGCTGGCGGGGCTGGTGCGCGAGACCGACGTGCCGGATCTGTCCGGTGTGGACGGTCCGGTGCTGTTGGTGGACGACCAGGTCGACACGGGGTGGACCATGACGGTCGCTGCCCGGCTGCTGCGGCGGGCGGGGGCGTCGGCGGTGCTGCCGTTCGCGTTGGCGGTGACGGCGTGATCAGGAGGTGAGGGCGACGAGGTGAGGTTGATGACGGAACGGTTGGTGCTGCGGCCTTTCACGGAGGCCGACGCGCTCGCGTTCGCCGCGTACCGGTCGGATCCGGACGTGGCCAGGTACCAGGGTTGGGAGACACCGTTCTCCTTGGCGCAGGCCGAGGAGTTCGTGCGGGAGGTCGCCGCGGCCGACCCGACCGCCCCCGGCTGGTACCAGTTCGCGGTCGAGGCGAACGGGGTGCTCGTCGGCGACGTCGGGGTGGGTCTGCACGAGAACCGGATGCAGGCCGACATCGGCTACACGCTGGCTACCGCGCACCAAGGGCACGGGTACGCGTCGGAGGCCGTGCGACGGGTGGTGGCGTACTTGTTCGAGGTGCGGGGGCTGCACCGGGTGGCCGCCGAGTGCGACGCCCGCAACGTGAGGTCGGCGCGGTTGCTGGCCAGGCTCGGGTTCCGGCAGGAGGGGCACCGGGTGTTGAGCACGTGGGCGAAGGGAGAGTGGACGGACGACCTGCTGTTCGGCCTGCTGGCCACCGAGTGGCGCACCGCGACCGGCTCGCGGGGGTGAGCACGACGTGGATCGGTGAAGGATCTACCGACTTCAGCGGCTTTGTGGTTGTGTCCAACCCATGGCTGCCCTGGAGACCGAGCCCCAGCACCGCCTGCCCGTCCGCAAGCTCGTCGCGGCGAGTATCGGGAACGCCATCGAGTGGTACGACTGGACCATCTACGCGACGTTCTCGATCTACTTCGCCACGCAGGTCTTCCCCAAGGACAACCCGCGGCTCGCGCTGATCAACACGCTCGCGGCGTACGCGATCGCGTTCTTCTTCCGACCGCTGGGCGGGTACCTGCTCGGACGGTTCGCCGACCTGCGCGGGCGGCGGACGGCGATGCTGCTGACCATCGTCCTGATGGCCGGTGGTTCGGTCGCCATCGGCCTGCTGCCGACGTACGCGCAGGTGGGGTGGCTGGCGCCGGTCCTCCTGCTGCTGGCCCGCATCGCGCAGGGACTGTCGCTGGGCGGCGAGGTCTCCAACGCCTCGGCGTACCTGGCGGAGATCGCGCCGCCGCACCGGAGGGGGCGGTACTCGGCGTTCTTCTACATCTCCACCGGCGCCGCGGTGCTGATCGCGTCACTGCTCGGGTACGGGTTGGCCCGCACGCTCGACGAGGCCCAGTTGGCGTCGTACGGCTGGCGCATCCCGTTCCTGATCGGCGGCGTGCTGGGGCTGGTGGGCCTGTGGATGCGGCGCAGCCTCGAAGAGACCGAGCAGTTCGAGCACAACAAGGCCAAGGCCCGGCAGCTCAAGCGCCCGCTGCTGACGACCCTGCGCGAGCACCCCAAGGCGGTCGGACGGCTCGTCGGCTTCACCATGCTGTCGACGCTGTGCTACTACACGTTCTTCAGCGCGCTGACGCCGTTCGCGGTGACCAAGCGGGGCGCGGACGACGGGGACGTGTTCCTCGCCCTGTCGATCGCGACGGCCCTGTTCATCGCGCTGCAGTACCCGATGGGCGCGCTGTCGGACCGGGTCGGCCGCAAGCCTCAGTTGCTGGTCTGGTCGGCCGCGACGGCGGTGCTGGTCGTGCCGCTGTCCACGCTGATCGGGCCGGGTGTCGGCAACCTGCTCCTGGTGTTCTGCGTCGGGCTCGGCCTCTACACGGCCATGACGTCGATCGCGCCCGCCGTGATGAGCGAGTTGTTCCCGACCGAGCTGCGCGCCCTCAGCATCGGCTCCTGGTACAACCTGACCGTGGCGCTGTTCGGTGGCACCGCGCCGCTGGTGATCCAGTGGCTGCCGGGCAGCACGTTCTTCGTCTACGTCGCGGCCGGGGCCGCCATCGCGTTCGTCGTGATCCTCACGATGCCCGAGACGAAGGGCGAGACCCTGCGGTAACGCCGCCTCAGGACGTCACGGTCAACCGGGTCAACGGCTCGCCGGACAGGTCGCGCAGGGCCGCCAGCAGGGTGGCGCGCCGGGCCGCGGGCAGCTCGGCCAGGAAGTCGTCCTCCATGCGCCGGATCGCGGCACGGGCGCCGCGCAACCGCTTGCGCCCCTCCTCGGTCGGCTCGATGATCCGCGCCCGCCGGTCGTCCGGATCGGGCCGCCGGGACACCAGCCCCTCGGCCTCCATGCCGTCGATGATCGAAACCATCTTCGTCTTGTCCACGTCGACCGCCCTCGCCAACGCCAACTGGGTCGGCGCGGCGCCCCGGGACAGCTCGGTGAGCACCACGTAAGCCCACATGCCCAGCCCGTGCCGCTCCAGCAGCGGCAGTTCCGCGGCGACGAGCGCCTTGGTCAGCCGGTGCAGCAGCGCGGTGAGGTCCTGCCGTTCCTCCTCGACCATGCCGGTGATGGTAGTCACCACAAATCGTCTCATTTTCCAACTATCTTGGGTCGGGACGAATTGTCGGGCGGAACACCGTGGAGTCGACGTGCTCAGGAGCAAGTGGATCACCGGCCCGGAGGCGGACTTCGCGGGACCGGCGCTCGTCAGCGTCACCGAGTTCACGCTCGCCGACCTCCGCCGCACGCCGGGCGCCTACCGGGCGGGCTTCACGCTCAGCCGCGAGTGGCCGCGCTTGAGGGGCGCGGTGGGCTTGTGGCTGTGGGCCGAACCGCTGCGCAAGCGCCTCGGCTCGGTGTCGGTGTGGCGCGACCACGCGGGCATGCGCGGCTTCGCCGGCCTGCCCGTCCACGTCGCGATCATGCGCAAGTACCGGGATCTCGGCGTCACCCGCGCCACCACCTGGCACACCGACGACGTCGACCCGCCCGTGATCTGGACGGCGGCCGGCCGGTGGCTGGGCGACCGCGACTAAGCCCGCAACGGCACCAGGTCGTCGGCGTGCACGACCTCTCGGCGCTGCTCGGCCGGCAGGTCGCCGGACTTGCGGCCGATCAGGGCGGGCAGCTCGGCGGCGTCGAAACCGACCACCCCGCGTGCCACCACGTGCCCGGACAGGTCGACCAGCTCGACCACGTCACCGGCCTCGAACGCGCCCTCCACGCCGGTGATGCCCGCCGCCAGCAGCGAACGCCTCCGGCCGACGACCGCGGACACCGCGCCGTCGTCCAGCACCAGCCTGCCGGTCGCGTCGGCCGCGTGCCCGAGCCAGAAGCGGCGGGCGGACAGCCTCGGACCGGTCACCGCGAACGCCGTGCCGACGTCCGCCGTGCTCAACGCCCGGTAGGCGTCCGCCGCACCCGCCAGCAGCACGGGGATGCCCGCCGACGCCGCCAGCCTGGCCGCGGCCAGCTTCGACGCCATGCCGCCGGTGCCCAGCCCCGACGCGCCGACCGAACCCGCCCGCACACCGTCCACATCGGACGCGCCGGCCACTTCGGTGACGCGTCGCGCGCCCGGCTGCCGGGGATCGCCGTCGTAGAGCGCGTCGACGTCGGAGAGCAGGAACAACGCGTCCGCGCCGACCAGGTGCGCCACCAGAGCGGCCAACCGGTCGTTGTCGCCGAACCGGATCTCTTCGGTGGCCACCGTGTCGTTCTCGTTCACGACCGGCACCGCGCCCAAGGCCAGCAGCCGGGAGAACGTGCGCTGCGCGTTGCGGTAGTGCGACCGCCGCACGACGTCGTCCGCGGTCAGCAGCACCTGCCCGACGGTCAACGAGAACCGCCCGAACGAGTTCGCGTACGCGTGCGCCAACGCCAACTGGCCGACGCTCGCCGCCGCCTGCTGCGTGGCCAGGTCACGGGGCCGCCGCGTCACGCCCAACGGCGCGAGGCCGGCCGCGATCGCGCCCGACGACACCAGCACCACCTGGCTGCCCGCCGCGCACCGCGCCGCGACCGCGTCCACCAGGCCGTCCAACCTCGCCCGGTCGAGCCCGCCCGCGGCGGTGGTCAACGACGAGGACCCGACCTTCACCACGACCCGGGACGCCGCGGACACCGCCTGCCGGGCCTGCGACGCCGCCACCGATCCGATCACTCGTCGGCGTCCTCTTCGAACTCGTCGTACTCACCGGGGATGCGCCGGGCCTTCTTCGCCGCCAACCGGTCGGACGCGCCGACGCGGTTGCTGACCTCCAGCCGCGCGTCCGTGCCGCGACCGCTCATGGTCATGGCGATGCCCGACGGCGTCGTCGGCTCCCAGTCGAACACCAGGTCGCCGATGGTGACCTGGCAGCCCGGCTCGGCGCCCATCTTGACCAGCGCGTCCTCGACGCCGAGGCGCGCGAGCCGGTCGGCCAGGTAGCCGACGGCCTCGTCGTTGTTGAAGTCGGTCTGCCGGATCCACCGCTCGGGCCGCTCGCCGCGCACGATGAAGCCGCCCTCGGTCAGCGGGTCCTCCACCACGGTGAAGCCCTGGTCGTCCACGGCCCTCGGCCGCAGCACGATCCGGGTCGACTCCTGCTTCGGCTTCGCCGACCGGTACTCCTCGACCACGCGCGCCAACGCGAACGTCAGCTCGCGCAGGCCCTCGCGGCTGGCCGTGGACACCTCGAACACCGGCAGGCCGCGTGCCTCGATGTCCGGGCGCACGAGCTCGGCCAGCTCACGGGCCTCGGGGACGTCGATCTTGTTCAGCACCACGACACGCGGCCGTTCGGCCAGGTCGTCGGCCAGGGAGGGGGTGTACTTCGCCAGCTCCTCCTCCAGCGCGTCGATGTCCGACAGCGGGTCGCGGTCCGCCTCGTACGTCGCGCAGTCCACGACGTGCACCAGCACCGCGCAGCGCTCGATGTGCCGCAGGAAGTCCAGGCCGAGTCCCTTGCCCTCGGACGCGCCCGGGATCAGGCCGGGGACGTCCGCCATCGTGAAGATGGTCTCGCCACCGGTGATCACGCCCAGGTTCGGCACCAGCGTGGTGAACGGGTAGTCGGCGATCTTCGGCTTGGCCGCGGACAGCACCGAGATCAGCGAGGACTTGCCCGCCGACGGAAAGCCGAGCAGGCCGACGTCCGCGACGGACTTCAGCTCGAGCACGAGGTCGTGCTGCTCCCCCGGCTCGCCCAGCAGGGCGAATCCCGGGGCCTTGCGGGCCTTGGACGCCAGCGAGGCGTTGCCGAGGCCGCCCCGGCCGCCCTGGGCCGCGATCAGGCGGGTGCCTTCGCCGACGAGGTCGGCGACCACCTCGCCGTCGGGCGTCATGACGACCGTGCCGTCGGGCACGCGCAGTTCGAGGTCCGCGCCGTGCGCGCCGTCGCGGTTGCCGCCCTGGCCGCCCTTGCCGCTGCCGGCGGAGGCGTTGGGGCGGAAGTGGAAGTCGAGGAGCGTGTGGACCTGCGAGTCCACGACCAGCACGACGTCGCCGCCCTTGCCGCCGTTGCCACCGTCGGGGCCACCGAGCGGCTTGAACTTCTCGCGGTGCACGGACGCCACCCCGTTGCCCCCGTCACCTGCGGCGACGTGGATGACGACCCGGTCGACGAAGCGGGACACGGGGAGTTCCTTTCCTAAAGAAGCAACGAGGGGCGGGAGCCGGAATGCACCGGTCCCGCCCCTCGTCGGAGGTCGTTCCGTCGTCGCCCGAGGCGCTTAAGCAGCAACCTCGACCGGGACGATGTTCACGGTCTTGCGACCGCGCTTGCTGCCGAACTCGACCGCACCGGCGGCCAACGCGAACAGCGTGTCGTCCTTGCCGCGGCCGACGTTGACACCGGGGTGGAACTTGGTGCCGCGCTGGCGGATCAGGATCTCACCGGCCTTGACGACCTGACCGCCGAACCGCTTGACGCCGAGGTACTGGGCGTTGGAGTCACGGCCGTTGCGGGAGCTGGAGGCGCCCTTCTTGTGTGCCATGGCTAGTCAGATCCTCACTTACCGGTGATGCCGGTGACCTCGACGCGGGTCAGCTTCTGGCGGTGACCCTGGCGCTTGTGGTAGCCGGTCTTGTTCTTGAACTTGTGGATGCGGATCTTGGGGCCCTTGGTCTGCTCGACGACCTTGCCGGTCACCGAGAACTTCGCCAGGGCGTCCGCCGCGGAGGTGACGTCATCGCCGTCCACAACGAGGAGCGGCGCCGCGAAGGTGATCTCGGTGTCCGGCTCGCCTTCGAGCTTCTCGACCTCGATGACGTCGCCGACAGCCACCTTGTACTGCTTGCCGCCGGTCTTGACGATCGCGTACATCGGGACGGAAGTCTCCTGCTACTCGACGGGACGGGATCGCGCGTGCCTCGGCCGCACTGATAACGAGCGAGCTGGGCTTCACGCGACAGGGCCCACCGGACGGCGGGCCGCGTATCAGGTTACGTGGCGGTGGACGGCGTGGTCAAACCGGGGTGGGCGTACTGCCCCCGACACGCCGGAACCGCTGCTCAGAGAGGCTGGGCAGCGGTTCCGGCGATGCGTGGATCAGCTCTCCTTGACCCCGTCCAGCGGCGGGCCCGCGGGCCGCGAAGCAGCACGGCGGGCCGTGCGGCGACGCGTGGTCACCGCAGGCGCGCTCGGCTCGACGTGGCCGTTGATCGGCTGCTCGGCGACCTGGGCCGGGGGCGAGGCGCTCGTCCGGGTGACGGGCGGGACCTCCACCGGCGCCACCGCGACAGGCGCGGTGACCGGCTCGGGCACCATGGCGGGCTTGGTCACCCGCCGGCGGGTCCGCCCGGTCTTGACGGGCTCGTCGACGGACGCCGGCGGGGTCTCGACGGCCTGCTCCACCGTGTCCGCGACCGGACCGGCCGGCGCGTGGGCGGCCTGCTCGGCGGCTGCCTGGGCGGGCTCGGCGGGAACCTCGGCCGCGGCCTCGACCGGAGGCTCCACCGGGGCGGGCTCGGAGACCGTCTCCGCGACCGCCGTGTCCGCGCCCGCGGCTGGGGCAGGGCTCGTCGGCGTGGCGGCCTCGTCGCCGTGCTTGACGACCGCACCGGCCTCGCGGCGGGCCCGGCGGCGCTGGCGGCGGTCGCGCTTCGGGGTTTCCGGCGCGGCCTCCTCCTCCACCAGGGCGGACACCGGCTCGACCGACGTCGGCTGCTCCGCGATCGCCTCGGGCTCCTCGGTCGGCTCCACGGTCTGCTCGGCCACGGGCTCCGGCGTCTCCGCGTGCTTGGCGCGGCGCGACTTGCGGCCACCGCCCTGCTGCTGCGAGGGCTGCTGCTGTTGCTGCTGCTGGCCACCGCCGCCGTTGCCGTGCGCGTGCATCGGCTCGGTCGTCACGACCAGGCCACGCCCGCGGCAGTGCTCGCAGGTCGTCGAGAACGCCTCCAGCAGGCCGGTGCCGACCCGCTTGCGCGTCATCTGCACGAGACCCAGCGACGTCACCTCCGCCACCTGGTGGCGGGTGCGGTCACGGCCGAGGCACTCGGTCAGCCGGCGCAGCACCAGGTCGCGGTTCGACTCCAGCACCATGTCGATGAAGTCGATCACGATGATGCCGCCGATGTCGCGCAACCTGAGCTGGCGGACGATCTCCTCGGCCGCCTCCAGGTTGTTCCGGGTCACCGTCTCCTCGAGGTTTCCACCCGATCCGGTGAACTTGCCGGTGTTGACGTCGATGACCGTCATCGCCTCGGTGCGGTCGATGACCAGGTAGCCGCCCGACGGCAGCCAGACCTTGCGGTCCAGCGCCTTGAGCAGCTGCTCGTCGATGCGGTACTCGGTGAACGCGTCGCTGGTGCCCACGTGCTTGCGCAGCCGTTCCTGGAGGTCGGGCGCGACGTGCCGGACGTAGCCGTCGATGGTCTCCCACGCGTCCGAGCCCTGGACGACGAGCGCGGCGAAGTCCTCGGTGAACAGGTCGCGCACGACCTTCACCAGCAGGTCCGGCTCTTCGTACAGCAGCTGCGGGGCCTGGGCCTTGGGCGTGTCCGCCTTGTCCTTGATGACCTGCCACTGCGCCTGCAGGCGGGTGACGTCGCGGGCCAGCTCCTCCTCGGCGATGCCCTCCGAGGCGGTGCGGATGATGACGCCCGCGTCCTCGGGGACGACGCGCTTGAGGATGTCCTTGAGGCGCTTGCGCTCGTTGTCGGGCAGCTTGCGGCTGATGCCGGTCGCGCCACCGCCGGGCACGTACACCAGGAAGCGGCCGGGCAGGCTGATCTGGGTGGTCAGCCGGGCGCCCTTGTGGCCGACCGGGTCCTTGGTGACCTGCACCAGCACGCTGTCGCCGGTCGACAGGGCCTGCTCGATCTTGCGGGCCTTGCCCTCCAGGCCGGCCGCGTCCCAGTCGACCTCGCCCGCGTACAGCACCGCGTTGCGGCCCCGGCCGATGTCGATGAACGCCGCCTCCATCGAGGGCAGCACGTTCTGCACCCGGCCGAGGTAGACGTTGCCGACCAGCGAACCGCTGCCCGACGAGGTCACGAAGTGCTCGACCAGGACGCCGTCCTCCAGCACGCCGATCTGCGTGCGGTCGCCGCGCTCGCGCACCACCATCGTGCGCTCCACGGCCTCGCGGCGGGCCAGGAACTCGGCCTCGGACAGCACGGGGGCACGGCGGCGACCGGCCTCGCGACCGTCACGGCGGCGCTGGCGCTTGGCCTCGAGCCGGGTCGACCCGCGGACGCTGCGCACCTCGTTCTGCGCGGCCTCGGAGTCGGCCTTGTCGTCACGGGCGTCGCGGCTGGGCTCGCGGACGTGGACGACCGTGTTCGGCGGGTCGTCCTCGCTCGGCGCGGCCTCTTCCTCGGCGCCGGTCTTGCGGCGACGGCGACGCCGACGGCGGCGGCTGCCGGGGCCCTCGTCGTCGGCCGACGCCTCGTCGGCGGTCTCGGCCTCGGCTTCGACGGCCTCGGCCTGCTCCTCGCCGTTCTCGTCGTCGCCGTTCTCGTCACCGACGCCCTTGCCGCGACCGCGGCCACGCCGGCCACGACGGCGGCGGCGGCGGCCTTCGCCCTCGTCACCGGCGTCGTCCGCGGACGCGTGCTCGTCGGTGTCGTCCTCGGTGTCCTCGAGGTCGTCCTCCCGGCTGGCCGGGGCCTGGTCGACCACCGGGGTCGGCGGCAGGAACACCGCGGACGGCGGCGCGAACAGCGGCACCAGCGGCGCGACCTCACGGGTCACCCGCACCGGTTCCTCAGTCTGCTCGTCCACCTCGCCGGTGACGATGTCGTCCCAGTTCAGGAGGCTCTCGGCGACCTTGAGCGCGAGATCGCGGCTCACGCTCGACTGCACGCCCTTCACCGTCTCACCGAGGTCGGCGAGGGCGGCCACCACGTCCTTGCTGCTCGCGCCGAGCAGCTTGGCCAGCGCGTGCACCCGCAGCTTGGCGGGCAGGTCCGCCAGATCCGGGTGTGCGGGTGTGGCGTTACCCCCGCCGGCGGCGCCGGCAGGCTTTTCCGTGTTCGACAATGCAGCTCCTCCGCCCCCGGGCGCGTCCCAACCGACGCGGCCGCGCAGGGGCCTCTCTTGTCCACTCACCGCCGCGGCTGGCGGCGGGAATCCTTGCCTCGCGCTGTGGCGCGCACCCGTGGGGCACGCGGCACAGCAGGTCCTATAACACTTTCGACGACGCCGTCAGCGCCGCTCCAATCACCGCCCGGTCAGACCTCCGCCGCCCTGTCCAGGGCAAGCGGGTCGACCAGGCCGCCTTCATCGTCCAGCCGCCCCTGCGCCATCCGGGTCGCCTTCGCGGGGACCGGCGGAACCAGGTCGGCGACGACTCGGAGCGCACTCAGCACGTCGTCGGGCCTCACGGTAGGGGTTGTCTGCCGTACGACCGTCATGAGTATCCCACACGGCTGTGACAAATCTCGTGCATCGTGTCCCGCATCGCTCGAATGCGCCCCTGCCTGCGCCTCGACCTCGGCCGACACGATCGCCGGCCGCACGTCCACGATCTTCTTCCCGTCCTTGGTCAGCCGCTCGACCTCGACGGATGCCGAGCCCATCAGCGCGGTCACGGCTTCGGTCAGCTCTTCGGGCGACACGCCGGGCAGCTCGACCCGCCACGCGCTGGCCTCGATCCGCTCGGGCAGCGTGCCGCCGGAGGACTGGACGACCTCGAGCACGTCCAACCCGGGAGGCAGCACGGCGTCCAGCGCGGTCCGCAGCGCCTCCGGGTCGACTTGGTCGACGACGGACACCTCGACGTACTCGGCCTCGCTCGCCACGCCTGTGGGCGCCGCACCGACCCATGACACCTTCGGGTGAGGGCTGAAGCCCTGGGAGTACGCCATGGGGACGCCTGCCCGACGCAGCGCGCGCTCGAACGTGCGCGCGATGTCACGGTGTGACGTGAACCGCAACCGACCGCGTTTGGCGTAGCGCAGTCGGAGCTTCTGCACAGGTGCGGCCGACGGGTTGGGCTGCTGCTGGCGGCTCAGAGCTACTCCCCTTGGGTGCCGGGTGGCCCGTGACGGGGTGAGCACCCCAACGGTCCACGCTCCTACTCCACGAGGACGGTACCTTGGACCTGTTCGGCACCGTTGCGCTTGTCTGCTCCGCCCGGTCTGGCTACGGTCCGGCAGCAGCACCCCGATCGACGGTCCGCCCCGACGTCGGCCCGACGGCTCCCCCGTCACCCGGTCCAGCCTGGAGGTCCCCCGTGCCTCTGCACCGCCGCGCCCGAGCGGTCGCGGTCAGCGCGGCGCTGCTCGCGTCCGGCTGCTTCTCGGTGACCGCGGCCGCGGCCGAGCCCGAGACGCGGGCCGCCGCGGTCGACTGCGTCCAGCCCGGTCCGACGCTGCGCTACCTGGTCGTGTTCTCCCCCGGCACCAGCGCGCCGCTGGCCGACGCCCAGATCACCGCCGCGTGCGGCACGACCGCCCACTACTACCCGCAGATCGCGGTGGCCGTGGCCGTCTCGCCGGACCCCCGGTTCGGGCGGCACATCGGCCCCGACCGGGCGTACAGCGCGCAGGCCGACGGCCTGTCGAAGCGCGACGGCGCGCCCGCCAGGCAGAAGAAGAAGGACGACGAGACGGCCGGAGCACGCGCGGCGGGCGGCACGGCGGACCGCACGGCCGAGCAGTGGGACATGGACCTGATCCGGGCGGCCGAGGCGCACGCGGTGAGCAAGGGCAACCGGGACGTGGTGGTGGGCGTGCTCGACTCGGGCATCGACCCGACGCACCCCGACCTGGTCGGCGCGCTGGACCCGGCGCTGTCCGCCGGCTGCACGTCCGGCGTGGCGGACCCGTCCCCCGCCGCGTGGGCGCCGACGACGTCAGGGCACGGCACGCACGTGGCGGGCACGATCGCGGCGGCCGACGACGGCCTCGGCACGACGGGTGTGGCCCCGGGCGTGCGGATCGCGTCGGTGAAGGTCGTGGACGACGCCGGGTTCATCTACCCCGAGTACGCGGTGTGCGGGTTCATGTGGGCCGCCGAGCGGGGCATGACCATCACCAACAACAGCTACTTCATCGACCCGTGGGTGTTCACCTGCCAGGACGAGCAGGGCCAGTCCGTGGTCTACGAGGCGGTGCGCCGGGCGGTCGAGCACGCGTCCGGTCGCGGCGTGCTGACGGTGGCGGCGGCGGGCAACGCGGCGGCCGACCTGACCAAGCCGGGCCGGGACGCGCTGAGCCCGACCAACGCGGCGCCGGAGGACGTCCAGCCGCGGCCGGTGGACAACACGTGCCTGGTGCTGCCGGCGCAGCTGCGCAACGTGGTCGCCGTGTCGTCGGTGGGCGCGGACAAGGTGAAGGCCGGGTACAGCTCCTACGGGCTCGGCGCGGTGGACGTGACCGCGCCCGGCGGCGACCGCAGGCAGGCGCCGGACGACGGGCAGGGCGGGTGCGTGCTGTCGACCGTGCCCGCCGCCGGGTACGACTACTCGTGCGGCACGTCGATGGCCGCGCCGCACGTGTCCGGGGTGGCGGCGCTGCTGGCGTCCGCGCACCCGGGCGCCACCGCGCTCGACCTGTCGAAGATGCTCAACGCGCAGGCGGAGACGGTGCCGTGCCCGGCGGACTACGACCTCAACGGCACGGGCGTGCAGGACGCGTTCTGCACGGGCCACTCGGAGTACAACGGCTTCTACGGCCACGGCCTGGTCGACGCGCTCGCCGCCGTGCGCGAGTAGGTCAGGCGGAGTACTGGTCCTGGTGGCGCCGCAACGCGCCGGCCAGGTCCGCGCGACCGGCGATGCCGAGCTTGCGGTAGGCGCCGGACAGGTGCAGCTCGACCGTGCGGCGGGTGAGGAACAGGGCTTCGGCGATCTGCCGGTTGGTCAGGCCCTGCGCGGCCATGCCGGCGACGCGGGTCTCCTGCTTCGTCAGCCCGTGCGCGGTGCCGTGCGCGGTGGCCGGCTCGCACGCGCGCAGCTCCGCCGCGGCCCGGCGGATCAGCGGCTTGGACTCGCACCGGGCGCTGAGCTCGACGGCCAGCCGCAGGTTTGGGATGGCGCGTTCGGCCTGGCCTCGGCGGCGCAGTCGGGCGCCCAGTTCGAGCAACGCCTCGGCGTGCAGGAGGCGGGCGACGGACCCGGTCAGGTAGTCCACCGCCTTGAGCAACGCGCGGGTCGCGGCTTCGTCGTCGGTGGTGAGGCCGACCGACACCAGCGCGGCGCCCATGGCCCGGGGCGTGCCCCAGCGCTTGGCGCGGGCGAGGTCCTCGGCGGCCAGCCGGGCGGCGGCCTCGCGTCGTCCCAGCGCCAGGTGCGCCCGGACGGCCGACGACCGCCACGGCAGCACCGCCGGACTGTCTATTTTGGACGCGGTGAGCCTTCGGCCGCACTCGAGCAGGTCCGCGAGCGCGCCGGCCGGGTCGTCGGTGGCGAGCTTGAGCCTGCCCCGCGCGAACAGCGTCACGTTGTGCTGGAACAGCTCCGGCAGCTCGTCGGCGAAGCCGTGGCGCGTCAGCAGGTCACGCGCCTCGTCGAACCGGCCGAGGTCGACCAGCACCTCCGCCAGCCTGGCCGCGCACAGGATCGCCATGGGGCACACCGCGACCGCGCCCAGCTCGTCGAACAGCCGCAGCTGCCACTTGAGGAACGTCTTGGCGCGCACCAGGTCGCCGCGGGCGAGGAAGTCCATGCCGTGCGCCATCGACACGACGGTGCCCTTGCGCAGGTGGTAGTCGTGCGGCTCCGCCTCGCTGCCGATCATGCGGCGGAACCGCTCGGACAGGTCGGGCGCGTCCGCCATGAAGCACGTGCTGACGGTGAACACGAACGGCTGGACGAACACGTCGACCCGGTCGCCCTCCAACGCCTCGGCCGCGTGCCGGACGGCGTCCTCGGCCGACTCGCCGCGCAACGCGTGCCCGAGGGACAGCAGCGCGGAGTGGACCTGCCGCAGCCTCGGCGAGCGCGGCACCTCCGATTCCAGCTCGTCGGTGAACATGCTGGCGCGCAGGGCGAGGCCGACGTTGTTGCCCGCGCTGGCCAGGTACGCCAGGACCCGCAGCTCCCACGACTCGTCGTGCTCCTGCGACGTGAGGCGGGACACCAGTTGCAGGCCGATGGACACCGCCAGGCGGGCTTCCGGTCCGCTGCACAGCCGCAGCAGCATGGTGACGGCCTGCCCGGCGGCGGAGCGGGCGTCGTCGGCGTGCGCCAGGGCGTCCCGGAGCCGGTCCATGCCCGCGGCCGGGTCGACCAGGAACGTGATGTGCACCAGTTCCAGCTGCACGGCGAGCCGTTCGTCGGAGCACAGGCGTTCCTCCAGCGCGCGCTCCAGGTAGTCCTGTGCGGCGTCCAGACGGTCGTCGTAGGTCGCTTCACGTGCCGCGCGGCGCAGGATCTCCACACCCCACGGGAGCGGCACAGCGCGCGCTCCGCGCAGGTGTTCGGCTATCCGCTCGTCGGGCGCGCCCGCGTCCCGCAGCAGCACGGCGGCGCGCGCGTGGTCGGCGGTCCTGGTGGCTACGGGCAGATCGGCCAGCACGGCGTTGCGCAGGTACGTGTGGGCGAAGCCGAGGACGTGGTCGTCGCGGAACACGCACAGCCGCACCAAGCCGTCGATGAGCCTCAGCGCGCGCCGGGGTTCCACGTCCGCCATCGCGGCCAGCCGGTCCGCGGTCGCGTCCTCCCCCAGCACGGCCGCCGCGCGCACCACCTCCGACGCGCCCTCGTAACGGCCCAGCCGCACGCGTAGCGCCGCGCCGATCTCCGCCGAGCCGAGCGCGTGCACGTCGGCGGAGGTGGAGCCCGGCCGCAACTGGCCGGCCAACGCCCGCAGGAGCTTGGGGTTGCCCCTGGTCACCTCGCGGCACGCCGCCGCGGGCGCGTCACCGACCAGGGCGGCGACCGCCGGCACGTCCAGGCCGGTCAGCTCGACGTGCTCGTGGTGCGCGGCCACCAGGTCGGGCAACGTCACCTCGCCGACCGGCGACTGGCCCGTGGTGGCGGCCAGCACGACCGCCAGCGGCCGGTCGGAGACCCGGCGCAGCACGAAGGCCAGGCAGCGCAGGGACCAGCTGTCGGACAGGTCGACGTCGTCCACGGCCAGGAGCAGCGGCCCTCGACCCAGCGCGGTCAGGACCACGCGGTGGAACCAGTCCAGCGGCTCGGCCGGGCCGTCGTGCAGGCCCTGCGCCAGCCTGGTGATCACGCCGCCGCGCAGGTCGCTCTCCAGCCGCGCACCGGTCGCGGTCGCCACCGTGAAGCCGAGGTCGCGCGCGTCGTCGGCGATGGCGCGCAGCAGGACCGACTTGCCGATGCCGATCTCGCCGGTGACCAGCAGGGTGGTGGTCCGGCCGGCGAGCGCGCCGCGCAGCGCCGAGCGGGCGGCGCGCAGTTCGCGGTCCCGGCCGGGCACGGTCGGGTTCGATGCCGTCACCGGAGAGCTCCGATCTGCCGCGGCGCAGCCGGGGCGGTGGATCGCCGACCACCACGGTAGGACACCTGTCCACTCCCTTCGGTACCGAAGGATCGCGATGGCGGTCGCGGAATTTCCTTCGGTGCCCTCCGTAGAGACGCGACGCCAAGCTTCGACCAGAATCGAGGCCCGACTTCCGCGAGCCGATTCACCGACGTCGCGAACAATGCGCACGCCCCGAGCCCGGAATTCCTCCCGGTCGATCGGCGGCGGCCTTTTTCAGTGCCACTCCCGCAACGCCCGGCGCAGGATCTTCATCGCGGTGTAGACCCGCGACTTCACGGTGCCCTCCGGTATGCCGAGCACCACCGCCGCCTCACGCACCGTGCGACCGCGCACGTAGGTCTCGTAGATCGCGGCGCGGTGTTCCTCGCCGAGCCTGCCGATCACGTCGTTGAGCACCATGACGGACAGCCGCTGCTCGGTCTGGTCGGGCACCTCGACGGTGTCCGGGCTGGTCAGCTCCACTTCGCGAGGTCTGGCCCGCCTCGTGCGCCACCCGTCGATGACGATCCTCCCGGCCACGGTGAGCAGCCAGCCGCGCAGCATCCGCGGGTCGCGGACCAGCGTCTCGGCGTTCTGCCACGCACGGATCAACGTCTCCTGGACCACGTCCTCGGCCCACTGCCGATCACGGTTGACCAGGCCGAGCACGTGGGCGTACAACCCGCCCTTGAACTGCTCGTACAGCGTGGTGACGAGTTCTTCACCGGACCGCTCGCCACTCATCCCGACACTGCCCGCTGAATTCATGAGGCAATCGACCTCCCGGAGTTCGCGCGCGGCGGGGCGAATGAGACTTCCGCGAAGGTACTACAACTCGGGATCAGCGCCGCCACTACTTGCGCTCGATCGTGTGATGTAGATCACACGTCTTAATTGAACGTTCTGTCGAACCGTCGCACCCGACGTTCGTAGTTCCTCTTCAGAGGGTGTACCGCGCCATTAACAGGGGGTGCGCACGTGGTGCTCGCGGTTTCGGAACACGACGTCGGGGTGTGGCAGGTCGCCACGCTGTCCGGCCGGGTGGCGTACGTGGCGATGTGCCTGGCCGCGTGCTGGGGCGTGCTCACCGCCACCGGCTGGGTCCGCCGGATCACCGGCCGGGCCGCGTTGCGCGCCACCCACCAGGTGCTGGCGACGTTCGCGGTGGTCGTGGCCGGGGCGCACGGGGTGTCGTTCCTGTTGCTGGACAACGGTTCCCTGGCGGCCTACCAGCTCCTGGTGCCGCTCGTCGGCGGCGGCGAGGTGCGGCACGCGCTCGGCGTGGTCGGGCTGGAGCTCATGCTGGCCGCGTCGGTGACGGCCGCGTTGCAGCGCACGGTGTTCTACCGCGACTGGCTGCGCCTGCACCGGCTCGCGTACGTGGGCGTGTGGCTCGGCGCGATGCACGCGTGGCTGGGGGCTTCCGCGAGCGGGCACGTCGCCGTGGTGTGGCTGGGCGGCATAACCGTGCTGATGCCCGCGGTCACGCTGACCGTGCTGCGGTTCCTGCCGCCGCGGCTGCTGGTGCGGATCGGTGTGATCGAGGCCGACCCGCCGCCGGTCCAGGAGGAGCCGACCGGTGTCCGGGTCGCGGTCGACCACGGGCGGTGCCGGCACTACGCGTTGTGCCAGGCGCAGGCGCCCGGCGTGTTCCGGGTGCTGGACGACGGGCGGCTGCGCTACGCGCGCAACCCCGACGCCGACCAGGCGCCGCAGGTGCGTGCGGCGGCACGCGTGTGCCCGATGCGCGCGATCCGGGTCGACGCGGCCGAGGCCCGCCCGTGAGCCGTCAGCCTCGGGCTGTCAGCTCTGGGTTGCGCACCGGCGAGCCCTTGCCCACCGGCGAGATCGGCAGCAGCGTCCGCCCCGTCGGCCCGACCTCGATGTCGGTGCCCATCGCCGGGCACACACCGCAGTCGAAGCACGGCGTCCAGCGGCAGTCGTCCTGCTCGCGCTCGTCCAGCGCGTCCTGCCAGTCCGCCCAGAGCCATTCCTTGTCCAGGCCCGAGTCCAGGTGGTCCCAGGGCAGGACTTCCAGCTCCTCGCGCTCACGCGTGGTGAACCACGCCAGGTCCACGCCCAGCGGCGGCAGCTCGGCTTCGGCCGCCTCCACCCAGCGGTCGTAGGAGAAGTGCTCGGACCAGCCGTCGAACCGGCCGCCCTCGCGCCACACCCGTTCGATCACCAGGCCGATGCGCCGGTCGCCGCGCGAGAGCAGCCCTTCGATCAGCGACGGCTTGCCGTCGTGGTAGCGCATGCCGATGTTGCGGCCGAGCGAGCGGTCGGAGTTCACCGCCTCGCGCAGCAGGCGCAGCCTGTTGTCCACGGTCTCCGGGTCGCACTGCGCGGCCCACTGGAACGGCGTGTGCGGCTTGGGCACGAACCCGCCGATGGAGATCGTGCAGCGGACGTCCTTGCGGCCGGACGCCTCGCGGCCCGCGCGGATGACGTTCTTGGCCATCTCGGCGATCTGGACCACGTCGTCGTCGGTCTCGGTGGGCAGACCGCACATGAAGTACAGCTTCACCTGCCGCCAGCCCGCGCCGAACGCCGCGCTGACCGTGCGGATCAGGTCTTCCTCCGACACCATCTTGTTGATCACGCGGCGGAGGCGTTCGCTGCCGCCCTCGGGCGCGAACGTCAGCCCCGAGCGGCGGCCGTTGCGGGACAGCTCGTTGGCCAGGTCGATGTTGAACGCGTCGACCCGGGTCGACGGCAGCGACAGGCTGGTGTTCGTGCCCTCGTAGCGGTCGGCGAGGCCCTTGGTGATCTCGGCGATCTCCGAGTGGTCCGCGCTGGACAGCGACAGCAGGCCGACCTCCTCGAACCCGGTCGCCTCCAGGCCGCGCTGCACCATCGCGCCGATGCCCTCGATGGACCGCTCGCGCACCGGGCGGGTGATCATGCCCGCCTGGCAGAACCGGCAGCCGCGCGTACAGCCGCGGAAGATCTCCACGCTCATCCGCTCGTGGACGCTCTCGGCGAGCGGCACCAGCGGCTGCTTCGGGTACGGCCACGCGTCGAGGTCCATCGTGGTCCGCTTGAACACCCGGTACGGCACGCGTTCGCGGTTGGGCACCACGCGCTGGATGCGGCCGTCGGGCAGGTACTCGACGTCGTAGAACCGGGGCACGTACACGCCGCCGGTCTCGGCGAGCCTGGTCAGGATCTCGTCCCGACCGCCGGGACGGCCCTCGGCCTTCCACGCGCGGACGATGTCGGTGATCTCCAGGACGGCTTCCTCGCCGTCACCGAGCACGGCCGCGTCGACGAACGGCGAGATCGGCTCCGGGTTGAACGCCGCGTGCCCGCCCGCCACCACGATGGGGTGGTCCTCGGTGCGGTCGGCGGCGTGGATCGGGATACCGGCCAGGTCGAGCGCGTTGAGCAGGTTCGTGTAGCCCAGCTCGGTCGCGAAGCTGACGCCGAGCAGGTCGAACGCGCCGACCGGCCGGTGCCCGTCGACGGTGAACTGCGGCACGCCGTGCTCGCGCATCAGCTTCTCGAGGTCGGGCCACACCGCGTAGGTCCGCTCGGCCAGCACGTCCGGCTGCTCGTTGAGGACCTCGTACAGGATCATGACGCCCTGGTTGGGCAGCCCGACCTCGTAGGCGTCCGGGTACATCAACGCCCACCGCACCGCGGCGGCGTCCCAGTCCTTCAGGGTGGCGTTGAGCTCCCCGCCGACGTACTGCACCGGCTTGGACACCCTCGGCAGCAGGGGTTCCAGGGCGGGGAAGACCGACTCGACACTCACGCCGACCAGGGTAACGGCAGTGCCGGCACGCGTCAGAACAGCGGTCCGGTGATGGTGAGGCCCAGTTCGGAGCCCGGCCCCGCGTACAGGCCGAAGAACATCAACGCGCCGCCCGCGAGGGCCACGTCCTTGTTGAACTGGATCATCTCCACCTGCTTGGTCTGCGGGTCGGTCTCCTTCCAGAAGTTGTGCATGAGGAACGCCGTCGGCAGCAGGAACAGCACCAGCAGCAGCGCGCCGAGATCCGCCCACACGCCCAGGAGCAGCATCAACCCGCCGACGACCATGAGCACGCCGCTGCCGAACGTGGCGGCTTTCGCCGACGGGACGCCCTTGGACGCGGCGTAGCCGGCCATGGCCGCGGTCTGCGTGAGGTGGCCCATCGCCGAGCCGAAGAACAGGAAGACGAACAGGATCCGGCCGATGAGTGCGATGACGTCCATGACGACCTCCGGTGCTCGGGGTTCGTCCAGTGTTCAACCAGGTCAGGTCAGCAGCAACTTGCCGAGCCTGCGTGCGGCGACAACCACCCCGATGACCACCATCACGGCGAAGTACGCCACGTGCGTCAACGCGCCCCAGCCGACGTAACCCGTGGTCAGCGCCCTCATCAGCTCGATCGCGTGGTAGAGCGGCGTCCACTGGACCACGGTCTGCAACCAGCCCGGGTAGACCGACAGCGGGTAGAACGTGGTCGAGAACAGGAACAGCGGCATCACGGCCAGCTGCACGAGGTCGAAGTCCTGCCACGAGCGCAGGTAGGTCGCCGCCGCCATGCCGACCGCCGCGAACGCCAGCGCGACCAGCAGGCACGCGGGCAGCGCCAGCAGCGCCCACGGCGAGCTGATCAGCCCGAACCCGAGCATGACCACGATGAAGCCGGCCGAGTACAGGCCGCCGCGGATGAGGCACCAGACCGCCTCGCCGAGGGCGATGTCGACCGGGCCGAGCGGGGTGGCCAGCACCGCGTCGTAGGTCTTGGCGTACTTGAACTTGAAGAACAGGTTGAACGTCGCCTCGAACACCGCGCCGTTCATCGCCGAGGCGGCGAGCAGGGCGGGCGCGACGAACACGGCGTACGGCATCGGGCCGCCGGGGCCGTCGACGGTGGTGACCAGCTGACCCAGGCCGTAGCCGAGGGAGAACAGGAAGAACAGCGGCTCGAAGAAGCCGGAGATCACCGACATCCAGCCACGCCTGCTGACCAGGTACGACCGTTCGACCAGGACGTGCGCGCGGCCCGCGTACAGGCCCGGCGGCACGACCCGCAGCAGCAGGCCGGCGCCGGTGCGCGGGGTGGCCGGCCGACTCGGCTCGACCACGTCGGTCGTGGAGGACTCGTCGGTCATACGGCCAGCCTCCGGTGGAAGTAGCGGCGACCCAGGACGACGCCGAGCGCGACCAGGGCGGACAGGTAGGCGACGTGGCCCAGCGCGGGCAGCAGGCGCAGGGTGCCGAACGTCGCGCCGCGGGCCAGCTCGATGCCGTGCCAGACCGGGGTGAGCCAGGCCAGCGGGTGTATCCAGCCGGGCAGTTGGCTCAGCGGGAAGAACGCGCCGGTGAACAGGGTCATCGGCATCAGCAGGAAGCGGAAGATCGCGTTGAACGAGTCCGGCTTCTCCCTGGTGGCGGAGTAGGCGACCACGGGCGCGCTGAACGCCATGCCCGCCAGCGTGGCGAACGGCACGGCCAGCACCGCCGACAGGCTGGTGATCGCGCCCAGGGCCATGGCGACGAGGAGGAACACGGCGGTGCCCGCCACCAGGCGCAGCGCGATCCACAGCAGCTGGCCGTCGAGCACCTGCGCGGGCGTGACCGGGGTGGACACCGTCGCCAGGTACGTGCGCTGCCACTTGAACGACGAGAAGATCACCCAGGTGGACTCGAACACGGCGTTCTGCACGGCGGTGATGACCAGCAGCGCGGGCGCGAGGAACACCAGGTACGGGTAGCCGCCGGTGGCCTCGCCCTCCCGCACCTGCGAGCCGAACCCGATGCCCATGGCCAGCAGGAACAGCACGGGTTGCAGGAAGTTCGAGATCACCGTGGCCCGCCAGTTGCGGCGGTACCAGGTCCAGTGGTGCTCCACCGCGATCAGCGCGGCGCGCCACGAGCCGACGACGTGCGTGCTCATCTCAGTCCACCAACGTCCGGCCGGTCAGGCGCAGGAACACGTCCTCCAACGTGCCGCGGCGCACCAGGCTGGACACCGGCCGCACGCCCCGCGCGTGGACCGCGGCCAGCGCCGCGTCGCCGTCGGCGGTGTAGAGCAGCACCCGGTCGGGCAGCACCTCGACCCGTTCGGCCAGGTCACGCACCCCGTCGCCGCTCTGCTCACCCGGCGGGAAGCGCAGTTCGAGCACCTCCCTGGTCGAGTAGCGGCGGATCAGCTCGGACGGCGAGCCCTCGGCCGCGATCCGACCGCCGTCCATGACCACCAGCCGGTCGCACAGCTGCTCGGCCTCGTCCATGTAGTGCGTGGTGATGATCAGCGTGACGCCGGACTGCTTGAGCCGGAACAGCCGGTCCCACAGCAGGTGGCGCGCCTGCGGGTCCAGGCCCGTGGTCGGCTCGTCGAGCAGCAGCAGGTCCGGGTCGTTGACCAGGGAGCGGGCGATGGTGAGCCGCCGCTTCATGCCGCCCGACAGCGGCTCCACCTCGGCGTCGGCGCGGTCGGTGAGCTGGGCGAAGTCCATCAGCTCCACGGCGCGCTCGCGCACCGCGGCCCGGGACAGGCCGAAGTAGCGGCCGTAGACCTGCAGGTTCTGCCGGACGGTCAGCTCCGTGTCGAGGTTGTCCTGCTGCGGCACCACGCCGATGCGCGAGCGGATCCTCGGGCCGTCGGTGTCCGGGTCCAGGCCCAGCACCCGCAGCTCGCCACCGGTGCGTGGTGACACGCACGACACCATCCGCATGGTCGAGGACTTCCCCGCGCCGTTGGGGCCCAGGAAGCCGAACGCCTCGCCCTTGCTCACCTCGACGTCGATGCCCCGGACGGCTTCGAACGAGCCGAAGTGCTTGGTCAGGCCGTTGGCGTGGACGAGGGTGGGGGTCACGTTCGTCACGTTAGCGGCGAGGTCCGACATTCTCGGAGCCGTTTTAGGGTGGCGCCGTGGAGATCGACCTGAGTTGGCCGCTCGTGGCCGACGAACGACTTCGGTCCGAAGTGCACGAGGTGCTGCACGCCGTGGTGGCCGCCGGCGGCGCCATCGGCTGGCGGAAACCGCCGGGGCGTGCGGAGACCGACGCGTGGCTGGACGGCGTGCTCGCGTCGCCTTCCGACGGCGCGCTGGTCGTGGCGCGGGTGGACGGCGTGCTGCGCGGAACGGCGACGTGGCGGCGGTCCGAGAGCGAGGTGTTCGAGCACATGGCCGAGGTGCGCCGGGTCACCGCGCACCCGGCGGCGCGTGGGCTCGGGCTGGGCGCGCGGCTCCTGGGCGCGGTGATCGAGCACGCGCGTGCGGCCGGGTTGGAGATGCTGACGCTCGGCGTGCGCGGGAACAACCACGGCGCGATCCAGCTGTACGAGAGCCTGGGCTTCCGCGAGTGGGGCCGCCTGCCGAACGTGATCTCGGTGGGCGACTTCCGGTTCGACGACGTGCGCATGTACCTGCCGCTGGGCCACCGCGAGGGCGTCGTGCTGCACGGCTCGGCCGCGGGCGGTCTCGGCTCGTCTCCGGCGCGTTCTTCTGCCCGCAGTTAGTGCGGACCCGCACGACGGCGGGCGCACGCGTGGTCGACCCGACACACCGACGGCCCGGACACCATTGGGCGTCCGGGCCGTCGGCGCGGGTCAGCTCAGAGGTTCGGGAACCAGAGCTTGATCTCGCGCTCGGCCGACTCCGGCGAGTCCGAGCCGTGGACCAGGTTGAACTGGACCTCCAGGCCGAAGTCGCCGCGGATCGTGCCGGGCGTGGCCTTCTCGACCGGGTCGGTGCCGCCGGCCAGCTGGCGGAACGCCGCGATCGCCCGCGTGCCCTCCACCACCATGGCGACCAGCGGGCCGCCGGTGATGAACTCGACCAGGTCGGCGAAGAACGGCTTGCCGTCGTGCTCGGCGTAGTGCTGCTCGGCGGTCGCGCGGTCCACGGTGCGCAGTTCCAGCGCGGCCAGGTGCAGGCCCTTGCGCTCGATGCGGGAGATGACCTCGCCGACCAGGCCGCGGCTGACGCCGTCGGGCTTGACCAGGACCAGGGTGCGCTCGCTCACGGCGGTCGGTACTCCTTCGTACGGGATTGTGCAACTCGGTCAAGGGTAGCCGGAGCTGCGATAGTGCCGGCCGTGACCACCGACAAGCCCCACCCGGGCACCGTCCTCACCGGGGCCGCTGTGATGTTCGTGCTGCTGCGGCTGCTCGCGGTGTCGCACTACGACTGGCACACGGCGTTCGCGCTGCTGCACACGTTGGACCTGGAGGACGCGCCAGGCTTGTTCCTGGGGACGTTCATGGCGGACAAGTGGATCAGCAGTGCGCTGTTGGTGGTGATGTGCCGTTGACGGTGTTCTACGCGGTCGGGAGGCGGTCGCGGGTGGCGCCGTTGGTGGTGGCCGTGTTGAGCGCGTTCCTGGTGGCGCACGTGCTCTCGTACCACCGGTGGTGGGTGCCGGTGGGTGCGGTGGTGTTGACCGCGCTGTTGGTGTTCGTGGAGCGGATGCGGCGGTTGCACGCGCAGATGGACTTCGTGCTGCGCCGGTTCGGTTACGTGGTGGGCGGGGTGGCGTTGGTGGTGGCGGCGGTGGTCGCCACGCCTTGGGTGCCGTTGGAGCGGATCGAGACTTCCGGCGACACGATCGAGGCCTACGTGATGGAGACCAGTCCCGGGTTCCTCAAAGTGCTCGGCGCGCAGGAGCGGGGTTTCCGCATCCTGCGCGCCGAGGACGTCCGATCACGTGTCGAACTGGCCGACCACTAGAGACGGGTCGATGGCCAGGTGTCAGGGATTCGGCTCCGCAGAAGGTGGTCCTATCGTCACCGACGCGTGTACGGCCAGGAAGGTCACGGCAGCCGCGCGATTCAAGCATTCCCGGGAATCACCACCGGTGGGCGTGGGCATCGGCCAGGCGTGCCTCCCATTTGGGCGCCAGCACGGTGGGTGGTCCGAAACTGGCGCGGAGGTAGGTGCGCCCCAGGGCGAGGGCGGTTTCCCGCCAGCGCTGCACGACCCACCCTCCCAACCGGCTGATGCGAAGTGCTTCGGTCGCGGCCTCCGTGGGAGCGATGAGTTCTCCGAACCCCGCGAGTCGCTCGAGGTGGTCGACCGAGGAAGGCAGTGGGTCGGGTAGGTCGATCGCCCACTCCAGGTCGACGATGTTCTTCTTGGTCGCCTTCTCCTCGGCAACGCGCTTGGCGTACGAGGCCCGGATGTCCGCGACTTCCGCGAGCAGTTCGGGGATGGTGACGGCGCAGGCAGCCCAGTCGGTGCGGGTGTCACCGGCCGCCTCTTCCAGCGCTCCCAGGGTCTTGACCGCTTCGGCCGGGTCCCAGTCCAGGAGCGCCTTCTGCCGGCACAGGTTGAGCAGGCTCCGAGCGGTTCCGGACTCGGTCAAGGCCATCGCGGTGGGTTTCACCCACGCCCCGGTCCTCGACCCTTCGGTGTCGAGGTGCCAGACGGCGATGGCGTCGTCGTGACCGGATCCGGCTCGGCGGACGATCACGTGACCGATCATGGTCCGGCCGTCACCGGCTCGGGTGGGTGGCAAGCCGAGCGAGCCGTGCTCCCGCGGTGCGGCGATCATCGTGGCTCCTCACGCGTAGACGTGCTCAAGGCACCGCTCATCTGGGTGATCTTCACCCGTGACGTGTCCATCGCCGCGACGCGCCATTTGTTTCACCGCGGCACCGGTGCGGGGAACTGAGAGCGCGTCCGTCGCCGTGAATCGCGTGATGACGGAAGACGATGCGCCGGAACAGGCAAAAAGCGAGACATCAACGGTTTTGCGCGTGTAACCATCGGCCGACGCGTCCCGATGGGCTGTTGACCGCCCATCGGACCGGAAGCACCCAACTATGCGCTCCGGCTCGAATCGCGGGCGTTGCGGCGCAGATGAGGAGAGCATGAGCAGAGAATGGGTTGCGGTCGACTTCGAAACCGCCAACTGGTCGAGGGGCAGCGCCTGTGCGGTCGGCATGACCCTGGTGGAGGACGGAGTGGTCACCGACCGGTTTTCCACCTACGTCCAGCCGCCCGGCGAAGGTGGTTTCCACCCGTACCACACGTCCTTGCACGGCATCACCGCCGAGATGGTTCGCCACGCTCCCGAGTGGCCGCAGGCGCTCAGGCAGATTCTGGACTTCGCCGACGGCCGCACGCTGGTGGCCCACAACGCCGCCTTCGACATGGGTGTGATCCGCGACGCCTGCACGGCGAGCTCCGTGCCGTGGCCGGAGTTGAGCTACGCCTGCACCCTGGTCGTGTCCCGCCTGACGTGGCAGTTGCTGACGTATCGCCTGCCCTTCGTCGCCGACGCGGCGGGGGTTGCGATGGGCGCGCACCACGACGCGCAGGTCGACGCGGACACCGCGGCTCACATCATGCTCGCGGCGATGCGGCGCCACCGGGCTGACACCGTCGACGACCTGCTGGATGGCCTGAAGGTCCGCTACGGACGGCAGACCGGCGACTCCTGGACCGGTTCGCAACGACTCTGGTCGGCCACGCGACAGGAGATCCCTCTCGCCAACCCGCACGCCGATCCTGATTCGGTGCTCTACGGGCTGAACGTCTGCTTCACCGGAACGCTGACGACGATGACGCGTGCGGAGGCTCATCAGCGACTCGCCCGGGCCGGAGGGCAGGCGGTACCGGGCGTCACCAAGAAGACCGACGTGCTCGTGGTGGGGATGGCGGACCCGGCTCGGTTCGCCGTGGGGATGAACGTCAGCGGCAAACACCGCAAAGCCCGCGAGCTGCTGGACCGCGGCCACAAGATCGAGATGATCGGGGAGATCGACTTCCTCGAGTGGCTCAGCAGTTGAACGGTGCTCGGCGCCCGGGTCCCCGGGCGCCGAGCACCTCACCGAACTAGCGGGTCAGGACGGTCACCGAGCGGGCGGGAAGGGTGATCGAGCCGTTGGCGACGGTGGCTTTGTCGGTGGTCAGGGGGTGGTTCTGCCAGTCGCCCGGCACGGAGGTGGACTTGGTGGTCGGGTAAGGGTTGACGATCACCAGGAGGCCGTTCAGGGACGGGTCGGTGTCAGGTCCCGCCGTGTCGTCCAGGAGCGCCGCGACGATGCCCGGCTCGGCGGTCGGGAACGACAGCTTCTGCTGCACGAGCGCCGCGTCGTTCAGGGTGAACAGCGGCGACGACTTGCGGATGCGGAGGAGTTCCAGGGTGTTGTCCACGGCGGCACGCATGTCGGCCGACGAGGGCTTCAAAGAACTGTCGGCCAGCAACGGTGCGGCGAAGGGCCACTTGTCCTCGTTGTCCGCCGCCGGTGGCAGGCCGCGACCGAAGCCGTTGTCCTTCAGGGACGGGTCGTAGCGGTTGAACCAGTCGCCGCTGTCGTAGCTGTTGCGGTCCAACGACTTGGAGCGCAGGAACTCCGCGCCGGCGTGCATGAACGGTTGGCCCTGGCCCAAGAGGACCGGCGCGATGGCCACCTTCTGCATCCGCACGCGGTCGGCCATGGACGTGCCCGCGGGCAGCTTGAACGTCTGCGAGTCGAACAACGTCTCGTTGTCGTGCGCGTCCACGTACGTGATCACGTCGGCCGGTGCGCCGGTGTACCCGGCGGGTGAACCGTTGTACGTCACGTCACGCCCCGAGATCACCCCGCCACCGGTGGACTGGAACCGGTAGGACGCCATGTTGCCCGCCATGCCCAGCTTCACCAGGTCGGTGTAGTTGGCCAGCCGCGCGGTCACGTCGCCGTTGGTCGGGGAGCCGTTCGGGTCGCCCGCGAGCCCGGACGCCAACCCCTGCACGCGCGGGTCGGCGTCGAACGGCCCGCCGCCGCGCACCGCGTCCCGCAGCCGGTCGCTGAACGTGCCGATGCCCGTGCCCGCCATGTTCGCCTGCGTGGCCTGCTCGAACCGGGCGTTGCCGGCGACCTCGCCGAAGTCCCAGCCCTCGCCGTAGATCCGGATCTTGCGCCCGTCCACGCCGTCGCGCTCGACGGTCAACGCGTCCAGCGCCGCGCGCACGGCCAGGATGTTCGCCTTCGGGTGGTGCCCCATCAGGTCGAACCGGAAGCCGTCCACCTTGTACAGCCGGGCCCAGCGCACGACCGAGTCCACGACGAGCTTGCCCATCATGGCGTTCTCGGTCGCGGTGTTGGCGCAGCACGTCGAGTTGGCGACGGCGCCGTCGAGGTCGAGCCGCTGGTAGTACCCCGGCACCACCTTGTCCAGCACGGACGTCGGCGCGTCACCGGCAGCGGCCGTGTGGTTGTAGACCACGTCCACCACCACGCGGTTCCCGTTGTCGTGCAACGACTTCACCATCTCGCGGTACTGCTTGGAGCGCGCCCACCCGGTCTGCGCGTCGTCCGTGGCGTAAGAGCCCTCGGGCACGTCGTAGTGGTACGGGTCGTAGCCCCAGTTGAAGCCGTCCTGGCCGGCGGTGGCCGAGACGCATTCCTGCTGCGCCGACGAGCCCGCGGGCAGCGACGCCAGGTCGCACGCCGGTTGCCGCTGGTCCGAGCGCTTCTCCGGGATCGTGGCGATGTCGAACGTCGGCAGCAGGTGCACGGTGTCCAGCCCCGCCGCCGCCAGTTCACGCAGGTGCGTCATGCCGACCGAGGACGAGTGCGTGAACGCGCGGTACGTGCCGCGGTCGGACTCCGGAACGGTGGTGTCGCCGATCGAGAAGTCCCGGACGTGCAGCTCGGTGATGCCGTGCTCGGTCGGGTCGCCGTCCAGGCCGCGGGCCACGTGCCCGGCCCAGTCGGCGGGCATGGTGCGCGCGTCACCGAGGTCGGCGAACTGCGAGTGCGTCGAGTTCACCGCCAAGGCCACCGAGTACGGGTCGGTCACGGTCACCGTGCGCCCGGCGACGGTCACCTCGAACAGGTAGAACTTGTCCCGCCACGAGCCGGACGCCGACCACGAGCCGGACGCGTCGTCCCGCGCCAGGTCCACCGTCGTCGTCGGGCCGCCGGGTCGGTCGGACACCTGGAGCTTCACCGAGGACGCCGTGGGCGCCCACAACCGCGCGGTCACGCGGTCGCCGTCGAAGGTCGGCCCGTAGGTCAGCGCGGACGCGGCGGCGGCGAACCGGTCGTCCAGCACGCCGGCGATCTGCGCGCCAGTGCGGTGCCGCAGGCCGCCGTTCGAGTCGACGTGCACGGCGGACAGCTTGCCGCGCAACGCCTCGTCCAGCCGTGCGCCGTCACGCACCCGGAACACCGGCTTGCCCCGCAGGTGGGGGAAGCGATCGGGCACGGCGTCCGACGACGGCTCCAGCCGCAGCACCCTGCCGTCGTGCTCCAGCCGGTAGCCGTCGGACGGCACCACCGGCACGTCCCACACGACCAGGTCCTTCGACACCCAGATCGCCTTGGCCTTGGTCAGGTCGTCGTCCACGCCCTCGCCGCCCGACGGCGGCAGCACGTAGGAGATGGACCCGTCCGCCTTGGTGGAGCCGGAGACGTACCAGACCTCGTGGCCGGTGCCCGTGACGTCGAGGAACTGATCCGGTCCCGGGTCCTTCGCGTCACCGCGGTGGATGATGTTGCTCAGCCCGGCCGCACCCGGCTCCAGCGGCACGGACCAGTACACGCCGAACCCGTCGGCCCCGTCCGGCACGCGGGACTGGTTCCAGCCGGGACTCGGCTCCAGCGACCCCGTCCAGTGGTAGAGCGTCCAGTCGGTGTAGTCGCCGTCCGGCCGGTTGTAGTGGATCACCGCGCGGTTCTGGGCGGCCGCCAGGCCGGCGTGCACCTTGTCGCCGTCGACCCACGCACGTCCGGCCGTGCGACCGGTTGCCTCGACCGTGCCGCCGCGGACCACGGAGAACTCCACGGGCGCGGTCGCCGGGACGGTCGCCACTCCCCCGCTGAACGGGTGGTCGGCGCCTCCCGCGCGCACCACGAGCCCTGTGGCGTCACCGGTGTGCGTGATGACGGCTTGGCCGGTCGCGGCGACCTCGCTGGCGTGCACGGCGGTCTGGCCCTGTTCGAGCCACACCTGCGGTGTCGCGCTGGGGTCGATGAACCGGTCGCCGTCGGTGTCCTTCTCGTCACCTCGGTGGGCGATGACGCCGACCGAGCGTGCTCCGGGCTTGAGCTTGACCCAGGCGAACCGGCCGTAGGGCGTCTCACCCGCGAACGGCAGCGGCGCGTCCCACGTCGGCGCGTTCTCGACGTCGCCCCACGCGTGCAGGCCCCACCCGTCGTAGTCGCCGGCCGGGCGGTTGTAGTGCACCACCAGCCAGTCGGACGTCACGGCGGACGGCGGCTCGACGGGCGGCGCGGCGACCAGGCCGATCTTCGCGCCGTCCGCGCCCAATGTGCCCCTGGCGTCCTTGGCGACCACGCGCAGCTCGACGTTCTTGCCCACGGCCGCGCCCGGCAAGCCCGACAGGTCGGCGAACACCCGGTACGGCGCGGCGTCGTCGGTGCCGAGCACCTGCCAGTCGCGCTCGCCCTCGACCCGTGCGGCGAACGTGGCCTGCGCGTACGGCGAGGTGACGCCGTCGGCGCGCAGTTCGACCCGGTCGTCCAGCAGGGTGCCGGTCGCCGGCACGGCCAACGTCGGCGTGGGCGCGGCGGAGGGGATCTTGCCGGTCGAGCGGAGCACCAGGGCGGACAGCGCGGGCACGGTCACGGTGACCTTGCCGTTCGCGGCGTTGACCTGCGAGCCCGCAGCGGGCCAGATCGGGCGGTGGCCCTTGCCGGACGCGGGCACCTCGACGGTCGCGGGCGCGGTGCCGGCGTTGGCCACCACCAGGTGCTCGACCTGCTGGGTGCGGCCCGTGCGGCTGAACGCGATCACGTCGCCCTGGACGAGCCTGAGCTCCTGGTTGCCCTCACGCCACACCGGGTCCCGGTCCACGAAGTTCGCCAGGTCGCGCAGCTGCCGGTACAGCGGGTGGTCGGTGCGGAAGTTGTCCACCGCGCCGGTGCGGTCGCTGCCGACCAGGTCCTCGGTGGCGTACTCGGGCGTCTTCGAGGCGAACATGTCCTGACGGGCCAGCTTGTCGCCGCCGGTGCCCGCGAAACCCTGCTCGTCGCCGTAGTAGACGACCGGGTTGCCGCGCCACAGGTACATCAGGGCGTTGCCGAGTTCGAGCCGGTCCAGCAGCTCGGCCTCGGAGATGCCCGGCCGGCCTTCCCGGACCATCCACGCGATGCGGCCCATGTCGTGGTTGCCGAGGAACGTCGGCAGCGAGGAGGCGTTGGAGTCCGGGTCGGTGTACCGGTCGTCCTCGACGAGCACCTCGCCGAGCCGGGCCGCGCCCTGGCCGGACAGGAACCCGGCGGCGCCGCTCTGGAACGGGAAGTCCAGCGTGGCCTGCATCCGGCCGGTGGTGGTGTAGCGGGAGGTGAGCGCCGGGTTCGCGTCGAACACCTCGCCGAAGACGAAGAAGTCCTTCTTGCCGCGCATCGCCGCGTACTGCTTCACGTGCGGCGCGAGGGCCTGCCAGAACTCCATGTTGACGTGCTTGACCGTGTCGACCCGGTAGCCGTCGATGCCCAGCGTGTCGATCCAGCTGGTGAAGATCCGCTTCATGCCCTTCACGACCGTCGGGTGCTCGGTCATCAGGTCGTCGAGGCCGAAGAAGTCGCCGTACTCGTTCGACTCGCCGCTGAACGTCGAGTCGCCGCGGTTGTGGTAGAGCTGCGGGTCGTTGAGCCAGGCGGGGGTCTTCTCGCCCTTGACCACCGGCGTGTACGGCGCGGTGAGCTTCGGGAACGGCTCCTGGCCCGCGATCTCCGAGATGTCGACCGGGTTGCCCTGCTCGTCCAGGTAGGGCTGCGCGCCGGTGCTGACGTAGTCGTGCTCGCCCTCGGCGTAGTCGATCAGGTCGGCCGTGTGGTTGGCGACGATGTCGAAGAACACCTTGATGCCGCGGCGGTGCGCGTCCTGGATGAGCCGCCGCATGTCGTTGGTCGTGCCGAAGTGCGGGTCGAGCCGGGTGAAGTCGGTGGTCCAGTAGCCGTGGTAACCGGCCGAGATGTCGTTGCCGGAGCCCTGCACCCACCGGTTGGCGAACATCGGCGTCATCCAGATCGCGGTGACGCCCATGTCGTCCAGGTAGTCGATCTTGTCGCGCAGGCCCTTGAGGTCGCCGCCGTGGTAGAAGCCCTTGTCAGCGGGGTCGTAACCGCTCTTGAGGCGGTCGGTCTCGGCCGTGCCGCCGCGGTCGTTGCGCGGGTCGCCGTTGGCGAACCGGTCGGGCATCACGAAGTAGAACCGCTCGCCGGTCAGGTCGGCCCGGAGCGCGTCCTTGGCCAGCGCCCGGTCACCGTCCCGGGCGCCGGGCGCGAGGTCGGTGACGGCGCCGACCGCGAGCCGCTGCCCCACTTCGGGCGCGGCGCCGGTGGGTGGTGGCACGAATGGCACAACGGCCAGGGCGATGAGCGCGGCGACGGCCCGACGCATCGCGACCTCCTTGTCGCAAATTCTTGCAACCCCGCCCCGGCGGAGCGCCGGGACGGGGTGCACGAAACCACGACGATCACGGTCGGACAAGGCCCATACGGCTGCAAGTCCTTGCAGATCCTTGCGCTAGTCCAGCAGCCCGGCCACCTTCCCGCCGAAGCCCTTGGCAGCCCACCCGGCGTCGAGGACGTCGCCGCCCTGGTCGTCACCGACGACGAGGTCTACTGCCTCGCACCGGACCGCTCGGTGGTGTCCGGCTGGAGCGCCCGCACCGAGGAGTGGACCGAACCGGCGGGCCCGGTCGCGGAGATCGCCGCGACCGGGTGAACCCGCGTCACCCCTGGTACAGCCAGATCCAGTTGCCCGACGGGTCCTTCACCGCCGAGTTGCGCGGCATGCCGACCGAGTCGCGCGGGGCGACGACCTCCACGCCGCCCGCCGCGACGGCACGCGCGTGGTAGGCGTCCAGGTCGGGCACGAGCAGGCCGAACGTGCTCGGTCCGAGCCGGTCGGTGTCCGTGCGGTCCTCCAGCAGGTGGACCAGGAAGAACCCGTCCCCGCCGTACTCGCCGAACACGAACGACGAGTAGTCGTCGTCCTCGGCCCGCCTGGTCACCTCGTACCGCAGGCCGAAGGCGGTTTGGTAGAACTCGACGGCCTTGGCCGCGTCGTCCACGGTGATCTTGATTTGAACCGGGCGCACGCCCGTGCCGGGTGTGGACACGGTGATCCCTTCCTCCACGTAGCGGTCTACGTCGCCGAGCCGGGCGGTGAGCACGTCGCGCTGCCGTTCCAGCCGCTTGCGGTGGCCGGTCAGCACCTCGTCCACGTCACCGCCGTCGACCACCCGCCGGATCTCCTCGATCGGCAGGTCCAGGCAGCGCAGCGCCAGGATCAGCCGGGCGCGGCGCACCTGTTCGCGCCGGTAGCGCCGGTAACCCGACACCGGGTCGACGACGTCGGGCGTGAGCAGCCCGACGTCGTCGTAGTGCCGCAGCGCGTGCACGGTCAGCCCGCTGAGGTGGGCGAACCGCCCGATGGTCATCAGCTCGTCCGTCACACCACCACTGTGAGGTCTCGGGTCACCCGAGAGTCAACGGCTGGGGTGAAGAGTCTTGCTCCACAGCGACGCGCCCTTGAGGTCGCGCAGCCACACGGTCAGCTCGCCGTCCCGCGACACCTCGACCTCGCCGAAGTGCTGGAAACCGTCCAACGGGGTGGTGTTCGCGGCCGGTGGGGCGTTCACGAACACCGCTTCCGGGCCGAACGTCGGGTCCAGGGCGTTCGGGCCGAACGCACCGGCGTTCAGCGGACCCGACACGAACTCCCAGAACGGGTCGAAGTCCTGGAACGACGCGCGCTCCGGCGAGTAGTGGTGCGCGGCCGTGTAGTGCACGTCCGCCGTCAGCCACACGGTGTTGCGCACCCGCCGCCGCTTCAGCTCGCCCAGCACCCGCGCCAGCTCGTGCTCACGACCGCCCGGCGCGCCCGGCAGGCCGTTGGCGACGCCCTCGACGTCCGTGCCGTCGGGCACGGTGAGGCCGATCGGCAGGTCGGCCGCGATGATCTTCCAGGTGGCCCGGCTGCGGTCGAGCGAGTCCACCAGCCAGCGGGCCTGCCGCTCGCCCAGGACGACCCCGGCGCCGTCTCGCGGCGAGGTGTTCGCGTCCTTGTACGACCGCATGTCCAGCACGAACACCTCGACGTGCGCGCCGTGGCGGAACTTCCGGTACACCCGGCCGTCCACCGCCTGCCGCGGGTCGATCGGCTGCCACTCGTGGAACGCCCGGAACGCCCGCGCGGCCAGCACGTCCACCCGCTTCTCGGTGTAGGCCGGCGAGGTCAGGATCTCGCCCGGGTACCAGTTGTTGGTCACCTCGTGGTCGTCCCACTGCACGATCATCGGCACCTGCGAGGCGAACGCCCGGTACTGCGGGTCGATCAGGTTGTAGGCGAACTGGCCGCGGTACTCGTCCAGCGTCTCGGCGACCTTCAGCTTCTCCGGGGTGACGAGGTTGCGCCACACCCGCCCGTCGGGCAGCGCCACCTTCTCCTGGAGCGGACCGTCCGCGTACACCGTGTCGCCGCTGTTGATGAAGAAGTCGGGACGGCGGGCGGCCATCGCGCCGAAGATCGGCATGCCGCCCAGGTCCGGGTTGCTGCCCCAGCCCTGGCCGGCCACGTCACCCGACCACACGAACCGCACGTCGTCACGGCCGACCGGCGCGGTGCGGAAGCTGCCCGTGACGGCTTCGCTGCGCGTGCGGCCGTCCAGGTCCTCGGCGACGACGCGGTAGTGCACCTCGCGCCCACCCGGCAGGCCGCGCAACCGCACCCGGCCCGTGCCGCCGGTCTCCGGCGTCAGCAACGGCCCGCGCACGGTCCTCGCGTGCCGGAACGACGGGTCCGACGACACCTGCACCAGCATCCGCGACGGCCGGTCGGCCCGCGTCCACACCAGGCCGCCGTCGAACGTCACGTCACCGGACTGCACGCCGTGCGTGAGGACGGGTCGGTCACCACCCCGCGCCAACGCCACACCGCCGGGCACGAGCGCCGCGGCCGTACCTATCGCACCGGCGCGCAGCAGCGTCCGCCGGTTCACCACACCATCGCTCATGGGCCGGTTTGTAATCGGTGAAGCCTAATTCCGGGTGAACGGGAACCGTCGCTGACGGGTTCAGCGCACGGCGGAGCACCACGACCGGCTCGGATCACACAGACAGGTGAAGCGTGCGACCCAGGACAACCCGAATCGCACCGCCTCGTGCAGCACGGTCGTGCCGTCCGACGGCCAGGTCAGCTCGTGCTCCACGCCCTCGTGCTCGTCGACCGCCCGCAGAACGGCGCGGAGGCACTCGACGATCTCCTGCGGGTTCCCCGGAACGTACGGCGCGCCGCCACCACGTTGCACCCAGGGCTCGACCACGGGGAGCGGGTCCGGCGCGGGGGGCTGTCCGCGCGATTCCCTTCCGGGGCTGCGAGGTCGATCAGCGTCCCCTGGTCGGCGGACTGCTGAAGAGTCGTCATGTGGCACCGTCCTATCGGCGTCGTATTCGCAGAAGTGGTCCAGCGCTGTGCGCCGGAACCCACGCGGCGCAACCTGAGGAGCGACACCGACAAATTCGGCCCTTTATCACTCGACCGGGTTTACGTTCACCTGATCCAGTTTTCAAAGGCTCAAATGACTACTGACCGCAACCAATCTGCCGCACGCACGGTGTCGCCTCGATCGAGCGGGCCACGAGTCGGGCAGCTAACCCTGCTGCTGGCTGGGCAGCCGACCCTCGGCCATGCGCTTGGCCACGTCACGCCGAAGCCACAGGAGGTACACCCAGACCAGGCTGAACACCACGCCGATGCCACCGAGCGCGGTCAGGGCGAACCACGACGCCACCATCACCACGTGGATCGCCGCGATCACGTACACGGCCCACGGGCGCTTGAGCAGCGCGCACGTCCCGATCAGCGCGACGATCAGCCCGAGCACCAGGTACCCGACCCCCGTGCCGACCCCGCCGCTCAGCTTCGCCACCACCGGCAGGGCCAGGGCGACGACGATCACCTCGAGGATCAGCGTGCCCGCCATGATGCCGCGGAAGGACTTCATCGGGTCCTTCTTCGGCGCGGGAACACCCTTGGGCGCCGGTGCGGGAGAGGTCACGAGGGCTCCTTGCCGAACAGCGCACGCGCGTCACCCGCCGTGACGACCGAGCCGGTCACCACGACGCCGCCGCCGGACACGATGTCGCCGTCGTCGCTCTCCTCGGCGAGCCGCACGGCGTCCTCGATCGCGTCGTCGAGGTGCGGCCGGACGACCAACCGGTCGTCGCCGAAGATCGGGATCGCGATACCGGCGAGCAGGTCGGGGTCCATGGCCCGCGGCGAGGAGTTCGCGGTCACGACGAGCTCCTGGACGACCGGTTCGAGCGCGCTGAGGATGCCGACGGCGTCCTTCTCCTGCATCACGCCGACCACGGCGACCAGCTTGCGGAAGCCGAACTCCTCGTCCAGGGCCTTGGCCAGCGCCTCCGCGCCCTGCGGGTTGTGCGCCGCGTCCACCAGCACGGTGGGCGCGGTGCGGACGCGTTCCAGCCGGCCCGGCGAGGTGGCGGTGGCGAACGCCTCGCGCACGGCCTCGACGTCGAGCTGCCGGTCGGGCCCGGCGCCGAAGAACGCCTCCACGGCGGCCAGGGCGAGCGCCGCGTTGGCGGCCTGGTGAGCGCCGTGCAGCGGCAGGAACACCTCGTCGTACACGCCGGCGAGGCCTTGCAACCGCAGCATCTGGCCACCCACCGCGACGTCGCGCTGGATCACGCCGAACTCGTGCCCCAGCCGCGCGATCGTGGCGTCCACCTCGGCGCACCGCCGCAGCAGCACCTGCTCGACGGCGGGGTCCTGCTTGGCCATCACGGCGACCGCGCCCGGCTTGATGATCCCGGCCTTCTCCTCCGCGATCCCGGCCAGGTCACCGCCCAGGTACTCGACGTGGTCGAGCCCGATCGGCGTGATCACCGCGACCCGGCCGTCGGCGATGTTCGTCGCGTCCCACGACCCGCCCATGCCGACCTCGATCACGGCGGCGTCCACGGGCGCGTCGGCGAACGCCGCGAACGCCATGCCGGTGAGCACCTCGAACTTGCTCATCGGCACGTCGCCGCGCGCGTCCACGAGCGACAGGTAGGGCTCGACGTCGCGGTAGATCTCGACGTACCGCTCGGGGCTGATGGGCGCGCCGTCGACGCTGATCCGCTCGGTCGCCAGCTGCAGGTGCGGGCTGGTGTAGCGGCCGGTGCGCAGACCGATCCGGGTGAGCAGGGCGTCGATCATCCGCGACGTGGACGTCTTGCCGTTCGTCCCGCCGACGTGCACCACGGGGTACGTGCCCTGCGGGTCACCGAGGATGTCGGCCAGCGCCCGGATCCGGTCGAGGCTCGGCTCGATCTTGGTCTCGGGCCAGCGGGTGTTCAGCTCCGACTCGACCTGCCGCAGCTCCTCCAGCGCGCCCGTCTCGAACCCGGTCACGAGTTGTCCTGCGGCAGGGTCTCGAGCCGGGCGTGGATGCGGTCGATCTCGGCGTTGGCCGCCGCGAGCCTGGCCTGGATCTTGGCCACGACCTCGGCGGGCGCCTTGTCGAGGAACGCGGCGTTGTTGAGCTTGCCCTCGCACTGGGCGCGTTCCTTCTCGGCGACGCCGAGGTCCTTGGCCAGCCGCTTGCGCTCGGCCACGACGTCGACCGCGCCGGAGAGGTCCAGCTCCACCTTCACCGTGCCGCCGGGCAGGCCGACGTCGAGCGAGGCGCTGACCGAGAAGTCGTCGCCGGGCTCGGTCATCCGGGTCAGCGCCTGGACGGCGGGCACCTGGTCGAGCAGGTCGACGCAGCACGCGCCGCGCACCTTGCCCGCGACCTTCTGGGCGGGCTTGAGGCCCTGGTCGGAGCGGAACCGGCGGATCTCCGTGACCAGCTTCTTCAGGCCTTCGATCCGGGTGGCCGCGACCTCGTCGCGCGCGACGCCGGTCGGCTTGGGCCAGTCCGCGATCACCAGGGACTCGCCGCCGGTCAGCGTGGTCCACAGGGTCTCGGTGATGAACGGCGTCAGCGGGTGCAGCAGCCGCAGCACCACGTCGAGCACGTGCCCGAGCACCGACTGGGTGGCCTCGGCCCGCGCGCCGCCCTCGGCGAGCTGGACCTTGGCCAGCTCCAGGTACCAGTCGCAGAACTCGTCCCAGGTGAAGTGGTAGAGCGCTTCGCTGAGCTTGGCGAACTGGAAGCCCTCGAACTGGCGGTCGACCTCGGTCACGAGCCCGTCGAGCAGGTCGAGGATCCAGCGGTCGGCGTCGGTGAGCTCCTCGCGCGGCGGGAGCGGGCGGTCGACGGTGGCGCCGTTGTTGAGCGCGAACCGGGTGGCGTTCCACAGCTTGGTGGTGAAGTTGCGCGAGCCCGCGGCCCACTCGTCGGCCAGCGCCATGTCCGAGCCGGGGTTGGCGCTGCGCAGCAGCGTGAACCGGGTGGCGTCGGCGCCGTAGGCGTCCATCCAGTCGATGGGGTCGATGCCGTTGCCGCGCGACTTCGACATCTTCTTGCCGTGCTGGTCGCGGATGAGGCCGTGCAGGAACACGTGGTCGAACGGCTGCTTGCCGTCCATCGCGTACAGGCCGAACATCATCATCCGGACGACCCAGAAGAACAGGATGTCGTAGCCGGTCGACAGCACGCTGGTCGGGTAGAACTTGGCCAGGTCGCTGGTGGGCGTGGGCCAGCCGAGCGTGGAGAACGGCCACAGGCCGGACGAGAACCACGTGTCGAGCACGTCCTCGTCCTGCACCCAGCCCTCGCCGGGCGGCTCCTCGTCCGGTCCGACGCACATGACCTTGTCGTTCGGGCCGTACCAGACGGGGATGCGGTGGCCCCACCAGAGCTGGCGCGAGATGCACCAGTCGTTGAGGTTGTCGACCCAGTCGAAGTAGCGCTTGGCCAGCTCCGGCGGGTGGATGGTGGTGCGGCCGTCGCGCACGGCGGCGGAGGCCGCCTCGGCGAGCGGGGCGACCTTGACCCACCACTGCATGGACAGGCGCGGCTCGATCACGGTGTCGCAGCGCGAGCAGTGGCCGACGGAGTGCTTGTAGGGGCGCTTCTCGGCCACGATCCGGCCCTGTTCGCGCAGGGCGGCGACGACGGCGGGGCGTGCCTCGAAGCGGTCCATGTCCTGGAACGGGCCGTGCGCGGTGATCACGCCGCGGCCGTCCATGACGGTGAGCGCGGGCAGGTCGTGGCGCCGGCCGATCTCGAAGTCGTTCGGGTCGTGCGCGGGGGTGACCTTGACCGCGCCGGTGCCGAACGCGGGGTCGACGTGCTCGTCGGCGACGACGGGCACGTAACGGCCGGTCAGCGGCACTTCGACCTCGGTGCCGATGAGGTGCCGGTACCGCTCGTCCTCGGGGTGGACGGCCACGGCGGTGTCGCCGAGCATGGTCTCGGCGCGCGTGGTGGCGACCACGATCGAGTTGTCGCCGGAGCCGTAGCGGATGGAGACGAGCTCGCCGTCGTCCTCGGAGTGGTCGACCTCGATGTCGGAGAGCGCCGTCTGGCAGCGCGGGCACCAGTTGATGATGCGTTCGGCGCGGTAGATCAGACCGTCGTCGTAGAGCTTCTTGAAGATGGTCTGGACGGCGCGCGACAGGCCCTCGTCCATGGTGAAGCGGACGCGGGTCCAGTCGACGCCGTCGCCGAGGCGGCGCATCTGGCCGAGGATCCTGCCGCCGACCTCCTCGCGCCACTCCCAGACGCGTTCGACGAACTTCTCGCGGCCCACGTCGTGGCGGGACTTGCCCTCGCCGGCGAGGGCGCGCTCGACGGCGGTCTGGGTGGCGATGCCCGCGTGGTCGGTGCCGGGCAGCCAGAGCACCTCGTAGCCCTGCATGCGGCGGCGGCGGGTGAGCGCGTCCATGATGCTGTGGTTCAGCGCGTGGCCCATGTGCAGGCTGCCGTTGACGTTCGGCGGCGGCAGCACGATGGTGAACGGCGGCTTGTCGCTGGTCGCGTCGGCCGTGAAGTAGCCGCGCTCGACCCACCGCTCGTACAGCCCGGCCTCTACCTCGGCCGGGTTCCAGGCCGGCGGGAGTTCGGAGCGCTGCGGTGCGGTGGGGGTCTCAGTCACGGTCGAAGTCTACGGAGGCGCGGGTATCGACTTCTAATCAGATACCTGCTAGCGCGCGCCGTGCCCGTCGCGGCGGTCCCGTATCGACTTCTCGGCCGATTGCTGGTAACGCCTTGGGCAGGAGTTGGCGAGCGGGGGGCGACGTGGACGAGTACCGGATCGAGGACCACCCCGACCTGCGGGACGCCGGGTGGGCGCGGGAGGCCGTGAAGCGGGCCGAGCGCGAGGCCAGGGTGCGGCGGCTGAGGTCGTTGCCGCGCCGGCCGCGGCGGCGGTTCTGGGTCGGGTCGGCGATCGCGGTGGCGGCGGTGCTGCTGGCGTGGGCGGTGATCGCGTCGGGGTCGGACCCGGCAGCGGTGCCGGGTGTGCGCCCGGTCGACCTGGACGAACCGTTCGCGGGCACGTCGGCGGCGGCGTGGGAGGACGGCGCGGCCGGGGTGGTGGCGCCGGCGGCGGCGCAGGTCGGCCCGTACTCGGCGGAGCAGGTCGCGGCGGCCTACGAGCGGGTGCGGGAGGCGGTGGTCGCGGCCCGGCTGGATCGCCGGGTGGTGGTCGACCACGACCTGGAGCCGTTCTTCGGGTTGTTCGCGCCCGACCTGCGCGAGTCGTTGCGGGTGTTGTTCGACGGCCGCAACGACGGTGAGGCGGCGTTGATGGTGACGCGGGTGGACAAGGGCGCGCGGTTGGCGGAGGTCGAGCCGAAGGCGCGTGGCGGGATGTCGGCCGAGGTGGGGCCGGAGGGCGAGTTGGTGGTGCGGACGGACTACACGTTCGCCTACGCGTTCGCGCCGGACCGGCCGGAGGCGGTGCGCGGTCCGTCGGACGTGGTGGCGTTGACGCGGTTCCAGGCGCGGTACTCGGTGCGCACGGGCGGTCCCGGTGTGGAGGGGCTGTGGGCGGACGCGTCGCTGGGCTCGATGCACTCGATCGGGTGTTCGAGCGCGAAGCGCGGCTACCTGGCGCCCGCGTTCACGGAGCCGTCGTTGCCGCCCGGCCTGGACTTCGACCTGAGCGCGCCGTCGTCACCGGCCGACGGCTGCCCGGAATGAGGTCACCCGATCGGACGATTCGCGGCACAGTGGCGCCGATCACAATTGATGGTGATCACCGGTATTCGCGCAGGTGAGGACGCCGGATTCACGGGCCGTTCACAACCCCTTGGGGCCCGTGACAGCGGTCCCGCGTCGTCCTGGCGCGACCGGCGGTCGGACGGACCGCCGGCGTGCTCGCGCGGGGTGCGCCGGCGGTACACCACGAGCCCGCTCGCGTGGCGGCACGGCAGCCGCACAATAGGGGCATGGACCGCAACCCGCCCCGGCAGGACATCGACGAGTCGCAGCTCGACGTCAGCGAACCCAAGCGGTGGGCGGCGGGCATCCCCGGCGTCGCGGTGTCGCTCCAGCGCGGTGTCGAGCAGATGGGCGTGGCCCGCACGGCGTCCACGCTGCGGCTGCTCAACCAGCGCGAGGGCTTCGACTGCCCCGGCTGCGCCTGGCCGGAGCCGCAGGGTCACCGCAAGCTGGCCGAGTTCTGCGAGAACGGGGCGAAGGCGGTGGCCGAGGAGGCGACCAGGCGGCGCGTCGGGCCGGAGTTCTTCGCCGCGCACCCGATCGCGGAGCTCGCCGGCCGGACCGACTACTGGCTGGGGCAGCAGGGCCGGATCACCGAGCCGGTGGTGCTGCGCGAGGGCGCGACGCACTACGAGCCGATCGAGTGGCACGACGCGTTCGCGCTGGTGGCGACCCACCTCAACGGCCTGGCGAGCCCGGACGAGGCCGTGTTCTACACGTCGGGCCGCACGAGCAACGAGGCCGCGTTCCTGTACCAGCTGCTGGTGCGCTCGTTCGGCACGAACAACCTGCCGGACTGCTCGAACATGTGCCACGAGTCGTCCGGCGCGGCGTTGTCGGAGACGACCGGCATCGGCAAGGGCTCGGTGAGCATCGACGACTTCACCCGCGCCGACCTGATCGTGGTGGTGGGCCAGAACCCGGGCACGAACCACCCGCGGATGCTGTCGGCGTTGGAGGAGGCCAAGCGCGGCGGCGCGAAGGTCGTGGCGGTGAACCCGTTGCCGGAGGCCGGGTTGCTGCGGTTCAAGAACCCGCAGAACGTGCGCGGCCTGGTCGGCTCGGGCACGAAGCTGGCCGACGAGTTCCTGCAGATCCGGTTGGGCGGCGACCAGGCGTTGTTCCAGGCGGCGGGCAACCTGCTGCTGTCGTGGGACGCGGTGGACACCGGGTTCGTGGAGGGCTTCACCGAGGGTTTCGCCGAGTATGCCGAGCACGTGCGGCGGCTGGACTGGGACTCGGTCGACGAGGCCACCGGGCTGCCGCGCGCCCAGGTCGAGCGGTTCGCCCGGATGCTCGCCGACTCCCAGCGCACGATCTTCTGCTGGGCCATGGGCCTGACGCAGCACAAGCACTCGGTGCCGACGATCCGCGAGATCGCGAACGTGGCGCTGCTGCGCGGCATGATCGGCAAGCCGGGCGCGGGCCTGTGCCCGGTGCGTGGTCACTCGAACGTGCAAGGCGACCGGACCATGGGCATCTGGGAGAAGATGCCGGAGAAGTTCTTGTCCGCGCTGGAGGCCGAGTTCGGCATCGACGTGCCGCGCGAGCACGGTTTCGACACCGTGGCGTCGATCCGGGCCATGCGCGACGGCGCGGCGAAGGTGTTCTTCGCCGTCGGCGGCAACTTCGTCGCGGCCACCCCGGACACGGCGGTGACCGAGGCGGCCATGCGGAAGCTGGACCTGACGGTGCACGTGTCGACCAAGCTGAACCGGTCGCACGTGGTGCACGGCCGCACGGCGTTGATCCTGCCCACGCTGGGGCGCACGGAGAGCGACCTCCAGCACACCGGCGAGCAGTTCGTCACGGTCGAGGACTCGATGTCGGTGGTGCACCGCTCCCGCGGCCGGCTGGCGCCCGCGAGCGACCGGCTGCTGTCGGAGGTGTCGATCGTGTGCCGGCTGGCGCGGGCCGTGCTGGGTCCGGCGCACCCGGTGCCGTGGGAGGAGTTCGAGAAGGACTACGACCTGATCCGGGACCGGATCGCGCGGGTCGTGCCCGGCTGCGACGACTACAACGCGCGGGTGCGCCGGCCGGACGGTTTCGTGCTGCCGCACGCGCCGCGCGACGCCCGCGAGTTCACCGGCACCCGGTCGGGCAAGGCGCACTTCTCGGCCGAGGACCTCACCGTGCTGCGGGTGCCGCAGGGGCGGTTGCTGTTGCAGACCATGCGCAGCCACGACCAGTACAACACCACGATCTACGGCCTGGACGACCGCTACCGGGGCGTGAAGGACGGGCGGCGGGTGGTGTTCGTCAGCCCGGAGGACCTCGACGCGCTCGACCTGCTCGACGGGCAGCACGTCGACCTGGTCAGCGAGTGGCCGGACGACCCGACGGGCGTGACCGAGCGGCGTGCCGAGCGGTTCCGGGTGGTGGCCTACCCGACGGCGAAGGGCTGCGCGGCGGCGTACTTCCCGGAGGCGAACTCGTTGGTGCCGCTGGACTCCACGGCCACCGTGTCGGGCACGCCGACGTCCAAGTCGATCGTGGTGCGGCTGGAGAAGGTCGACGCCTGAGGCGTCACCCCGCGGCCCGGCGCCGGGAGAACCCGACGCCGGCCACCAGCACGCGCTGGTCCCGCACCACCCGCCAGTCGAGCCGGAACCGACCGGACCGGGAGCGCAAACGCTTGCTCCCGACGAGTCGGCGGCGTTCGGCGGCGTGCTGGTCGTCGTGCGTGCGCTGCATCGCCACGGCGAGCAGCAGGGCGTCGTGCGGCATGGTCTCCCGCTAGTCGCGGCGCGGCGCCACGGTGGTGGCCAGGAAGAAGCGCACCGGGCGCGCGTCCTCCGGCCGGTTCTCCTCGTTCTCGACGCGGTCGGCGTACGGCTTGAAGAGCTCGGCGATCTTGGCGTGCACCTCGGCGGCCTCCGCCGCGGTCAGGAACTCCGTGGTGGCGAACGTCCCCGTCGCCTCGCGCCAGTGCAGGGGTTCCCGGTCCTTGCCGCGGAAGCGCTCGCGGATCGAGGAGAACTCCTTCTCCAGGAACGCGTCACCCGCTGCCTCCGCCGCCAACGCCGTCTCGTCGTCCATCCCGATGGACGACCAGCTCTGGTCGCGCCGCACCAACCGCCACGGCTTCTGCCTGCCCTTGCCCGGCACCTCGGCCACGAACCCGTACTGCGCCAGCATGTTCAGGTGGTAGGAGCAACTGGCCACGCTCTCGCCCAGCAGCTCGGCGCACCGGGTGGCGGTCGTCGCGCCGTAGGTCGCCAGCACGTCGATGAGCCTCCACCGCAACGGGTGCGCGAGGGCGCGCAACGCCTTGGGGTCCCGGATCAGCTCAACCTCGTCGTCGGCCATGCCACCACGGCACCTATATCAAGGTTCCTTTAGCAACAGACCTTTAGCCAGGTTCCTTGACACTCGGTAACGTCGGCGGCCGTTCGGACGAACCAACCCACGTGATGAGGACCGCGGTCGCCGCCGTGGCGCTGCTCGCGCTCGCCGCCTGCACGAGCACGCCGCCGAGCACGCCGACCACCGAACCGCCACCGGCACCGACCGCGACCGACTCGGCGGGCGTGAACTGCGAGGACGCGCCGGCGGACGTGGTCGGCGCGGCGTTGCGGCTGCGGCTCAACCACCCGCGCCAGACGATCGCCGACAACGTCGTGCGCTGCACGTACGACGGGGGCACCACCGAGGTCCGCTTCGAGACCGGCGCGGACGCCGCGTCGTTCGCCGAGGGCCGCGCGGAGCACGGTCAGGTGACCGACCTGCCCGGCTTCCACGACGAGGCCTACCGCGCCACCGCCGTCACCGGCGAGGTCGTCCGGACCGTCGTCGTCGCCCGCGCGGGCACGGTCGAGATCGCCGTGACGTCCGGCGCGACCGCGGAGCAGGCCCAGCGGCTGGTCAACGACCTCTTCGCCGCCCTCTGAACCACTTCCGCCCGCGGTCCGCTCGACCTCGACGAGGATCCGCAACGGCAGCGGCAGGAACCCGCACGACTCGGCCGGCTCCGCGGCACGGCCAACGAAACCCTCGTCCACCGGCAGGCTCGCCGGCATCACCGGCGCGGCCGGCTGCACCTCCGTGGGCGAGTCGACCCACCCGACCTGGAGCACCGGGCCGAACACCGTGCCGCTGACCTCGTCGTGGACGTCGCCCACCACGTCACCGCCCCAACACCGCCATCGCCGCGTTGTGACCGCCGATCCCGCTCACCCCGCCGCCACGCCGGGCTCCCGCGCCGCAGACGAACAGGTTCGCCACGTCGGTCTCCACGCCCCAGCGGCCGACCTCGTCCTCGCTCTCCGCGAACGGCCAGGCCAGCTCGTCGTGGAAGATGTTGCCGCGCGGCAACCCCAGCTCCGCCTCCAGGTCGAGCGGCGTGCGGGCCTCCAGGCACGGCTCGCCGTTCGCGTCCGCGGCCAGGCAGGACTCGATCGGCTCGTCGAGGTAGGCGTTCAACCCGGCCAGGTACCGGCCGACCAGCTCGTCCCGCAGCTTGTCGTTGTCCGCCTCGAACAACGCCGCCGGCGTGTGCAGCCCGAACAACGTCAACGTGTGCCGGCCCCGCGCGACCAGCTCCGGCGCGAGGATCGACGGGTCGGTCAACGTGTGGCAGTACATCTCCGCCGGCAGCACCGACGGCACCCGCCCGGCCGCGCTCTCCCGGTACGCCGCCTCCAGCTGCCCGTACGACTCGTCCACGTGCAACGTCCCGGCGAACGCCACCCGCGGGTCCACCCCGCTGCGGAACCGCGGCAGCCGTTCCAGCAGCATGTTCACCTTCACCTGGCAGCCCTCGGCGACGGTCGCCGCCGGCCTGCCCCGCAGCCGGTCCAAAGTGGACGGAGCAGCGCCGGACAGCACGAACTTCGCACCCACCGCGCGGCCGTCGTACTCGACCTCACCCGTGACACCGTCGACGTCCACGCGCGTCACCTCGGCGCGGGTCACGATCTCCGCACCCGCCTCGCGCGCCACCCGCAGGAGCTCGCCGGTCACCGCGCCCATGCCGCCGACCGGCACCTTCCACTCGCCCGTGCCGTTGCCGATCACGTGGTACAGGAAGCACCGGTTCGCCTTCAGGTCGTGCAACGACGTGTGCGTGCCGATCAACCCGTCCGTCGCCACGACGCCGCGCACCACGTCGTCCGCGAACAACTCCTCCAACGTCTCGCCGATCGGCCGCTCCACCACCTGGTCCCACAGCCGCATCCGCGCCACCGAGTCCACGCGCAGCCGCGCGTGCTCCCGCGACAACAACGGCTCCAGCATCGTCGGCGACAACGCCTCGGCGAGCACCTCCAGGTCGTCGTACCACCGGCGCCACCGCTCCCACTCGGCGTCCGACCCGGTCAACGCCCGGAACGACGCCGCCGTCGCCTCACCGGGGTCGCGCTCCACCAGCAGGTCGCCCGCCGGGGTGTAGGACGACGCCGAACGCGAGCGCAACGCCACCCGCAGCCCCAGGTCCGCGACGATCTTGTCCGGCAACAGGCTGACCAGGTACGAGTACCGCGACAACCGCGCCGGGACGCCCGGGAACGCCTGCTCGCTCACCGCCGCGCCACCGACGTGGTCGAGCTTCTCCAGCACCAGCACCGTGCGGCCCGCCCGTGCCAGGTAGGCAGCCGCCACCAGCGCGTTGTGCCCGCCGCCGACCACCACCACGTCGTAGTTATCCACGCGGCCGACTCTAACCAGTGAACAACGCCGTCACCTTGCGGATGAGCTCGACCAAACCGTAGGTCAGCGGCAGGCCGACCCACAGCCACGCGAACACGACCAACGCCCGCCCGTTCATCGGACCGCCTCCACTTCCGGTTCGTGGTACTTCGCCGCCACCGGGCGCACGAGTTCGTTCGCCACGAACCCGACCACCAGCAACGCGATCATGATGAACAGCGACGCCGTGTACAGGTCGGGCCCGGACTTCCCGGCCGCCTTCTGACCGTCCGCGATCGCGTTCACGATCAACGGCCCCAGCACGCCCGCCAGCGACCACGCGGTCAACAGCCGACCGTGGATCGCGCCGACCTGGTAGGTGCCGAACAAGTCCTTCAGGTACGCCGGGATCGTGGCGAACCCACCGCCGTAGAACGACAGGATCACCATCGCGCACACCACGAACAACGGCTTCGACGCGTTGCCCGCCAACGCCAGCACCAGGTACGTCAGCGCGCCCACACCCAGGTAGAGCCGGTAGACGTTCTTGCGCCCCACCAGGTCCGACGTCGACGACCACACGATCCGGCCGACCATGTTCGCCAGCGACAGCAACGCCACGAACCCCGCCGCCGCGCCCGCCGCCACGGGCGTGGACGTCTCGGCGAAGAAGTCCCGGATCATCGGCGACGCCTTCTCCAGGATCCCGATGCCCGCCGTGACGTTGAAGCACAACACCACCCACAGGCACCAGAACTGCGGCGTCCGCAACGCGTTGCGGGCCGACACGTTGACCGCCGAACGCACCACCTTCCGCTCTTCCACCTCCGCGGGCACCCTGACCAACAACACGCCCACCGACATGAAGACCGCGTACACGAGCCCGTGCACCAGGAACGTCTGCGCGATGCCGTCGCTATCGCGCCCGAACGACTCCAGCATCTGCGCCGACCACGGCGACGCGATCAACGCGCCACCGCCGAAACCCATGATCGCGATACCCGTCGCCATCCCCGGGCGGTCCGGGAACCACTTGATCAGCGTCGACACCGGCGAGATGTAACCGATGCCCAACCCGATGCCGCCGACGAACCCGTACCCCACCACCACGAGCCAGTACTGCTGCGTCCACGCGCCCACCGCCGAGATCAGGAACCCCGACGAGAAGCAGGTGGCGGACACGAACATGGCCCACCGCGGCCCGTTGCGCTCGACCAACGTGCCGCCGAACGCCGCCGACAGCCCCAACATCACGATGCCCAACTGGAACGGCAGCGCGCTCTGCGTCCCCGTCAGGTCCAGCGAGCTCTCCAACGGCGGCTTGAACACGCTCCACGCGTACGCCTGACCGATGGCCAGGTGCACCGACAACGCGGCGGGCGGGATCAACCAGCGGTTCCAGCCCGGTGGGGCGATCGTGCGAGAGCGGTCCAGGAAACCCACTGCCCGACACCTCCGTAACCTGGTGAGTGGCTTGCGAAAAAACTTAGCCAAGAGAAGGAGTTCGCGATGGGGCGAGTCACCGTGCGTCGCCCAGTGGTCACGTATGCGCGACGAACGTCCCGGAAGCGGGTCGACGCGCTGGCCGCCGAGGAGCCGTTGGAACTGAGGGTAGGTGGCAAAGCACTGACCGTGACGATGCGCACGCCCGGGCACGACGTGGAGCTGGCGCACGGATTCCTGCTCAGCGAAGGCGTCATCGGCGGCTTGGAGGACATCTCGGTCGCCCGCTTCTGCGAAGGCACCGGGCCCGACGGCCTCAACACCTACAACGTGCTCGACCTGACCCTCGCCGACGGCGTGGCGCCACCCGACCCGGGCGTGGAGCGCAACTTCTACACCACGTCGTCGTGCGGCGTCTGCGGCAAGGCGGCGCTGGACGCGGTCAAGCTGAAGACCAAGCACTCCCCCGCCGCCGACGACTGCACCGTCGACGTGGACGTCCTCTCCGCCCTGCCGGACGAGCTGCGCAAGCGCCAGAAGGTCTTCGCCGCGACCGGCGGCCTGCACGCGGCAGGCCTCTTCACCACCACCGGCGAGGCGCTGGTCGTCCGCGAGGACGTCGGCAGGCACAACGCGGTCGACAAGGTCCTCGGCTGGGCCGTGCTCAACGACAAAGTCCCGCTGGCGGGAACCGTGCTCATGGTGTCCGGTCGGGCCTCCTTCGAGCTCGTCCAGAAGGCCGCCATGGCCGGCATCCCGATCCTCTCGGCGGTCTCCGCGCCGTCCTCCCTGGCCGCCGACCTGGCCGAGGAGCAGGGCCTGACCCTGGTCGGCTTCCTGCGCGACGACTCGATGAACGTCTACACGGGCCACGACCGGATCACCGCGTGAGACCGCTGGACGGCGTCACCGTCGTCAGCCTCGAACAAGCCGTGGCCGTGCCCTACGCCACCCGCCTGCTCGCCGACCTGGGCGCGCGGGTGATCAAGGTCGAACGCCCGGACGGGGGCGACTTCGCCCGCCACTACGACACCACGTGCGGCTCGGTGTCGTCCTACTTCGCCTGGACGAACGTCGGCAAGGAATCCGTCACCCTCGACCTCAAGCACCCGGCCGCCCGCGAGGTCCTGCACGACCTCGTCACCAGCTCCGACGTCGTCCTGTGCAACCTGTCCCCGGCCGCCGCGCGTCGACTCGGCGTGGACGCCTCCTCACTCCGCCAAGTGAAACCCGACCTGGTGATCGGCGAACTCTCCGGCTACGGCGAGTCCGGCCCGTACGCGTCCCGCAAGGCCTTCGACGCCCTGGTCCAGTCCGAGACCGGCCTCATCGACCTCACCGGCCAGGACGACGTCACCGCCCGCGCGGGCATCTCGGTGGCCGACATCGCCGCGGGCGTGCAACTGCAGTCCGCCGTCCTGGCCGCCCTCCTCCACCGCTCGCGAACCGGTGAAGGCGCCACCCTCCAGCTCTCGCTCTTCGAAGCCATGGCCGAGTGGATGCACCAGCCCATGCTCTACGCCGCCGGCACCGGCCAGGCCGCCCCGCGCACCGGCGCGCACCACCCGAGCATCGCGCCCTACGGCCCGTTCCCGTGCGCGGACGGCACCGTCCACCTGGCCGTCCAGAACGACCCCCAGTGGCGCCGCCTCTGCGCCCTCCTCGACCGCCCTGACCTGGCCGACGACCCCCGCTTCACCACCGTCACGTCCCGCGTGGCCAACCGGCCGGCCCTGCACGCCGAACTCGACTTCGCCCCGTGGACCACCGCGGACCTGCTCAAGGCGCTCGACGAGGCCGACGTGCCCGCCGCCCTGACCCGCGGCGTCACCGAACTGCCCCACCACCCCCAACTCACGGCACGCGACCGCCAGACCAGGATCCCGGTGCCCGGCGGCGAGATCACCGCCCTGCGCCCACCCGTCGACTCCACCGCCTGGCACTGGACCCCGGCCCCCGTGCCCGCGCTCGGCGAGCACACCGACCACGTGCTGCGCGGACTCGGCTACTCGGCGGAGCGGATCGCGGAACTTCGGGCCCGCGCGGCGATCTGAGGAAACGCGAACGCGGCTCACGGCGATGTGGTGAGGGGATCGGGCATGGGGGAGACATGGTCAGCAGGCGAACAGTGCTCGCCGCACTGGGCGGCACCGCCCTGGCGACCGTCGGCGTCACGGCCGCGTGGCACGGCGACGCACCGCTGGGCGAGGCACTGCGCCACGCACTGGGAGTAGCGGGCCCCGTGCCGGCCGTCAAACGCGCCGTGGTCACGGTCGACCGCGTCCACTCCCACTACCGGGGCCGCGACGTCGACCTGCTCACGATGACGCCGGCGGGCGTGCCCACGAAGAACCTGCCCATGTCGATCCTCCTGCACGGCCGCCACGGCGCCGCCCGCACCGCGTCCCCGGGCGGCATGTCGGAAGTCCTGGTGGCCGCCGTCAGCCGAGGCCAGGTCCCCCCGTTCGGCTTCGTGGCCGTGGACGGCGGCGACCACTACTGGCACGAGAACGTCCCCGGCGACGACCCGATGGCCATGCTGCTCGAAGAAGTCCCCCGCTGGCTGGCCGAACGGGGCTACGGCGCACCGTTCGCGTGCACCGGCGTGTCGATGGGCGGCTTCGGCGCACTCCTCTACGGCCGCAGACGTCACGAACGCCGTGAGCCGACCAAGGCCATCGCGGTCATCGCCCCGGCCCTGCTCACCGACTGGGCCGAGATGTCCAAGCGCAACGCCTTCACCGGCCCCGACCAGTGGTCCTCACTCGACCCGCTCAAGAACATCGACAAACTCGGCACCGCCCCCATCGGCGTCTGGGCGGGCGACCACGACACCTTCATCACCGGCACCCGCCAGTTCATCGCCAACGCCAAGCCGTCCGTCGCCTCCATCACCCCCGGCGGCCACAACGACACCCTCTACCGCAAAGTCGTCCCCGACGTGATCCGCTTCCTGGGCAAACGCGTCCCCTCCTGACCCGCACAACGGACCCGAGCCGCCCCCACCACCACACCCAGCCCGACGCTCAACGCGGCGTGAGCGGCACCCGTCCACTGCGCGCCCACTTCAACACCGCACCCCACTCGCCGTACCCCGCGTCGACGTTGAGGTGCCCGCCACCCACGATGACGTCCACCTCGACCCGCAGCGCCTCCGCCATCTCCTTGGCCTGCGTGACCGTGCAGTAGGCGTCACCCTCACCCACCACCAACCTGGTCGACACCGCCGCCCGCCGCACCACCGTCGGATCCAGCACGGGGTGCAGGAACCCGGAGATCAACGGCTCACCGGCGAAGTCCGGCGCGGGCGGCGCCACCAGCAGCACGCGATCCACCCTCAGCCCCGGGTCGAACTCACCGGACGCGTGGTGCAGCCACAGCAACACCGCCAACGAGTGCGCCACGACCACCCGTTCGACGGAACCGGAACCGGCCGGGGGCATCGCGGCGAGGTGCGACCGGAGCTCGTCCAGCCACGTCGACAGCTCGGGCTCGTCGGGTGAGCTGAACCGGGGCAGGTCCACGGACCCACCGTGGTGGGCCAGTTCACCTGCCAGCCAGTTCTGCCAGTGCGCCGGCCCGGAACCACCCAGGCCGTGCAGGATCAGCGTGTGCGGGAGGGACAACTCAAGCCGACTTCTCGCGACGCTCCCGGCGCGAAGGCTGCCGGGCCACGATCGTCGGGTTGACGTTCTCCTTCACGGTCTGCTCGGTGATGACGACCTTGGCGACGTCCGTGCGGCTCGGGATGTCGTACATCACCGGCAGCAGGACTTCCTCCATGATCGCCCGCAACCCGCGCGCGCCCGTGCCGCGCAGGATCGCCTGGTCCGCGACCGCCTCCATCGCCGTCCGGGTGAACTCCAGCTCGACCCCGTCCATCTCGAACAGCTTCTGGTACTGCTTGACCAGCGCGTTCTTCGGCTCGGTGAGGATGCGGACCAGCGATTCCTTGTCCAGGTTCGTGACGCTCGCGACCATCGGCAACCGGCCGATGAACTCGGGGATCAGGCCGAACTTGATCAGGTCCTCGGGCATCGAGTCGGCGTAGTAGTCCGCCGCGTCGACCTCGGCCTTGGTCCGCACCTCGGCGCCGAAGCCGAGACCGCGCTTGCCGACCCGGTCCTGGATGATCTTGTCGAGGCCCGCGAACGCGCCCGCCACGATGAACAGCACGTTCGTCGTGTCGATCTGGATGAACTCCTGGTGGGGGTGCTTGCGACCACCCTGCGGCGGCACCGAGGCCGTCGTCCCCTCCAGTATTTTCAGCAGCGCCTGCTGCACACCTTCACCCGACACGTCGCGCGTGATCGACGGATTTTCACTCTTTCGAGCGATCTTGTCGACCTCGTCGATGTAGATGATGCCGGTCTCGGCGCGCTTGACGTCGTAGTCCGCCGCCTGGATGAGCTTGAGGAGGATGTTCTCCACGTCCTCGCCCACGTAGCCCGCCTCGGTCAACGCCGTGGCGTCCGCGATGGCGAACGGCACGTTCAGCATCTTCGCGAGCGTCTGGGCCAGGTAGGTCTTGCCGCACCCCGTGGGACCGAGCATGAGGATGTTCGACTTGGCGAGCTCCACGCCGTCGTCGCGGCCCTCACGCCCGCGGTCACCCGCCTGGATGCGCTTGTAGTGGTTGTAGACCGCCACCGAGAGCGTGCGCTTGGCCTCGTTCTGGCCGATCACGTACTGGTCGAGGAACTCGTGGATCTCGGCGGGCTTGGGCAGCTCGTCGAGCTTGACGTCACCGGCCTCCGCGAGTTCTTCCTCGATGATCTCGTTGCAGAGGTCGATGCACTCATCGCAGATGTAGACACCCGGTCCGGCGATGAGTTTTTTCACCTGCTTCTGGCTCTTGCCGCAGAAAGAGCACTTCAGCAGGTCGCCGCCGTCACCGATACGTGCCATGACCGCTGACCTCTGTCCCCTCCGGCGCACGACCTGGTGAGGTGCGCCTGACTGCTGATGTGGCGAGTGCCCGCTGGGTGCGGGGTCCGCCCGTTCCCCTCGACGGTACCTGTCCTACCCGCCTGTGCGGGAGGACCAGCGTGCCCCCGACACGCCTCGCCGAGCAGGACCCCTGGTCGGCTCGGCGTGTCGGACGCCACGCCGGGACTACTTCGCCGAGAGCTTCCGGTAGGGCAGGACGCTGTCGATGAGGCCGTACTCCTTGGCCTCGTCGGCGGTGAGGATCTTGTCCCGCTCGATGTCCGTGCGCACCTGCTCCGGGGTCCGGGTGGTGTGCCGGGCGAGCGTGGTCTCCAGCAGCCTGCGGACCCGCTGGATCTCGTTGGACTGGATCTCCAGGTCGGAGACCTGCCCGTAGACGCCCTCGGTGGCCGGCTGGTGGATCAGGATCCGGGCGTTCGGCAGCGCGTGCCGCTTGCCCGGGGTGCCCGCCGCGAGCAGCACGGCCGCCGCCGAGGCCGCCTGGCCAAGGCAGTAGGTCTGGATGTCCGGGCGGACGAACTGCATGGTGTCGTAGATCGCCATCAGCGAGGTGAACGAGCCACCCGGCGAGTTGATGTACATCAGGATGTCGCGGTCGGGGTCCTCCGACTCCAGCACGAGCAGCTGGGCCATCACGTCGTTGGCCGACGCGTCGTCCACCTGCACGCCGAGGAAGATGATGCGCTCCTCGAACAGCTTGTTGTACGGGTTGGACTCCTTGATGCCGTAGCTGGTGCGCTCGACGAACGACGGGAGCACGTACCGGGACTGCGGCGCGTGGAACTGGCTCACTTCAGGTCTCCTGGTGCTCTGCTCGCGGTCAGTTGGTCGACGCCTGGCTGGCGCGGGTGATCACCTTGTCCACGAAGCCGTACTCCAGGGCTTCCTGGGCGTTGAACCACCGGTCGCGGTCCGAGTCGGCGATGATGCGCTCGACCGACTGGCCGGTGTGCTGGGCGATCAGCTCGGCCATCTCGTGCTTCGTCCGGGTCAGCATGTCCGCCTGGATCGCGATGTCGGCCGCCGTGCCGCCGACGCCCGCCGAGGGCTGGTGCATGAGGATGCGGGCGTGCGGGAGCGCGTGCCGCTTGCCCGGCGTGCCCGCGGAGAGCAGGAACTGCCCCATCGACGCGGCCAGGCCCATCGCGTAGGTCGCCACGTCCGGCTCGATCAGCTGCATCGTGTCGAAGATCGCCATGCCCGCGGTCACCGAGCCACCGGGCGAGTTGATGTAGAAGGTGATGTCCTTCTCCGGGTCCTCGGCGGCGAGCAGGAGGAGCTGCGCCACGATCTGGTTGGCGATGTTCTCCTCGACCTGCGTCCCCAGGACGATGATCCGCTCGCGGAGCAGACGCTCGTAGACCGAGTCGTTGAGGTTCATCCCCGAGGCCGCTCGCATGATGGGCTCCGAGAAAGAGTGCTGCGTCACGTCTGCCTGCCTATCTTTGCGACTGACTAACTGTGCCGAAAGAGTCTCGTAGCAACGACCTTAACGAAGGCGGGCGGCGTCGACGTCCCGACACCGCCCGCGTTCGCTCAGGGCTTCACTCCGCGTTGGCGGGTTCCGGCTCCTCAGTGGACCTGGTCTCGCCGAACAGCTCGTCCAGGTCGAGGGCGTTGCCCGCGGAATCCGTCACGGTGGCCTGGCGCACGACCGAGGCCAGCGCCTTGCCGCGGCGCACGTCGGCGAAGATCGCGCCGAGCTGGCCGGACTGCTGGGCCCGCTTGACGTACTCGTCCGGGCTGATGCCGAAGCGCTGCGCCTGGTAGATGATCCGCTCGGTCAGCTCGGCGTCGGTGACGTTGAGCTGCTCTGCGTCGGCGATGGCGTCCAGCACGAGCTGCGTCTTGACCGCCTGCTCGGAGGCCTCGCGCACCTCGGTGTCGAACTGCTCCTTGGTCTGGCCCTGCTCGGCCAGCCACTCGGCGAAGCGCGCCTCGTCGTGGTCGAGGGCGTGGATGGCGTCGTGCGCCCGCGCCTCGACCTCGCCCTGGACGACGGCCTCGGGCAGCGGCACCTCGACGCTGGCCAGCAGCGCCTCCAGAACCTTGTCCCGGGCCTGGACGCCCTGCTGCATCTTCTTCACGCGGCCGAGGCGGGTGCGCAGGTCGGCCTTCAGCTCGTCGAGCGTGTCGAACTCGCTGGCCAGCTGGGCGAACTCGTCGTCCAGCTCGGGGAGCTGGCGCTCCTTGACCGAGTTCAGCACCACGGTGACCTCGGCGTCGCGGCCGGCGTGGTCACCGGCGACCAGCGTCGTGGTGAAGTTCTTGGACTCGCCCTCGGAGGCGCCGACCAGGGCCTCGTCGATGCCCTCGACGAGCTGGCCGGAGCCGATCTCGTAGGACAGGCCGGTGGTCTTGGCCTCCTCGACCTCCTCGCCGTCCACGGTCGCCGACAGGTCGACCACGACGAAGTCGCCGGTCTCGGCCGGGCGCTTGACGCCGGTGAGGGTGGCGAAGCGGGCGCGCAGCTCGTCGAGCTGGGTGTCCACGTCCTCGTCGGTGACCTCCTGGTCGTCGACGCTCACGGACAGCTCGCCGAAGGCGGGGACGGTGATCTCGGGGCGGACGTCGACCTCGGCGCTGAACGCCAGCGTCTCGCCGTCCTCGATCTTGGTCACCTCGAAGTCGGGGCGGCCGAGGGTGCGCAGCTCACCGGAGGTGACGGCCTCCAGGTACTTGGCCGGGATCGCCTCCTGGACGACCTCGTCCAGCACGGGCGCGCGGCCGATGCGGCTCTCCAGCACGCGGGCGGGGGCCTTGCCGGGGCGGAAGCCGGGGATGCGGACCTGCTTGGCCAGCTTGCGGTACGCGCGGTCGAAGTCCGACTTGAGCTCGTCGAACGGCACCTCGACGTTGATCCGGACCCGCGTCGGGCTCAGGTGCTCGACGGTGCTCTTCAACGTGGTCTCCTCGTAACGGGCATGACGTGCGGAACACCCCGTGAACGCGTCTGGGCGCGCCGGGATTCCGCCTGAGTCTAGGCGGTCGGCCGGCGTGGTGGCGCTAGCACCCCGGGTCGAGGGGCCGCAACCGGCCGCGCGGGGGCCTCCCGGCCATTGTCGCGCCAATACCCGCTCGCCGGGAATCCCTTTGCGGCACATTGCCCGAATTCGTGGCATCGGTGGAATTTCGCCCGTTCGGGCGACCCGACCGCGCCGTCTCGCGGGCACTCCGACGCCCGTCCGGACCGCCGTCGCGGGGCGCCTCGCGGCGCGGCCAAAATCACAACAGTGGTTCTTAACCCCGGCCCGGCGCGCCCGACCGGCAGCCGCGCCGCCCGACCCGCGTCGGGCGCGCCGACATCCCCGACCAGACCGTGAAACCGCATTTTCGCGGTCTCGCCAGAGGCGGATCGGGTGCACCTATGCGGCTCAACGGCTGATCGACAGGGTCATCCGTTAGGCCATTCGAGTGGCACTGGGAGCCGCGACCACGGCGGAGCGCGTCATCACCGAGCGGGGCCGGCACGGAGTCGTGTAACACGTATGTCGTAGAGCCGACTAACAGTCGGCAACCGCCAGCGAGGGGAGGTTCGCCAGAAAGAGTGAATTGAGGCCGTTTGGAGTAGCGCTCGGCAGAAAACTTTCACTTGTCGAGATGACTCCAACCGCCGTAGTCCATTAGTGTGGGTTTCAGGTAGCGTGACGCCCGGATCCGCATGTTGGACCAGCAATAATTCACGTTGCCGGACGTTCTGGGGGGTCAGCAGCGGACGCAACCGGCAACCGGGACCGACAGGAACGAGCGAGACAATGTCATCGAGCTCTTTAACCACCTACCAGACAAGGTGCCGATGACCCGATGAGATCCATTCCGCCGCTGCCGAACACTATCCCAGGTCCACTACTGGGCGCCGGCTGTGACTTCGGGGTCCGACGGGCCCCGGGCGCACCTGCCGGCCACCGCGTCCCACCCCTCGCGGTAGCGCGGCGATGTTGATCGACCTCAGGCCACGCGCACGCAGAAGCGCAGCCAGGTCAACTACCGCCGCGCACAAGAGATCACGATGCCGTCCCGCACAGGCCTCATCGTGGACCACTTACACGCACCGTTGGGGAGCTCCATGGAGACGCGTCAGCTTTTGGCGTTCACAACTGTGGTTCAAACGGGCAGTTTCACCAAGGCAGCCGCCACGCTGAATTGCTCGCAACCCACTATAACCACTCGGATCAAGGCACTCGAAGAGACCCTCGGCGTGCCGTTGTTCCGACGACTTCCGCGCGGCATCCAGATGACCTCTGCCGGTGTCGAGCTCTTACCATTCGCCCGGAACATCATCACCCTGACCGACAAGGCCAGGAAAGCGATCACGATGAACGGCGAGCCACACGGCAAGCTGGTCATCGGCAGCGCACAGAGTCTGACCGACTACCGTCTGCTACCACTGATCGAGTACATGTGCTGGCGCTACCCGAGCGTCCAGATCTCACTCCACTCGCGCAACACCCAGGCCAACCTGACCGCGGTGCGTGAGGGGCGGCTGGACTGCACCTTCTTCATCGGCTCCGTCGAGCCCCGCGAGGGGCTGGAGACGACGGTGCTGTGCCCGGAGCCGTTGGTCATGGTCGCCGGTCCGACCCACGCCCTGACCAGGCGTTCGGTGATCACCGAGGACGAGCTGCGTGGGAGCACGCTCATCCGGGCCGAGAACGGCGCCAGTTATTACGAGCAGTTCGAGCAGGCCCTGGGCCTGCAGGAAGCCGAGTCGAAGTCGCCGGTGCTGGCGCTCGACTCGATCGACGCCGCCAAGCGGGCGGTCGCCTCGGGTCTGGGGATCTCGCTTGTCCCCGAGGTGACGGTCGCCGCCGAGCTGGGCGACGGCAGGCTCCGCCGCCTGCCCTGGGTCCCGCCGTTCCGGGTGTACACCCAGTTCGCGTGGCGCCAGGACAACTCCACCAACCCGTCGGTGACGGCGCTGGTGTCGGCGGCGGCGCAGGTGGTCAGCGAGCAGGTGGCGACTCCGGCATGACACTGGGGAGCCGTTCTTGAGCACCCGGGCGCGGGTGTGCTCAAGAACGGCCCGCGTTTCGCGGGGCGGGTGCCGGGTAGGACGAACACATGACCGTCAAGGCGAGCGACCTGCGCGAGCTGCTGATGTCCGACCTGCCGGACCCGAACCTCGTCCTGGTCGAGGGCAGGCTCCAGGTGATCCCGGTGGACGACCTGGACGCGGACCGCTTCCGAGGAGCCATGCTCCTGCTCTCGAGAACCGAACTCCTGGCGCGAGGCGTCGACGAGACCTCGTCGGACGACGACCTGGAACGCCAAGCCGCCACGATCTCCACCGCGGTCAACGAACTGGGCGACTGAGCCCTCGGGGCGTGGAAAAGCCCTGACCAACCAGGAGGCCGGCCAGGGCAACCGTCGGGGCGACAGGATTTGAACCTGCGACCCCCCGCTCCCAAAGCGGGTGCGCTACCAAGCTGCGCCACGCCCCGGTCCACCCAAGCCTATCGCGACCGGCTAAGCTGACCACGCGCCCACCCCGGTAGGCGCGATGCGGGTGTAGCTCAATGGTAGAGCCCCAGCCTTCCAAGCTGGTCATGCGGGTTCGATTCCCGTCACCCGCTCTAACTGTCGAAAGTTCGAACCCGACAGCCCTGGTCTGACCAGGGGGTTTGCCCCAGCGACGCCCGCAGCCACCCCGGTGGCCTGCGGGCGTTCGTCGTCTGGGTCCGGCACGGCGACCAGGTGCGCCCGTGACGTCGATCGCACCGCACGAGCGGCCGACCGTGCCTGTTGATCTTGGGGGTTGTGCCAAGCGTCAAGGACGCTGGCCTCTACCGTCTCGCCTAGCTCGCTTAGCTTGAGCTGGGCCGGTTCGTCGGTGTCGAACAGCAGCGCCTTCGTCAGGAGCAACTGGTTAACCGCTCGGCGTCCCCGCTCCGTGTAGCGCATGTACGTGTCACGGCTAATGCCAGTGAGTACCGGCATGACCTCATCGAAGGCTACGAGTGCCGTACTATGGTCTACCCGTAGCGCGGCCAGCCTCACCTCAGCTTCGGCCATCTCACTAGAGATACGCTCCTGCTCCTCCTTGAGCAGTTCAAGCGGCATGGCGTCGGCCAGGTGAGCGCGCAAGATTTTGCGGCTCTCCTCCTTGAGACGGGTGACCCGCTTCTCGTGCCGGTCCATCTCAACGGCCCGCGCGTTGGCCTGCTCCTCTAGGTAGAGGGCGAGGTCTTCGCGGACAGCTTCAACGGCCACCGTTGGCAGTACGAAGTCGTTATAGCCTTGCGCTACTAGCTCCTCGGCCGCGGACACTTCGATGAACGGCATGTCACAGCCGTTGCCGCGCGCCCGTCCCAGGCAGAAGAAGTACAGATATGTCTCCTTGGCCAGGGTCAGACTCAGGCGCGACTCACACCGGCCGCAGAAGACCGTCCCCTTGAGGTAGTGGGTATGGCGCTGACTGCGGTCACCGGCGAGGTCATGTTCGGCCAAGACTTCTTGCACCCGGTCGAACCGTTCCCGGCTGACGAGCGGCTTATGACGGCCCGGATAGACCAGGCCATGCCACGACACATCGCCCATGTAGTAGGCGTTATGCAGAATGCGGCTCATCTGGGTCGTTGAGACGACGTTACCCAAGGGGTTACGCACATACGGCCGGGTTCGTAGGCCCCGTACGGTCAGGGCATCTACCAGCGTGTGAAGACTGTAATTGCCCGTCTCGTATAGCTCGAAAGCTAGCGCGATCAGGTCGAAGCGCTCAGGGTCCGGCAAGACCGTCCGAATAACGCGTCCGTCCGGCAAGCGCTCTTCACCGTTGAAGTAGCCAATGGGAGCACGGGTCGGGGTGCCGCCCTCCATGACTTTTTGCTGCATACCTTTGAGCACTTCTTGCGACAGGTTGGCCGAATAGAAGGCGTTGAGGCTAGCCAAGATGCCGTGCAGCAGTTCACCTTGCGGTGACTCATCAATGTTCTCTTTGACGGACACGAGCTGCGCGCCCGACGCCTTGACCTGCAAGTGCATCAGTACGTCGTCAACCCGGTCACGCGCCCAGCGGTCGAGCTTGTGCACGATCAGGTAGCGCGGGCGTCTTTCCTTGATGAACTCCATCATCTTTAGGAACTCGGGCCGGTCGGTAGTGCGGGCCGACTCGCCCTTATCGACGAACACCGCTACCACGTTGACCTTTAGCTCACCCGCCTTGGCGCGACAGTCCATCTCCTGAGCGGGAATCGAGTACCCGTCAGGGTTGTATCCTTTTTTAGCCTGCCGCTTAGTGGATACACGCAGGTAGATCACGGCTTCGACTTCGACAGCCGGATCATCGGTCCAGGCGGCTACAGCAGCCATTCGTTTCCCTCCGAATGTTTACGAGTGACACGCGGCTGGTCTGGTGTAGTTTCACACGGGTGATGAAAGGATCAGACGATAGCGACTGTCCTATTCATCATGACAGCTTTTCAGAGAGAAAGCCGGCCCAAAATTTTGACTTAGCGAAGCCCTAATTCATCAAGCAGGCGGAACCACTCGTAGAGAATCGTTTCGCTATGCGTCATGGGCCAGGCCGATTGAACACGGTCGAACACTTTGGCCTCACGCTCGATACCTTCCTGCGTGTAGTCGCCCAGCGTGTCAAGCCACTTCCGGTAACTCGCGCATACGCGCTTGCCAATCTCTTCGAGGTTTTCACGGGTCGGCTCGATGCCGAACTCGGCCTTCATGAACTCACTGGGCTTGTCATAGAAACCGGCATAGGGCAGCGGGAATTTGGCCGCAGCGTAGAACAGCTCAACACTAGTGCCGATTGCACTTGCAATCCGGCCTAGCTCTTGGGGCGTAGGCGTGTACGTACCTGTGCCGCTCTCGATACGAGAAAGGCGGCTTTTCGAGTCCAGCCCTGCCAGTTCGACTAGTTCAGTCTGTGACATTCGCCGGGCAGCACGTTGTTCGCGGATTAACTCGCCTACGGTCATGATCCCATGTGGATTAACCATCGCATCTTGCCTCTTACGATTGTATGCCACTATACAACTAATTAAGAGGCTTGTCACTACTTTTTATAGGTGCGGCTTACTTAAGGCGGTTCTCGTCCTGAAAGCCGCCGAATCGCATCATCCTTCATTGACACTTGAAACAGCGGCCAGGTCTCTACCGGCAGCCGCCCGAAAGCTTCGACTAGTGTCCTGAGTCGTTGATTCGTTGTAGGTTGTGCTGATGGCTCGTCGTGGACCTGCGTTACCCGAGTTGGTGCTGACCGATCTGGAGCGTCA
>NZ_JBFAFR010000023.1:0-120843 GCF_040639675.1 Actinosynnema sp. NPDC023794 | reverse complement strand
GGTGCCGGTGCCGGTGCCGGTGCCGGTGCCGGTGGTGGTGCCGGTGCCGGTGGTGGTGCCGGTGCCGGTGCCGGTGGTGGTGGTGTGGTGTCGTGGTTGCCGGTGGTGCGGTGGTTGGTGTCGTGGGGTGGGTTGGTGGATGGGTTTGACCAGTCGGTGGTGGTGCGTTTTCCGGTTGGTTGGGATCCGGGGTTGGTGTGGGGTGCGGTGGGGGTGTTGGTGGATCGGCATGAGGTGTTGCGGTTGAGGGTGGTGGGTGGTCGGGGGTTTGTGGGTGAGTCGGGTGTTGTGGATGTGCGGTGGGCTGTGGGTGGTGTGGGGGAGGAGTATGCGGCGGCGCGGGGGCGGTTGTCGTTGGTTGATGGTGTGGTGATGCAGGTGGTGGTGTTCTCGGATCGTTTGTTGTTGGTGGTTCATCATCTTGTGGTGGATGGGGTGTCGTGGCGGGTGTTGTTGGGTGATTTGGCGGAGGTGTGGGCGGGTCGGGAGTTGCCGGTGGTGGGGACGTCGGTGTGGGAGTGGGGTGCGCGGTTGGAGGTGGTGGCGGGGGAGCGTGGGGCGGAGTTGTCGTTGTGGCGGGGGATTCTGTCGGGTGGGGATCCGCTGCTGGGTGATCGACCGCTGGACCCCGCCGTCGACACCGCCTCGACGCTCCGCCGGATCACGGTGACCGTGCCACCCCCACCGGGGAACGTGGACGTGGCCGTGCGGTCGGCGTTCGCGGCAGCGGTGGCCCGGTGGCGCACCGAGCGCGGTGTCGCGCACGACGGCACGGTGCTGGTGGACGTCGAGGGACACGGTCGCGAGGAGCACATCGTCGACGGCGTGGACTTGTCGCGCACGGTCGGCTGGTTCACCACCATCCACCCCGAGCGGCTCGGTGTGCCGACCGTGGTGCCGGACAACGGCATCGGCTACGGCCTGCTGCGCTACCTGAACCCGGAAACCGCTGCCGTGCTGGAACAGCTGCCGACACCGCAGATCCTGTTCAACCACCACGGCCGGGTCGACGCGGGCGCCGGTCCGCTCGTCGTGGAGTCCTTCCTGGGCGGCCCCGGCCCCGACACGCCCGCGACCCACGTCCTCCAGGTCAACTCGGCCGTGCGGGACGGCGTCCTGGTCAGCACGTGGAGCTGGGCCGGTCTGGTGCTGCCCGAAGAGGACGTTCGCGCGTTGGCCGACCACTGGGCGGAGGAGGTCGCACGCGCGGACGCCGTCGAGGTGCTGCCGCTGGCGCCGCTGCAGGAAGGCCTGCTCTTCCACGCCCTGTACGACGACCGGACGCCGGACGTCTACACGGCTCAGCTGGTGCTGGAGCTGACCGGCGACGTGGACGCCGCACGCCTGCGTGTCGCCGCCGTGAGACTGGTGGCACGGCACGACAACCTGCGCGTGTCGTTCCGGCACGAGGGCCGCGACCGGCCGGTGCAACTCGTCGCACCCACCGCCGAACCGCCGTGGACCGAGGTCGACCTGTCGGACCTGACCGACGACGAACGTGCCCGCGAGCTGGACCGGCTGGTGGCCGCGGACCGGGTGGAGCGATTCGACCTCGGCCGGCCGCCGCTGATCCGGTTCACCCTGGTGCGGCTGACCGGGGCACGCCACCGGCTGCTGGTCACCCACCACCACATCCTGTTGGACGGCTGGTCCATGCCCGTGATGCTCGGTGAGCTGCTCACCCTCTACGCGGGCGTCGCGCTGCCACCGCTCACGCCCTACCGCGAGTTCCTGGCCTGGCACGCCACCCGCGACCGGGACGCGGCCGAACGGGCCTGGCGGGACGACCTCGCCGGACTGACCGAGCCGACGCTGGTTGGCGCCGGACGTCCCGCCGCGGTGGCCCCGCAGCGGCTCGTCCTGGCCGCGGACGCGGCGCTCACCGCGAACCTCACCGGCCTGGCCAGGGAACACGGGGTCACGCTCGGCGGGCTCGTCCAGGCGGCGTGGGCGGTGGTGCTGAGCGGGCACACCGGCAACGACGACGTGGTGTTCGGCACCACCGTGTCCGGCCGGCCACCGGAGATCCCGGGCGTCGAGTCGATGGTCGGGCTGTTCATCAACACCGTCCCGGTGCGGGTCGCGGTCGACCCGGCCGAGTCGCTGGTCGACCTGGGCCGCGGGCTGCGGGAGCGGCAGGTCCGGCTGATGCCGCACGAGCACCTCGGCCTGCCCGAGATCCAGCGCTGCGCCAACGCGCCGGCGCTGTTCGACACCGTCGTGGTGGTGGAGAACTACCCGGTCACCGCACCGCGCGGGGCGGCGGCCGACCTCGGCCTCGGGATCACCCCGATCGACGGCAGCGACCCGACCCACTACCCGCTCACCCTCGCCGTGATCCCCGGCGACACCCTGAAGCTGCGGCTGGAGTACCGGCCGGACGTGTTCGACGAGCGCACCGCGCGGCTGTTCCTCGACCGGCTGCTGGCCGTCCTGTCCGACCCCACCGCGCCGACGGGCGCGGTCGGCTCGCCGTCCAGCGCGGAACACGTGCTGCTCGCCGACTGGGGCGGCGTCACCCGGGACGTCCCGGCGGCGACGGTGCCGGAGCTGTTCGCCGAGCAGGTGGCCCGCCGACCGGACGACCCGGCCGTGACATCGGCCGGTACCACGCTGACCTACGCGGAGCTGAACGCGCGGGCGAACCGGCTGGCTCACCTGCTGGTGGAGCGCGGCGCCGGACCGGATCGGCTGGTCGCCGTCGCGTTGCCGCGCTCGGTGGAGCTGGTCGTGGCCGTGCTCGCGGTCCTCAAGGCGGGCGCGGCCTACGTGCCGGTGGACCCGAACTACCCGGCGGCCCGGATCGACTTCATGCTGTCCGACGCACGTCCGCTGCTGGTGATCGACGCCGACACCGCGTGGTCCGAGCGCGCGGTCACCCGGCCCGACACCGATCCGGCACCGCCGCTCTCGACGGAGCACCCTGCCTACGTGATCTACACGTCCGGCTCGACGGGGCGGCCGAAGGGCGTGGTGGTGACACATCGCGGTGTCGCGAGCCTGCTGCTGGCCCAGCGCGATACCGTGGGCGCCGGGCCGGGGTCGCGGGTGCTCCAGTTCGCCTCGCCCAGCTTCGACGCGGCGTTCTGGGAGCTGTGCATGAGCCTGCTGTCCGGCGGGTGCCTGGTGCTCGCGCCGTCCGACCGGTTGCTGCCCGGCGAGCCGCTGGTCGAGCTGCTGGCCCGGGAGCGGGTGACCCACGCGCTCATCCCGCCCGCCGCGCTGGCCGCCCTGCCCGACGGCGGCCTGCCCGCGGGCATGACGCTCATGGTCGGCGGCGAGGCGTGCTCGGCGGCGTTGGTCGACCGCTTCGCGGACGACGTGCGGATGATCAACGCCTACGGCCCGACCGAGTCGACCGTGATCGCGACGATGAGCGGTCGGCTCACCGGCGGCACGCCGCCGATCGGCAGGCCGATCCCGAACACCCGGCTGCGCGTCCTCGACCGCCGGCTGCGGCCTGTGCCGGTCGGGATGGCCGGTGAGCTGTACCTCGGCGGGCCCGGGCTGGCGCGCGGCTACCTGCGGCGGCCAGGGCTGACCGCGCAACGGTTCGTGGCCGACCCGTTCGGCGCGCCCGGTGACGTGGTGTACCGCACCGGCGACGTGGTGCGGTGGCGGCCGGACGGCCGGCTGGAGTTCGTGGGCCGCGCCGACGAGCAGGTGAAGGTGCGCGGCTTCCGGATCGAGCCGGGTGAGGTCGCCGCCGTGCTGGCCGACCACCCCTCGGTGCGGCGGGCCGAGGTGGTCGTGCGGGAGGACACCCCGGGCGACCGCAGGCTGGTGGCGTACCTGGTGCCGGACGGGCAGGTCGACACCGGCGCGATCCGGGACCACTGCGCCCGGCACCTGGCCGAGCACATGGTGCCGTCGGCGTTCGTCGTGGTGGACGTGATGCCGTTGACGCCCAACGGCAAGCTGGACCGGGCGGCGCTGCCCGCGCCCGACTTCACCGGGCTGCTGTCCGGCGCTGCGCCCACCACGGCCCGGGAACGGGTCCTGTGCGACCTGTTCGGCGAGGTGCTCGGAGTGCCGGACATCGGCCTGCACGACTCGTTCTTCGCCCTCGGCGGGCACTCGCTGCTCGCCACCAGGCTGGTCAGCCGGATCCGGACGGTGTTCGACGCGGAGCTGCCGATCAGGGCGTTGTTCGAGGCGCCCACCGTCGCCGAGGTGGCGCGCCGGCTCGGCGGTGCGGAGCTGGCGCGGCCCGCCCTCGTCCGGCGGGACCGACCGGCGCGGGTGCCGTTGTCGTTCGCGCAACGCCGGCTGTGGTTCCTCAACCGGTTCGACCGGACCAGCGTCAGCTACAACATGCCGCTGGCGCTGCGGCTGGAGGGAGACCTGGACGACCGCGCCTTGGCGGAGGCGCTGGCGGACGTGGTGATCCGGCACGAGAGCCTGCGCACGGTGTTCCCCGACGTCGACGGCGAACCGCACCAGCTGGTGCTCGACCCGGTGAGGCCGGATCTGTCCGTCGTGCCGACCGCGGCAGCCGAGCTGGCCGAGGCGTTGCGGGTCGCGGCGGCCGTCCCGTTCGACCTGGCCGTGGACCCGCCGCTGCGGGTGCGCCTGTTCCGGCTCGCGCCCGACGACCACGTGCTCCTGGTCGTGCTGCACCACATCGCCGGTGACGGCTGGTCGATGGGGCCGCTCGCCCGTGACCTGTCCCTGGCTTACGGGGCCAGGTCACGGGAGACCGCGCCGGACTGGCCGGACCTGCCGGTGCAGTACGCCGACTACACCTTGTGGCAGCGCGAGACGCTCGGCGAGGAGTCCGACGCCGACAGCCCGATCGGGGCGCAGCTGGCCTACTGGTCCGAGCGGTTGGCGGACCTGCCCGACGAGATCCGCCTGCCCGCCGACCGGCCCCGGCCACCGGTCGCCACCTCGCGCGGCGGCTCGGTGGCGTTCGCGGTGGACGCGGACCTGCACCGCGGTCTGGTCGATCTCGCCACCGCGCACCAGGTCAGCTTGTTCATGGTGGTGCAGGTTGCGTTGGCGGCGCTGCTGACCGGCCTCGGCGCGGGCGCCGACATCCCGATCGGCAGCCCGATCGCCGGGCGCACCGACGACGCGCTGGACGAGCTGGTCGGCGTCTTCGTCAACACCCTGGTGCTGCGCACCGACACGTCCGGTGACCCGACCGGCGCGCAACTGCTCGCCCAGGTCCGCGAGTCGAACCTGGCCGCGTACGCCAACCAGGACCTCCCGTTCGAGCGGCTGGTCGAGGTGCTCAACCCGGAGCGGTCGCTGGCCAGGCACCCGTTGTTCCAGGTGCTGCTGACGTTCCAGAACATCACCGAGGTCCGGGTGGACCTCGCGGGGCTCGTCGCGCGGCCAGTCCAGGTGAGTGGTGAGGCGATCAAGCTCGACCTGGGCTTCAACTTCGACGACCGGCGCACCCCGGACGGCGCACCGCTCGGCATGGCGGGCTACCTGGAGCACAGCGAGCTGTTCGAGCCGGATACCGCCGAGCGGATCACGGCCCGGCTGGTCCGGGTGTTCGAGCAACTCGTCGCCGACCCGGACCGGCCGATCAGCCGGATCGACCTGCTGGCGCCCGACGAACGGCGCCGGCTGCTCCACGAGTGGAACGACACGGCCCGCGCTGTCTCCGGACCGACCCTGCCGGACCTGTTCCAAGCCCGAGCGCACACCGCACCCGACCACCCGGCGGTCGAGCTGGGCGACGAGGTGCTGACCTACGGGGAGCTGAACCGCCGGGCCAACCGGCTCGCCAGGCTGCTGGTCGAGCGAGGCGCCGGGCCGGAGCGGTTCGTCGCGATCGCGTTGCCCCGCACGGTCGACATGGTCGTCGCGGTGCTCGCGACGCTCAAAGCCGGTGCGGCCTACCTGCCGGTGGACCCGGCCTACCCGGCCGAACGGGTCCGGCACATGCTCACCGACAGCGGTGCGGCCGTGCTGCTGCGGGCCTCCGGGGTGTCCGTGCCCGGCGCTGACCGGTTCGACGGCGCGATCGTGGTGGAGGACGACGCGGAGGTGCGCGAGGTGGTCCGGCGGCTGCCCGACCACGACCTCGCCGACAGCGACCGGACGTCCCCGCTGCTGCCCGACCACCCGGCGTACGTCATCTACACCTCCGGGTCGACCGGTCGGCCCAAGGGCGTCGTGGCCACGCACGGCGGCGCGACGGCGTTGTCGACCGACCAGCGCGACCGGTTCGCGGTCGACCACGACACCAGGGTGTTGCAGTTCGCATCGCCCAGCTTCGACGCCGCCGTGCTGGAGACGCACGTCGCGCTCACCTCCGGCGCGACCCTGGTGCTGGCCTCCGACGAGCGGCGTGCGCCCGGCGCGCCGCTGGCCGCGTTGATCAGCGACGCGCGCGTGAACCTGGTATGCCTGCCGCCGACCGTGGTGGCGGCGTTCCCGCCCGACGCCGAGCTGCCCGCCGACCTGCGGATGCTGGTCGCGGGCGAGGCGTTCCCCCCCGAACTGGTCGACCGGGTCGCTGGGGTCGCGCTGGTGGTCAACGGGTACGGGCCGAGCGAGTGCAGCGTGGCGACCACGATGAGCGCCCCGCTGAGCGCCGGCGGAGGCGCGCCGATCGGCGCGCCCATCGCGAACACGCGGGTGTACGTGCTGGACGACCGGCTGCGACCCACCCCGGTCGGTGTCGTCGCCGAGCTGTACGTGTCCGGTGCCGGGGTCGCCCGCGGCTACACCGGCCGGCCCGGGTTGACCGCCCAGCGGTTCGTGGCGTGCCCGTTCGAGCAGGGCGCCCGGATGTACCGGACCGGGGACCTGGTCCGGTGGCGGGCGGACGGGCAGCTGGAGTTCGTCGGTCGGGTCGACCACCAGGTGAAGGTCCGCGGCTACCGGGTCGAGCTGGGCGAGGTCGACGCGGTGGTGGGAACCTGCCCCGGTGTGTCGCAGGCGGTCACGGTGCTGCGGACCGACGAAGCGGGTGCGGCGCTGGCCTGCTACGTCGTCGCCGCGGAGCCCGGCGTGGACGCCGCCCGGCTGCGGGAGCACTGCGCCCGCTCGCTGCCGGACTACCTGGTGCCATCGGTGTTCGTCCTGCTGGACGCGTTCCCGGTGACCCCAAACGGGAAACTGGACCGGACCGCGCTGCCCGCACCCACGGCGGTCGGGACAGGCCTGCGCGGGCCGCGGACACCGCAGCAGGAGGTGCTGTGCGGGTTGTTCGCGGACACCCTGGGGCTGCCCCGGGTCGGCGTCGACCAGTCGTTCTTCGAGCTGGGCGGCCACTCGCTGCTCGCCACCCGGCTGATGAGCCGCGTCCGCGCCACGTTCGGCGTCGAGCTGCCCATCCGGACGCTGTTCGAGGCGCCGACCGCGGCCGATCTCGCCGACCGCCTCGGTGGTGGCGCTGGCGGCGACGAGCTGGACGTCCTGCTGCCGTTGCGGCCCAGGGGGGACGGGCGCCCCCTGTTCTGCGTGCACGCCGGTTCGGGCATCAGCTGGGTCTACTCCGGGTTGATGCGCAGCCTCGGACCCCGCTACCCGCTGTACGGCCTCCAGGCTCGCGGCCTGACCGACCGGGAGCGGATGCCCGCGTCGATCGACGAGATGGCCGCGGACTACGTCGACCAGGTCCGCACGGTCCAGCCGCACGGTCCTTACCAGCTGCTGGGCTGGTCCTTCGGTGGCGGCGTCGCGCACGCCATGGCAGCCCGGCTCCGCGCGGCCGGCGAGGAGGTGTCCTTCCTCGGCCTGCTCGACGCCTACCCGCGCAACGACGAGATCGGCGGCGGTCGCGAGCTGGACGAGCAGGGGTTCTACCGGGTCATGCTGCGGCTCGCCGGGCTGGACCCGGCCACCGTGCCCGCCGGTCCGTTGCGGCATGAGCAGGTCATCGACCTCGTCCGGGCCGAGGGCAGCCTGCTGGCCACCCTCACGCCCGAGCACGTGCGCGGGATCGCGGCGGTGTTCAACAACAACTCGGTGATCCAGAAGGACTTCGTGCCCGGCTTGTTCGACGGCGACGTGCACTTCTTCACCGCGACCGTCGACCAGGTCGGCGAGGCTCACGAGTGGGCGCCGCACGTCGCCGGCGAGCTGCACGTGCACGGCATCGCCTGCGCGCATTCCGAGATGACCGACCCCGGACCGCTGGCCGAGATCGGTGCGATCGTCGCCGCGGCCCTCGACGGGAAGAGGTGGGCGTGAACGGTCCGAAGTGGACGGAGTCCGCCGAGGACGGCGGCTACTGGTCCGTGGTCACGCACGACCTGGCCACCGAGGTGCTCAAGACGCCGGGCGTGTTCACCTCCGAGGACGGGATGCGCCTGGGTGGCAATCCGGCGGCGGTCCGCGCGGCGGCGGGCAGGATGCTGACCGTCAGCGACGGTCCGCGGCACCGGCGCATCAAGGCGGTGCACACACCGTGGTTCAACAGCCGGGCGATGGCGGCCCTGTCGGACGACCTCCAGGAGCGCCTCGACGGTCACGTAGGCGCGTTGGTGGCACGGGAAGAGCCGTTCGACGTGATGTCGGAACTGGCCCGGAAGTTCCCGGCGTGGACGGTGTTCCGCATGATGGGGATCCCGGAAGGGGACTGGGATCACCTCGCACGGTGCACCGACACGGCCTACGACGAGTCCGAGGCCGGACCGGACGGCCGGATCGCCCGCAGCGTCGCGCACATGGAGCTCCTCGACTACTTCGCCACCCTGGCGGATCGACGCCGAGCCGATCCCGGTGACGACATCGTCTCGGCGCTGGTGCACACGGAGGTCGATGGGAGCACCCTGTCCGATGACGAGGTGGTGCTCAACTGCGACGGCTTGGTCGTCGGCGGGTTGCAGACCACCCGGCACGCCGCCGCTGGCGCGGTCGTGGCGTTCGCCGAGCACCCGCGGGAGTGGTTCCGATTGCGCGCCGATCCAGCTTTGCTGCCCACCGCGACCGAAGAGGTGCTCCGTTGGACATCGCCGCCGATGCACGTGCTGCGCACAGCGCGCACCGACGTGGTGTTGGGTGGGGCGCCGATCCGGGCGGGTGAGCGGATCGTGGTCTGGATCCCGTCGTGCAACCGGGACGAGCGGGTCTTCCCCGACGCGGAGGTCTTCGACGTCGACCGGCGGCCGAACCCCCACCTGAGCTTCAGCGCCGGACCGCACTACTGCGTGGGTGCCCGGCTCGGTCGCCTGGAACTGGAGTGCTACCTGCGTGCGCTGGCGCGGTTCGTGGCCGGTTTCGACCTCGTGGGCAGCCCGGTTCGGCTGAAGTCGAACTTCCTCACCGGGTGGACAGCCGTACCGGTCAGCTGCCGACCCGGCTGATCCGGTCGCCATCGGTCGAGGACCAGGCGTTGAGCTGCAAGACGTCGAGCCCTTCACGGCTACGCCTGACGGACGCTGCGGGGCAGCAACCGCAGGAGGGCAGGCAAAGCGTGGTCGCTGCGGTGACGGTGGCCGAGCCGAGCGCGGTGGCGAGTTGCTGCCCGCGGTCGAGGTGCCACTCGCGCCAGGACGGTCCGGCGCATCTCCGGGGTGAAGTGGCGGGCGACTGGACGTCGCGGACCTGAGGTCGTTGAAGTCCGCTGTGGACGGGCTGCACGTCGACCGCCTCGACGCCGTGCCCAGCGTCGACCCGTCACCTCGCTGAACACAAGAGCGCCAGGCGCGCGGCGCACGGTCACAGGGGGTCGGCTCACAGGGAGGTGCGGAAGGGCCCCGTGATCTCGTAGGTGATGCCACCGCTGCTGGTGCCGGTGGTGCCGAGCTGGGAGGAGAAGTACAGGCGGTTGCCCGCGGGGTTGAAGGCGACGCCGCAGAGTTCCGACGAGCTCTGCTCGGTGACGCGGGCGAACGCGGCGACGACGTCGTCCGGGGTGATGACGCAGATCTCCATGTTGCCGCCGTCCTCGGCGACGTACAGGTCACCCACGGTGGCGCCGGTGATGTTGTCGACGCCGGTCAGGGGCGGGTCGCCGGCGAAGTCGTCGTCGTAGGCGATCGCGATGGTGTTGTCGACCGCGTCGTAGGCCCACACGCGGTTGTCGCCCTTGGTGGTGAAGAAGCACGTGCCGTTGCGGTAGTAGCAGCCCTCGCCGCCGTCGAACACCTTCATGCCCGAGACCTGCTTGCGGGTGAGGGTGGGGCTGCCGTCCGGGTCGGGCACGGTGGCCCAGGACAGCGCGCCGCCGACCTCCGTGAGCACCTGGAGGGTGCCCGAGGACAGGTCGCCCCAGGTGGTGGGGACGAACCGGTAGAACCCGCCGTCGCTTTCGTCCTCGGTCAGGTAGATCACCTCGCGGTCCGGGTCGGCCGCGGCGGCCTCGTGCGTGAATCGGCCCATCGCGTCCCGGCGCACGGCGGGCTTCACGCCGAACGGGTCGGTCTCGAAGACGTGGCCCCGCTTGGTCTCCTCGCACGACAGCCAGGTGTTCCACGGCGTCGCCCCGCCCGCGCAGTTGCGGGTGGTGCCGGAGAGGATGGTGTAGGCGTCGGTGATGTTGGCTTCGCTGTCGAAGCGCACGGCGCTCACGCCGCCCGAGCGGCCGTCCAGTTCCGCGTTGGACACGTAGATCCACCCGGTGCCGTCGGCGAAGCACGCGCCGCCGTCCGGGGCGCGGTGCCAGACGTGGTCGGTGCCCGGCACGGTCTCGGTGGAGCGGGCGATCACCCGGCTGGTGAACCCCTGCGGCAGCATGATCCCGTTGGCGTCGGCCGCTTGCAGCGGCCCGTAAGGGCTCGGTCCGGCCTTAGCCGGGTAGCCCAGGGCCTCCGGCCACAGGGTGAACCCGAAGGCCATCGAGGTACCCGCACCCACGACGGCCGTGCGGAGGAATGTGCGACGATCCACGCTGCTCTCCTTACGAGACTGGGAGTTCCATCCCGGACGATCCGGGTTGGGCTGCCGCCGGCACTCCGACGACCTCACGCAGGGTTGCGGTCATGCGCGAACGACCGTGAACAGCGTGGCGCCGGCCATGCCGGACCAGTCCCCGGCGGGACCTCGCTCGGTCCGGATCCCGTTGATGAAGACCGCGCCGGTGCCCGGTGAGCCCGCGATCGGCGGGATGACGAGCCCTCGCACCGCGGCCGGCCCGTTCGTGACGACGTCGACCCGGCCCGCCGCGTCCCGGGTGACCCGGACCTCCGTCGACGGCCCCTCATCGCGCACGACGGTGTGCGCGTCGGCGTCACCCCAGTAGCTCAGCACCAGGTCGTCGAAGGGGCCGTCGCCCACCCTGTCCTCCGGCTGCACCATCGGGATCAGCGCGCCACGCCGGACGTACAGGGGGATCTGACCCAGCGGCTTGCGGGTCCGCAGGTGGACGCCGCCGGCGTGGACCTCGCCGGTCCAGTAGTCCACCCAGTCACCGTGCGGCAGGTAGAGCGTGCGCTGTCCCTCCTGGTTGATCGCGGGAGCGACCAGCATGTCGGGACCCCACAGGTACTCCAGGTCCGCGGACCAGGCGCCGGGGTCGTCGAGCCCTTCCGCCACGAGGGGACGCAGCACCGGCACAGCGGTCTCGGCGGCGGCGACGACGGCTGAGTACAGGTAGGGCATGAGCCGGTAGCGCAGGCGGAGCGCCTCGGCGACCAGCGCTTCCGCCTCGGCGGGGAAGTCCCAGGGGAAACGGGTCTCGTTGCCGTGGAACCGCAGCAGCGGCGAGAACGCGCCGAACTGGGCCGACCTGACGAAGACGTCGGCGGTCGGCGCGCCGGTGAACCCGCCGACGTCGTGGCTCCAGTAGGGCACGCCGCTGAGCGCGTACGAGAGGCCGCCCCGCAACGTGCTGGCCAGCGCCGGGTAGGTCGCGTTCGTGTCGCCGGCCCACTGGCCGCAGTGCCGTTGCCCGCCGGTGAACGACGACCGCGCCCACACCACCCGGTGCCCGGCCACCCGTTCGGTGATGTCGACGACGGCGTCGTTGAACAGCAGCGAGTAGACGTTGTGCAGCGCCTCGCCGGTGAGCCCGTTCGCGGCCACGGCGTCGACCGGGACGCCCTCGCCGAAGTCGGTCTTGAACAGGGTCGCCCCCTGGTCCAGCAGCGGCTGGAGCAGCTCCTGGAACCAGGCGGTCGCCGCCGGGTTGGTGAAGTCGGTGATGCCGCACGCCGCCTGCCAGCCGTGCCAGACGTCCGCGACGTAGGTCGAGCCGTCCGGCCGCTTGAGGAAGTAACCCTTGGCGTCCCCTTCGGCGAACACCTCGGTCTCCACGCTGACGTACGGGTTCATCCACAGGCAGGTGCGGAAGCCGAGCTCATCGAGGCCGGTGAAGAGCTTCTTCGGGTCGGGGAACTGCTCCGCGTCCCACTCCATGTGCGACCAGAGCCCGTGCCGCTGCCAGTACGCGTCGATGTGCAGCACGTCGCACGGCAGGTTCCGCTCCCGGATCCGGCGGGCGACGTCGAGCGTCCGCTCCTGGTCGGAGCGGACGAAGCCGTTCGACATCCAGGTGCCCAGGGCCCACTTCGGCGGCACCTGCGGTGCTCCCGTGAGCCGGTGGTAGCGGCGGAGGATGTCCGGGACCTGAGGTCCGGCGATGACGAAGTAGTCGAGCAGGTCGTCGGGGGTGATGATCTGCGCGCACGTGTGGATCGAGTGGCAGAGGTCGAACTCGGTCGCCATCCCGCTGTTCACCAGCACGCCGTAGCCGCGGCTTGAGATGTAGAACGGGACGTTCTTGTAGGAACGCTCGGACTCCGAGCTGAACGCGTCGTAGTTCCAGCTGACGACGCGCTGGCCGCGCTTGTCGAAGGCGGTGAACTTCTCGCCCAGGCCGAAGAAGTGCTCGTCCGGCTCGGCGGTGAAGGTCTCGTGGTAGGCGATCACCTGCCCGTCACCGGTGGTCGACCGGCCGAACGGCAGCACTCGCAACCGGTAGCTGACGTCGGAGGCGTCCCCGTTCTGCGCGACGAGAACGCGGCCGGAGGCGTCTCGGAAGGACAGGTGCCACGGGTCCAGTCGGATCTCGGCCACCAGTCCGCCCGCGTCGACGGTCACCAGCCCGTCGTCGACGGTGACGGAGGCGCCCCGCGCGACGCGTTCCTCGACGAGGGCGATGGCGGGCTGGGACCGGGTGCGGACCTCCGCCGTCGGCGCCAGCCGCACGCGGACGACCGAGTCGTCGGTCGCGGTCACCGCGGCGAAGAGGTGGTCGCCGGCGGAGGTCTCCGCGCGCATGGTCACCTGGCCGTTCCCGGACTCCAGCACGGTCGCGCGGACCACGCGGGCGGCCCCGGGGTCGCCTGGCGCCCGCGACGGCAGGTCGAGCGGGTCGGCGACGTGGTTGATGAACGGCGTCAGCGGTGGCGTGTACGGCAAGGTCTGCTCCTGTCGTCGGGCGGCGGGCACGGGGGCGGACGACGGAACTCGCCGACCGGGGCTATCGGGTTGCCGGCGGGACAGCGCTCGGTGAGTCCGTCGGGGAGCGGCGGCGGTGGACGCGGAACTCGTCGCCGTCCGCGACGGCGCGCGACATCGCAGAATCACCGCACCATCTGCGGGACGCTGCGCCGGGTTATCGGAGGCGTTGTCCCGCCGCGGGACAACGCCTCCGATAAAAAGCTGACTGAATCCCCAGTGCTCAGACGATCTCGAACCTACTGCGTCCGGAACGGCGCTTGTCAAGGTTGATCGGATGACGCCTACGGACCCACTGTCGAATCATGATCGAATGATTATCGAACCGCGATCGAATAGGCTGGCTGAATGTCCTCCCGCCTGCGTGTTCGGGGGACTGTCCGGCTGTCGAGGCAGTGATCGTGGTATGATCGACTTATCGTGGTCACCGCTGTGTCGACCGCTTCTCGAGGTCGACTTCGCTCTGTTGGCGAGCTTTCTGCGAAGTGACTCCGAAAGGGTGGATATTCAGACCGCTGCGCGAACCGGGTTGTCCCTCCTTTTAGACGTGAGGTAACGTCAAATCGGACATACCGGAATGTGGTCAAGGGGGGTTGACTTCACGTGGTCGTTGCACGTGATCTTGAGTTTGCCGACCGGGGTGGTTCGCCGCGCGCGGGGTGTCGACCGCGGCCGGCCGAGAGTCGGGCTCCCGCGACGCGGTGATCATCAGAGCTCAGGCGTGCCTGGTCACAGCCGGTGCCGACCGCGAGCATCGCGAGATCCGGAGCTGAACGAGCCGGTGCCACCCGGGTTCCGCAGACCGTCGGACCGACCTCCCGCCGGAGGCGTGGCGCCAGGTTGTCGTCGCGATCCCGGATCGACGAACACCCGGCCGTGATCGTTTCGCACGAAATCAGCACCAGGCCGGCGAGGGACATCTCGCCGAATAACGCCACCAGCTGCCCCAGCAGAACTCGGAACAAGAGAACGGGTGGCGGGACGACCGAGCCCTCGCGCCGTTGAACAGGTGTCGCGCGGGAATCGGTCGGGCCGGCCTGCCCTACGACGACGAGGAAGTGGAAGTGCCTCAGCCATGACCAACGCCGCCGACCTTGACGCCGTGAGCAATCAGACCAGGCACGACGTGCCGCGGGCATCGCCCACCACCGGCAGGACGCCCACAAGGGTGCCGATCGCCACCCTGGTGCTTGCCGACTCGCCCCGGGTCGACGGGGAGAACGACGAGCACGTCCGGCTGCTGGCCAACCTGAGCGAGCCGCTGCCGCCGATCCTGGTGCAGCGGGGGTCGTTGCGGGTGATAGACGGCAGGCACCGGTTACGCGCGGCGGTGCTGCGCGGTGACCGTGAGATCGACGTGCACTTCTACGACGGCGACGCGAACGACTCGTTCCTGCTGGCCGTTCAGATCAACATCACGCACGGGTTGCCGCTGTCCCTGGTCGACCGCTCGGCGGCGGCGCACCGCGTCGCCAAGGCGAACCCGCTGTGGTCCGACGCCGCGATCGCCGAAGCGGTGGGGCTGGACCCCAAGACCGTGGCCGCGCAGCGCCGTGGCTGGACCGACGTGCCGGAGCCCGCCGCGCGGATCGGCCGGGACGGGCGGGTGCGCCCGATCGACACGGCCGCTCGACGTCAGGAGGCGGGTCGACTGCTGGCCGAGAACCCGAACGCCTCGCTCCGGCAGATCGCGCAGGAGGCGGGCATCTCGCTGGGCACGGCCTCCGACGTGCGCAAGCGGGTGCGCAGCGGCATCAGCCCCGTGCCCACCGGCCGCCCCGCCGCGGCGCCCGACGTGCAAGTGCCCCGACCGAGGCCCGGGGACTCGATCCACGCCGAGCCGAACGCGCGCGTGCTGTTCCAACGCCTGCGCCAGGACCCCTCGCTGCGGTTCAGCGAGCCGGGCCGGGCACTGCTGCGCTGGCTCGAGTTCCAGATGGTCGACGCGGACGTGCGGGAGCGGTTGCTCAGCAGCGTGCCACCGCACTGGCTCGACGGCATCGCCGTGCTCGCACAACGTTGTTCCGGCGCGTGGCAGGAGTTCTCGGAGCAACTGGAGGAGCGCAGGAACACCATCTCCAGCGAGTCCCGCTGAGCCGGGGTGTTCAACCCGGGACTTCCCGGGTTGAACACCCCGACCCGATCCGGCTCCGCGTCACAGCTGCTCGACGTGCTCACCGGACAGGTGGCGTCGGCAGTCGAAGATGTGCCGAGCGTGCCGGGTGATCTCGTCCGGCACGAACTCGTCGTGGTCGGTCAGCAGGACGACCAGGTCGGCGGAGGCAAGTTCGCCCGCCGTGCCGTCGACCCGCCGGACCACCCCGTCGAGCGGGGACGGCTCGACCACGTGCGGGTCCGCGCCCGCCACGTCCGCCCCCATGTCCACGAGCAGCTGCGCGACGCGCACGGCGGGCGACTCGCGGGCGTCACCGGTGTTCTTCTTGTACGCCAGGCCCAACAGCAGGATCCGGGAGCCCCGCACCGCGAGGCCGCGCCGGTTCAGCGCCGCGGTGACGCGGCCGACGACGTAGTCGGGCATGTGCCGGTTCACGTCGTTGGCCAACTCGACGAACCGGAAGCTCTTGCCCAACGTGCGCTCCACGCGCCACGACAGGTACGACGGGTCGATCGGCAGGCAGTGCCCGCCGACACCCGGACCGGGGGTGAACCGCATGAACCCGAACGGCTTGGTCGCGGCGGCGTCGATCGCCTCCCACACGTCGACGCCGAGCCCGTCCGAGAACATCGCGATCTCGTTGACCAGCGCGATGTTGACGTGCCGGAAGGTGTTCTCCAACAGCTTCGCGAGCTCCGCCGTCCTGGTCGAGCCCACCGGGACGGTCTGCTCGACCAGGGTGTCGTAGAACCGGTGGACCCGGTCGAGCGACGCCGCGTCCACACCGGACACGACCTTCGGCGTCGAGACCAGCGTCCAGTCCCGGTTGCCCGGATCGATGCGCTCGGGGCTGTAGCCGAGCGCGAAGTCCTCGCCCGCGGTCAGCCCGGACTCCTTCTCCAGGATCGGCGCGATGACCTCCTCGGTGGTGCCGGGATAGGTGGTGGACTCGACCACCACGCACGCGCCGGGACGCAGGTGCTCGCCCAGCGTCCGGGCCGCGGCCTCGGCGTAACTGAGGTCGGGCTGGCCCTCCCGCAGTGGCGTCGGCACGGTGACCAGCGCGACGTCGAAGCCGGAGCAGTCGCTCGCGTCGGAGGTCGGGTAGAGCGACCCGCTTCCGATGAGCTCCCTCATGTCGGCATCCGGGACGTCCTCGACGTAGGACTTCCCCGCTGCCAGGGACTTCACCCTCGACTCGTCCGGGTCGAAGCCGACCACCCGGTGCCCGACCCGGGCGGCGCGCACCGCCAACGGCAATCCGACGTACCCCAGACCCATCACCACTACCCGCTCGCTATTGATGTGCATGATCCAGCCTTTTCCCCTCGGCGAATGGAGTGCGACTGCGACAGCAGAAGCGCGTAGCGCTCGACGGGATAGTCATACACCCTTGCTCGGGCTACGGTGGATTCCACGGTGGCTGAACAAGTGCTCACCGAGAATTCGCAGAACTGAACTGGAGCGCCGGTGAAGGTTCTCGTGGCAACGCCCTGGTACCCCACTCCGCAACACCCGATCGACGGTGTCTTCGTCCGTGAGCAGGTGCGTGGCCTGGCCGAACACCACGACGTGGCCGTCCTGCACATTGCGCCGCCGGTGACCGGACCGGCACCGCCGACCCGCGTGGACGGAATTCCCGTCTTCACCGCCTCCTGGCGCGCTCGAACGGGGCCGATCGGTCGGGTGAGAGCGGTTCTCGACGCAGTGCGGCGGATTCGCCGAAGCGGATTCGAACCCGACCTCGTGCACGCGCAGATCGCCGCGAAAAGCGTCCCGGCGCTGGTCGCGGCGAAGCGGCTGTCCGTTCCGCTGGTGGTCACCGAGCAGTGGTCGCGCGTGATGGACCTCGACCCCCGGCCACTGCCTCCGGGGCAGCGCAGGTCGGCGGCGGCAGTCTACCAAGGGGCCGACGCCGTCCTCGCCGTCGGAAGCGAGCTGCGCAGGGCCATCAAGGACCTCACCCCGCGGGCACGGGTCCTGGTGGTGCCCAACCCCGTCGACACCACCGTGTTCCACCCCGGGCTGCGCCCGACGGCCACCGAGGACGGCCGCCTGCGGCTGATCACGACCGGTCGGCTGGTCGACTACAAGGGCGTCGACCAAGTCCTCCAGGCCACCGCTCTGCTGCGCGATCGCGGTCTGAACCCGCACCTGGACGTCATCGGCGAAGGCCCGGAGCTGGGCCGCCTCCGCGCGATGGCGGCCGACCTGCGGCTGGCCGACGCCGTTCGGTTCCACGGCAGGCAGCACAAGGCCGACTTCGCGCCGCTCGTCGCCGCCGCGCACGTCGCCGTGGTGGCCGGCGACTTCGAGACCTTCTGCGTCGCCGGTATCGAGGCCCTGGCGTGCGGCACCCCGGTGGTGGCCACCCGCTGCGGCGGCCCCCAGGACTACATCACCCCGCGCAACGGGCGGCTGGTGCCGCTCTGGGAACCGGGGTTGATGGCGAACGCGATCGCCGGGCTCGTCGACCGCGCGGACGTCGGCTCCCCGGAGGAGATCGCCCGGGCGACGGCCGCGGAGTACGGCATCGACGCCGTCGGCAGGCGCATCGCCGGGATCTACCAACGACTGCACCGACGCTGACCCGCTGGGAGCCGACCACGATGCACATCGACACCTACCACCGGGTGGTCCGAGCGGTGGACCTCCTGACCCCGCAACGGTTCCACGCACCCGTCGTGCCCGCGTTCGCCGGGTGGGCGATGCGCCGGGTTCCCGACCGCCGCCTGCTCGAACGCCGGATCCTGCCCGGCATCGCCGCGGCGCGGCACCGCAGGGTGCTGTTCGTCGGCACCAGCCGGGTGCCGGACACCCGCACGTACCACCTCGACTACCCGTGGGGCGACACGGAGTTCTGGACGATGGACAAGGACCCGGAGGCCGCGGCGTGGGGTGGCGACCGGCACTGGTCGGGCGACATCTGCGCCGTGTCCGAACGCTTCCCGGCCGGTTGGTTCGACTGCGTGCTGCTCAACGGCGTGCTGGGATGGGGCGTCGACACCGGGCCCGCTCAGGAGCTGGCGCTCGAGCAGTGCCGGGAGGTGCTGTCGCCGGGCGGGCTCCTGGTGGTGGGGTGGAACACGTCCAAGTGCGCCGACCCGCTGCGGTTGTCCGCCGTGGCGCGGCACTTCGAGCGGACCACGTTCGCCGGGCTGCCCGCCCGGTGCGAGTTCGCCGAGACCGACCACGTCCTCGACTTCCTGTCCGCCCGCCGCACGCCGCCGGGTGGGCCGGATCAGCCAACCGACGGCACGACGGTGAGGAACCCATGAGCGAACTGAACGACGGCGCGCGCGGTGCGGACTTCCTGGTGGCCGGGCTCAACCACGGCGCGCACGACTCGTCCGCCTGCCTGGTGCGCGGCGGCGAGGTGGTCGTCGTGGTCGAGCAGGAGCGGGTGAGCCGCCGCAAGCGCGCGATCGACGAGCCACCGGTCGAGGCGCTGCGCGCCTGCCTGGACCACGCCGGGTACAAGCTCGAAGACCTCGACGCGGTCGCGCTGGGTTCGGACATGGACCGGTTGGCCGCCTGGATGGACCTGACCGAGGCCGAGCGCCCCGAAGTCCTGCCCTACGACGACCCCGACCGGCTGTTCCCCGAGTCGGTTTTCGGCGACGGGACGCGTCCGCCGCTGGTTCCGGTCCCGCACCACATCGCGCACGCGGCGAGCACCTTCTGGCCCAGCGGCTTCGAGGAGGCCGCGGTGCTGGTCATGGACAACCGCGGCGAGGACACCGCCACCACCCTGCTCCGCGGCGGTCCGGACGGGTTCGAGGTGCTGCGGGAGCACGGCATCGAGCACTCGCTGGGCCTGTGGTACCGCATCGCGACCCAGTACGCGGGCCTGTACTCCAAGGACGGCACGGCGGGCAAGCTCATGGGGCTGGCCTCCTACGGCCGGCCGAAGTACGACGTGGCGTTGCGCCACACCGGGCACGGCCCGGAGTGGCGGGGTGTGCCCGGTGCCACCGAACGCGGTCGTGCGCTGCCCCCGCAACGCACCACGCAACTGCTCGAGTACTTCGCGGAGCACTGCTTCCCGTACGAATCCGGCATCACCGGGGAGCCGATGGCGTACGCCGACTTCGCCGCGTCGGTGCAGGACGCGTTGGAGACGACGATCCTCGAGCTGTGCCGCGAGCTGCACGACGCGACCGGGCTGACGTCGTTGGCGCTGGCCGGTGGGGTGGCGCTCAACTGCACCGCCAACGGGCGCATCGCCCGCGAGGGCCCGTTCGAGCGGATCTTCGTCCAGCCGATGTCGCACGACGCCGGGGTCGGCCTCGGCGCGGCGCTCGAGGTCAGCAGGACCGCGCGTCCGGACCTGTTCTCCCCGGAGCCGATGACGCACGCGTACCTCGGGCCGGGCTTCACCGACGAGGAGGTGGCCACCGCGCTGCGCGACCGGGGGCTGGAGTCCGAGGAGCTCGGCGTCCTCGAGCTGGCCGAGCGCGCCGCGGACCTGCTGGCCGCGGGCGCGGTGCTGGGCTGGTGCCAGGGTCGCGGCGAGGTGGGGCCCCGGGCGTTGGGCGCGCGCAGCCTGCTCGGCGACCCGCGCAGGCGGGATCACCTGGTGCGGATCAACCAGCTCAAGGGCCGTGAGGTGTGGCGGCCCCTGGCGCCGAGCGTGCTCCGCGAGCACTACAGCAGGTTCTTCGCCGGTGTGCCCAATCCCTTCATGATCGTCGCCGCCGAGGTGCGACCGGAGGTCCGTCCCGCTGTGCCCGCCGTGGTGCACGTGGACGGCTCCGCCCGACCGCAGGTGGTCGACGGGGACAGCGCGCCGCACTACGCCGCGCTGCTGCGGGCCTTCGAGCGGCGGACCGGACTGCCGCTGGTGATCAACACCTCCCTCAACAGCGCGGGCAAGCCCATCGCCAACACGCCGGCCGAGGCCGTCGACATGTGCCGGGAGATGGGTGTGGACGCCATCGCGGTCGGGTCGCACCTGGTCCGGTTCCGCTGACGAGGTGAACCGATTTCCACAGAGGAGGGACGATGGCCTGGCGCCGAGAGCGGCTTCGAGTGCTGTACCTGACCTGTCATCTGCCGTTCCCGGCGCACAGCGGTGGACGGCTGCGCGACGCCGAGCTGATCAGACAGCTCGCCGAGCACGCCGACGTGCACCTGCTCGTGGTGTCGAAGACCTACGAGCAGGACCGTGCGCACGAGGCCGAGGCGGTCAGGCACTGCGCCTCGGTCTCGATCCTGCCCGCCTCGCGGCCCGTCGACTCCGACACCGCACCGGAGAAGGTGCGCAGGCACCGCTGCCCCGGCATGCGCGCGCTGATCGCGGCGAAGCTGGCCGCGACGGACTTCGACGTGGTGCACGTTGAGGGCTACTACCTGATGCAACACGTCCCTCTGGACTGCCGGGTGCCGGTGTTCCTCGGCACGCAGAACGTGGAGTACCTGCTGGAGGAGCAGCGCTGCCTGCTCGCCTCCGCCGAACCCTCCCCGTCGGACCGCCGTGAGGAGGAAACCGCGTGGTCCCGGGCCGACGCGTGCGGCGCCGTCAGCCTCGACGACCTCGTCCACATCAAGGCACGGCTGCCCGACGCGGTCGTGCGGTGGACGCCCGACGGAGCCGACCACGTCCGTCGGGAGCCGCACGTGGCGGACCCGTTGCCGCAGCTCGGGACCGGCCCGCGAGTGCTGTACCTGGCCAACTTCGGCTACGAGCCGAGCGCGGACGCGGCGAGGGTGCTCTGCGACCGGATCTGGCCCGCGATCCGGTCCCGGGTGCCCGAGGCGAACCTCGTCCTCACGGGCGCCAATCCGCCGGGCTGGCTGGTCGCCGCCGCGTCGCGCCGTCCCGGCATCACCGTCACCGGCCCCGTGGAGTCCGTCGGGCCGCACCTGGCCGCGGCCGACGTGTTCCTGGCCCCGCTGCGGATCGGTGGCGGCGTGAAGGTGAAGATCCTGGAGGCGCTGGCGGCGGGGTGCGCGGTCGTCACGACGCCCATCGGCGCGCAGGGTCTGCCCGACGAGGCGCGGGCGGCGATGGTCGTGGCCGAGGACGACCAGGGCACGATCGACGGCACGGTCCGCCTGTTGCGCTCGGAGGAGCAGCGGCGGTCGCTGGAGGCCGCGACCAGGGAGGCGGTGCGGTCGCTGCCCGGCTGGGGGCAGGCGTCGCGGTTGCTGCGGGACGGGTGGCTGGCGATGCTCGACCGGGTGCGGACCAAGGCCGAGGACGAGCAGCTCTGCGCCAGCGCGGGCTGAGCCCACCGACGAGGCCGTGCGGCGCGGTTCGACCCCGCACGGCCTCGTCGGTGTCACAGCTGTCGCACGGCTGCGGCAGCAGCGGAGAAACCGGCGTGGATCGCCGCCACCGCCTGGTCGATGTCCCGCTCCCGCATCGCTTCGCAGACGAACCAGTGGTGGCTCGGGTGCAGCAGCAACCCTTCGCGCAGCGTCGTGGCGTAGAACGCCTGGGACGCGACCTGGTTGATCCGATCGTCCTCGTAGTGGAACTCGAGCCACGGCGTGGGGGCCAAGCCGATCGGCCGCGCCGGGATCCGGCAGTCGGCGGCTGCCGCGGCGATGCCCGCCTGGAGCCGGCGGCCGAGCTCCCACAGCACCGCGGACGTCTCGCCGGTGCGCACCACGTCGATCGTCGCCACCGCCGCCGCCATCGCGTCGGAGCTGCGGTAGAAGGTGGACGAGCTGGAGATCCGCCTGGAGTGGACCATGATGTCGCGACGACCGGCCACTGCGGACACCGCGTACCCGTTGCCCATGGCCTTGCTGTAGGCGACGAGGTCCGCGCGGACGCCGAAGTGCTCTTGCGCGCCGCCCGGCGCGATCCGGAACCCGGAGCGCACCTCGTCCAGGATGAACAGCGCGCCGCGGGACCGCGTCAGTTCCGCGACCGCGGCGAGGTAGCCCGGGGCGGGTTCCTCGATCTCGTAGGGCATCATCACCACGCACGCCAGGGCGTCACCGATCTCCGCGACCCGGCGGCGCAGCCCGGCGATGTCGTTGTACTCGAACGTTTCGACGTGGTCTGCGGCGCCGGGGACGAGCCCGTTGGTCCTCGGCGCGCACCACTCGTGCCACCCGTTGTAGCCCCAGCGCAGCACGTGCGCACGCCCGGTCGCCGCCCGCGCGAGCCGGACCGCGACGGCGGTCGCGTCGGACCCGGTGCGGTGCAGCGACACCATCTCGGCCCCGGGCGCCGTCTCGACGAGCAGCTCGGCCAGCCGCAGCTGGGTCGGGGTGTGCAGGCTGCGGGCGACGCCGTCGGCCAGTTCTGACTTGACCGCGGACTCCACGCGGGGGTCGGCGTGACCGAGCACCACGCTGCCGAATCCCAGGATGAAGTCCAGGTACTCGTTGCCGTCGACGTCCCACACGCGCGCGCCGCGCGCCCGCCGGGCGAAGACCGGGTACACGGGTTCGGCGAAGTCGCGCCCCAGCACGCCCGGCCTGCCGGTGAAGCTGGCGTCCACGCGTTCGGCACGGGCCAGCATCCGCCTCGAATCGGTGACACCCGGCCACTTCCCGGTTGGCTGACGACTGATCAGGTCCACGGGGCCTCCTCGGTTCGCTTGCCGATCCGGGTGAACTATTGCAGCGGCGGCGCGGTGTTCTGAATAGTCGATCGAGGAGCGGGACGCCGCGCGGACCAGGTCGAGCCCGCGTTGCCACCGGCACTCGCCGCTGCCGACGAGCCCAGGAACGGGGATCCATGCGCGCACTGATCACGAACGACGACGGCGTGGCGGCACCTGGCCTGCACGCCCTCGCCGACGCGCTGGCCGCGGAGTTCGACGACGTGGTCGTCGTCGCCCCGGCCGCGGACTGGAGCGGCGCCGGCACGGCGATCAACCCGGGCACGCGCACCGGTGATCTCCGCCCACGAGCGGTGGAACTGCCCGGCCTGGCCGGGGTCCCGACCTACGCCGTCGCCGGTCCTCCCGCGCTGGCCGTGCTGGTCGCCCTGACCGGCGCCTGCGGACCGCGCCCGGACGTGGTGTTCTCCGGGATCAACAGCGGTCCGAACATCGGCGTCGGCCTGCTCCACTCCGGCACCGTGGGCGCCGCGCTGACCGCGGCCATCGGGGGAGTCCGGGCGCTGGCGGTGAGCCTGGACGGCCACTGGCACCTCGGCGTGGACCCGAACAAGGAAGTCCGGCGCCGGCACTGGGGCACCGCGGTCGGGGTGGTCGTCGACCTCGTGCCGACCCTGGTCTCGCTGGACGAGCCGTTGGTGCTCAACGTCAACGTGCCGGATGTGCCGTCGGACCGGCTGCGCGCGGTGCGGGACACCGCGATCGCGCCCGTGGCCGTGCTCGACCTGGTCGACCTCGACGGCGTCGCGCGGCTCGACATGCGCCCCGGCGTCGATCCACCGCCGGGCGGACAACCGACCGACGCGGCGTTGCTGGCCGCCGGGCACGTCACCGTCACGGCACTGAGCCTGGCGAGGTCGCTCGTTCCCGCCGACTTCGCGGATCCCCGGGCAGCGGTCGTGGAGGCGTCGTGAAGCCGGAACTCACCGACGCCCCGCCGGCACGCGCGCTGGACTGGGTGCGCAAGGCGGTCGGACGTGGATCGGACGTGCTCGACGTGCGACCGTTGGCCGGAAGCACGTCAGCGGTGCACGCCTTGACCGCACGCACCGCGTCCGGTGCGGCGATCCGGCTGGTGCTGCGGCGTTATGTCCGGCCGGAGTACTTGGCCTCCGAGGGCGATCCGCCCGGCTACGAGACCAACGCGCTCCGGTTGCTCGACGGCGGACCCGTGCCGGCGCCCCGACTCGTCGCCGCCGACGTCACGGGGGACGAGTGCGACGTGCCCGCCGTGTTGATGACGCTGTTGCCGGGCGAGCCGCGCAAGCCGCCGCCGGCCGCCGAACTCGCCGACTACCTGCGCGGGCTCGCCGAACCGCTACCCGGCATCCACAGCACACCGGTGAACAGGGCCCTGCGCCCTTACCGCCCGTACTTCGCGGACGTGCAGCTGCGCCCGCCGTTCTGGGCGAAGGACCCCGCCATGTGGGAGCGGGCGATCGCCATCCACATCGGACCCGTGCCGCAGGGCAGCTCGTTCATCCACCGGGACTACCACCCCGGCAACGTGCTCTGGCTCGACAACGCCGTCCAAGGCGTCGTGGACTGGGCGAACGCGAGCGCGGGACACCCGCACGCGGACATCGGCCACTGCCGGGAGAACCTGTGCACGGTCGGTCCGGACGTCGCCGAGCGGTTCCTCGACGCCTACCGGGCGGTGTCCGGGGACAACTCGGAGTACGACCCCTACTGGGACATCGCGGCGGCCGTGGGCTGGGCCCCGATCTCCGAGGAGGCTCCCGACCGACCGGACCTCTACGAGTCGTTCGTCGCGCGCGCCGTCGCCAGGGCGGCGCGCACCTGAATCGTCACCCCCGGCCTTCCGAAGAGGTGGAGCATGGCACCAGACAGTCGAACGACTGCGTCATCGGCCGGTAGCAGGCCATTGCGGTACCTGATCACCGGTGGCGCGGGCTTCATCGGGTCGCACCTGGTCGACGCGCTGCTGGCGCGGGGCGACCAGGTCACCGCGCTGGACACCCTGTCGACCGGCCGCGCGGTCAACCTCGAAGCGGCGGCGCGCGATCCGCGCTTCGAGTTCGTGCGCGGGTCGGTGCTCGACGAGTTGGTCGTCGACGAGCTGGTCCACCGGTGCGACGTGGTGGTGCACCTCGCCGCGGCGGTCGGCGTGCGGCTGATCATCGAGCAGCCGCTGCACTCGTTCACCACGAACATCCGCGGTTCGGAGATCGTCATCGAGGCCGCCCACCGCTACCGGCGCAAGGTCGTGGTGGTCAGCACCTCGGAGATCTACGGCAAGAACGGCGACCTCCCGCTGTCCGAGGACGCCGACCGCGTGCTGGGCAGCCCGACGGTGGCGCGGTGGGCGTACAGCACGGCCAAGGCGGTCGACGAGATCCTCGCCGCCGCCTACCACCGCGAGCGTGGTCTGGAGACGGTCACGGTGCGGTTGTTCAACACCGTCGGCCCACGGCAGAGCGGGTCCTACGGCATGGTGATCCCGAGCCTGGTCGACCAGGCGTTGCGCGGCGACCCGCTGACCGTGCACGGCGACGGGAAGCAGACCCGGTGCTTCGCGCACGTCGCCGACGTGGTCGACGCCTTCCTGCTGCTGCTGGACAGTCCCGGTGCGGTCGGCGAGGTCTTCAACGTCGGCTCCCAGCACGAGATCAGCATCCTGGACCTGGCCAGGGAGGTGGTCCGGGCGGCGGGCAGTTCGTCGACCGTCCGCCTGGTCCCGTACGACGAGGCGTACCCGGTGGGCTTCGAGGACATGCGCAGGAGGGTTCCGGACACCACCCGGCTCACCGCCCTCACCGGGTGGCGGCCCAGCCGCACGCTCCCGGAGATCCTCGCCGACGTCGTCGCCGAGAAGACGCGGACGGCGGGCCTCGTCCACGCCGCCGACCAGGTGACGCCGTGACCCGGCTCCGCTGGGGGATCATCGGCACCGGGTACGCCGCGACGCTGTTCGCCTCGGACCTGGCCAGGGCCGAGGCGAGCCGTCCGCACGCCGTGGCCGGACGTGATCCCGCGCGCACGGCTCGGTTCGCCGCGGAGTTCGGCGTGCCCGTCGCGCACCGCACCCCCGAAGAGCTGCTGGCCGACCCGGACGTCGACGCCGTCCACGTCGCCGTTCCGCACACCGAGCACGGGCGCTGGGTGCTGCGGGCGATCGAGGCGGGCAAAGCGGTCCTGTGCGAGAAGCCGCTCGCGGTGGACCCCGACGAAGCACGGGCGCTGGTGGCAGCGGCCACCCGGTCGGGCACCTTCCTCATGGAGGGGTTCATGTACCGGCTCCACCCGCAAACCCGGCTCGTCGCCGATCTGGTCGCCAAGGGCGTGCTCGGCGACGTGCGACTGATCCGAGCGTCGTTCACCATCGACGCCGCCCGCGACCCCGGCCACCGGTTGTTCGACCCGGCGCTCGGCGGCGGCGCGATCCACGACCTCGGGTGCTACCCGATGTCGATGGCGCGGCTGATCGCGGGTGCGGTCGAGGGACGGTCGCACGCGGAGCCCGACCTGCTCGCCGCGGCGGGGCACATCGGCCCCACCGGGGTGGACGAGTCGGCGTCCGCGCTGCTGCGCTTCCCGACCGGTGTCGTCGCCCAGCTGAGCGCCGGTCTGACCGCGCCCGCCGAACGGGGGCTGCGGGTCGAGGGGACCGCGGGCGCGCTCGTCGTCACGGATCCCTGGTCCGGCGGTCGCCCCGCGGACGTGCTGACCGCCGACCAGACGGCAGACAGCGGCGCGGTGCGGCTGCTCACGGCCGGGGGCAGCGAGGTGATCCCGGCCGTGGCGGACCTGCCGCTGTTCGCGGGCGAGGCCGACCACGTGGCCGAGTGCCTCGCCACGGGACGCACGCAGTCGCCGGTCGTCTCGCTGGACGACACCCTCGGCAACGTCGCCGCGCTGCACCGCTGGCGCGCGGCCATCGGCTGACCCTCGAACCGGACAGGAGGACCATGCCCCACCAGAGCACAACCCCCGGTCGACCGTCGCACGGGCTCCCGGCGCCCGCCAGGGTGCTGGCCGTGGGCGCGCACCCGGACGACGTCGAGTACGGCGCCGGCGGCACGCTGGCCAAGTGGGCGGCCGCGGGCAGCGAGATCCACACGGTCATCTGCACCGACGGGTCCAAGGGCACCTGGGACCCGGCCTCGGATCCCCTGGAGCTGGCCTCGCGCCGCCAGGCCGAACAGCGGGACGCCATGGTGGCGCTGGGCGGGAAGGCGGACAACGTCGGCTTCCTGGGCTGGCTGGACGGCGAGCTGACCGCCGGGCTGCGCCAGCGCTGGCAGCTGACCCACTGGATCCGCCTGTGTCGGCCGACCGTGCTGCTCGGGCACGACCCGTGGCGGCGGTACCTGATCCAGACCGACCACCGGGAAGCCGGGTTCCTGCTGACGGACGCGCTGGTCGCGGCGGCGGACCACACCTACTTCCCCGAGATGCGGCTGCCGCCGCACCGGGCGGAGGCGATGTTGCTGTGGGACGCCGACGAGCCCGACCACGTCGAGGACGTGGACGAGCACCTCGACGCGAAGCTGGCGGCGCTGCTCGCGCACCGCAGCCAGTACCGCAACTCCATGGGGATCCACCCCGGGACCGAGGAATCGGACACCGCCGCGTTCCGGGCGCGGATCACCGGCAAGCTCGCCAGGCAGGCGGCCGGGCTCGGGTTCGGGCACGGTGAGGCGTTCAAGCTCCTGCGCCTGACCGATCCCAACGAGGGCTGATGGCGGGTGGGACCCGCTTCCCGGGTCCCACCCGCCTTCGCGGTCAGCGCAGGTCGTCGTCGGGCACGATGTCGACGAACCGGTCCTGCCACAGCTCACGCAGCCGGGCGACCAGCTCGCGCCCGTCGTCCGCCACGGCGCCGCCCGCCGCGAACCCGCCCGGCGTGGGTGGTTCGGAGTGGCGCAGGAACTCGGCCAACTCGGCGGTGATCGGCTTGGTCTTGCCGCCGGTGTAGGTGAACCGCACCTCGTGCCGGGCACGGTGGCCGGCGGGACCGGCGTCGTGACTGCTGATCACCGACACGGTCGGCGCGAGCACGACCCGCAGCCCGAGGAACGCGCGCCAGTCGTCCGGCTTGCGGCGCACCACGACGGAGTCGATCACGAGGGCGTCCAACCCGGTCGTCAGGAAGCAGCGCACCGCGTCGTCGAGGGTCTGCACGATCGGCTCGGCGTGGTTGTTGAACGAGGTGTTGAGCACCACGGGCACCCCGGTCAGCTCACCGAAGCCGTGGATCAGGTCCCAGAAGCGCTCGTTGTCCGCACGCCGCACGGTCTGCGCGCGGGCCGTCCCGTCGACGTGGGTCACCGCGCCCAGCTCGTCCCTGACCTCCGGGCGCACCCTGACGACGTAGGACATGAAGTCCAACCGCGCCCTGGTCGCCGGCAGGTCGAAGTAGTCCGCCGCGCGCTCGGCGAGCACGGCCGGGGCGAACGGCCGGTAGGACTCCCTCAGCTTGACCATCTCGTTCACGCGGTCCTGGTTGGACCTCGGCCGCGGATCGGCGAGGATGCTGCGGTTGCCCAGGGCGCGCGGCCCGAACTCGGAGCGGCCCTGGACCCACCCGATCACCGAACCGCTCGCCAGGAGCTCGGCCGCGGTGGCCGCGATGTCGTCGACCTGCTCGAACTCCACCAGCGCCGACCAGCGCTCCAACCCCTTCGCCGCGTCGCCGCCGGGCACGGCTTCCGGCCCCAGGTAGGCCGTGCGGAGAGGCTCGGGGCTGAACGTGCGCGGCGAGTGCTGCCGGGCGACCTCGAACGCCGCCCCGACCGCGGCGCCGGAGTCGTGCGCGGCCGGGTCGACGAAGACCTCGTCGAACAGGCCGGAGGAGAGCAGACGCCCGTTGAGCGTGCTGTTGTGGCCGACCCCGCCGGCCACGCACAGCCGCCGCAGCCCGGTCGTCTCGCGCCAATGCCGGACGACGTGCAGCACGATCGTCTCCAACGTCTGCTGCAACGCCGCGGCGAAGTCGCGGTGGCGCTGGTCGAACGGCTCGCCCTTGCGGCGAGGCGCGAAACCGGCGTCGAGGAAGTGCCGCTGCAGGCGGCGCCAGTCGAACTCGTACCCGCCGTCGGGCAGCAGCTCGTAGAGCTGGTCGAACACCGGCAGGTACGTGGAAGGGTCGCCGTACGGGGCGAGCCCCATCACCTTGTACTCGTCGAACCGCTTGTAGCCCAACAGCTCCACGGACTGCAGGTACAGGTGTCCCATGGACTTGGCGATGGGCAGCGAGTGCAGCGCCCGCAGCTCGTGCCCCTCGCCGTGGAAGAAGGTGAGCGACTCGTTCTCCCCGTTGCCGTCGACGACCGCCACCAGCGACTCGTCGAACCCGGAGTGGTGGAAGACCGACCGCGCGTGCGCGAGGTGGTGCTTGACGAAGACCACGCGCTCCGGGTCCACGGTCGCGCCGAACTCCGCGCCGAGCTGCTCGACGATCAGCGAACGGCACCAGCGGACCGGCACTTCGGGGTGTTCGACGTATTGCACGCCCAGTTCCCGGTCGGTGTGGTCCTCGCAGAAGAAGAACGCGATCAGATCGACTTCCTCGAATGTGACGCCCGCGTGGTCGAGGCAGGCGCGCGCGGCCCGCCTGCTGAACTTGTTCGTGTGTTTTATGCGATTGAGCCGCTCTTCCTCGACCGCCGCCAGCAGCACGCCGTCGCGGACGAGCGCGGCGGCGGAATCGTGGTAGAACCACGTCGGCAGACCAGGGATGAAGTCATGCTCCAGATCCCCGAAGCAGCAGCTCAGACCGAGAACGAGCATCGTGGTGAACTCTCCTCTGTTCGGCGGTGCCCGGACCGGTGACGGCAGGCGGCGCACACGTCCCGACTGAAACGGAAAGGGGAAGCAACACCGGGCACGGTCCATCGTGCAGCAGTCGAAATAGTGCCGCAACCGTGCACGACGCCCATTGTCAGTACCTTTCGCGACCGCAGGCGACTCGCCCATAATGCCGTGACGGGCACGGGTGGAAACCGGCCCTCACCTGCCGACCGAATCGGGGATCGCCATGCCGCGCCAACCGGTGCTGTTCGCCTACCGGCCGTACGGCCTCGGGGACCTGCTCGTGGTCGTGCCCGCGCTGCGGGCGCTGGCCGACAGCTTTCCCGACCACCACCGGGTGCTCGTCACCCCGGCCGTGTGGGCGCCGCTGGCGGAGCTGACCGGGGCCGTCGACGAGGTCGTCGACACGCAGCGCCACACGATCACGTGCACGCCGTTCACGCGTCCGCCGATCGAGGAGGCCGCGGTGGTGGTCAACCTCCAGGGACGTGGACCGGGCAGCCACCGGATGCTGCTGAGCGGGTTTCCCGCCGCACGGCACATCGCCTTCGGCAACGCCGAGGCGGGGGTGGCGGGCCCGGCGTGGCGGCCCGGTGAGCACGAGATGGCCAAGTGGTGCCGGATGCTCAGCGAGTCCGGCATTCCCGCCGATCCCAGCCGGTTCCGCCTCCCGGCGCCGGACCGCGAGCCTCCCGAACGGGCCGTGGGCGCGGTGCTCGTGGCACCAGGAGCCGCCTACGGCGCGCGTCGGTGGCCGCTGGAGCGGTGGGTGGAGGTGACGCGCTGGTTGCGGCGCAACGGCCACCGGCCGGTCATCACCGGCCACGGCGCGGACGAGGTGGCGCAGGCGCGGGAGATCGCCCGGCAGGCGGGCGTGGACGACGGTGCTGTGCTCGCCGGCGCGACCGGTGACGTGCTGGACCTCGCCGCCGTCGTCGCGGCGGCGGTCGCCGTCGTCGCGCCCGACTCGGGTCCCGCGCACCTGGCGACGGCACTGGGAACTCCGTCCGTGCTGCTGTTCGGCCCGTCGGCGCCGGCCGTGTGGGGTCCGCCCGCACGGGAGTCCCGTCACCGGGTGCTGTGGCACGGCGTGACCGGGGACGCCTTCGCCGACGAGGTGGACCCCGGACTGGCGCGCATCACCGTCGACGAGGTCCTGACCGAGCTGGACGGTGTGCTCGCGGGCTCACCCGCCCGGTGAGCTCAGGCGCGGGCCCAGCGGTCCAGGAACTCGTGGCCGGTGGTCACGACGTGCTCGGACCACTCGGTCCCGCTCGCCCAGGTGAGGTTGCGCAACACGCAGTGCGCCGCGTAGACGGCCAGTGCGCCGCGGTCGGTCGTGCGAAGGATCTCCTCCGCCAGTCGGTCCCGGACCCCTGGCCCGGCCTTCGGCCAGGCCGCCAGGTCCCAGTCGACGGTCATCAGGTCGTAGGAGGCGTCACCGGTGCGGCACGACTGCCAGTCCAGCACCGCCGTCACCCGACCACCGTCGACGAGCACGTTGGCAGGCCCGAAGTCGAAGTGGACCAGGTCGTCCGGGGTCCGGTCGGGCAGCGGAACCGCGGCGGCCGACGTGCGCAGGCGGGACAGCAGCTCGGCAACCGGCGGCTCGCACCCCACCAGCGCCGAAGGCCGGCACAGCGGCGAACGGTCCTCGACCAGCCCTCCCAGGACGAGGTCCCACCAGTCCCCGCCGGTCCCCGAACCGGCGCCCCGCTCGCGGTCGACCACCGCGATCAACTGCTCCAGCGTGACGCCGTCGACGTGCTCGACCGGGCTGCCCGCCACGTACTCCTGCAGCTCGAACCACCACTCGCCCACCCGCCCGGCGGCGACCTGACGCGGAATCGGGCAGCCCGCCGCCCGCAGCCTCGCCAGCGCGGGCTCCACGTGCTCCTCGGCATGCCGGGCTTCCCGCCCCCAGGGCAACCACTTGAGCACCAACCGGGCGCCGTCCGGGCCGGTCACCTCGTAGGCGCCTTCGTCGCCCGTGGCGAACCTGCCCACCAGCGTCAGCGCCACACCGCGCTCGCGCCGCACCAGTTCGACGACCTCGTGAACCTGCTCGTCGACGTCTGCCATACCGGCGTGTTCCTCCTGCCTCTCCTCGGGCACCGGGCCGCACGCGCGTCAGCCGCCCTTGCTCTGGTAGCCACGCACGCTGTGGAGCCACCACCAGCACGCCGCCGCGAAGGCAATCAAGTCGATCAAGGGTACCGCGTGGGCGATGAACGCGGGCGCAGGTCCGTCACCCGCACGTCCGAGGATGACGGACGCGGGGAAGAACGCGATGAAGGCGATCGGGAAGACCGTCATGAAACCGATCCGCAGCAGCATCGGGAAGATGCCGATGGGGTAGTTGGCGAAGGCGGTGATCAGGTTGTCCGTCCAGGTCATCAGGATGTCCGACGCCTCGGTCCGGAACGCGAACGACGCCATGACGAGCTGGATCGCCCCCTCCAGCAGCGCGGCGCCGATCACCGCCGCCACCAGGAACAGCAGCAGCGGCAGCGTCCACTGGATGTCGAGCAACTGCAGCGCCGTGGTGAACAGCACGATCGCGACCGCGAGATCGCCGAACACCGAGACGTGGAACTCCCGCAGCAGCACCTGGAGCAACGGGGAGACAGGCCGGTGCAGCACCACGTCGAACTCGCCGACCCGCACCATCTCCGGCACCCGCGACAGGTTCTTGAACAGGAAGAGGTGAACGCTGTGGCTCAGCACCCGCAGGGCGGCCACCAGCATCACCTCCGGCGCCGTCCAGCCGCCGAGCGAGTTGAACTGCTGCAGCACGACGACCGCGAAGGTCAACGCGCTCAACTGGAACAACGCGGCGTAGAGCAAGGACAGCAACAGGTCCATCCGGAAGCGCAGCCGCACGCGCAGGTTGGCCCGGGTGAGCCGCCAGATCAACGTGAGGGGGTTGCGCGGGGTCGGTGGGGCGGGCGTCCACACGTCGTCGACCACGTCAGCCTCCCGAGATGACGAGCCGTCGGGACGCCGCGTGCCACAGCACCCGCGACAGCAGCGCCAGCAGCACGCCCCACCCCGCCTGGACCAGCAGGATCGTCGTGGTCTGCGCGGGCGTGATGCGTCCGATGTGGACCGAGACGGGCAGGTTGAGCGTGGCCTGGAACGGGAGCAGCTGGTTGACGCTGATGAACCAGGGCGGGAAGAACCAGATGGGCACGATGGCGCCCGAGCAGAGGTCCTGCACGAAGGTGTTGAGGCTCCTGAGCCCGCGGTTCGTGGTGAACCAGAAGCACGACACCTCGACGAGGAGGGTCAGGTAGTACTGCACGACCTGGCCGAGCACCAGGCTGATCAGCGTGACCGCGAGCACCCCGGGCGATGACGGCGCGGTGACCAGACCGAGGAACCCGCACGCCACCGCGCCGACGAGCGCGAGGGCGCTGCCGTAGAGGGCTTCTCCCGCCGAGCGCAGGAAGAAGTACCGGCCGGGAGCCATCGGACGGGTGAACCAGTACACGATCGCGCCGTCGGTGACCGCGCGGTACACGGAATCCCTGGTCAGCACGCGGGTTCGGCTGATCAGCACGCCGAGCGCGGAGTACGACACCGCCTGCTCCAGCGTCATTCCGCCCTGGATCCCGGACCCCGTGTCGTAGAGGGTCGTCCACAGCACCCAGTACAGGAAGATCTGCACCGTGATGCCGAACGCGGTCGCGTAGAGCCTGCCGCGGTCGGCGAGCTCCACCGCCGGTCCCAACCGGAGCAGCCGCCACGGGCTCCCGGTTCGAAAGCCGCCCGCCGTCACGACGCGCGCCGGTCCGCCGCGACCAGCTCCGACGTCCCCTGGTACACATCGCGCATCAGCTCTTCGAGGCTGCGCTTGCGGAACGAGCAGTCGGCGACCGGCGCGGACGCGGTGAGCGCCCTGAGCACCCGCTCCGGCTCGGCGTCGCCGGCCAGTCGGTAGCGAGCCTCGGCACCGCTCTGCTCGACCAGGAGGCAACCGGGCAGCACGGGAGCGCGGGTGGGGCGGGCGAAGACCACGCAGAGGTCGCGCGTCGCGCCGGTGCGCCGCTCGAGCTCCTCGACGTCGCCGTCGAAGACCAGTCTGCCGCCGTTGATCAACAGCAGTCGCCGGCACAACCGCTGGACGTCGCCCATGTCGTGGGTGGTGAGCACCACGGTCCGGCCCAGCTCTCGCACGACGTGGTTCAGGAAGCCGCGCACCTGCTCCTTGACCACCACGTCCATGCCGATGGTCGGCTCGTCGAGGAAGACGATCGGCGGCGCGTGCAGCAGCGCCGCGGCGAGGTCGGAGCGCACCCGCTGGCCCAGCGACAGGTGGCGCGCCGGGGTGTCCCAGAACGTCGACAGCGCGAGCAGGTCGTCGAACTCGGCGAGCCTGCGCCGGAAGACCTCCCCGGGGATGCGGTGGATGTCGTGCAGCACGTCGAACGAGTCGCGAACCGGCAGGTCCCACCACAGCTGGGTGCGCTGCCCGAACACGACCCCGATGCCCGCGGCGTGGCGGATGCGGTCGCGGTGCGGGACCCGGCCGTTGACCACCAGCGACCCGGAGCTCGGCACGAGGATCCCGGTCATCATCTTGATGAGCGTCGACTTGCCCGCGCCGTTCGGGCCGAGCAGACCGACCAGCTCGCCGCGCTCGATGGCGAAGCTGACCCGGTCCACGGCCGTCCGCTCCTCCCGGCGCGGACGCACGAGCGAACGCAAAGCCCCGGCGATACCGGGATCCCGCCGCACCACGCGATAGGCGCGGGTGAGGTTTCGAGCCTCGACGACGGGATCGGAACTGCGTGCGGGGATCGGGCTCACTGCGAACTCCAGTGGATCGGCGTTGCGCGGGACGATCGACGTGGGTCCATCACCGGGATCCGTGTCTACCGCACGCGCGGCGCCTCGGTCACGTCGCACGGAGACGGACCGGGTCGAACATTGCCCTGATCGGCGACCCGGCAATAGCGTCGTGACGCGGCCGCATCTTCGACGTCATCCGCACAACCCCCGGAGAGCAGGAATGGAGCACTACACCGCGGTTCCGCCGACTCCGACCACCGACCTGGGCACGGCGAGCAGCGACCTGGCCGAGTCCGGGTACTGCGTGATCACCGATGTGCTCGGGCGCGCCGAGCTCGCTGCGCTGCGCGCCGGCTTCGCCGAGGTCGAGGCGAGGGACCGGGCGGCAGGCAACCCGTGGTACTCACGGGGCAACTACCGCATCACCTCGCTGTTGAACCACGGCCCCGAGTTCGTCGCCCTGGCCGAACACCCCACCGCACTCGCCCTCACGGAGCAGCTGCTCGGACCGCACCACCTGCTGTCGAGCATCACCGCGCACGTGACCCTGCCCGGGAACACGGCCCAGTCGGTGCACGCCGACCAGCAGTACATCCCCGAGCCGTGGCCGTACGCGATGGGCACCCAGGCCTGCTGGCTCCTCGACGACTTCACCGAGGCCAACGGCGGCACCGTGGTCCTGCCCGGCAGCCACCTGACGGGCCGGGCGCCCACCAAGGAGGAGGTCGCCGCCGCGACCACCGTCTCGGTCAGCGCGGCGGCCGGCAGCCTGCTCGTCCTCGACGGCCGGGTGTGGCACCGAGCCGGGGTGAACACCACGCCCGACACGATCCGCCGCGGCATCTTCGCCCACTACTGCTCGCCGTTCATCCGACAGCAGGAGAACTTCTTCCGCTCCCTGCGCCCGGAGGTCCGCAGTGGACTGTCGCCGACCATGCGCCGGTTGCTGGGCTACGACATCTGGGAAGGGCTCGGCGGGGTCGACGGGCTGCCGGTGGAGTGGATGGGCACGGGTCGACGGACCGGGCCGACGAACGCGGACGGCCTGTTCGACACCTGAACCCCGGCCGTCACCGGCGACCGACGAGCCCGGCCACGACGGCGCGGAGGTCGGGCCCGCCGGGTCGGACGAGCAGCCCGGTGGCGCCGGCCGCCTCGGCCGCCTCGACGTCGGAGGCGCGGTCTCCCACCACCACCGCACGGGCCGGGTCCACCCCGAGCTCGGCGGCGGCGCCCTCGATGAGCCCGGGTGCGGGTTTGCGGCACCGGCACCCTTCGGCGGGCGCGTGCGGGCACACGGCCCAGACGTCGAACGGTCCGAGCAGCCGCTCGATGCGATCGGCGACGGCGAGGACCGCGCGCCGGTCGAGCAGGCCGCGCCCGACGCCGGACTGGTTGGTGACCACGCCCAGCGCCACGCCCTCGGCGCGCAACGCGTCCACGGCCCACCTGGCGCCGGGAACGGGGAAGACGAGGTCCGGATCGCCGTTGTACGGCACGTCGTGCACCAGGGTCCCGTCGCGGTCGAACAGCACCGCTCCCGGCAACCCGCCGCCGGCCGGTCGGAGGGGGCGAGCGCCACGGGAACCGCGGATCAGCCACATGCGATCTCCCTCGCGTCACGGCAGGGCCCGCCGCGGTTGTTCCGGTTCAGCGCAGTCGCAGATGTGGAGGTTACTGGTATGGGCACCGACGAACACCACGACGACGCCGGGTTCGCCACGGGGCACATCGATCGTCTGGTCGAGGCCGCCTCGCGGCTGGACACCGACCGGATCCGGGGGTGGGGCCGGGCGCTCGCCGCACTGCTGTCCACCGGTGGACGCGTCCTGGTGGCGGGCAACGGCGGTTCCGCCGCGGAGGCGCAGCACCTGACCGCCGAACTGGTCGGCCGCTACCAGCACGAGCGGCGCGCGTTGCCCGCCATCGCCCTGCACGCCGACACGTCCACCGTGACCGCGGTCAGCAACGACTACGGCTACGAGGAGGTCTTCGCCAGGCAGGTCCGCGCCCACGGCCGAGAGGGCGACGTGCTGCTGTGCCTGTCGACCTCCGGTCGCAGCGCGAACCTGCTGCGCGCGGCCGAGGCGGCGGCGGAGATCGGGATGACGACGTGGGCGCTGACCGGACGTGCGCCGAACCCGCTGGCGGAGCTGTGCGACGACGCCGTGCCGGTCGACACCGATGCGGTCGCCACCGTGCAGGAGTGCCACCTGGTCGGCATCCACGTGCTCTGCGCGTCGCTCGACGCCGCGCTCGGTGTGCGGGCCCCGGCGCCACCCGCGCCCGCGGGGCGGCGCCGGCTGGTGGTCGTGGGCGACGCACTCCTGGACCGCGACCTGATCGGCGCGGTGAGCCGGATGTCGCCGGAAGCGCCGGTACCGGTGGTCGACTCGATCACCACCACGACCCGACCGGGTGGCGCCGCCCTGGCCGCGGTGCTCGCCGCCAGGGCGGGCGACGACGTGGTCCTGGTGACCGCGCTGGCCGACGACCTGGACGGCACCCGGCTGCGCGAGTCGCTGAGCGCCGAGGGCGTCGAGGTCATCGACCTCGGCCTGCGTGGCCGCACCCCGGTGAAAGCGCGGGTCCGCTCCGGCGGACGCACGATGCTGATGCTGGACGAGGCCGATCGGAACCCCGGCGCAGTCGGCGCCCCACCGGCCGACCTGGCGCGGACGCTGCGGGACGCCTCGGCGATCCTGGTGTCGGACTACGGACGTGGTGTGGCCGGCGTGCCCGCCGTCCGCCGGGCGATCGCCGAGGTGGCCAGGTCCGTGCCGACCGTGTGGGACCCCCACCGCGCGGGTGCGCCTCCGGTGGCCGGGACGTGCCTGGTGACGCCGAACCGCACGGAGGCCGCGGTCCTGTCCGCCAACCCGAACCCCGGTGCGAGGACGACCGGGCTGGACGAGGACACGGCGAACGGGCGGGCGTTGCTCGAAGCCTGGGGCGTGCCCCGGATCGTGGTGACGCGTGGTGCTCAGGGTGCGCTGTTGGTGGAGAACACCGACCGGGCCCCACTGGTGATCACCGCGGAACCGGCCACGGGCGAGGACACCGTCGGCGCCGGGGACCAGTTCGCCGCCGCTGTGGCCGGTGGTCTCGCGCGCGGGGAACTGCCCTCGGTGGCCGTGCCGAAGGCGGTGGCCGTGGCGACCGCCTTCGTCGCCGCGGGTGGCGCGTCGGCACTCGCGGAGCGCGCGGTCGCACCCGCTCACGAGCCGGAGGCCCCCATCGCCATGGCCGAGCGCGTGCGGGCGAGCGGCGGGCGCGTCGTGGCGACGGGCGGGTGCTTCGACATCCTGCACGTCGGGCACGTGTCGATGCTCGCCGAGGCGCGCAGGCTCGGCGACTGCCTCATCGTGTGCCTCAACGGTGACGCCTCGGTCGCGCGGCTCAAGGGATCGAACAGGCCGATCGTCCCCGCGTCCGAGCGGGCCGCGATGCTGAGCGCGCTGCGCAGCGTCGACGCCGTTCTCGTCTTCGACGAGGACACCCCGGAGCAGGCCCTGGACCGACTGAGGCCGGACGTCTTCGTCAAAGGCGGCGACTACGCCATCCACGAACTGCCGGAGGCGGCGGTGGTGGAGCGCCACGGCGGTCAGGTCGTCACCGTCCCGTACGTGACCGGGCGCTCGACCACGTCGCTCATCCGCAGCGCGGCCGGCACGGACCCGAACCCGTCGCTGGAGACGCGATGACGTCCGACATCCTCCCCACCCGGGTCCGCTCGGCCCTGGCCGGACTGGACCGCACGCCCGTCGGCCGCCACGTCGAGGAGGTGCTGCGCCTGCACGCGGAGCTGTCGGAGCTGCGGGCGGACCGGGGCACGATCGCCGAGGTCGTCCGGGCGAGCCTGGAGACCGCCGCGTGCGGGCTGGTAGCGCTGGTGCACGACGCCGGCCACGCCCGCGAGGAGGTTCTTCGGGAGGCGCTCGGGATGGCCAGGGCGGCGGTGGTGGCCGCCGGGATGGCCGTGGTGGAAGCCGACGACGAGAGGAGACGAGGTGACGGCGACGCGCAACCCCCCACCAGGTGAAGCCGCCTCGGCGGGGCCCGTGGTGTCGAGAATCGCGTTGGGCGGCCGATTCGGGGAGGAGGACGCCGGGCTCTCGCGGGCGCGGCTGGACCGGTTCGCCGAGCGCGGCGGGCGCTGGGTCGACACCGCGCACAGCTACGCGGACGGGCGGTCCGAGCGGACGATCGGTTCCTGGCTGCGCGCCAACCCCGGCGTGCTGACCTTGGAGACCAAGATCGGGCACCCGGACGACGACGGCCATCTCGACCTCGGCGCCGCCCGGCTGACCGCGGAGCTGGACGAGTCCCGGCGGCGGCTCGGGCTGGAGTGCGTGGACGTGGTGCTGCTGCACCGCGATGACCCCACCCGCCCGGTCGCCGAGTTGGCCGAGGTGCTCGCGAGCTTCGTGGCTCGGGGCGCGTGCGAGCGGGTCGGGGTCTCGAACTGGTCGGCTCCCCGCCTGGCCGAGCTGATCCCCGTCCTGCGGACGCACGGCTGTGACCCGGTCGTCAGCTACCAGTGCAGCCTGGCCGAGCCCGTCCGTCCACTGTGGCCGGAGACCAGGAGCGTGGCCGACGTGCGCGACGTCCTGGCCGAACACACCCCCTGGCTCATCGCGTGGGCGGCACAGGCACGTGGCTACTTCGCGGGTCGTCCTGAGCCCGTGTCGGCGGACGCCACCGACCCGTTCGCCACCGACGTCAACGCGGAGCGGCGGGAGCGCTGCCGACAGCTGGGCGGGGAGCACGGGCTGCCACCGGAGACGATCGCCCTGGCCTGGCTGCTGAACACCACCTCGGCGACGGCGGTCGTCGGTGCGCGCTCACTGGCCGAAGTGGACGCTTCCCTCGACGCCGCGGACGTCTCTCTCGACCCGGAGACCTGCGCTTGGTTGGCCGACGGCTGACCCGGGCCGCGGGGCCTCCGTGCCGGGGTCGGCGGCGAGCAGGTCGGCGGCGACGTCCGTGATCTTCCGCCACGCCAGGTCGAGGTGGGCGGAGGTGGTGGCGGTGCCACCGGTGGCCAGGCGCAGGGTGCGGCGCCCGTGGACGTCGGTGTGGCTCAGGAGCAGTTCGCCGGAGGTGGTGAGGCGGCGCAGCAGTTCGGCGTTGGTGGCGTCGTCGGCGCGCAGCCGGAAGCACACCAGTCCGAACGGATGGGGTGCGACGACCTCGAACCGCTGGTCTGCGCGGACTTCCCCGACGAAGGACTGGGCGAGGGCGATGCCGTGGCGGATGTGGGCGCGCAGCCCTTCGGCGCCGTACCAGCGCAGCACGAACCACAGTTTCAGCGCCCGTGAGCGGTGCCCGAGCGGGATCTGCCGGTCGCGCAGGTCCACGGCGGCGGGGTGGAGGGCGGTGCTCCCGCTCAGGTAGGCGGGTGTGGTGGTCATGGCCGCAGTGAGGGCCCGCCGGTCGGTGACCCACATGGCGCCGCAGTCCAGGCCGGTGAGCAGCCACTTGTGCGGGTTGACGCAGTAGCTGTCCGCCAGCTCCACGCCGTGGTGGATCCACCGCATCTCGGGGCAGATCGCCGCGACACCGGCGTAGGCGGCGTCGACGTGCAGCCAGATGCCGTGCTCCCGGCACAGCTCGCCGATCTCGGCCAGCGGGTCGACGGCGGTGGTGGACGTGGTGCCGACGGTGGCCGCGACCATGACCGGCACGTTCCCGGCGGCGATGTCGGCCTCGACCAGTGCGCGCAGGTGATCCACCCGCATCGCCAGCGCTTGCTGGTCGACGTCGACCAGTCGGAGCCGGTCCTCGCCCAGGCCGGCGACGCGCACGGCCTTGGCGATGGAGCAGTTGCCCTCGGTGGAGGTGTAGACCGTGTACCGGGTGCCCGCGCCGCGGCGTCGCCAGCCTTCGCCGCCGCGTCGCCACAGGGCCGCGGTCAGCGCCACGAGAACGCCGGCGGACGCGGTGTCCTGGAGCACGCCGTTGCCGCGGAAGGCGGCGGGCAGGCCCAACAGATCGGCCAGCCAGTCGCACACCACCCCCTCCAGCTCGGTCAGCGCCGGATTGGCCGACCACAGCATCGCCTGCGGGTTGAGCCCGGCGGTGAGCAGTTCGCCCAGCACCGACGGGCCGGAGTTGGTCATGGGGAAGTGGCCGAGGAACATCGGGTGCTGCCAGTGCGCCAGGCCCGGTGTGATGAGCCGGTGGACGTCGGCGAGCAGGTGCTCGAACGGTTCGCCGTGCTCAGGTGCGCGTGCCGGCAGCGACGCCGCGACCTGTCCCGGCGCCACGTCCGGCGTGACGGGGCGCTGGTCGAGGTCGGTCCAGTAGCGGGCCAGCCAGTCGACGACCGCGTAGCCGTGGTGGCGGAACTCCTCGGCGCTCATGTGGCAGGGCGGTCCTGGCCCGTCGGGTGGTGGCATCAGGTGTGGGCTCCGTGGGGGAACAGGGCGCGGTAGGCGGTCAGGTGCTCGGTGTCGTCGGCCAGGAACGGCAGGTCGGAGCGGACCATGCGGCGCACCGCCAGCAACGGGACCGGTGCGTACAACGGGCGGAACGCCGGGTTGCGGATGCCACCGGCCGCCGGCGGGCCGTCGTGGAACTGGCCGATCATCAACCCGACGCGGACGAACGCGGTCTTCGAGATCCGCTGTGCCTCGTCCACGGCCCAGGCGACATCGCCTGGACCGAGCGCGGGGAACAGGACCAGCAATGCCTGGTGGAGGTCGGCGGGATCGGTCCGCGCGGTGAACCAGTCCCGGTAGCGGTCCATGAGACCGACCACCTCGCCGGTGTGGACCGGTCGACCGGTGACCACGGCCACCGACAGCGCCTGCGCGGCCAAGGCGTGGGGGACGTAGGGGCACACCGGTCCCGAACGACCCAATCGCGGGTGGGTGCGGCACAAGTAGTTCCGCACCCACCGGTCGACCGCGACGGACACCCCGTTCTGCCCACTCCACGGCACGGGCGTGGCGAACACCGTCGAGTGAACCGCTCTCACGCTTGGTCGAACACGTGACCGGCGTCGTCGGCGGTGTAGAACGCCACGGCGCTGGCCAGCACCTCGTCCACGCTGACCCGGCCGTCGCCGTCGGTGTCGATCCGCGCCGCCTGCTCCGCCGCACCCGGCATGGTGGCGCCCATGGCCCGCAGCACCCGCGTCCACTCGCCGAGGTCGACCACACCGTCGCCGTCGACGTCCGCGACGTCCGCGACGGCCTCCGCCCACGGCCGTGCGATCAGCTCGAACCCCTCCGGGTTGTGGCGCAGGCGCACCTGGGCGGCGTCCACGAACTCCGACTCGGTGATCCCGCCGTCCCCGTCGGTGTCCGCGACCTCCAGCAGACCGGAGAAGAAGGTCCGCGCGCCGTCGAGCAACCGCATCCCCTCGGGCGACTCGGGGTCCCGTCCGCACGAGACGGTGATCGCCCGCGCCATCGCCTCGAAGTCGGTGACGTCGACGACCCCGTCCCGGTCGCGGTCGAAGGTGGCGAAGCGGGCCGCCATCTTGGCGGAGTAGGCGCTCTGCGTGGTGGTCACGGACAACATCTCCTCGAAGTCGAACCGGCCGGGGTGCTTCGATCGACGCCCGGTGCCCCATGCTCACCGCAGCCCGCACCTCACCACCCGCCTCCAACCGTGCTTGTACTCGATCAGGTGAAGTGAAATCACCCCATGGGTCGCCTGGTTGTCGTCAGTGATGTCGAACCGCGCATCGGCGGCTGTGAACGCAATCGGACGGGGGTGTTCGACCCGCCTTCGAGTCGACCTCGTCGAGCGCGCGGCGAACGCCGAAACGGTCCGATGACAACCATCCGGCGCCGCCACCGAACCTGCCCGACGTCCCGCTCCTCCTGGAATCGTGGCGTAGCTGTTCCGCCGCCGACTCATCCCCCTGACCGGCATGCCGATCTTCGCCGGCCGTCGCCACGACGACACCGCTCGCCTCACCCGGGCACCGTGGTCGGATGCGGGGCGGTGACCGTTCCGGCCGGTGCCGGCGAACCGGGGCGGCGGACGCGACGGTCCGCTCAGCCGCGACGGCTTCTGGTACGACCGCACCGGCGGCCACGTGGACGTGCACCCGTCGGTGGTCATCCGCTACGGCGAAGTCGACGTCGGGTGCTGCGGTCCGCCCGGACTGCGACCGCCGCCTTCGCCCGCGCGGGGTGACCACCTGGTCGTCGGCGGGGCGATCCCGCTGCTGGGCCGGAGCCTGCCGACGTGGCCGCGCCCGGACCGACGCCGTCGCCGGATCGGCGGGCCGACCCGCAGCGCGAGGAGGACCGTGGCGGTCAGTCGCCGTGTTCGCCGTCGTCGCGGTGATCGGTGCCCTGGATCGGTGACGAGGGCTGGTCGTGGATCGGCCCGACCGCGGAGCCGAGCGTCCACGCCGTGGCCGCCACCAGCACCAGAACGGCCCCGTACAGGCCGAGCTTCGCCAAGGGGGACAACCGCGCCACCCGGTCGCCGACGTCGCCCATGCCGATCACCAGGCCACATCCCGCGACCAAGGCCACTGCGAGCACCCCGGCGACGATCGCCATCACGAGCGGCCCACCGGACGGACTCCGACCACGCGGAGAAGGCAGCGGCTGCGTGCAGGGCCGGTGCCGTGGTGGATCAACGACCAGTACCCCGTCGGCGCGCGGCAGTTCTTCCGAGAAGGTGATCGGGGGACGCCTCGACGTCCAGGAGTCGCCGGCACGTGTGCTCAGCCGACTTCGGTGGCTTCGTCGCCGGCCGCGCGCAGCAGGTCCTCGCGGGCACGGGCGACGCGGGAGCGGATGGTGCCGATCGGGCAGCCGGCGATCTCGGCGGCCTCGGCGTAGGGCAGGCCCAGCACCTGGGTGAGCACCAGGGCCTCGCGGCGGTCGGGGGCCAGTGCGTCGAGCAGCACGTTGAGCTCCACCGCGTCCTCGAAGCCGCTGTGGGCCGCCTTGCGGTCGGCTTCCCGGGCCCAGTCCGCACCCGGCGACAGGCGGGGGCGGGACTGCGCCACGCGGATGTGGTCGACGACCACGCGGCGGGCGATGACCAGGAGCCAGGTGCGGGCAGACGAGCGGCCGGCGAAGCGGCGCAGGCTGGGCAGGGCGCGGGCGTAGGTCTCCTGCGCGAGGTCGTCGGCGAGCCCGACATCGGACAGGTGGGCGACGAAGCGCCACACGTCGCGCTGGGTGGCGCGGACGAAGCGCTCCAGGGCGTCGCGGTCGCCGGAACGCGCATCGAGCGCCCAGCGCGTCACCTCGTCGTCGGATGCTTTCACGATTCCGGATCGTATCCACCCGATGTCGGGAACTCGTGAGCCGAATGGAGCGACAATTGGTGTGTGGACTGCCAAACCTGCCGTGAAGCGCTCTCGGCCCGCCTGGACGGCGAGGCCGAGCCCGTAGCCGCCGCCGAGACGGACGCGCATCTGGCACAGTGCACCGCCTGCACCAGCTGGCAGGCGAGCGCACAGGCGCTGACCAGGACCATCCGCGTCCGGCCTGTCGGGCCGGAACCGGACCTGGTCGACGCCGTGCTGGCCGCCGCCCCACCCCGTCACACCGCCCTGACCCCGCGCCTCGCCCTCGCCGCGGTCGCCATCGTCCAACTGTGGCTCGGTCTCGACCAGCTGCTCGCCGGGGCCACCGGCGGGCATCCCGGGCACGGGATCTCCACGCACCTGTTCAACGAGGGCGCGGCGTGGAACCTCGCGCTGGGCATCGGCCTGCTGGTGGCCGCCGTGAACGCGCACCGGGCCTCCGGGCTGCTGCCCACCCTGGGCGGGTTCGTCGCCGTGCTGGTCGCGTTCTCCGTCAACGACCTGCTCGCCGGCACCGCGACCGCCACCCGGGTGGTCTCGCACCTGCCCCTGCTCGCCGGTCTGCTCCTGCTCTACCTCGTCGCCCGCGCCCACCGGGGGCAGCCGACGCGGGGGACCCCCGCCAAGCACGATCACGACCACAGCGACCGCGACGACTCCGACGGAGACGACGTCGCGCCGCAGCCGGGCGGACGTCGCGGACGAACGCGCCACCTCCGACCCACCGCCCACCGCCGAGCCGCCTGATGCCACAGACACGCCGGGATGGTCCTGACCCACCGTCCTGGCGTCACGCATCGACCGACGACGGGCGAAGCCACGGCGCACCACAGCGAACCTTCCGGAGTCCGATGTCCAGAGGTCGCCTCGACCCCGCTGTCGTTCCCGGCACCGCTCGGACGGCCCGGTGATGAGACCGGTGGACGATCGGCTGCGCGTCCTCGTCGTGGCCTACGACGACGCGCAGATCCTCGACATCGCCTGCCCCGCCGGGGCTCTCGACATCGCCAACCGCTACGGCGCGAGCCCGCCCTACGACGTGGAGTTGGGCACGCTCGGCCGTCGGGCGGCCCGCAGCTCGGGCGGCATCACGCTGGGCGCCGGGCGCGGGCTGGAAGCGGTGACCGGACGACTGGACACGCTGCTCGTCGTGGGTGGCGTCGGGTCGGAGCGGGCGGCGGCGGACGAGCGGCTGGTGGCGCAGGTGCGGCGGTTGGCCGCGCGCAGCAGGCGGGTCGCGTCGGTGTGCACCGGCACGGACGTGCTGGCCGCCGCCGGGTTGCTCGACGACCGCCGGGTCACCACGCACTGGGGCTACGGCGACCGGCTCGCCGCTCGGCACCCGGCGGTCGCGGTGGACGTCGGGCCGCTCTACATCCGTGACGGCAACGTCTACACCTCCGCCGGCGTGACCAGCGCCCTCGACCTGACGTTGTCGCTCATCGAGGACGACCACGGGTCGACACTGGCCCGCGCCGTGGCCCGCGAGCTGGTCACCTACCTGCACCGGCCCGCCGACCAGGCGCAGATCAGCACGTTCCTGGCCGCCCCGCCGCCGGGCGACCGGCTGGTCCGGGACCTCACCGGCTACATCGCGAGCCACCTGGCCGACGACCTGACGCCCGCGGCGCTGGCGGCTCGCGCGGGCGTGAGCACACGGCACCTGACCCGTCTGTTCGCCACCCACCTCGGCACGACCCCGGCCCGGGCCGTGCGGTCCGCGCGCGCCGAGGCGGCGGTGCACCTGGTGCGCTCCAGCGGGCTGGCGCTGGACGCGGTCGCCCGCCGCTGCGGGTTCGGGTCGGCGCAGACGCTGCGGCAGGCGCTGCTGGACCACTACGGCGCGAGCGCGGACACGATCCGCAAGATGCCGGACATGCCGCGGGCACAGGTCACCGCCGGCGGCGACACTCCGGTGCCATGACGCGAAAGACGACACGCAGGGCACTGCTCCGGGCGGGCGCCGCCACCGCCGCGCTGGCCGCCACCGCGCACGCCCCGACCGCGCAGGCCGACGCCTCGCCGGCCGGGCGTCCACCCGGCGCGGGGCCGAGGATCGGGATCCTGCTCTACGACGGCTTCAGCCTGTTGGACCCCGCCGGCCCGGCCGAGGTCCTGGCCCGGTTGCCCGGCGCCACGGTGACCATGGTCGCCGAGCGGCGCGGGCCGGTGCGCACCGACACCGGGGACGTGGCGCTCGTGGCCGACCGGTCGGTCGCCGAGGTGGACGACCTGGACGTCGTCCTCGTCCCGGGCGCGGGCGAGCGGGGCACGGTCGGGGCCATGGGCAACCAGGCGCTCCTGGACTGGATCCGCCGGGTCCACCGGCGCAGCCGTTGGACCACGTCGGTGTGCACCGGCTCGCTCGTCCTCGCCGCGGCCGGGTTGCTGGACGGCCGTGAGGCCACCACGTACTGGGCCTCGGCCGACTACCTGAGCACCGCGTTCGACGTGACCTACCGGCCCGAGCGCTACGTGCGCTCCGGCAAGATCATCACGGCGGCCGGTGTCTCGGCGGGCATCGACATGGCGCTGTACCTGGCGTCGCTGATGACGGGGGAGAGGACGGCGCGGGCGATCCAGCTGGCCGCGGAGTACGACCCGCGACCTCCGTTCGACTCGGGCAACGCCGCGCACGCCGACGCGGAGCTCAAGTCGTTGGCCCTGCGGCTGCTCGCCGAGTCCCAGGTGTGATCCCAGGACAGGCGACCGTCACACCGCCGCGTCGACGCGTTCGCCCCGGACCACCGGGATGATGCCGCCCGCGGCGGCTTGGGCGCGGTGCAGGGCGAGTTCGGCGGTGGGGCCCTCGGCGAGGACGATGCCGGTGCCGGAGCGCTGGTCGGTCAGGTGCTCCAGCACGTCGCCAGGGCTCGCGGTCGGGTACCACTCGGGATTCCCGGGCAGGTGGGGCAGCCGGTCGAGACCGGTCCAGCCTTCCAGCACGCCGGCTTCGCGCGGGTAGACGACCACGAATCCGGTCGCGGTGCCCCCACCCGCCGCGCCGTCGAGCAGGTCGGGTCGCCGGTCGAGGGCGATCTGGACCATCGAGTCGTAGGCGTTGACGCCCAAGGCCCGGCACAGCGCCTCGCCGACGAGGGCGCCGCCGATGCGGGCGTTGATCTCGACGACCTCGGGACCGGTGGCGGTGAGCACGAACTCGGTGTGCGCGAAGCCGCGCTCGTGCCCTGCGGCTCGCAGCACCCGGCTGATCCAGTCGGCCAGCGCGGCGTGGGCGGAGTCCGGGAAGGCGACCGGGAACCCGGAGGCCTCCTCCCGGCGCAGCGGTTCGGGGGACATGACCCGGCTGAGCAAGCCCAGCAGTCGGGTCTCGCCCTGCCAGGTGACGGTTTCGGCGCTGTAGAGGGGGCCCTCGAAGTAGGGTTCCGCGATCAGTCGGCCTTTGAGCGGGGTGACGGCCGCTTGCCCGAGGGCGGCGTCGCGTTCGGCGGGGGAGCGCGCCAGCCACACCGCGCGGGACGACGTGCCTGCGGAGTCCTTGAGCACCAAAGGGAACGCCTCGGCGGTGTTCGGGTCGAGCGGGCCGCTGCGACTCAGGCCGTGCTCGTGGAGCTTGGCCCGGACGGCGGCCTTGTCCCGCAGCACGCGCACCGCGTCGGGGACGGGACCGGGCAAGCCCAGACGTGCGGCCAGGTCCGCGCCGGGCAGCGCCCAGGTGTCGGTGGAGCTGATCAGCCCGGCCAGGTCGGGAACGCCTCTCAGCGCCCGCTCGCACGCCACCACGTCGGTGGTGTCGACGTCCACCACACGAACCCGGTCGCCGCAGCGGGACAGCTCGTGCGCGTAGATCGAGCGGTCACCGGTGAGCAGGACCAGGTCGTGACCCTCGGCGCGGGCCGCGTCGGCGAGGCGGCCGAGGCCGAAGGTGAGGGCTTCCAGCAGCACGATGGTCACGGCACGGGGTCCTTCCTGCGTTCCTGAACACGTTCCTGGGCGGGGACGGCCGGTCCGTGCGGGCGTCGTGCCCAGTCGATCGCGGCCCACGGCGGGGTCAGCTCGTCGAGCGAGCCGATCTCGACGGGGTCGAGCAGCGCGGGGTCGACGGCTTCGCGGTGGCGGGTGAAGACGCGCTCGGTGTAGCGGTGGCCGGTGTCCGCGCCGATGACGACGTGCGTGCGCAGCGGATCGCGCGCGGCCTCCCACTTAGCCGCCAGGTGGGCCGCGCCGGTGGACAGGCCGGCGAAGACGGCGTGCTCGCGCATGAGGCCGATGGTGGCGGCCATGGTGGCGAAGGCGGAGTTGCGCGTCGCCACCGGCTCCCTGCTGCGCCGCTTCCCGGACCTGCGCCTCGCGGTCGGCGTGGAGGAGCTGTCCTGGCGGCGCGGCCGGATGGCGCGCGGCCTGGACCAGCTCCCCGTCACCTGGTCTTCCGCATCCTGACGGCGAGGAAGAACGGCGTCTGCCGCGTCTTGAGGAACCGCCGCTCGTCGATGCGGCGGGCTTCCTCGGTGGCCTGCGGTTCGACGACGCGCTCCACCGTGAACCCGGCGTCGAGGAGCTCGTTCAGGAACGTCTGGAGCGTCATGCGGCGATAGCTGACGGTGAACCCGTCACCCACGCTCGACGTGACGCGCTCCTCGTCGAAGTAGGACCCGCCGTGCCACGTCCAGTCGGCGGTCGGGTGAGTCGTGGACACCAGCAGGACACCGCCCGTCGGTGCACTTCGGCGAGCAGCTGCCGGCGGGCCTCGACGTGGTGGTGCACCAGGGCCATCACCACGACGTCGGACGAGTCGTCGGCGAGGAACGCCAGCGGTTCTTCCAGGTCGTGGTGGTGCAACGTCACCGCCGGGTCGTCCCTGATGCGCTCGCGCGCGTGACCGAGCATCGTCTCACCGCCTTCGACCCCGACGACCTCGCCCGCTCCCCGCGCGCGCAACTCGGCGATGTAGTGCCCTGCGCCGCAGCCCACGTCGAGGACGCTCAACCCCGAGACGTCGCCTGCCAAGGCGAGCACTGCCGGCCGGTCGGTGTGGGCGTTGTAGGGGCTGTCGGTCGCACGGTGGGCGAAATGATCACCAAGAGGACCCTCGTGAGCGGTGTGGACGCGCATCGGCCCATGATGCCGACACATCTCGCGCAGGCGGCCTGGACGCAGCCGAGGCGGGCGCCCACCCGCGAGCCCGCCGCAGGGATCACCGGGATGCGGCGGTGTCGGGTCGCCACCAGCAGCCCGCATCGTCATGCGGCACGGGTTCGCCCGCCGGTGGCTTCGTACAGGGCCTTCGCGGCGTGGTCGGCCTCGTCGGTGAACAGTCACATCTCGCGATGTGGAGCAACCCGTGATCCTCGGCAGCCAACCGGTGGACACGCACCCCGGCATCCTCCGCCGAGAGCCGGCCCGCCCGCCCGGTGCTCGACGCGGCACCTGTCACGTGTGGTTCCCCCTCTGCCTGGTGACAGCGGGCACGCGCGGCACGTGTGGCCGGTGGGCGCGCGGTAGAACAGGCAGCAGCTGCGGCGGGTGCCGTCGGGGGACAGCGCGTCGCGCAGCGTCGGTGCGGTCAGCAGGCGGTCGCCGAGGTCGCCGAGGTCCGCGGGCAGCGACCGCAGGGCGCTGCGCAGGGCTGCCGCGGCGTTGCCCCACAGCAGACCGTCGGCGACCCTGGCGACGGAGCGCAACCCGGTGTGGAACGGCTTCATGTGCTCCTCGACGACAGCGCGCAGGAGCAGCGGGGTCGGGTCGCCGGTGGTGGTCCAGCCGCCCGGCTCGGGCAGGGACAGCCGCACGGAGGCGTCCTCGCCGATGCGGTACCGCAACCGGTCCAGGTCGGGGACGACACCGCCGCCGGCCAGCGCGCCGAGGGCGACCGACCACAGCCCGGCCGCCACCAGGAACTGCAGGGTCGAGGCGGCCACGCGCGCCTCGGTCATCCCGAAGTGCGCACCGACCTGCCGCACGGCGTCGGTCAAGGCGTCCGGATCGTCGTGCAACGAGCGAAGCAGCTCGCCGGTGCGATCCTCGTCGACGGTGAAGTACGGGCTGGTCGCCGCCGTCGAGGCCAGAGCGGCGGCGACCTCAGCCGGGTCGGCGCGCCGGATCGCGCGCGGCCCGGCCGACAGCGCCTTCCTGGACGCGGCGTCGCGAAGGTCGGTCCGTTCCGCGTCGGCGAGCCGGGCCCCGGCCGGTCGGGGTGACGGGTGATCGCGGCACAAGGACTCCGGCAGTCGTGTCGTCGGCGAACTCGTCGGAGGTCGCGTCGAGACAGGCGCTCGGTTCGTCGTGCGGCAACAACATCGTTGGCCTCCAAGTGCCTCCGGGAGTGGGTGGTGACGTGGACCGGCGGCGCGTGCGGTGCGGTGGAAACCGGGTTCCTCGTCCCGGTCCCCACCGCTGTCCTGCAATCGGGCTCAACGTGGAAGGGCCCTTGCACAAGTGGTCGTGCACGACCCGACACCGGTTCCCGTGATGAGACGGCTGTTTCACGCGCGAGGCCCGGCCGCGCCACATTGCCAAGAGCTGGTTCTTGCTAGAGAGTGGCAATAAGCCACCACGGAGTTCCGGAGCGCCTCATGAGCCAGTACGTGCTGCCCGACCTGCCCTACGACTACGCGGCCCTCGAACCCGCGATCACGGGGGAGATCCTGGAGCTGCACCACAGCAAGCACCACGCGGCCTACGTCAAGGGCGCGAACGACACCCTCGAACGGCTCGCCGAGACCAGGGAGAAGGAGGACTTCTCCGGCATCGTCGGCTTGGAGAAGACCTTCGCGTTCAACCTGTCGGGGCACGTGCTGCACACGATGTTCTGGGACAACCTGAGCCCGGACGGCGGCGACCGGCCCGACGGCGAGCTGGCCGCGGCCATCGACGAGCACTTCGGCTCGTTCGACGCGTTCGCCAAGCAGCTCTCGGCCGCGACCACGCTGGTGCAGGGCTCGGGCTGGGGCGTGCTCGCCTGGGAGCCGCTGTCGCGGCGCCTGGTCGTGGAGCAGGTGTACGACCACCACGGCAACGTCGGCATGAACACGACCCCGGTGCTGGTGTTCGACGCGTGGGAGCACGCCTACTACCTGCAGTACCGCAACGTGCGCCCGGACTACGTGCAGAAGCTGTGGTCGCTGGTGAACTGGGCCGACGTGACCCGCCGCTTCGACGCCGCGCGGGCGGGCGGCTCCGGGCTGGTCGCACCGTCGAAGTAGCCCCTGAAGGACCGGCAGTGGTGCTCCGACAGATCACGCACTGCCACCGCCGTGTCCTCGCCTCCAACGGGCGGGGACACGGCTCGGCGTACCGGCCGCGTTCCCGCCGCCCGTGAGCAGGCGGCAGCCGGTACCTCGACGGCTCCGGCGACGTGCCTGCCGACTTCTCGCGCGACGCACCCCCTGACGGTCGTCAGGATGACGGTCCCCGCTGCCCGTGGTCGGATCGAGGCGACTGCTGACGGTCGAGGACCAAGGGGGACAAGTGGCGCGTACGGGATCGTTGCACGCTGCGGTGCTGGGTGCGTTGTCGCCGGCCGAGGACGCCCCGGCCTGCGTCGGTGTGGGGGAGCGGCTGTCCCGTGCCGGGCTGGCGGAGCGCTCCGGCCGACTCGCCGCCCGGCTCGTCGACGCCGGCGTCCGGCAAGGCGACTTCGTGGGCCTCTTCCTCGAACGCGGGCCGGACATCGCGGTCGCCGTGCTGGGTGTCCTGCGGGCCGGCGCGGCGTTCGTGCCGCTCGGTCTCGACGAGCCCGCGCACCGGCGCGCGAAGATCGTCGCCGACTGCCGGCCCGCCGCCGTGGTCGTGCACGGCGCGACGCGGTCGCGGTTCACCCACGACGGGATCCGGGTGCTCGACCTGGACGGCCCCGCAGTCGCGGGAGCGGGGGAGACGACCGCCTCCGCGGACCCGGGAGCCGCGGCGTACGCGATCTACACCTCCGGGTCCTCCGGTGAGCCCAAGGGCGTGGTCGTCGAGCACCGCAACCTCGCACCACACCTCGACTGGCTCGCCGCGTCACTGCCGCTCGGCCCCGGCGACCGCCTGTTGCAAGTCGCCCCGTACACGTTCGACGCGGCCCTGACCGACTTCTTCTGGCCGTTGAGCGCGGGAGCCACGGTGGTGTCCCTCCCCGAGGGCGACCACCTGGACCCGTTCGCCATCGCCACGGCGCTCGTCGACCAGGAGATCACCGCGGTCCGGCTGCCACCGGCGATCATGCCGCTGCTGCTCGACGAGCCGGTGTTCCGGCGCGCCACGCACCTGCGCTACCTGATCTGTGGTGGTGATCGGCTGCCCGCCGCGCTGGCGCGCCGGATCACCGACGCCCTTCCCCGGGTCCGGCTGTTCAACCGGTACGGACCGACCGAGGCCGCGGTCGCGGTCACCTACCACGAGTTCGACCCCGCCGTCGACGTCGAGGGGGACGTGCCGATCGGTTCGGGCGTCACCGGCACCGAGCTGCGCCTCGCGGACGGCTCCCCGCTCGCGCCCGGCGGCGAGGGCGAGTTGCTGATCGGCGGCGCGTCCGTCGCGCGCGGCTACCTCGGCGACCCCGGGCTCACGGCCGAGCGGTTCGTCGAGCTGCCCCCGCTGGGACGGGTGTTCCGGTCGGGTGACCGGGTCCGGGTCGACGCGCGCGGCGCACTCGTCTTCCTGGGCAGGGACGACGACCAGGTCCAGGTCGCCGGCCACCGCGTCGAGACCGGGGAGGTGCGCACGGTGCTGTGCACGCACCCCGGAGTGGAGGACTGCTTCATCACGGCGCGCGAGAACGTGCCCGGCACGCTCGCCGCGCACGTGGTGGCCGCCGCGTACCGGCCGACGGCCGAGGAGCTCCGCGGGTACCTGCGGGCGAGGCTGCCGCGGCACATGGTGCCGAGTGAGCTCACGTTCGTGGACGCGCTGCCGATGACCGATCGCGGCAAGGTCGACCTCACGGCACTGCGCGGGTCGGCCGCGGCGGGTGGGCAGGCGACCGGGGACCCGCTGCGCGACGCGTGGCTGGAGGTGTTGGGCACGGCGGGCGACGCCGGGTTCCTCGCGGCCGGCGGCACGTCGCTGCAGGCGGCCCGGCTGGCGAACCGCCTCCGGTCCAGGTTCGGCGTCTCCGTGACGACCGCCGACATCCTGCGGCACGACGGCTACCACGAGTTCGAGGCGTGGTTCCGGACGCTCGGGACGTCCGCGCCCGCGTTCACCGCACACCGGCCGCCCGGCGCCGACGCCCCGCTCTCCCACCTGCAGGAGCGCCTGTGGTTCATGCACGAGTTCGCGCCCGACGAGCCGGTGTACAACTTCCAGGCGATCTACCACTTCACCGGTGACCTCGACGAGGCGGCGTTGCGGGCCGCGCTCGCCGGGATCATCGACCGGCACGAGGTGCTGCGCACCACGTTCGTGGCCCGCGACGGCGTGCCCCACCAGGTGGTGCGCCCCGAGGGCGAGCCGTCGGTGACGGTGGTGGACCTGCGGGACACGGGCACGAGCCCGGACCGGCGCCGGGCGGCGGCACGCGAGCTGGCCGAGGAGTTCGTGCGCCGACCGTTCGACGTGACCACGCCACCGCTGATCCGCTGGTGCCTCATCCGCCTGGACGACCACGAGCGGTGGCTCGTGCACAGCCAGAGCCACCTGACCCACGACGGCTGGTCGTTCTCGGTGTTCCTGACCGAGTTGCTCGCCCGCTACCGCGCCGCCGTCGCCGGCGTCGAGGTCGAGCTCCGCGAACCGCCGATGCAGTGCGGCGACTTCGCCTACCGCCAGAAGCGCTGGTGGGACGAGCACGGCGGGCACGCGCACCTGCCGTACTGGCTGGACCACCTGCGCGGGGTGCCGCCGCTCGCCCTCACCCCGCGGCCCGGCGCGCCGACCGACCAGTCCGGCACGCAGGTGCGGCGACGGGTGTCCGCCGAACTGGTCGCCAAGATCAAGGACGTGAGCGGCGCGCTGAACGTCACGCCCTTCATGTTCTGCTTCGCCGCGTGGAACGCGTTCGTGTGGACGCTGACCGGTCAGCGCGACTTCGCCGTCGGCACCGCCGTGGTGAACCGGCCGTGGGAGGAGGCCGAGCGCATGCTCGGCTGCGTGCTGAACAACATCGCGATCCGCACCGCGGTGTCGCCGGGCGACGACTTCCGCACCTTGGCGCGGAGGACCGCCGACGAGTTGCTGGCGGGCTACGCGCACGACGGCGCGCCGCTGCACGCGATCGTCGAGGAGCTGAGGCTGCCGAGGAACCTGGAGAACCCGCTCTTCCAGACCACGTTCAACTTCCACGACGCCCCCTTCCCCGACCTCGCGCTGCCCGGTGTGCGGCTCGTGCTCGAGGAGGCGATCGCCAACGGCACGTCGAAGTTCCCGATCGACGTCATCTTCATCACCGACGCGCAGCGGCGCACCGGCGGCACGGGCGGTGAGGAGTACGACGTGGTCTGGCACGCCTCGGCGCGGTACTTCGACGCCGCCCGGGCGGAGGCGGCGGCGGACGCCTTCCTCGCGCTCCTCGCGACCGCGGCCGAGAACCCCGGTGTGCGGTTGTCCGACCTGCGGACGTTCACACCCCCGGTCGCCGATGTCACCGACGCCGGTGTCGCGGTCGCCGCCGCTTCGACCGACGACCCGGAGGTGGTGCGGGTGCGCGAGCTGGTCCGCGCCGTGTGGACGGAGCTGCTCGGCGTGCAGGTGGGCGAGCACGACAACTTCTTCGAGCGCGGTGGTCATTCACTGCTGGCGGTCCGCGCCGTGAGTCGGATTCGGAGCCGGCTGGGTCGGCGGGTGCCGGTGCGCCTGATGTTCGAGGCGCAGACGTTGCGCGAGTTCGCCGCCGCGGTCGTGGCTTCGACGGCCGGCGCGGGGATCGGGTCGTGAGCGCCGAGGTGGGCGTCCACGAGGCGCCCGGACTGATGCCCGCGGACGCCTTCCCCCGGCTCCGGGAGGCGTTGGCCCACGCACACGCGAACACCCGGCTGGCCGGTCGGAAGATGGATTCGGCCGGGGTGCGCCCGGACGACGTGCGCCGGCCCGACGACCTGCGGCGGGTGCCGGTGACCACCCGCGCCGAGTACCGCCAGGCCTTCCCCGCGGGCGTGCTCGTCCGCGGGGCGACCCTGAGCGACCCGATGGTCGTGCGCAGCCGCAGTTCCGGCACCGCGCACGAGCGGCTGATCAGCGCGGACTACTCCTTCACCCTGGCCGAGCGGCGGTTCGGCGCGCTCGACGTGAACCGCCCGCTGATGGAGCTGCTCGCCGACCCCGCCACCCGGCGCAGCGTCCGCTACGCCGCGCCGAACTGCTCGGACGTGGAGTGCTCGCTGCCCACCACGACGTTCGAGGATCGCCTGCTGCCCAACGGGATGCTGGTGCTGCCCTCCTCTCACGACCTGTACTCGACCTCCGAGGAGATGTTGGACAAGGCGTGGGACGAGATCCACGGCTGGGCGCCCGACTACCTGTCGTGCGACGCCACCAGGTTGGCGCACCTGCTCCGCACCAGGCGGGACGGCAGGGCGCTCCCCGGTCGCGCGCTGATCCTGACCTACAACTTCGCGCCCGCGTTCGCGACCGGGCAGCTCCGCGCCCGGTTGCCCGCGGGGATGCCGGTCGCGAACTCGGTGACCATGTCGGAGTGCGGGTGGGTGGCCGCCACGTGCGAGCACGGCACCCTGCACCTCAACGTCGCCGAGCTGTGGCTGGAGCTGCTGGACGCCGAGCACCGCCCCGCGGGCCGGGGCGCGATCGGCGAGCTGGTGGTGACCACCCTCGGCGAACCGCTCGCGCCCCGGGTCCGCTACCTGACGGGCGACCTCTACCGGCTGCTGGACGGCTGCCCGTGCGGTCACCCGCACCCGGCCGTGCGCTTCGAGGGCCGGTGGCGGGACGCGCCCGTGTGCGCGGACGGGTCGCGGATGACCACCCGCGAGGTCGACGAGCTCGTGGGTGCGCCGGAGCACCTGGTGAGCTACCGCTTCCACCAGCACGCGCCGGACCACGCCGAGCTGCGCTACATGTCGGACCGCGGTGCGGTGCGGCAGTGGGAGGAGCAGGTGCGGGAGCGACTCGCCGCCCGGCTCGACCCGGCGTGCCGGGTCGAGGTCGAGGTGACGCCGTTCCTGCCGTCCGAGCGCTCCGGCAAGTTCCTCACCTGCACGACCGCGCTCTCTTGAGACCGGGAGGACCTACCGTGTCCAGCACCGACATCGCCGAGGCCGTGCGGGCGGACCTGCCGATCACCCGTCCGGTGGCCGACGAGCGACCGCTCGTCTACCTGGACAGCGCGGCGACCACCCTGACCCCGGAACCGGTGATCGCCGCGATCGCCGGCTACTACCGCGACGTCAGCGCCAGCGTCCACCGGGGCAAGCACATGCTGTCCGACATCGCCTCCACCCGGTTCGAGGTGGTGCGGTCCCAGACCGCCACCGAGATCGGCGCGGGCACGCACGAGACGGCTTTCGTGCCCAACACCACGGCCGCGCTCAACATGGTCGCCGCCGGGCTCGGGCTCGGCCCGGACGACGTGGTGCTCGCGCCGTTGGACGTCCACCACTCGAACCTGCTGCCGTGGCGGCGGCGGGCCCGGGTCCGGTTCATCCGGCTCGACGACGACGCGACCATCGACCTCGACCACTACGGCGAGCTGCTCGCCGGGCGCCCGGCGGTCGTGACGGTCAGCCACTGCTCCAACGTCACGGGCCGGTACGCGCCGGTGGCGCTGATGGCGCGGATGGCGCACGAGGCGGGCGCGCTGTTCGTGCTCGACGCCGCGCAGTCCGTGCCGCACGGGGCGATCCGGCTGGCGGGCACCGGCGCCGACTACGCCGCGTTCTCCGCGCACAAGATGCTCGGACCCACCGGCATCGGCGTCCTCTACGGCCGGCTCGGCGCACTTGACCCGCTCCTGCTGGGCGGTGGCACCGTGGACTGGGTCGACACCGAGGGCATCCGACCGAGGGACGCGCCGCACCACCTCGAGGCGGGCACTCCGCACGTCGCCGGGGTCTACGGGCTCGGCGCGGCGCTGGAGTACCTGCGCGGCCTGGGCTGGGACGAGGTCGCGGCCCACGACGCGGCGCTCGCGGACGAGCTGTACCGGCTGGTCGCGGCGCGACCCCACCTGGATCCCCTCGGTGGTGTCGGCGCCACCGACCGGGCCGCCATCGCGAGCCTGCGCATGCCGCCCGGCACGGACGCGGACGAGGTCGCCCGACTGCTCAGCGACTCCTACTCCGTGATGTGCCGGTCCGGGAAGCTCTGCGCGCAGCCGCTGGTCGACGCGATCGGCGACGGGCGCCCCGTGCTGCGGATCTCCGCGTACCTCTACACCCGGCCCGAAGACCTGCGCACGGCGTTCGAAGCGTTGGACGAGGTGCTGTCGGTCGTCGGCGTGCCGATCGGCTCCCGGGGATGACGATCGACTACCGCCGGCACTTCGAGGAACACGCCGGGCACTACTCCGAGCAGGTCGCGCCGCTGTTCGCGGTGACCCACCGGCACCTCGCGTCCTGGGCCGCGGGACTGCCCCCGACCCGGGTGCTCGACGTCGCGTGCGGCGACGGCAGGGTGGCCGCGGCGATCGCCGAGCACGGCCACGAGGTGATCGCCTGCGACCGGTCGGCGCCACTGGTCCACCGCGCCGGGCGGGCCCGCGTGCACGCGCTCATCGCCGACGCGCACGCCCTGCCGCTGCGGGACGGCAGCGTCGGAGCGGTAGTGTGCAACCTCGGGCTGCAGTTCTTCGACCAGCCGGTGGTCGCGCTGCGCGAGATGGCCAGGGTGGTCGAGCGGGGAAAACCGGTGATCATCACCATTCCGGACAAGTCGGTCGGGGCGGTGGTGCCCGCGGCTCCTCCGCCCACCGAGGCGCTCGCGGCGGCGGGACTCGCGATCGTGGCGGAGCAGACGCTTGCCGAGCAGGTCCACCTGCACGACGTGTCGGCGATCGTGGCGGTGTGGCGGGTCGAGCTGGGAACCCGGCACGAACTCGCCGAGGTGTCGGACGAGGAGCTGTTCGACCTCGCGGGAGTGCTGGTGCAACGGGCCGGAGGAGGAGTCGGCGTGTCGTTGGGATTCCGCGTCTACAGCTGCACGGCCGGCTGAGCGGTGCCGTCGGGGAAGTTGTGGCGCAAACCGGATTTCCTGAGGTTGTGGGCCGCCCAGACGATCAGCGAGACCGGCACCCAGGTCGGCGCGCTCGCCGTCCCGCTGCTGGCGATCGGTGTGCTCCAGGCGTCCGCGGCGCAGCTGGGCCTGCTCGGGGCCGCGCGGACGCTGCCGTTCCTGTTGTTCGCCCTGCCCGTCGGAGCGCTGCTCGACCGGATGCGCCGCAGGCCGGTCATGGTGGCCTCGGACTTCACGCGCGCCGCGCTGCTGGCGAGCATCCCCTTGGCGTACGCGTTCGACGCGCTGACGATGTGGCACCTGTTCGTCGTCGTCGCCCTCGTCGGTGCGCTGACCGTGTTCTTCGACGTGGCCTACCAGAGCTTCCTGCCCGCGCTGGTCGACCGGCCGCTCCTGACCGAGGCGAACGCCAAGCTGACCACCACGCGCTCGGCGGCCGAGGTGGTCGGGCCGGGCGCGGCGGGGTGGCTGGTCGGCGTGGCCGGCGCCGCGAACACACTCGTGATCGACTCCGTGAGCTACCTGTTCTCCGGGCTCCTCTGCCGGCGGATCCGGCACGAGGAGCCCACCGCGCCGGCGGGAGGCGCGAAGCGGTCGCTGCGCCGCGAGATCGGCGAAGGTCTGCTGTTCGTCCTCCGGCACCCCGTGCTCGGCCGGATCGCCGCGTGCGCGGGGCTCACGAACCTGGCGTCCTCGATCGGGACCGTGCTGCTGCCGCTGTACATGATCCGCTCGCTCGGCTACTCGCCCGGGCTGGTCGGCCTGGTGCTGGCGATCGCGGGGCTGGGCCTCGTGCTCGGTGCGGTCATCGCGTCCCGGTTGGCCGGGCGCTTCGGGCTCGGCCGCACCATCGTGGGCAGCGCGATCGCCTCGGGGCTCGGGCTGGTGCTGCTCCCGTTCGCCGGTCCCGAGCTGTCGCTGCCGTTCCTCATCGGCGGCCGGGTCCTCTTCGGACTGTCGGTGCCGCTGTTCAACATCACGCAGGTCAGCCTGCGCCAGGCGGTCACGCCGCACCGGTTGCTCGGCCGGATGAACGCGTCCATGCGCTTCCTGGTGTGGAGCACCATCTCGTTGGGCAGCCTGGCCGCCGGGCTGCTGGGCGAGGTCATCGGGCTGCGCGCGGCGCTGGCGGTCGCCGCCGCGATCGGTGCGCTCTCCTGGCTGACGCTGCTGTCGTCGCCGGTTCCCCGCCTGCGCGAACTGCCAGCGGCGGACGGGGCAGGAGGCTGAGGTGCTCGGTCCGCACCAGGTCGAACTTCAACGCCTGCGTCACGAGCGCCTCCCGCTTCAACGCCCGCGTCATCCCGGTCTGCGCCACCACGCCGAGCTTCTCGGCCAGGTAGTCGATGTGGTAGTTGACCGCCGACCGGCTCAGCGCCCGGTCGTCGCCGAAGCGGCTCAGGCGCCGCGAGACCTGCGCCGGCATCGGCACGGCCCCCGGGCTCCACCGGCGCAGCCTCGGCTCGCAGAGGCAGACGAGCACCATGAAGTACCGGCTCTCCTCGTCCAGCAGTCGAAGCGCGCCGCCGGGGCCACCGGACGCCACGTCGGCGGCAGGGCGTTCCGGCGCGTACACCGTGAAGCTGTTCCGCGCGCCCCTGACGGTCAGCACGACCCGGCTCAGCTCGAACGGGATCGGCACCTCGCCGCGACCGGCCCTCACCTTCACGTACTCGCCCGCACCTTCGAGGTTGTCCACGCAATAGGTGCCGGACGTGCTCGAGTTCGCCATGAGCCAGTAGCCCTCGAACGCGTGGATCCACCCGGCGGGCAGCGGGAGGTCGGCGCCGACGGCGAGCGCGCCGTCCCGCTCGCGCCAGCCGAACGCCACGCTCTGGCCGTTCGCCACCTCGATGACCGGTGGTCGTCGGCCCGGCTCCTCGTCCAGGCAGATCAGGATGGATGTCGTCGCGGTGCCGACGCGCTCGGCCTCAGCCCGCGACATGGGAGCTGTCCCGGGCGGCGTCGACGAGCGCGGCGGTCACCCTGCCGGCGACCGAGGGCGGAACGATCGTGGGGTCGTGGTCCACTCGCAGGTGGAGCTCGTGCTTGTCGTAGGACGCGGACACCACGACCGGCGTGCCGACCCGCATCCCGGGCAGGTACGTCTCCCGGCCGGTCGCCCCGTCGAGCACCAGGGTCGGGCGGCGGGTGCGGTCGTCCAGCGTGAGCACCAGGTCGAGGTGGCCGCCCCAGCGGGAGCCTGCGGCCCTGGCCGCCCGCACGACCTCGTCGAACGGTGTGTCCGCCCACTCCAGGTCGTCCCACCACCCGGCGCGGACGTCGGCGAGGCGGTCCGGGAGCTCGCCGGGCGGGTTGGCGATCACCGTGTTGAGGAAGCACCCGACGACGGCGCCGTCACCGCCTCGACCGCCCCACGTGTAGCAGACCGGAGCGGCGCCGTCGTGCTCGGCGAGCACCTCCTGGCAGGCGGCGAGCAGCGTCGGGAACAGGCGGCTCCGCCCGCCTGGCGGCACCGACAGCGGAACGCGTTGCCACGCGGATTCGGACCCGCCCGTCCCTCCGGGGCGGCGGTCCCGGCCCCACAGACCCGGCGCGGCGTCGCGGAGCCGGGCCGTCCAGTGCGCGAGCGCGTCCGGGTTGCTCGCCTCGTGCTCGTGGTCGAGCTGGCGCTCCACCGCGTCCCGGTAGCGGTCGAGCTCCTCGGTCATCGCGGTGTCCGGCACCTCCACGTCGTCGTCGTAGGCCGCGGCCAGCTCGCCGAGCACCCGCCCGATGGACACCTCGTCGCACACGAGGTGGTCGAAGGCCAGTGCCAGCAGGTCCCGTCGGTCGTCCCGGGCGACGAGGACGCGGAACGGACCGCACCCGGCGGGCCAGTGGTCGAGCGCGGACCGCGCGGCGCGACCGGCGTCCGGACCGGTCGGTTCCTCGACGATCGGCCTCGCGTCGGGTGGACCGATCCGCAGCACCGGCACACCGGCGATGGTGTCGGCCGACGCCCGCAGCGCCGGGTGGCGCCGCGCGATCGCCCGTGCGGCGCGGTCGAGCCGCCGGGTCGAGAGCACCGCGGGCGGGAACTCCACGAAGACCGGCACCACCTTCACCCGACCGTGCGGGTCGGCGGACCTGGTGTGGTGGAAGCGCCGCTGGGCGCCGGTCAGCGGCATCACGGGGTCACCGCGGTCCGCGCGGGCGTCGATGGCGGCGAAGTGCTTCCGGTAGCTCCGGGTGATGCTCCGGTGCAAGGTGGCCTCCCGTGGGTCTGGGCGGGCTGGTCGACGCGGTGCGGTCAGGTCAGGTCGGGTGGCCACCGCAGTTCGAGTCCGGCTGCCCACAGCCTGCCCGCCGTCTCGAGCAGCGCCGTGCGGTCCGGCGTGCGCTCGAACGCGCCGGGCAGCGTCCTGAGGACGAACGAGTCCGGTGGCCGGCCGGGATGGGCCGCGGCGAGCCGGGACAGCGTCCGGCCCGGTCCGAACTCCACCAGGACCGGCGCGCGGAGGGACCACACCGCGGCGAGGTTGTCGGCGAACCGGATGGTCGCGGTGACGTGCCGGGCCCAGTAGTCCGGGTCGACGGCCTCGTCCGCGCCCAGCCACGAGCCCGTCGTGTTCGACAGCAGGGGCGCCCGCGGCCGGGCGCGCTCGGTGGCGGCGACGGCCGCGCGCAGCGGCCCGACCACCGGCGCCATCATCGGTGAGTGGAAGGCGTGCGCGGTCGGCAGCCGTCGAGTGGTGATCCCGGCCGCGACGAGCGCGTCGCCGGTGTCCTCCAAGGGGCCCGGCGGGCCCGACAGGATGGTGAGCTCCGGGCCGTCGAGGGCCGCTACGACGACCTCGTCCCGCAGGTGCGGCGCCACCACGTCGGCCGGCGCCACCGCGGCGAGCATCCCGCCGGGCGGCAGGTCGGCTATGAGCCGTGCCCTGGCCACCACCAGTCCCACCGCGTCCGGCAGCGTGAACACGCCCGCGACGCAGGCGGCCACGAACTCGCCGACGCTGTAGCCGAGCACGGCCGACGGCCGGAGCCCGACCGACTCGCAGGCGCGGGCCAGCGCGTACTGGACGGCGAACATCAAGGGCTGGGCCACCTCGGTCCGGTGGATGTCCTCGGCGACGCCACGGCGATCGAACACGGCGGCGAGGTCGGTCGCGCGGTCCCCGGTCGCGACGCCGTCCACGCCGTGCGGGTAGAGCACCGGGTCGAGGTCGAGGCCGTGGTGGCGCCGCAGGATCGAGAAGCACGCGTCGAGGTGCTCCCGGAACGGCGGCAGGCACCGGTGCAGTCCCGCCGCGAGGCCCGGGTAGTGGTCGCCGACACCGGAGAACATCCACACCACGGCGCGGTCGGGCCGGGCCGTCGCGGTCAGCACGCGGCCGGGGTCGCGCCCGCGGAGCCTGCGCGCCGCGTCGGCGGGACCGGTCGCGACGAGCACCCGGCGGCACGACCGCGCGGGTTCGGCGCGCAGCTCGTCGGCCAGCGCGGCGAACCCGGCGTCGTCCAGCGCGTCGAGCCGGTCGCACACCCGGTCGGTGGCCGACTCCAGCGCCTCGGGCGTCGACGCGGACAAGGCGAGCAACCGGACGTCCGTCGCCCGGCTGGTGACGGGTGGTGTGGTCATGCGGACAGGGCTTCCACGACGTCGCGGGGCCAGCCGGCCGGATCGAGGCCGTGCTGGCACAGGAACGCGTAGGCCAGCCGTTCGAGCCCGAAGCCCGCGCACGCGGTGTGCACGGGCACGCCTGTCGCCGTGATCCCGTAAGCTTTGCCGAAGAACTGCTCGTGGAAGTTGAACGAGCAGACCGCGACGTCGCGACCCGGCTCGATCGGCAGCCGGAACTCGTACTTCAACCGCAGGACCTGCTGGGACCACACCCGGTCGGCGGTGCCCGCGTCCACGAAGAACGGGTCGCTCGCCACCTCGCAGCGCCCGCCGAGCCCCAGCGCCACCACGAGGTCGCGGCACCGCCGCATGAGCCGCTCCCGGGCGTCGAGCACCTCCGCCCGGGAGCCGAGGAACACGACCTCCCTGATCGTGAAGTCCCACAGCCGCTCGAGCGAGCGGTGGTAGCGCGCCTCGTGGCGGAACGACTTGCCCCGCGAGGTGACGACCACCGGCAGCGCGGGCAGCGACCGGTCGGCCAGCTGGTGGTAGGTGTGGAAGCACATCGTCGGCGGCAGGCAGTGGTCGAAGTCGCCGCTGTGCGACCGCAGCCGGGCCGCCACACCGTCGCCGTCGTCGGGCGGGGCGAGGAACTCCCGGTAGGTGTCGAGGTCGCCGTGCAGCCGGGCGACGAACATCATCATCTGCGGGAACGAGCGGAAGTAGCCGGAGCGTGCCATGGCCGACGTGGGGATCAGGGTCGGGTAGCGGTACTCCCGCGCGCCGAACTCGGCGGCGACCTCGCGGGTCAGCAGGACGTCCAGCCCGTCCATGAGGGACAGCACCGGCTCGCCCAGCGCGACCTGCCCCTCGCCGACCTCCACCGCGGCGCCGGACGCGAGCAGCTCGGCGAACACGTCGCGCGGCGCCGTGGCGGTGTCCACGGCCCAGAGCACCTGCTGGTCCACTTCCCGGCGGGCGAGGACGTCGGTGGCGACGACGTAGGCGAACTTGCGGGCGAGCTCCGCGGTGTCGACACCGTCCGCCAGCACGACGTCCACGCCGTGCACGTACCCGTCGGCGCGCACGAGCGTGAAGTCGAGGATCGACTCGGAGATGAAGAAGACGCGGGTGGCGAGGTGGTCGGCCTTCGACTCCGGCACCGGCGGGGACAGCTCGACGCGGTGCGCGGTGACCGGATCCGCGGGTCCTGCGTGGTGGCCGGTCATCCGGTCAGCCCTCCCCGCACGCCGAGGAGTTCGGCGAGCACGCCGCGCTGGACGGCCGAGGACCCCGCGTAGATGGGGCCGCCGAGCGCGTCCCGCAGCTCGCGTTCGATGCCGTTGTCGCTGATGTAGCCTCGTGCGCCGTGCACCTCGACGGCGGCCATCGCCGTCTGCACGAGGCTCTCGCTGACGAAGACCTTGGCGATCGTCGAGTCGAGCAGCGAGAAGCGCCCCTGCGTCTTGAGCCAGCCGACGCGGTAGAGGATCAGCCGCGCGAGTTCGAGGCGGATCTTCATGTCGGCGATCTTGTGCGCCACGGCTTGCAGCGCGCCCAGCGGCCTGCCGAACTGGCGGCGGGTGCTGACGTGCTCGACGCACCGTTCGAGCAGCCGTTCCATCGCGCCGACCTGGTTGGCGAACATGAACGACCGCTCCCACTCGACGGTACCGGTGAAGATCGCGTAACCCGAGCCCTCCCGGCCGAGCCGGTCGGCGGCCGGCACCCGGCAGTCGACGAACTCGACCGCGCCCATCTCGGTGGTCCGCAGGCCCATCTTGTCGAACTCCCTGCCCTTGCGGACCCCGGGCAGGTCGGCGGGCACCAGGAACGCCGAGAACAGGTCCTGCTCCCGACCGGGTCCGCCGGTGCGGGCGAACACGACGTACAGGTCCGCGGTCGGACCGTTGCTGACGAACCACTTGGTGCCGTTGAGCACGTAGTGGTCGCCGTCGCGCACCGCCGAGGTCCGCATGTTGAGCACGTCCGACCCGGCCTCCGGCTCGGACAGCGCGTGCGCGCCCACCACCCGACCCGAGCACAACGGCTCCAGGTACCGGGCGCGCTGGTCGTCGTCGCCGTGCTCCAACAGGTAGATGACGCAGCCCCACAAGTGGTTGTTGATGGCGAAGACCAAGCCGTTGTCGGCACAGCCGTAGCCCAGGGCCTCCAGCGCGATCATGGTCGTCAGGGGGTCGTAGCCGCTGCCGCCGTGCTCGACCGGCACCGGCCAGCCGAGCACGCCGAAGTCGGCGCACCGCTGCCAGTCCGCGCGGGGGAACGCACCGTCGCGGTCGTGCGCGGCGACCTCCTTGCCGAGTTCAGCCTGGGCGAACTCGACGATCCCCGCCCTGATGTCGCGCTGCTCCTGTGACAGTTCGAAGTCCACGTCGTGCCCCCTACCGGTTCAGACGGCGCCGCTCGTCCGGCTGCTCTTGCGTGCCGCGAAGTCCGCGATGGTCTCGATCGTGCGGAAGTTGTCGAGGTCGAGGTCCGTGCCCTCCACGACGACGCCCAGGGTGCGTTCGAGCCACATGACCAGTTGCACGATGAACAACGAGTTGACGTGGCCGCCGTCGAACAGGTCCTCGTCGTCGTCGACCAGCACGCCGTCCAAGTGGCCGAGGACGAACTCCCGGATCCGGGTTGCCGCGTCCTTCACAGCGTCACGCTCGCCTTCCGGTCGACCGGCTCCGCGACCTCGTAGGTGTGGAACCCCCGACCCGCTTTGCGCCCGGTCCGGCCGGCGTACACGAGCTTGCGGAGCAGGGGACAGGGTCGGTACTTGGGATCGCCGAACTCGTCGTACAGGACTTCCAGGGATCGGAGCACGGTGTCGAGACCGATGAGGTCCGCGGTCGCGAGCGGCCCCATGGCGTGCCCGAAGCACTCGCGGAAGAGCCGGTCCACGTCCGTCGCGGCGGCGACCCCTTCCCAGACCAGGAACACGGCTTCGTTGACCATGAGCATCGCCACCCGGTTGGTGACGAAACCCGGTGAGTCCTCGACCACCACGCACGCCTTGCCGACACCCCGGAGCAGCGCGACCGTCTCGTCGACCACCTCGGGAGAGGTGTGGGCGCCCCGGATCACCTCGACGGTCGGCTTGAGCGGCGCGGGGTTCATGAAGTGGGTGCCGATCACCCGTCCGGGCCCCCGGACCAGCGCGGCGATCTTCGTGATGGGGATGGCGGAGGTGTTGACGCCGAGCACCGCACCGGGCCTGCACACGTGGTCGAGCTCCAGGTAGAGCTCGCGCTTCACCCTCCAGTCCTCGGTGACGTTCTCGACGACGTAGTCGACCGGGGCGAGCTCGCCGAGCGCGGTGGTGAAGGTGATCCGGTCGAGCACGTCGTCCGGCGCGTGGTGCTTCGCGCCCGGCCGGATGAGAGGGCCGAGGCGGACGGTGCGCGCGATCTCGCGCCGCGCGCGGTCGAGGACCTCCTCGGCGACGTCCACCAGCACGACCTCGTGGCCCGCCTCGGCGAACAGCTGGGACACCCCGATCCCCATCGTGCCGGCGCCGGCGACGCCTATCCGTTTCATGTGGACGTCCTTCGGTCGGTTCGGATCAGGTCGGTGGTCACCGCGTCGGTGAGCAGGCGGCACAACCCGTCGAGGTGGTCCCGGGTGTGGAAGTGGCCACCTCGCCGCCGGTGCAGGTCGAACGGGCCCGCGGTGTGCTCCCGCCAGCCGGTCATCCGCTCCGCGCCGTCCACTTCCCGATCACCCACCAGGGCGGTGATCGGGGAGTCGACCGGCTCGCCCGGCACGTGCCGGTAGGTCTCGAGCACGGTGAAGTCGGCGCGGTAGCACGCGAGTGCGGCGGCGAGCAGCCGGTCGTCCGCCCCGACGGACGCGGGCAGCGGTCCCCATCGCCGCTCGATCTCGGCCCGCAGCGCCCGGTCGTCGAGCACGTGCAGCGGCGCTCGCGGCGCCGGCAGTGGCGGCGCGGTGCAGGACGAGACGAACAGTCGCAGCGGCGCCGAGCCACGTGCGCGCAGCTTCCTCGCCACCTCGAACGCGACCAGCGCGCCGAGGCTGTGCCCGAAGAGGGCGAAGGGCTCGCTGAACGCCACCTCGCGCACGACGGCCTCCACCAGCGGCGCCATGGCGGTGTGCGCCTGCTCGCCGAGGTGGTGGGCGCGGCCTGGCAGGTTGATCGCCGCGACCCGCAGGTCCGGCAGGTGCGCGGCCCACCGGGCGTACTCACCCGCCGCGCCACCGGCGTGGGGGAAGCAGTACAGGGTCGCCCGCGGGCTCCGGTCCACGGCACGGTCGATCACCCACCGCCGGGGCTCACCCATCGTGGACCGCCGCGGCCGTGGCGCCCTCCGCGAGCCTCGCGTCGATCAGGGCGGCGAGCTCGCGCACCGACGGTGCGACGTACACCGACCGGAGGTCGAGCACGACGGGGATGATCTCGCCGACCCGCGCGACCAGGCGGGTGGCGACCAGCGAGTCGCCGCCCAGGTCGAAGAAGCTGTCGTCGGGGTCGATGTCGTGGATGCCGAGCATCTCGGTGAAGAGGCCGGACACGACGTGCGCGGTGTCCCGCCCGGCGCCGGCGAGCGGGTCCGGTCCGGCCACCCGGCGCTGCTCGGGCTCCGACTCGACCAGGAAGCGTTGCCGCTGGAACGGGTACGTGGGCAGGGGCACCCGTGCTCGACGTGCTCGGTGGACCTGGTCCCAGCGAACCTCGACGCCGGCGAGCCACAGCTCGCCGAGGGCGGCGAGCGGGTCGGCCGCGACGACCGCGACGTGCTGGTTGGTCCACAGCGGATGGTCGGCGAGCGCGGCGCACAGCGCGCCGTCGCCGATCTCCACGAACACGCGGGCGGGATCGGCGAGCGCCTGCGCGAGCGTGTGCTCGGTCAGGACCACGTCGTGCGGCGCTGCGTCGCCGGCGCACGTTCCCGGCAGGTCCAGGGCCGCCGCGGTCGACGCGCCGCTCCCGCGGCCGAGGGCGAGGTCCGGGTCGAGGCCGAGAGCAGCCCACCACCGCGCCCGGGCGTGCTGATCGGCTCGGTCGTGCGCCGGGACGTCGGGGAACAACAACGCCACGGGCCGGTCCTCGCGGGCGTGATCGCCCGTGACCAGCCGTTCGGGCGCACCGCCCGTGAGGACGTGCACGGCGTCGTCCCGGCCGGTCACGACGGCGTACCGGCGGTACCCGTGCCGACGCCGTCCGACCTGGAGCGTCCACGCCACGTCCGCGAGGGCCTGCTCCGGGTGGCGGTCGAGGTGCTCGGCGAGTCGCCTGGTGGTGGCGTCCAGCGCCGCCGGGGTCCGCGCGGAGAGCACGAGGACCTGTTCGGCGGGTGCGGAGCCACGTGGCGCCGGGGCGGGTCGCTGTTCGAGCACGACGTGCGCGTTGGTGCCGCCGAGGCCGAACGAGCTCACCCCCGCCCGGCGCGGCAGCCCCGCGGGCGCCCACCGCCGCGGCTCGGTGACCACCGCGAACGGGCTCGCGTCGAAGTCGATGTCCGGGTTCGGCTCGGTGAAGTGCAGGCTCGGCGGGATGACCCCGTGCTCGACGGCGAGGACGGTCTTGATGAACCCCGCGATGCCCGCGGCGGCGTCCGTGTGGCCGATGTTGGTCTTGACCGAGCCGAGCCAGCAGGTCTCCTGCCGGGCCGACTCACCGAACGCCCTGGTCAGCGCGGCCACCTCGATGGGATCGCCGACCGGCGTCGCGGTGCCGTGCGCCTCGACGTAGGTGATGCTCGACGGCCGCACGCCCGCCACCCGCTGTGCGGCGCGGATCACGTCGGCTTGTCCCTCCACGCCCGGTGCGGTGAAGCCGACCCGGCCCGCGCCGTCGTTGTTGACCGCCGTGCCGCGGACCACCGCGTGGACGTGGTCGCCGTCCGCGAGGGCCTCCGACAACCGCTTCAGCACCGCGATGCCGCACCCCTGCCCGCCGATCACGCCGTCGGCGCTCGCGTCGAACGCGCGGCACGTGCCGGTGGGGGAGAGGATGCCGCCGGTCGTGAACCGGCCGAGCCTGGGTGGCACGTGCACGGAGGTGCCGCCGGCCAGCGCGAGGTCGCACTCGCCGGCCAACAGCGCCTGCGCGGCGAGGTGCACGGCGACCAACGACGTCGCGCAGGCCGCCTGCACGGCCACCGCCGGACCGCGCGTGCCGAGCTTGTAGGCGACCTTGCTGCAGAGGAAGTCGGCGGCCGTGCCCATCCGGATGTCCCAGTCGGTGACCGAGGGCATGTCGTCGCGCCGTGCCCGCAGGATCCGCGCGTACGAGGACTCGCTGCACCCCGCGTAGACGCCGATCGATCCCGGATAGCGCCCCGGGTCGTAGCCCGCGCTGTCGAGCGCCTCGACCGCGCACTCCAGCAGGACGCGGTGCTGCGGGTCGATCAGCAGTGCTTCGCGAGGCGTGTAACCGAAGTAGCCCGCGTCGAACCACTCCGGGGATCGCAGCACCCCGCCCCCCGGCACGTACTCCCGCCCGCCACCGGGCCCCGCGGCGGAGCGGGGCGGGAACCGGGTGACGCTGTCGACACCCGAGGACAGGTTGTGCCAGAACTCGGCCACCGTGTCGGCGCCCGGGAATCGGCACGCGAGGCCGATGACGGCGATGTGCGTGCTGTATAGGTCGTCTTCGGCGTCCCACGCCGGGTTCGGTGGATCAGCTGAGCGAGTCACGGTCGTCGCCCGCTTCCGGTGCGCGTCGGCTTCGCAACCGCGCCAGTCGGGAGCGCCCGTTCAGGCGTTGGTCGTCGTCGGTCGGGCCTACCGGCCGGGCCGCCGGGATCCCGTCGAGAAAACGGCCGAGCGCGCGAATCGACGGGTGCTCGAACAGGTCGGTCATGCTCGGTCGCACATTCATCCGCCGCGCGATCCGGTCCCGGACCACGTGCAGGAGCAGAGAGTAGCCGCCGACGTCGAAGAAGTTGTCCGAAATGCCCACTCCGTCGATTTCGAGCACGTCGCACCAGATTTCGTGGAGGACCTGTTCGGTTGCCGTGGCAGGCGGTTGTGCCTGTCCTGGCGCGCGGTCGTCGGACGACGTTGTCCGAGCTCTTGCGGTGCGCACGAAACAATCACGCCTCTCCGTGGGGTTGATCGAGTTCACTCGGACCGATTCCTGTGCGCCCGGCCGTCGCTCGACACGCGCGGGTGTGAAATCACGACGGACGTGAGTGTGAATTGCGGGAAGTGGGTCGGTTCGGAGGAGCGGCTAAGTGGACGCGAAACGCCCGGCCGATCGACTCCGGCGAAAAATGCGCCATTCCTGGCGAGCAAGCATGAACGTCTCCCCCTGGCACCTTCAGGCGGCCCCCGGTATCGCCGTTACAGCGATGCAGGGCCATTCAATCGGAAAACCGACAAGGGGGACACACCCGACCGGGTGAACCTGGCGGGTGGGATTCGAAATGACCGAGAATAAATGTGGCCGGTGCGAAGAGGGGCGTTATTCCATGATCTCGCGCCCACATATCTTCGTCGATCACCCGTGACGCGTTGATCGGCAGCAGGTTCAGTGATCTCCGCTGCGACGTTTGTCCGACCTCAACGCACCAGTTGGGTCGTGACCTCGTCGACGACGAGCCAGGAGAACCCGCCCGGCGACCAGTAGCCGACGAAGGCGGTGTAGTCGTTGCTCGCCTCCGACGGGAACCGCACTGACAGCCGCTGGTAGCCGACGTTCAGCGGACCGAACCGCACCTCTCGGTGCACCGCGCCCGTCGCCTTGTGCCGGACACCGAAGTAGCCGGCGGTGACGCTCAACGAGGTGCGTACGTAGGCGGCCAGCTCGATGGTGTCGTTCCGAGGGACCACGAGGTGCTGGGTGAGCGCGTTCCACTGCGTTGTGGTGGTCGCCTCGATGTAGGCGTTGTTGGCGCCCGCGTACGACCACCCGATCCCCCGGTCGACGCCCTTGGCATCCGGTCCTTCGCCGGTGCACCACGCCGGGACAGCCGATCCGTCCGTTGATGCTTCGAAGTCCGCGTTGACCATGTACATCATCCACCCCTGGCAGCCGTGCGCCGCCGTGGCGGCCGGGTTCGGCGCGAGGGACGCGGCCAGGGCCAGCCCGGCCGCGATGACGGCCCGCAAACCGTGACGGTTCCTCATCATCCACCTCTGGTTTCGTCGCCATGCGATGCCGGAACACCCGATCAGCCCAACTGGGTAGCGCCATCAGGCGTGCGATCGCGAGTATCGGAGCGGCTGTCAAAGTGGTGTCAAAGTCGGACTCCCGGAGGGTCGAGTGCACGATCTGCTGCGTGGACGCCTGAGCGTCGTGGTCGCCGCCGCCGGGTACGGCAAGACCACCGCGGTGCGGCAGTGGCTGCGCGACACGGGCGAGCAGGCGCTCGTCGTCGACGACGTGAGCGCCGATCACCTGCCGAGCCCGCAGCGCAGGCCCGACCGACTCGTGCTGCTGTCCCGCCGCCCGATCCCGGTCGCCGCGCTGCTGCGCTACGACCTCGGCGCGCCGATCGAGATCGGACCCCGGCAGCTCGCCTTGTCGCCGCGGCAGGTCGCCGTGCTGCTCGCCGGGCAGTACGGCGTCGACAACCCCGACACCGCCGCTTCGGTGCACGCGCTGACCGCGGGCTGGCCCGCCCTGGTCCACCTCGCGGCTGCCCACGTGGTTGCCGCGGGAGTCTCCGAGCCGTCCACGGACCTGCTGTCCCAGCCGGACAACCCGCTGTACGACTACGTGTGCGCCGAGGTGCTCGACGACCTCACCCCGGACGCGCTGGAGTTGCTCGCCCACCTGTCGGTCGTCGGCGCCGTCTCGGCCGAGCTGACGGCGGACATCGGCGAGGGCGGGCTCGGCGCGCAGATCGGCCTGCTCGCCCGGCTCGGCTTGCTGTTGCCCGAGAACGGCTGGCACCAGGCCGTTCCGCTGATCGCCGCGATCGCCGAGGCCCGACACCCGATGCCCCCGATGCGGCGGGCAGCGTTCGTCGCGCTCGCCGCGGACTGGCACCGCGACCACGACCGCCTGGTCGACGCACTCCGCTTGGCGACAGCGGCGGGCGACCAGACCCGGTGCGCGGACCTGCTGCGCGACCACGGCGCGGACCTCCTGGCCACCGGCGCGGGTAGCGGCATCGTGGCTGCCGCAGCGGTCCTGCCGGACGTGCTGCGAGACCCCGCGATCGACCTCGTCCACGCCGACGCCTTGCAAGCCACCGGCCGGACCCGGGCCGCTGTCGCCGCCTACGCCCGGCTCACCGGCGGCGCCGATTCCTTGCCACCCGGCCTGGCCTGGCGATACGGGGCGGCGCTCTACCTGTGGGGCGACCCGAACGACGCGCTGGCCGTGCTGCGCCGCGGCCGAAGCGGCGGCGACTCCGACCCCGACACCGCTCTGTTGCTGGCGTGGACATCGGCCGCGCACTGGCTCGCGGGCGACGAAGCCGAGTGCACCGCGTTCGCCGGCAAGGCCGTCGAAGCCGCACGCGCCACGGGTGACCAGCGCGCGCTCGCCGCCGCGCACGTCGCGCTGGCACTGTGCGCGGACCTCACCGGCGACCCGGTCGGGTTGCGCGCGCACTACAGCCGGGCGCTGGAGTTCGCCGAGGCGGCGGGCGACACCGCCCAGGTGCTGCGCATCCGGGTGAACCTGGCAGCCGGGCTGGAACAGGAGGGCAGGCTGATCGAGGCCCTCGCGGTCCTGCACCCCGCGGTGGACCTCGCCCGGTCCGCGGGCTACGACAGCTCGCTCGCCCTCGCCTTGGCGAATCAGGGCTCGCTGCTGCACAGCCTCGGGAGGCTCGACGAGGCACTCGCCGGCTACCACGAAGCCGTCCGGGTCTACGAGCGAATGCACTCGATGAAGGTCGCCTACCCGCTGACCGGACTCGGCGACGTCCACCGCCTGCGCGGGCAGCCCGCCCAGGCGAAAGCCTCCTACACCGAGGCCCTGCGCGCGGCCGTGCGCGACGGGCACCACCGGCAGAGCATGGTCCCCGCGCTGTGCGGCCTGGCCCGGGTGGCCGCCGCGACAGACCAGGAGGAAGCCGCCGTGCTCGCCGACCGCGCCGTCGAGCACGCCCACGGCCGCTGGGTCACGACCGCCCTGGTCGCCCGCGCCTGGGTCGCGTGGCAGCGCGGCGCGAGCGACGACGTGCGCAGGGACGCGCGGGCCGCCGCCGAGGTCGCCGCCGTGCACCGCGATCGCGGTGGGCTGGCGCGGGCGCTGGAGGTCGAGGCTGCCGCGACCGACGACCCGGCCGCGGCCAGGGAACTGCTGCGCGAGGCGTTGTCGATCTGGACCGAGTCGCAGGCGGTGCTGGAGGCCGATCGCATCCGGGTCGCGCTCGGCCGCATCGCGGGTGACAACGGCGACTTGCGGCTCAACGGCAGGCTCGCCGAGTCCAGACTCGCCGCCGCGGGCGTGGCGGATACGCCGCCCACCCGGCCGGGAGCGCCGCGACGGGTGGAGATCCGGGTGCTCGGCGGGTTCACCGTGCTGGTCGACGGCCGCCGGCTGCCCGCGCGCGCTTGGCAATCCCGGAAGGCCCGCGACCTGCTCCGCGTGCTCGTCGCCCGGCGCGGCGCTCCGGTTCCCCGCGAGGAACTGGCCGACCTGCTGTGGGGGCGGACCGCGCCCGCCGAGCGGCAGAAGGTGGCGCACCGGTTGGCGGTGGCGCTGTCGACCCTGCGCGCGGTGCTCGACCCGGACCGGCTGGGGCCGGTGGACCACTTCGTGCTGTCCAGCCAGAAGGACATCGCCGTCGACCTCGGCATGCTCGACGTCGACGTCGAAGACCTGTTCGCCCAAGCCCAGTACGGGGTGCGGTTGCAGGAACGGGGCGAGTTCGCCGACGCCTGGGCGGTGCTGACCGCAGCCGACCGCGCCTACACCGGCGAGGTCTTCGCCGACGATCCGTACACGGACTGGGCACGCCCCCTCCGCGAGGAGGCCAGGGCCGCGCACCTGCGGATCCTGCGGACCCTCGTCGACCTGGCCCGGCGCGCGGGGGAGGTCGACGACGTCGTGCACTACCTGCTGCGCATCCTGTCCGTCGATCCGTTCGACGAGCAGTCCCACCGCGACCTCGTGGCCAACCTGTCCGAGGCGGGCAGGCACGGCGAGGCTTCGCGCGCGTTCAACCGCTACGCCGAGGCGATGCGCGAGATCGGCGTGCTTCCACGGGAAGTGCTGGGCGTCACTCGCCACCCGGCGCGTTGACCGCGCTTTGACCCTCCCCTGACACCGGTGAAGACGCTGGTCGGCGACGGCCGATGCCCGGCCGTGAACCGAGTCGAAAGGAACGACCGTGATCAGGTTTCGCACCCCTGTGCGCGTGGCGCTGGCCGCGTTGGCAGCGCTGTTCGTCCTCTCCGCCCCACCTGCGGCGGCCGCGGCGAGCCCGGCCTCGGACACCGTGTCGACCATGTCCACCTGCGTGCCCGGCGCGTGGACGCAGGTCCACTGGTACATCACCCCGATGTGGGTGGCCAACTACCGCTACCGGGTCGCCGACGGCGTGCACGTGAAGTGGCGCTGGTTCTCCGGCGGCGTGCCGCCGTACTGGGAAGGCAGCTTCACCACCAGCGGCGACATCTGGACCCCGCCCAGCTGGTACACGAGCGTCGAGTTCATGTGCTCCAGCCCGACGAGCGTGGTGATCACACCGCTGTAGCGCGACCGGGTGCGTGCGGCTGCTCGGCCGCACGCACCCGCACCAGAAGCACCACCACGATGAGCGAATGGCATGTCCGGAAGGCGAAGATGCGACGGAGTGCCACCGAGGGTCTGAGTTGGGGCGTGGCCCATGACACCCCGATGAATTCCCTGAACACCCCGGCGGTTCGCGCATTTCAAGGCAAGCTTTAGTGTGCATACGTCGATTGGCGTGCGCAGACCGACCCGCCCCCTGACGGCGGCGCGGAGGTGTTTGCGGGCTGCCGGGTTCCGCGAGGTCGGCGTCGTCTGGCGGAGTGGTGACGACGTCGTGCAGGTCGCCCTGCGCTGAACGGGGTTCCGCCCGTGTTCAGGTGAGTTGTTCGCGGGAGCCGGGGAACGGGTCGGCGAACCGCAGTTCGGCCGCCAGCGCCAACTCCTCGTCGGTGAGCAGCGCTTCCCGCAGCGCGGAGGTGATCACCTCGGGTGAGGAGCGGTGGGAGACGACCACCAGTTCCTGAGCGCGGCCGCCGATGTCGGGGTCCCGGGTCGCGACGGTCGCGGGCCGGCACTGTTCGTCCACTTCGGACCAGTCGTCCGCGGCGGCGAGCCACGGGCCCGCTTCGCCGATCCGCAGGGACCGGCCCGCCGCTTCCAGCCACATGACCGTGTCGTGGCGGCTGGCCAGCCAGACCCGGCCCCTGACGCGGACGACGCCTTGGCAGAGCGCGGTGAGCACCCGGTGCAGGCGGGCGGGGTGGAAGGCGCGTCGGGCGGTGAAGTGCACGAGGTGCACGCCGTGGGTGGACTCCGACGGTGGTTCGCCGTGGAGGACGGGGTCGAAGGTGTCGTCGACCTCGCCGCGACGGGCGTCGGCGGGGATGGCGGCCAGCAGCGCCGGCACGTCCAGGTGTGCCAGCTCCTGCCGGGCGGCGGTGGGGTTGAGCCGGTCGAGGACCGCGCTCACCCGCTGGTCCGGTGGTCCGGTCAGGACCAAGGCGTCGGCGAACTCGGCTTGGCCCACGACCAGTTGCGCGGCGGTGCGGTCGTCGCCGGGGGTGGCGCCCAGTCCCCGGTCGGCCAGCAGGTCGCCGCCGGTCGCGTCGGTCAGCCAGGTGGCCCGGTCCACGACGGTGATGACGGCCTCGACGCGGATCGGCTCGTCCATCAGCGCGAAGCACACCGCCTCGGGCTCCAGGGCAGGGTCCAGGTGCACCACCACCGGTCCGGTCAGCTGCCGCAGCAGCGGCAGCAGGTCCAGTCGCATCGTGCACGACACGCAGCCGTGCTCCAGTCGCAGTTCGGTCAACATCCCGTCGACCCACCGCCGCACCACGCCCACGGCCAGCGCGCTCAGGTCGTGACGAACCAGCACCGAGCCCGGCAACGCCCGCCACACCTCCTCGGCCACGACGTGCTCGCCCAACCCGGCCACGAGGATGACGGAGGTGTCCATGGCCCTCACCGTAAACGACAATCATTTTCAGTTCAAGCCCGGATCGGCGCGCACTGGGCTGTTCGGGCGAACGCTGGAGCTGCGGCATACATGCGCATGACCTAATGTGTGCTGCGCTCGGTCACGAGCGTTGGGACATCCGGGTGACACGGAGCCCGGGACATCGAAAGGCGGGTCGCCCATGACCACCGCACACCTTGAGCACACCGACCACGCCCACGCCCACGGCGAGGGCTGCGGCCACGTGGCCGTCCCGCACGCCGATCACGTCGACTACGTGCACGACGGCCACCTGCACCGGGTGCACGACGGGCACTTCGACGAGTGCGAGCCGGGCGACCACGGCGCCCACGACGATCACGGTCACGTGCACGGCGAGGGCTGCGGGCACGTGGCGGTCCCGCACGGCGACCACGTCGACTACGTGCACGACGGCCACCGCCACGCCGTGCACGGCGAGCACTACGACGAGCACTGACTCACCTCGGACCGCTTCGCAGTGCGCGGATCTTCCTGCGGACGCGCCAGAGCGCGAGGATGAATCCCCAGGGACACCGCCACGACGGCCGGGGCGGTCCAGGGCACGGCCCACGCGGAGGCGTGACGGCGTTGCTGGGCGGCAGTTCCGGCCGCACCTGGCCGGTGGTCGAGCGCTCGCCGAGTCGGCGAGCCGCGTGGCACGGAATCGGCGGCCACCCGGGCCGCAGTGCGGCGTCGGTGACGTTCTCGGTGGTGCGCGCGGGGTCGAACCGGGTGGTCCCCCCGTCCACATCGGACTGTCCTGCCACCGCCGGTGACCCGCTTCGAGGAACGCCGACACGAGGCCGGCGTGCCCGGTGTCGCGACACCCGTGGGCTTCGCGGCGAGGGACGCGCGCGCGTGGGACCGCATCGTGGGGACCGCATGGCTCCCTCTCGCCGGACTCGATGAGGCCACGCTGATGCAGATGATGAGCCTTCTCACCCGAAAGGTCCGCAGTGCTCACCCGGGCGGTGAGCACTGCGGACCCGGTGGTTCAGACCTCCGGGGAGGTCAGGGCTGCACGGTGAAGGTGTAGCTCTTCTGGCCGGTGGTGACCGAGCCGCCCGCCGCCTTGGTGGCGGTGACCTCGAAGACGGCGGTGTAGGTGCCCGCCGCCTCGAACGCCCAGTTGGCGTGGGCGTGGCTGTTGATCGCCAGGGTGCGGCTGTCGGGCAGGCCGTTGCCGCTGTCGAACCACACGCTCACCGAACCGCCGAAGCCGGTGGTGTAGACGCTGAAGTCGGCGGGGCCGGTGACCGAGACGAGCTTCACGGTCACCGAGTTGTTCAGCAGCGCGCCGGCGGGGACGCCGCTGGTGTCGAAGCCCGGCCACAGGATCCCGGTCACGGAGTTCTGCGGCAGGACCCAGAACGTCGATCCCGGTGCGCCGAGGAACGAGTAAGCGCTGCCGGAGGGCACGGTGGACTTGCTGGCGGACACGGCGTTGAGCGTCACGGTCGACGGGTCGCGGTCGACGGCGGGTGACACGGTGCTGTCGCGCAGGTCGAGCGTGAGCGCGGTGCCGGTCCAGTCGACGTCGATGACGTCGACGTGACCGGAGGAGATGGTCACCGCCGCGTGGGCGGTGCCCGTGGAGAGCAGGGCGAGTCCGGCGGCGAGCGCGGCGGCGGAGAGTCGGGCGATCATCGGTTCACCTTGAAGGTGTAGGTGGCGGGGGAGGACGCGACGCGCTCGCCGGTGGCGGCCAGGGTGCCGGTGGCGCGGACGGTGATGCTGTAGGTGCCGGCCGCCTCGAACGCCCAGTTGGCGTGCTGGTGGCCGCCGGGGGCCAGGTCGATGCGGTCGGGCAGGCCGTTGCCGCTGTCGACGAGCACGTCAGGCGCGCCGACGGCGTCGGTGGTGAAGATGCTGAAGTCGTCGGGGCCGCACACGGTCACGACTCGCAGGCGCAGCGAGCCGTCGACGAAGACGCCGGGCTCGACCTCTTCCGCGGCGATGCCGGGCCACAGCAGGTTCGGGTCCTCGATCTCGGGCAGCACCCAGACCGGCGCGCCGGGCGAGCCGAGGAAGGCGTAGGCGGGGTCGGCGGGCACGGTGGTCTTCGCCGCGGACTTGGCGACGAGCAGGACCTCGGCGGGTTCGTACTCGGCCTCGGCCGCCTCGTCGTGGACGTGCAGGTGGAACGCGCCGTCCTCGAAGGCGACGCCGAAGACGTCGACGTGGCCGGTGTCGATCGTGACGACCGGTGCGGCCGTCGCGGGCGCGGCGGCGAGCCCGGACAGGCCGGTCACCGCCGTCAGGAGCAGGGCGATGCGTGCAGTCGTGCGCAAGGTGGTTGCACTCCAATCGTGCAGGTGGTGCGGCCCCGGGAGGGGCGCGCCTGAAGAGTTGCACACGACTATCGTTTTCAGTACGACCGAACGGAGCACTTCTCGGGGTGCGGGAGGCGCTGGCCGGTCGCCGCGTCGCGCGCGTGCCGCCGGGCCCAGTGTGTCAATGGCAATCGTTGTCAACAGCGGCCGGACGGCGTATTGAAAACGGTTGTCGTTGGTATTACGTTCGCGGTGCCCCCGCCGGTCGGGTGACGGGCGTCTGGAGGTTCGAGAACACATGCGAGTGCGTGCGCCCTCCCGGGCCGCCGCGTCCTTGTGCGCGGTCCTGCTCGTCGTGACCGCGTGCAGCTCGGCCGGGGGGCAGGGCGGTGACGACGGCCTGTCCGTGGTCGCCACCACCGAGATCCTCGCCGACCTGGTGCGCAACGTCGGGGGAGACCGGGTCCGGGTCGACTCACTGGTGCCGCCCGGCGGTGACCCGCACTCCTACGAGCCCACGCCCGCCGACGCCAAGAAGGTGGCCGCGGCGGACGTCACGTTCACCAACCACCTGCTGCTCGAGGAACAGCGGCTGATCAAGGCCATCGACGCCAACGCGCGCGAGGGCACGCCGAACGTCTCGCTGGCCGAAGCGTCGGAGACCTACGGCGCGCACGTGATCCCGTTGGTGGAGAACGTCGGGCTCGACGTGCTGTGGCTCGGGCTGCGCGTGCGCGGCGACGGCAAGCAGCGCGGGGCCACGCGCACGTCGGAGGTGCGGCTGACGGCGACCGCGGTGGAAGGGCCGGGCAAGCTCGTGGCCTACCTGACCGAGTCGTTGGGCAGACCGGTGGTGTACTTCGACTCCGGCGACGGCCTGTCCGATGTGGACTCGACCACCTTGCCGCCTGCCGCGCACACGCACCTCAACTGGGCGTTCACCGCGCCGGGCACCTACCGGCTGACGCTGCGCGCGTCGCTGCTCGACGGTGGCGACGAGGTGTCGCTGGGGGAGAGCACCTTCACCTTCGCCGTGGGCATCGACCCGACCGGTGTCGCGGGCACCGTGCTGAACGAGGGGCACACGGACCTGACGGTCGACCTGGACACCGGTGAGCTGTACACGTTCAACGACCGCGCCGGCGGCACCACCCAGGAGGTCGTGCCCGCCTCGGAAGCCGTCATCGAGGTGCCGAACAAGGCGATCACCACCGTGCCCGACGACGCCCGGTTCGCATTCCTGGGCGCCGGCGGCGCGTCGGTGCACCAGCTGCCGCAGGCGGTGCTGGGCAAGCACGTGCACGGCGAGATCGACCCGCACCTGTGGCAGGACGTCCGCAACGGCCGTGCCTACGCCGAGCTGATGCGCGACACGCTGCGGGCCGCCGACCCCGACGGCGCGGCGGACTACGACCGCAACACCCGCGACTACCTCACCCGGCTCGACGAACTCGACAAGCAGGTCCGCGACACCGTGGCCGCCGTGCCCCGCAACCGCCGCCACCTGGTCACCACGCACGACGGGTTCGGCTACTTCGCCAGCGCCTACGACATGACGGTGGCCGGGTTCGTGGTGCCCAACCCCGCGCAGGAACCCAGCGTCGAGGACGTGCGCAAGCTGACCGAGACCGTCCGCAACCTGAAAGTGCCCGCCGTGTTCATGGAACCCAACCTCGCCCAACGCGGCTCGGTGCTCACCCAGGTCGCCCGCGACCAAGGCGTCCAGGTGTGCCTGCTCTACGGCGACTCCTTCGACGACAACGCCCGCAGCTACACGGACATGATGCGCCACAACGCGGAAGAGGTCGCCCGGTGCCTCGCCTGATCCGCGTCCTGCTCGCGGCCACCGCGGCGCTCCTGCTCGTCCACCCGGCCGCTCACGCCGAGGCACCGGTCGTCATCGCCGACGGCCACGTCGACCTCGGCCCACGCGTGGTCGACGACCAGTGGACCCTTCAGATCCGCGACGACACGGGTGACGGGCCGGTGTGGCGCGAGCCCGCCGACGTGGTGCTCCAGGTGGCTGACGCGGCGAAGACCACCGTTCCCGACGACCCCGCGTACGCGTTCCTCGGCACGCCGGGCAGCGACATCTGGGTGCTGCCGCAGGTCCAGGACCGGAAGGTGGTGTGGCCGGGGTGGAACACCCAGGACCCCAGCATCACCGAGGTCTCCGGCCGCGAGGTGGACTGGCGGCTGCACGGCGTCGAGGGCCCCGGCCGCTTCGAGCTGTTCCTCACCGGCAACTTCGGCACGCCGGAGACCATCTTCAGCAGTGACCGCCCCTACCCGCAGGAGACCGGTGTCGAAGCCGGCACCCACGTGCACGGGAACTGGGTGTTCACCGCACCCGGCGGCTACTCGCTGGACGTGGAGATGGCCACCGCCGACGGTCGCGCCGACCGCGCGACGCTGAAGGTGCACGTCGGACCGGGTGACCCGGCGACGGCGTTCGCGACGACCGCGCAGAGCACTCCACCCTCCGGCACGGCCGAGGCGCAGCCCGCCGACACCGCAGCCCCGCCCCGGGTGTGGATCGCGGCCGGTGGCGTGCTGGTGGTCGGCGCGGCGGCAGCGCTCATCGTCCGCTCCCGTCGTGCCGCCGGGAGGAGCGATGACTGACCCGGTCCTCGACCTCACCGGCGTGACCGTGCACCTGGGCGGCCGGGAAGTGCTGTCCGATGTGGACTTCCGGTTGCGGCAGGGCGAGCTGGTCGGCCTGATCGGTCCCAACGGCGCGGGCAAGACGACCCTGCTGCGCACCGCCCTCGGCCTCGTCCCGGTCCACCGGGGCTCGGTCGTCGTCGGCGGTCGCTCACCGCGCCAAGCGCAGGGGTCGCTGGGGTACGTGCCGCAGCGCCACGAGTTCGCCTGGGACTTCCCGATCACGGTGGAGGGCGCGGTCGCCACCGGCCGCACCCACCTGACCGGCCTGCTGCGCCGCCGCACGGCCCGCGACCGCGAGGCGGTGGCCGAGGCCTTGGACCGCGTCGGCATGGCGGACCTGCGGACCAGGCCGGTCGGCGAGCTGTCGGGCGGCCAGCGGCAACGGGTCCTGGTCGCCCGCGCGCTGGCCCTGGGTCCGCGGGTGCTGCTGCTGGACGAGCCGTTCACCGGCATCGACGCCCCCACCCAGGAGTTGCTGGGCACGTTGCTCACCGAACTGCGCGACGAGGGCGTGGCGGTGCTGATGACCACCCACGACCTCGCCGCCGCGACCACGTTGTGCAACCGGCTGTGCCTGCTCAACCGCACGGTCGTCGCCGACGACGAACCCGCCGCGCTGGCCGACACCGACATCTGGCTGCGCACCTTCGGCCTGGACCGGGCCGAGCAACTGCTCAAGGCGCTGGGGGTGACCGGGTGACCGGGGCCCTGGAGTTCCTGACCGCGCCGTGGGAGTACGACTTCTGGCGGCGCGCGCTGCTGGTGGCGCTGCTGTCGGGCCTGGTCTGCGGCGTGATCGGCAGCCACGTCGTGCTGCGCGGCATGGCGTTCATCGGCGACGCCGTCTCGCACGCGGTCTTCCCCGGCATCGCGGTCGCCTTCGTGCTGGGCACCAACCTGGTGCTCGGCGGTGCGGTCGCGGGCGTGATCACCGCGTTGCTGATCGCGGTGTTCTCGCAGAACCGCAGGCTCAAGGAGGACTCCGTCATCGGGATCTTCTTCGCCGCCTCCTTCGGTCTCGGCATCGTCATCCTCAGCACCGCCCCCGGCTACGGCGGGTCGCTGGAGTCGTTCCTGTTCGGCTCGATCCTGGGCATCAGCGACTCGGACGTGGTCTCGGTCGCGGTGATCGGCGCGGGCGTGCTGCTGTGCACGGCGCTGCTCAACAGCCGCTTCGTGGCTGCGACGCTGGACCGCGAACAGGCCCGCGCGGTCGGCCTGCCGGTGTTCTGGCTGGACGTGGCGCTGCACGTGATGGTGACCCTGGCCATCGTCATCTCGTTGCAGGCGGTGGGCAACATCCTGGTGCTCGCCCTGCTCGTCACCCCCGCCGCGGCAGCGCGCCTGCTCACCGACCGCCTCGGCGCGATGATGCTGCTGGCGCCGCTGATCGGCGCGGGCGGCAGCGTGCTGGGCCTCTACCTGTCCTACGCGCTCGACCTGGCGGCCGGCGGCCTGATCGTGCTGACCCTCACCGCGATCTTCCTGCTCTGCTGGCTCTTCGCGCCGCGCCACGGCCTGCTCACCCGGCCTCGCCGGACCGCCGTCCCCGTCCTCGCCGAGGAGAAGTCGTGACCCCCGCCCGGACCGGCGCGCTGCTCGGCGTGGCCGCCGCACTGCTGATGACGGCGCCCACCGCGGTCGCCGGCCCCGAACCGACCACCCCGCCCGACGTGCCCACCGCGCACGCCGTGCTGGACGTGGAAGCCGGCCGACTGTCGCTCGACGGACCACCGGACGCCCTGGCCCTCACCGAGGCAGAACAGGTGGAACTGAGCTGGGACACCACCGCCATCGAACCCGGCGCGGTCTTCGGGGACCGGGTCGAACTGCGCACCTCCCTCACGAACGCGTCCGCGGTGGAGGCGCCGCACGGGGATCCCGTCACGATCCCGGTCGCCGCGAGCGGAACGCTGAGCGTCGAAGCGCCGGCTCCGGGCGAGCACCTGCTCCGCGTCGAAGCCGCGGCCCACGCGCTCGACGGCCGGCCGCTGGCCGTCGAGCGCGAGTACCGGTTGGTCGTCACCGAAACCGCCCGACCGGAGGTCGACCGGCCCGAGGTCGCCGCCGAGCCCCGGTCACTCCCGCAGCTCCCCGCTGTCGCCGCACCGCTATCGCAGGCCGCCGCCGCTCAGCAGCCGCCGACGGCCACCGGCCGCGTCACCCTGGACCGCGGCCACGTCGACGCCGTCGCGCCCCGCCTGCTGCCGGACGGCCTGCACGTCCAGGTCAAGGACGGCACCGCGACCGGCGTCACGACCTGGCGCGAACCGGCGGACGTCGAGTTCCGCGTCACGGCCGCCGCCCGCACCGAGCTCCCGGCGCAACCGGCGCTGTCCTTCCTCGGCGGGGCGGGCAAGCAGGTCTTCCTGCTGCCGCAGACCCAGCGCGCCGACCTGCTGTGGACGGGCTGGAACACCGAGGAACTCCGCCCGGCCGAGGTGTCCGGCCCGGTCACGTGGACGCTGACCGCGGTCGAGGGTCCGGGGCCGTTCGGCCTGTTCACCACCGGCTCGTTCGGTGCGCCGCAGATCATCTTCAACAGCACCGACGGCCTGCCGGACACGCTTTCGGTCCCGTTGGGCACTCACGCGCACGCCAACTGGGCGTTCGCCGAGCCCGGTCGCTACCGCCTGACCTTCACCGTCGCGGCGCCCGGCGCGAACGGCGCCACGCTGACCGACACGGAGGCCCTCACCTTCGTCGTCGGTGACGGCGCCCCGGCCCAACAGCAGCAACCGGGCAACACCGACCGGCAGACCGGCACGCCGAACCGCCTGGCCTCGACCGGCCCCGCCGCCCTGCCCGCCACCGCCGGCCTCGCACTCGTTCTGGTCGCGACCGGCGCCGCCGCGCTCGTGCTCGCCCGCCGCCGCCCCGCCAAGGAGAACCCGTGACCACCCCGACCCGGGTGAGAGCCGCGGTCGCCGCCGCCGCGGTCGCCGCCGCCGCGGTCGCCGCTCTCGCCGCGCTGTCCCTCGCCCCGGCCTTCGCCCAGGAGTCCACGGCCGTCGTCGACGTGGGGCACGTGGACCTGCTCGCACCGGTCGTCGCCGACGGCGTGCTGGACATCCGCTACAAGGACGGCAACACCACGCCGCCGACCGTGCGCGACCCCGAACAGGTCGTCACGCACGTCAAGCCGGAGTCGCGCATCCAGGTGCCCGACATCCCCGAGTACGCCTTCCTCGGCCCGGTCGGCAGCGACCTGTGGCTCATCCCCGAGATCCAGGACCCCAACGTCGTCTGGGCCGGCTGGAACACCGAATCCCTGACCGCCGACCAGGTCGACCCGGACTCGGTGCGCTGGACCCTCGACGAGATCGGCGGCGACCTGCCCGGCAGCGCCGCACCCGGCAAGCTCACCGTGTTCCAGAGCGGACCGGTCGGCGAGCCTCTGCCGCGCGTGTTCGACACCGCGCACCCGCTGCCCCAGCAGTACCCGTTGCTGATCGGCACCCACGCCCACGCCAACTGGACGTTCTCCGCCGAGGGCGTCTACCGGCTCACGTTCAGCGTCACGGCCACCACACCCGACGGGACGCCGCTGCGCGACACCACGACCTACGCCATCGCCGTCGGCGCGGTCGACCCCTCCACCGTGAAGCCGGGTACCGGAACCGATCCCTCCACGACGACCACGACAACAACCACGACCACCACGACCACCACGACGACGACAACGGCCACAACCACCACCACGGGCACGACGACAACCACCGCGCCACCCACCTCGTGCGTGGTGCTCAACGACGGCCACGTCGACCTCATCGCCCCGCGCGTCCTCGACGGCAACCTGACCACCCAGGTCAAGGACGGCACCGCAGGACCCGACCGGGCCGTGTGGCGCGATCCGGCCGACGTCGTGCTGCACCTGGTCCCCGCCGCGCGCAACACCGTGCCCACCGACCCCGCCTACTCGTTCCTGGGCACGCCGGGCGCACCGGTCTGGCTCATCCCGCAGACCCAGATCCCCGGCATCGTGTGGGCCGGCTGGAACACCGAGTCGCTCAGCCCGCAGGTCGTCGCCGGAGGCATCGACCTCCGCGTGACCGCCGTGGACGGCCCCGGCCGACTCGGCGTCTTCCTCACCGGCATCTCCCCGACCGTGCTCGTGGACTCGGGGAACGGGCTGCCGGACGTCATCACCGTGCCGCTGGGCACGCACGCCCACGCCAACTGGGCCTTCGGCGCGGAGGGCGCCTACCGGATCACCATCGAGGTGGTCGCCACCCTCGCCGACGGCCGCACGGTCACCGACAGTGACGTCTTCACCATCGCCGTCGGCGACGTCGACCCCACGGCCGACGGGGCCTGCGCACCCCCGAGCACCACCTCCACGCCCACCGCCACGACCACCGGTCCGATCCCGACCACGTCACCGGCGGCAGCCGCACCGAGGACCGGGCTGGCTTCCACCGGTGTCGGTTCGGCGGGGACGGCGGTGCTGCTCGCCGTGCTGCTCACCGCGGCCGGCATCGTCACGGTGTTCTTGACCCGTCGCAAGCGGGTCAGCTGACGCGGGAGGGGCACGCGGCCATCGACCCCGCTCGGCGAGCCCTGAGCCGGGGACCAGGTCACCGCGTGCGCTGCGCTTGGCGCAGGTCGACGATCCGGTCGCAGCGGGCGAGGGTCGCCGGGCGGTGGGCGATGACCAGCACACCGACGTTGTCGCCCGCTGACGTGAGCGCGGCGGTGATGGCGGCGTCGGCGTCGGCGTCGAGGTTGGCGGTTGCCTCGTCCAGGACGAGCACCCGGGGGGTGACCAGCAGCGCCCGGGCGACGGCCACCCGTGCTCGCTGACCGCCCGACAGGCCTGCGCCGGCCTCTCCGACGACGGTGTCGAGCCCGGCGGGGAGCCCGGCGCGCGGGTCGAGGATCCCTGCCCTGCGTGCCGCGTGCTCGACGTCGTGGTCGTCCGCGTCGGGGCGGCCGAGCCTGATGTTGGTCGCGATCGTGCTGGCGAACAGCCCGGGCTCCTGGGGGACGGCGCTGATCGCACCGCGCAGGTCGTCGTCCGCCAGCTCGGTGAGGTCGACGCCGTCGAGGGTGATGCGACCGGCGTCGGGGTCCCACATCCGGGTGGCCAGCAGCGCGCAGGTGGTCTTCCCGACACCGGACGGTCCGGTGAGCGCGACCCGTTCACCGGGGTGGACGGTGAAGGACACCTCGCGCAGCACGGGCGGGCCGTCGCCGTAGCGGAACGTCACGCGGTCGAACACCAGGCCGGTCGCCCGGTCGCGCGGCGGCAGGCGCCGAGGCGCGGTGGTCTCGTGGACCGCCGGTGTGCGGTCGAGGACCGCGACGACACGGGCTCCGGCGGCGCGCAGGGTGCCGAGGTTGCGCAGCAGGTCGGAGATCTGCGAGACGGGGCCGAGCGCCGCCGTGGCCAGGATCATCGCGACCGGCGCGAGCGCGCGGCCGACCGCGTCGAGGTTGACCGCGCAGACCGCGAGGGCGCCGATCGCGCTGAGCGACAGCGCGGCGTCGGTGATCGCGCGTTCCACTCCGGTCCGGGAGCCGATCCGCGCCTGCACGGCGGTCAGCGTGCCGGTGTGCCGGTCGAGGGCGGCGGTGCGGCGGTCCAGGGCGCCGGCGGCGCTGAGCTCGTCGAGGCCGCGGACGGTGTCGACCAGTTCGGCGTTCAGCGTGGCGGCGGTCTCGGTCAGCTCGGCGCCCTGCCGGGTGGCGACCCGGTCGAACAGCCAGGGCAGCGCCGCCACCACGACGACGAACGGCGCCCACACCAGCAGGAGCCACGGTGTGACGAGCAGCGACAGCGCCGTGGTCGCGGCCACCAGCACGAGGGACGTGAGCGCCTGGGCCGCGGTGTGGGCGTAGAGCCATTCGAGCCGGTCCGCGTCGGCGAACGCCACGGAGGCCAGGTCGCCGCTGCGGCGCGGTGTGCGGCGGTCGGGCAGGCTCAGCCGGAGCCGGTCGAACACGCGGGCGCGCAGGGTGGTGATCAGCCGGTAGGCCAGGTCGTGGGAGACCCACGACTCGCGCCAGGTCATCGCGGCGGTGAGCACCGCGACGCCGCACAGGACGACGGCCACGGGCACCAGCGGCGCGGCGCCGGTCGCGGCGGTCCGGCCCGCGAGCCACGTGCCGACCACGGCCGTGGTCAGCGCGCCGACCTGGGCGACGGCGTTGGCCGCGATGGTCCAGCCGAACGTGGACCGCTGCTCGGCGATGACGGGCAGCAGCCGCCGCAGCGGGCCCTTCACCGGCCCGCCGCCGTGGCGGCGACGCCGGTCACGCGGCCGGACTCGATCGTGACGACCGCGTCGGCGTCGCGCAGGGCGCTCTCGCGGTGGGCGATCACGATCCGGGTGGTGCCCGGGCAGTGCTCGGCGAGCCGGGTCAGCACGCGTCGCTCGGTGTCGACGTCCAGCGCGGAAGTCGCCTCGTCCAGCAGCAGCACGGGTGTCGCGGCGAGCACGGCCCTGGCGATGGCGAGCCGTTGCCGCTGCCCGCCGGACAGCCGAGCCCCGTTCTCGGTGAGCTCGGTGTCGAAGCCCGAGGGCAGCGCCTCGATGAAGTCGAGCGCGTCGGCGACGTGGGCGGCGGTCCGGACTTCCTCCGGCGTGGCGTCGGGGCGGGCGAGGCGCAGGTTCTCCTCGACGGTGCCGTGGAAGAGGTAGGTGTGCTGGCCGACGACGCCGATGCTCGCGCGCAGGGCGGCGAGGGTGTAGTCGGCGATCGGCGTCCCGTCGAGGTCGATCGTGCCCTCCTGCGGGTCGGCGTGCCGGACGATGAGCCGGGCGAGCGTGCTCTTGCCCGCACCCGACGGGCCCACGATCCCGGTGGTGGCGCCCGGTGCGCAGTCGAAGCCGACGTCGGTGACGCCCGCCCCGTTCGAGTACCGGTAACCGACCTGCCGCAGCCGCAGCCCCGCCCCGGGACGCGCGGGTTCGGTGCGCGTGCCGGTGTCCGCGACGGCCGGGCGGGCGGTGAGGATCTCGTCGATGCCCTCCACCGCGCCGAGCCCCTGGTAGCCGACGTGCCAGTGCGCGGACAGGTCGAGCACCGGGCGGAAGCACTCCCTGGCGCACAGCAGGAACAGCAGCACCGACGAGGCGGGCGCGGCGCCGCCGAGAACACCGGCGCAGGCGACGACGATCGTGGCGGCGGTGCCCAGGTGCAGGGCGAGCGAGCTGACGGCGGACTCCACGAGGGACACCCGCAGCTGGGTCATCGTGGTGCGGTGCAGGTGTTCGCCGCGTTCGGCGAGCGCGTCCCCGGTCCGCCGGCCCGCGCCGAACACCCGCAGGACTCCGATCGCCTGGGTCGCCTCCAGGTAGTCCGCCGCGAGCTCCTCGTAGGCGCGCCACCGGGTCCGCCCGGTCCGGAGCAGCCGGGCGTCCCAGAACCGGGGGACGACCACGGCGGACAGGATCGCCGCGGCGAGCACAGCCGCGGCCGGGGCGGAGACGGTGAACAGCCACCCGGTCACGGCGGCGGGCACGAGACAGGTCACCAGCAGTTGGGGCAGGTAACGGCTGTAGTAGGCGTCCAGGGCCTCCACACCGTCCACGACCGTGTGGGTGATCGCGCCGGACCGCTCGCCCTGCACCCAAGCCGGCCCCAGCGCGGTGATGCGGCGCAACAGCTCACCGCGCAACCGGGTGCGGATCGCGATGCCGAACCTGGCCGCGGCGACTTCCCTCAGCCACAGCAAGGCCGCGCGCACCGCGACGACGCCGACCAGCGCCGCGATCAACGACGCCGCGGCGGCGCCGTCCCCGCCGACGAGGTCGGCGAGGACGGCCGCCGTCAGCACGGCTCCGGCGACGTGGGAGGCGGACACCAGAGTCGACAACAACGCCAGGAGCACGACCGGTCCGGCGACGACACCCGCCAGGTCCAGGAGCCTGCGGTGGATCACGACGTGAAGGCGTCCGGGTGCAGCCGCTCGGCGATCTCCCGCACCACGGCGACGTTCCCGAGGGTGCCGGGGTAGGTGTCGGCGGCGTCGATCGCGATCAGCCGCCGCTCGCGCACCGCGGTCATGTCCGGGAACGTGCGCGTCAGGAAGTCGACGGTCGTCCGCTCGTGCTCGGGCGAGTTGACCGCGAACACCAGCGCGTCGGGATTGGCGGCGGCCAACGACTCCGGGGTGATCTGCGCGGCGAAGAACTTGGCGAACTGCGGGTCCTGCGGCGAGAACACGTTGTCGCCACCCGCCCGCCGGATGATGTCGTACTCGATCCCGGCCCCGATGGCCGTCACGGTCGTGCCTTCCAGGTACACCTGTGCGACGGTCGGCTTCGCCCGACCCGCGAGGGCGGTGTCCACCGCGGCCAGGTCGGCCTTCCCCTTCTCGATCAGCGGCGTGGCCTTGTCCGACGCGGCGAAGACCTTGCCGAGGTTCTCCAAGTCGGTGAACACGTCCTCGACCGTGCCGCTCATGCGCCGCTCGGCGCACCCGCCCGTGGCGACGTAGGCCGCCACCCCGGCCTGCTGCAGCTGCTCCAGGCTCGCGAAGCCCTGTTCGGCGTTGAACTCGTACATCGTCGGGGAGAACACGAAGTCCGGCTTCGCGTTCAGCAGCTGCTCCCGGCTCGGCGGCCCGGACTCGCTCAGCACCGGGACGTCGGCGGCCGGACCCGCCACGTCCTCCGACAGCGGCGCGGTCGCGGTCTGCGCCTGCCCGACGAGCGAGTCGGCGAGGCCCAGCCGCAGCAGCAACTCGGTCTGCGACGGGCTCAGCCCGACCGCCGCGCTCGGCACACCGTCGACGGTGACGTCCCGGCCGCAGTTGCCGATCGTGACCGCACCGCCGGTGGCGCTCGTCGGGGTGGTGGGGGTGACCGAGGTGCCGCAGCCGGCGACCAGCGTGACGCTGACGCCCAACGCGACGAGGGACAGGGTGCTACGCATGGATCTCATCTCTGTGCTCGGTGGGACCTGGACCGGTCGGCCGCGGGTGGTCGAAGACCAGGACGGGACGACCGGTGCGCGGATGCGTGAGCTGGTCGACACCGACCCGGAACACGTCTTCGACCACGCGTGGTGCGAGGGCTTCGGCCGGTGCGCCCGCGGCGACGAGCCGTCCCCCGCGCAACACCGCGATCTCGTCGCAGTGCGTGGCGGCCAGGTTGAGGTCGTGCAGCGCCGCGATGATCGTGCGGTCCAGGTCGGTCGCGATCCGCATGAGTTCCAGCTGGAAAGCGATGTCCAGGTGGTTGGTCGGCTCGTCGAGCACGAGGACCGGCGCGTCCGCGGCGAGGGCGCGGGCCAGCATCACCCGCTGCCGCTGCCCGCCGGAGAGCCTGCCGATGAGCCGGTCGGCGACGTCGGCGGCGCCCACCCGCTCCAGCGCCCGCCACGCCAGGTCGAGGTCGGCGTCGGTGTCGCGGCCGAACCCGCGCTGGAACGGCACCCTGGCCAGCAGCACGGCGTCCAGGACCGTCAGGTCGAACTCGGTCGGCGTCTCCTGGGTCATGACCGCCACCGACCGGGCGACGGTGCGCCGGTCGACCCGCCACACGTCGTGCTCGTCCAGCAGCACCCGGCCGGACGACGGCGCGACGGCGCGGTAGAGCGTGCGCAGCAGTGTCGACTTGCCGCTGCCGTTGGGGCCGACCAACCCGAGGAACCGACCCTGGCGGACCTCCAGGTCCACGTCGTGCAGCACGTCGCGGCCACCGAGAGTGGCGCTGACGTGGTCGAAGCGCACCCTCATCGGTCCAGCCCCGCCCGCGCGCCCGTGTCGCGGCGCATCAGCCAGAGGAAGAACGGCGCGCCCACCACTGCGGTGAGGATGCCGATCGGCACCTCCGCGGGTGCCGCCACCGTGCGGGACAACAGGTCCGCGAGCATCAGGAACGCCGCGCCGCCGAGCACCGCCACCGGCAGCATCCGCCGGTGGTCCGCGCCCACGAGGATGCGCGCCGCGTGCGGGACCACGAGGCCCACGAAGCCGATCCCCCCGCTCACCGACACGACCGACCCGGTCAACAGCGCCGCGGTCACCAGCAGGACGGCCCGCAGCCGGTTGACGTCCACGCCCAACGCCGTCGCGGACTCGTCACCGGTCAGCAGCGCGTTCATCGCCCGCGTCCGCAGGCCCACGACGACACAGGCCACCACGAACGCGACCGCGGGAACCACCAGGGAGCTCATGGACGCGGCCGACACGCTGCCCAGCAGGAAGAACAGGACGCTGAAGACGTTCTGCGCCTCGGTCGTCAACGTCAGGTAGCTCGTCACCGCGCTGAACAGCGAGCCCAGGGCGACCCCCGACAGGATCATCCTGGTCGGCGACAGCACGCCGCGGTGCCGCGCGACCAGCGCGACGCACGCACTGGCCACCAACGCGCCGACGAACGCCGCCACGCCCAAGGGAAGGCCGCCGACGGCCGCCGAGCCGAGGGTGATCACCAGCACCGCGCCGACCCCCGCGCCGGACGACACGCCGAGCAGGTACGGCTCGGCCAGCGGGTTGCGCACGATCACCTGCATGATCGCCCCCGCCAGCGCGAGCCCGGCGCCCGCCAGCCCGGCCAGCAGCGCGCGGGGCAACCGGAACTGCCACACCGCCTGGTCCTGCAGCACGGTCAGGCTGCCGTCCGACATCCACGGCACGTTCGGCACCAGGTGCCCGACCACGATCCGCGTCGTGTCCACGAGCCCGACCTCGACCGTGCCGATCGAGCCCGAGGCGATCACCAGCGCCAGGATCGCGAGACCGAGGGCCGCGACCACCACGCGCTGCACGATCCGCGACCGGCGGACGGACGCCCGCCGGTCGCGGTCGACCGACGCGGACGACCGCGGACGAACAGCCATGACGAAGCCGATCACTCTGGGGGCGTGGACTGCGCGAGCGTAACCGCATCTGATAACCGTTATCAACAGTGACGTCGGTCATGATCGCGTGGCCCGGCGCGCCCCGTCGTCACGGCCGCCGCAGCGGCGGGCGCTGAGCCGGGAACGGGTGCTCGTGCAGATGGGCTTCCAGGTCGTCCCACGGGGGCAGGGGGTCGTCGAACCGCCGCCACGCGGCCGGACCGGCCGCGAGTTCGGCGTCGGTGAGCAGGGCGGGGTCGAGCCTGTGGCGGGGTTCGTCGCGGTCGAGGTCGATGCCGATGAACACCAGTTCCTGGCGCGCGGTGTGGCCGTCGAGCAGTTCGCCGGGCTCGATGGTCAGGTTCGGACCGGCCTGGGACCAGACGGCGAGGGTGTGCGGTCGGCTGGCGATGTGGCAGAAGCCCTTGCTGCGCACCACCCCGTGCCAGTCCTCCAGCGCGGCGGCCAGGCGGGCGGGGTGGAACGGTCGGTCGGCCCGGTAGGTGACCGAGCGGATGCCGTACTCCTCGGTCTCGGGCGTGTGCGAACCGGTCAGCTCCTCGGCCCACCCTGGTGACGTGGCCGCGGTGACCGGGTCGTAGCGGCCGGTGTCGAGCACCTCGGCCGGCTCGACCACGCCGCGGTGCGACCGGATCAGCCGGGCGTTCGGGTTGAGCTTGCGCAGCAGCCCTTCCGCGGTGGCGAGCCGTTCGGGCGTGGCGAGGTCGGTCTTGTTGAGCACCAGGACGTCGGCGAACTCGACCTGGTCGACCAGGAGGTCGGAGATGCCGCGTTCGTCGTCCTCGGCGGCGGCGAGGTCGCGTTCGTCGAGGCGGTCGCCGCGTTCGAGTTCGGTCAGGAAGGTCGAGGCGTCGACCAGGGTGACCATCGTGTCGAGTCGCGCGTGGTCGGACAGGCTCGTGCCGTCCTCGAACGTCCACTCGAACGTCGCGGCGACCGGCATCGGCTCGGAGATGCCGGTGGACTCGATGAGGATCGTGTCGAAGCGGCCTTCGCGGGCCAGCGCGCCCACGCTCTCCAGGAGGTCTTCGCGCAGGGTGCAGCAGATGCAGCCGTTGGTCAGCTCCACCAGCCGCTCGCCGCCGCGCCCGGAGACAAGGGCGGCGTCGATGTTGACCTCGCTCATGTCGTTGACCACCACCGCCACCCGCCGCCCGTCGCGATTGGCCAGGACGTGGTTGAGCAGGGTGGTCTTGCCCGCGCCGAGGAAGCCGGACAGGACGGTGACGGGGACGCGTGGATCGGCGGTCATGTGGTTCTTCCCGGGAGGAGGGCGGGGGTGCTCCACCGGCTGGGCGGAGCACCCCCGGTCGGTCAACGCCCCTGGCTGGGATAGGGGAGCAGCGCCATCTCGCGTGCGTTCTTGATGGCGGTGGCCACCTGGCGCTGTTGTTGCGGAGTCAGGCCGGTGACGCGACGGGAGCGGATCTTGCCGCGGTCGGAGATGAACTTGCGCAGCAGCGCCGCGTCCTTCCAGTCCACCTCGGTGATGCCCTCCTTGCGCAGCAGGTTCACCCGGCGCTTCGGGGCGCGTTCGATCTTGGGCACCCGGCTCACCAGCTCGACTTGTGGACGCCGGGCAGTTCGCCGCGGTGCGCCATCTCGCGCAGGCGGATGCGGGACAGGCCGAACGCGCGGTTGAACGCCCTGGGGCGACCGTCCACGGCGTCGCGGTTGCGCAACCTGGTGGGGCTGGCGTCGCGGGGCAGCTTCTGCAACGCCCGCAGGGCGTCGTCACGGCGATCCGGGTCGAGCCTGATGATCTCCTTCAGCTCGTGGCGCCGCTCGGCGTGCCGGGCGACGACCTCCCGCCGCTGCCGGTCCTTGGCGATCTTGGACTTCTTGGCCATCAGCGCTCCTCCTTGAAGTCGACGTGGCGGCGCACGACGGGGTCGAACTTGCGCAGCACGAGGCGGTCGGGGTCGTTCCGGCGGTTCTTGCGGGTGACGTAGGTGTAGCCCGTGCCCGCGGTGGACCTCATCTTGATGATCGGCCGGACGTCGGTGGACTTGGCCATCAGACCTTCACCCCCTGGCGGCGCAGGTCGGCCACCACGGACTCGATGCCGCGGCGGTCGACGGTCTTGATGCCCTTGGTCGACAGGGTCAGCAGGACGTACCGGTTCTCCGACGGCAGCCAGAACCGCCGCCGCTGGGTGTTGGGCAGCCAACGCCGGGACGTCCGTCGCTGCGAGTGCGAGACCTGCTTGCCGAAACCGGGCTTGCGCCCGGTGACCTGGCAGTGCCGTGCCGACACGTTACCTCCAGTTTTAAAACGACAATCGTTTCCGTTAGGCTAGCGCACATGGGTACCGAGGTCGTACTGGTGGCCGGTCTCGTGGAGCACGACGTGGCCGAGGAGCTGTGGCGCGCGTTGCCGGGTTCGGTGCTGGTGCGCCACGACCTGCGCGACCTCGCCGAGGGCGTGGTGCGCCGCTGGGTCGACGGCGAGCTGACCGTGCTGGAGCTCGCGCACGGCTGCGTGTCGTGCACGCTGCGGCTGGACCTGCTGCCGTTGCTGGAGCGCCTGGGCGGTCGGGTGGTCGTGCACCTGGACCCGGCGCTGGAGCCGGAGGCCGTCTGCTTCGCCCTGCGCGAGGTGGACGTGCGGGTCGAGGCCGTGATCACAGTGGTGGACCACGAGGCCTGGCTCGCCGACGCCACCGGTGAGGACGCGATGGACGACCGCGGCTTGGGCGCCGGTGACGGTGACGAGCGCACCGTGGCGCAGGTGGTCGTGGGACAGGCGGAGTTCGCCGACGCGATCGTGCTGACCGGCGTCGGCGACCACGCCCTGGACGCCGTGCTCGACCGGCTCAACCCGCTCGCGCCGCGCCGCCGCCGGGACGTCCTCGACGTGCCGGAACTGCTCACCGCGATCCCCGAGGGCGCGCGCCGGGGCCGTTTCGACGACGGCTTCGGCGTGCTGTTGCACGGCCGGCCGCCGCTGGAACCCGCACCCGGTGCGGCCGTCGTCCACTTCACCGAACGCCGTCCGTTCCACCCCATGCGGCTGCACCAGGCCATCGACGTCCTGCTGGACGGCGTGGTGCGCACCCGCGGCCGGGTGTGGGTGGCGAGTCAGCCGGATGTCGCGCTGTGGCTGGAGTCCGCCGGCGGCGGTCTGAACGTCGGCAACCTCGGTCCCTGGCTCGCGGCCGTCGACGACTGGTCCGGGGTGCCCGCCGAGCGCCAGGTGATCGCTTCGGCGGCATGGGACCCCTACTTCGGCGACCGGTCGCAGGAACTGGTGGTCATCACCGGGTCCGCGTCGCCGGACGAGATCACGGCGGCACTGCGCGAGGCGCTGGTGACCGACGAGGAGCTGGCGCTGATCGACGAGCTGGAGTTCGTCGACCCCTTCGCCGAGTGGCACGACGAGATGGAGGAGTTGTGAAGCAGGGCATCCACCCCGACTACCACCCGGTGGTCTTCCAGGACCAGGCGACCGGGAAGGCGTTCCTGACCCGGTCCACGGCCACGTCCAGCCGCACCATCGACTGGGAGGACGGCAACACCTACCCGCTCATCACCGTGGACATCACGGCCGACTCGCACCCGTTCTGGACCGGCGCCCAGCGCGTCATGGACACCGCCGGCCGCGTGGAGAAGTTCAACCGCCGCTACGGCAAGAGGAACCGCTGACATGGCCGTCCCCAAGCGCAAGACGTCGCGCAGCAACACCCGTCACCGCCGTTCGCAGTGGAAGGCCGAGGTGCCGCAGCTGGTGCCCGTCACCACCCTGGACGGCCGCAAGCTGACCGTGCCCCGACGGCTTGTCGCCGCCTACCGCCGCGGACTGCTCTGACGCCGCGGACGGACGCACGGCAGAGGAGGTCCCGGGAAGGGGCCTCCTCTGCCGTCCTCTGCCGAACGTCAGTGGAGTCTGCCAACCGGGTGGTCGACGCCGCCCGCACCACCGCTGCGGGTTCGACGGCGAACACCTCGCCGCCCTCGGGCAGGCTCGCGACCAGCGCCCGGGTGAACAGGCCGGCGCCGGAGCCGATCTCCACCGCTCACCCCCCTGCCGGCCGGCAGGGGGGTGAGCGCCGCGCGCATCGCGTCGCGTTGTGCGGTAGGGAGGATCAGGTCGCAGGACTGGGCGTTGACGGCGTAACCGCCCGCGCCCCTGGTGTCGGTCACTTGGATGACCCAGTGGTTCGGCAGCGTGGGCACACCCCGGTCAACGCCGCGGACAGGTAGATGTCCGAGAAACCGTGGGCGACCGCGGTCTCCACGGCCCACTGCGCGACGACGGTGGCCTCCACGGGGACTCCGAGGCTGCAGCTCGTGCACATGAGCGTGTGGGTGCGCCCGTCGTCCGACCGCAGGTAGTAGAGGTGCTGGCCGGTGTCGTCGCGCATCGCGCCCGCGGTGCCGGTCTCCACCAGCGAGGCGAGGTGCCGGTAGATCGTCGTCAAGCCGATCCGCGCGCCCGTGTCCCGCGCGCGGTGGTGGATCACGTACGCGGTAGCAGGCCCCGGCAGTTCCTCGAGCACGCGCAGCACCACTTCGCGGTGCGTCCTCGTCCGCGACGGGGTGGTGCCCCCGACGGCATCTCGAAGCACCGTCCACTCCTGTCGAGCTCAGACCGGAACGGCTTCGACGAGGGAGAATCCCGACGGTGGCAGCGGGATGACGTCCGCGACGGCGAACCCGCTGCCACCCAGCAGCGCGTCGAACTCGGCCTGGGTCCGTTCGAGGCCCCCGAGGTTGACGAGCATGTTGAGGTCGCTGAGGTAGACCACGGGCGAGGCGTCGTCCCGCACCACGTCCGGCAGGACCGGTTCGACCACGAGCAGTCGACCGTGCTCGGGCAGGACCTCCCGGCAGTTGCGCAGGATCGTCGTGGCGCGCTGGTCGTCCCAGTCGTGCAGAACGCTCTTGAGCACCAGCACTTCCGCTTCGCCCGGCACCGAGTCGAAGAAGTCGCCCGTCCGGATCGCGCAACGCGAGGCCACCCCCGCGGCGTCGAGCACGTCCCCGGCTTGCGCGAGGCCTCCGGCGGTGTCGAACAGCACTCCGTGCAGCCCTTCGTGCCGGCTCAGGATCGCGGCGAGCAGCGTGCCGTCACCCCCGCCGACGTCCACGACCGCCTCGAACCGGCCGAAGTCGTAGGCGCCGGGCAGCACCGAGGCGACCACTTGGGTGCCCTGGCTCATGGCAGTGTTGAACGACGCGGCCAGTTCGGGCTCGGTGTCGAGGTGGTCGAAGAACTCCGCGCCGAACGCGTGCTCGAACGTGGTCCGGCCGGTGCGCACGGCCTCGTCCAGCCGGTGCCAGGCCGTCACCATCACCGGGTCGGTGAACACGCGGGCGAACGTGCTCAACGACCCTTGCCCGGTGGAACGCAGCATCGCCCCGGTCGGCGTGAGGGCGAAGCGATCCGCTCCCTGGTCCGCCGCCAACCCCAGCGCTGAGGCGGCGCGCAGCAGGCGGCGCACCGTGTCGGCCGGGGCCTGGCACGCGGTGGCCACCTCCTCGGCCGAGCGCTCGGTTCCGTCCAGGGCGTCGGCCACTCCGAGCTTGACGAACGTGCCGACGACCTGGGCCGACATCGAACCGAAGACGAGTTCCACCAAGGCGCGGCGCGCGGCGGTGGTCGTGTCGTGTGACGTGGACATCGGTGCCCCCAGGGTGCCAGGTCGACAATGATTATCAAAACCGACAATATCCGGTTTCCGGGATCGCGCACACCGCGCTCGGCGGATCCTCGATCCACCGGGTGGATGAGTGGGGCGAGGCGGGGCGGTCCGCATCGGCGTGCGGTCCCTTTAGGACTCCTGTCACCGGCCGGTGACTCCGAAGTGCGCGCATGCTCTGCACCGCAGGGGTTTTGGTTCGCTGTCATCAAGCCCTCCCGGATCTCGGACGGCAGTCCCCGGTGGCGGGAGACCTTCGGCAATCCGAACCGCCGTGCCGTCGGCTCGGGTTTCGCACACCCGGTCCGAGGTCGCGTGCGCCGCCGCTTCGCGCCGCTGCCGATCGTGGATCGCGTGGTCTGCGCCCAACTGGGCGATCGGTCGATTCGTGCCCGATCCGAATTCACGGGCCGCATGTCGACGCCGGTCACAGTGTGGGGTCGACGCCGTTCGGACTGTGGCGTTGTCGAGCGCGCCTGTGCTAAAACGATAATCGTTGTCGTGGTCGTTGGTGCTGACGGACGACCGCCGGAACGTCGTCACGCTCCTTCGGAAAGGATCACTCGCTGATGCGATACCCCATGCGGCGCACCGGGTTGGTGCTGGCGTCCGTAGTAGCCCTGACGGCCTCCGCGTGCAGTGGTGCCGATCGGGGGACGCAGACCGCCGCCGAGGGTTACCCGATGACGGTGCGGAACTGCGGTCGGGACGTGACCATCGAGAAGCGGCCGGAGAAGTTGTACGTCCTCGGCGGTGAAGCGGGAACTCTGGTGCACGCCGCGGGCGCCACCGACCGGATCGGCACCTTCTCCCCCCTCGCGGGCGAGCCCTTGGGCGACGCCGGGGAAGCGCTCAAGCAACGGCCGCAGGCGCCCATCAAGAGCTCGAAGGACATCTCGCGCGAAGCGATCATCGCCGCGAGCCCCGACCTGGTCGTCACGTACGGCCTCAACGACTTCGGCCCCGAGGACCTGGCCGAGGCGGGCATCCCGACCCTGGTGATCAGCGGCTACTGCGGCGGGTTCGGCGCGGGTCAGTCGGATGTCACGGACCCGCTGGGCGAGATGTTCTCCGACGTCGAGACCCTGGGCGAGGTGCTGGGCACCGGCGAGCAGGCCACGCGCGCCGCCGCCGGGCTGCGCGACCGGGTCGAAGCCGTCCGCGAGAAGGCCCGGCAGACCCCGCCGGCGAACGGCGAGACCGCCGCGGTGTTCGTCGCCACCGCGGACAGCCCGCTGGGCGCCTACGGCCGTCGCAGCATGATCCACCAGCAGTTGGAGGGCGTGGGCCTGTCGAACGTCTTCCAAGAGAGCGACGAGCGCTACTTCGAGCCGAACACCGAGAGCCTCGTGTCGGCCGCTCCCAAGCGCCTGATCGCCCTGTACGAACCCGGTGACATCGACGAGAAGTCGGTGCGCGACGCGCTGACCGCTCGCCCCGAGCTGGCGACGATCCCGGCGATCGCCGAGGGCCGGGTCCTGGTGCTGGACTTCTACTACTCGGGTCACGGCACACTGGCCGTGGACGGCATGGAGCGGCTGGCCGAGCAGCTCGGCGGTTGACACGCCCGTCCCCATCCGGGCGCACCCCGCCGTACCTCGGCCCGGTTCTCCGACCGGGCAGTCGGACCACGAGACCACCGAAAGGCGGCACGATGGCAACGGTCACCGGGACCGTCCGGGACGGGGACGGCACCACCCCGGACGACTTGGACCGCGGGTCCAGGTCCAAGCGGACGGTCCTGTGGGTGACCGGCCTGTCCTTCGTCCTGTTGACGAGCGTGCCCGTCGCGATCGGGCTCGGACCGGTGTCGATCCCACCTGGCACCGTGGCGGGAATCCTCGGGCACCACCTCTTCGGCGTCCCGGACGTGACCTGGACCCCGGCCGAGGACAACGTCGTGTGGCTGGTCCGCGCTCCCCGCGTGCTGCTCGCCGTCGTGGTGGGCGCGGCGTTGGCGATCTCCGGTGTGGCCCTCCAAGCGCTGGTGCGCAACGTGTTGGCCGAGCCGTACCTGCTCGGGATCAGCGCGGGCGCGTCCACGGGGGCGGCCCTGACGCTGCTGTTCGGCGTGGGCGCCGCCCTCGGCGCCGGCTCGTTGGCCGGCAGCGCGTTCATCGGCGCGGTCGCGGCCACCGCGGTGGTCTTCGCGTTGGCGCGGGGCAGCGGCCGGATCACCGCGGTGCGGCTGCTGCTGGCCGGGGTCGCGGTCGGGTACGTCCTCAACGCCGCCACCAGCTTCCTGATCTTCGCCTCCGACACCCCCGAAGGCGCGCGAGCCGTGCTGTTCTGGCTGCTCGGCTCGCTGACCAGGGCGCAGTGGTCCGGTGTGCTGATCGCCGGCGCGTTGACGCTGCTCGCCTTCGTGGTGCTGGTGATGTGGTCACGGCGGCTCGACGCGCTGAACTTCGGCGACGACACCGCCCACGCGCTCGGCAGCCCGCCCGCCAGGGTGCGCGCACAGGCGCTCGTGGTGGTGGCGGTCTGCGTCGCCGCCGCGGTGGCGGTGTCCGGCGGGATCGGGTTCGTCGGCCTGATCGTGCCGCACGTCGCGCGGTTGTGCGTCGGTGGCGTGCACCGCCGACTGCTGCCGGTCGCCGCCCTGATCGGCGCGTCGTTCCTGGTGTGGGCGGACGTCGTCGCCAGGCTGGCGTTCGCCCCGCGCGAGTTGCCGCTGGGCATCGTCACAGCGGTCGTCGGGGCGCCGTTCCTGGCGATCCTGGTGCGCCGCCTGCCCTAGACCGGACGGTACCGGACCCCGTGCCGGGAACACCCTGGAAGGTGCCACGTGATCAGCGCATCCGACGTGACGTTCGCCTACGACGACACCCCGGTGCTGGCGGGGGTCACGCTGAAGGCGGGTTCCGGCGACGTCGTCGGGCTCATCGGGCCCAACGGGAGCGGGAAGACGACCCTGCTGCGCGTCCTGTACTCGGCGCTGGCACCGCGGGGTGGCGTCGTCCTGGTCGACGACGAACCGGTCACGGCGCTGCGCGGGCGGGAACGGGCCCGGCGGATCGCCGTGGTCGCCCAGGAAACCCCGTCCGACATGCCGGTCACCGTGGCCGACATGGTGCTGCTGGGCCGTGCGCCGCACCGGTCGGCCCTGCAGTCCTACACGGTCGAGGACCACCGGGTCGCCGCCGCGGCGTTGCGCCGGGTCGGGATGCGCGAGCTGGCCGACCGTTCGTTCGCCGCCCTGTCCGGTGGCGAGCGGCAGCGCACGCTCATCGCGCGGGCCATCGCCCAGCAGGCCGGTCACCTGCTGTTGGACGAGCCCACCAACCACCTGGACATCCGGTACCAGCACGAGGTCATGGGGCTGGTGCGCACGATCGGTATCACCACGGTAGTCGTCCTGCACGACCTGAACCTGGCCGCGCGCTACTGCGATCAGGTGGTCCTGCTGAACGGCGGTGACGTCGTCTCGGCGGGCCCGCCGGTCGAGGTCCTGGCGCCGGAGGTCCTCGAACCGGTCTACGGGGTGGGCGTACGGGTGCTCCAGGAGGAGAACTGCGTCCAACTGGTGTTCAGCCCTGGACTGCGGACCTCGGCTGAGCGATAGGCGACGTGTCCGGCGACACGGCACGCGCGGCGCGGTTCGTCTGACGGGAGACGTCGACGCGCAACGCACGCGCTGCGATACCAGAAGCCGTTGGCGCCGGTCCAGGGTCGGGAGAAGGACCGGCTTCGGAACACCGATGCCGTGCCGGGTTCTTGTTGTGCCGCAGGCCCGGCTCCTGGGCTTTCCGCTCCACGAGCCTTGCATTGGTAATGATTATCGTTCAAGGTAAGGGTGGCCGGTCTAGCCGTGGAGGGCAGATGTCACGTCCTGGTCCGACGACCACGTCGCTCGTCGCCGCAGTGGCAGCACCTGCTCGTCGGAAACCGTTGCGCCGCAACGACCGCTCACGCTCGCAAGGCGATTCTGCGATCAACCGTCGTCCGTGACGGGCAGCTCGACGCGACCGCTCCGCACTGACGCGCTCTTGCGAGCGGATCGCGTCGGCCGGACCGCCCGTACAGCGCGACGTGCCGACCGGCACGTCGCGAACGGCCGTGCGCCGTCACCACAGGAGGAACGAGGATGGACGTCGTCGTCGAGGAACTGCCACCGATCCTTCCCGCCGAGCACATCATCGCCATCAACAAGCCCAAGCGCGACTTGCACACCGAACGCGACTACAGCTGGAACGGCATGGACTTCCGCCTGCCGCCGGGGGTGTTCCACCCCGGTGAGACCAGCCGCATGCTGCACAAGTGGCTGCTGGACGGCGAGATCGAGACCAAGGACCGGGTTTACGCCGCGATGGGCGCCGGCGCCGGTGTCGAAGCCGTCGCGGCGGGATTGAGAGGGGCGCGGGAGATCTACGCCCTCGACATCCACCCCGAGAGCGTCACCGTGACCGAGCAGCACTACACCGCTCACGTCGGACGGCGTCCGGGGACCGACTTCCGCCCACTGGTGTCGGACCTGTTCGACGCCGTGCCGGACGGCACCCGGTTCGACGTCGTCACGTTCAACCCGCCCGCGGTCAGCCAGACCGTGAGCGACGACCCCGACGTGATCCGCAACGTCTGCGTCGGCGCGTCGCTGGTCACCCGCTTCTTCGACCAGCTGGTCGACCGCGACCTGCTCGCGGAGGACGGCGAGGTGCTCATCATCGTGTCCAACACCGCGGACCTGCGCACGGTGGTCGGCCACGCCGTGGAGCGCGGCCTGGTCGCGCGCGTCCGCTACCGGCACGACTGGGACGACGGCGTGATCACCTTCCTGTTCGGCCTGACCCGGAAGGCGGCGTGATGGGACCGACCACGGTCGACGAACTGCTCGCGGCGGTGCGGGAGGGCGGTTACGGCCCGGACCCGACCACCACGGTGGCCACGAGCGTCTTCTGGGCGCATCACGGAACCCGTTTGGCGGGAGGTGACACCACCTATCGCAACCAGTACGTGTTGGTGCGGGTCGGCACCGCGATCGGCGGGTGTTCCTTCGCCGAAGGAGAGGTGGATCCGGCGATCTGCGCGGAATCGTCCGGGGCCACGCTGGCGGACCTGCTGGCCGACGCGCCGACCGCGGTGCGAGTCGCCGCACTGGACGCCTACCTCGCCCACGCGAGTCCACACCGGACCAGCGAGGCCGAGCAGGTGGTGCTGCCCGCGGGCACACCGGAGGAACGGGCCAGGGCACGCGACGCCGCCGTGGCCGGTCTGCTCGATCCGCGGCCCGGCTCCAAGGTCGCGTTGATCGGCGTGGTCAACCCGCTGGTCGCCGCGATCCGCGAACGTGGCGCCGAGTGCCTGCCGTGCGACCTGGTGCTGCGGACCACGCAGTGGGGGGACCCGGTCGCCACCGACATGCACGAGGTGCTCGACGTCGCCGACGCGGTGGTCGCCACCGGCATGACCATCGGCAACGGCACCTTCGACGAGATCCTGACGACCTGTCGGGAACGGGACGTCCCACTGGTGGTGTACGCCCAGAGCGCCAGTGCGGTGGCGCGGCACTTCCTCGGCGCGGGCGTGACCGCGCTGTCCGCGGAGCCGTTCCCCTTCTCCCAGTTCAGCGCCGAGGAAACGGTCCTGTACCGCTACCGCGCCCACTCCTGACCGGACCGAGGACGAAGTGGACCACCACATCAGCGACGCACTCGGTCGCCCGGCACTCGTGCGCCTGGACGACCGCACCGCTTGCCTGCGCTTCGAGACCATGAAAGTGGCCTCGGCGCTGGCGGCGGTACGCCACCTGTTAGACGACGGCACGATCGGCCCCGGCGACACCCTCGTCGACAGCTCCAGCGGCATCTACGCGCACGCCCTGGCGCTGGCGTGCCACCGGTACGGCCTGAAGTGCCACATCGTGGCCTCCACCACGGTGGACAAGACCTTGCGCGTCCAACTGGAGATCCTGGGTGCGACGGTGGAACCGATGCCCCCGACGGTCAACCTCAAGCTGGACCAGAACCGCAGGGTCTCGCGGGTGCGCGAGATCCTGCGGGACAACCCGGGGCACTACTGGATGCAGCAGTACCACGACGACATCCACTACCTCGGCTACCAGCCGATCGCCGAGATGCTGCGCCGCGAGCTGGGCGGCGAGCCGATCACGTTGGTCGGAGCGGTCGGCACCGGGTCCTCGACCGGCGCGCTCGCGCGCTACCTGCGCGAGAGCCGGCCCGACACCCGCCTCATCGGCATCCAGCCCTTCGACAGCATCACGTTCGGCAGCGAGCACGTGCGCGACCCGGAGATCATCATCGCGGGCATCGGCAGCTCGATCCCGTTCGCCAACGTGGTGCACGACCTCTACGACGTCGTGCACTGGGTGGGCTTCGACGCGGCTCTGGCGGGCAGCGTGGCACTGCTCCGGGAGCACGCCGTCTTCGCCGGCTTGTCGACGGGTGCGGCGTACCTCGCGGCGCGTTGGGAAGACCGATCGACCTCTGACGGGCACATCGTGTTCATCGCACCCGACACCGGCCACCGCTATGTCGACAGCGCCTTCTCGAGGCACCGCCAAGCGCCTGCCGCGGACGAACTGCGCCCGCGCGAGATCGACGCCCTCGACGACATGGCGCTGCCCTGGTCGCGGATGGACTGGAACCGGGCTCCCGCGCCTCCTGCCGCGGTCGCCGCCGCCCTGTCGCCGTCCCGCGGCCGCTCCGCGCCGCGGCCCCGGAGCGGCGTGGTGGCCGAGGAGGTCCGTTCCTCTGCGTACCTCTCCCGCTTCTCGTCCTCGACCTGACCGGGGGCGGCGGACCGGCCGGCGCACCGGCTCGCACGTGCACGCAGTCGATCGAGTCGATCGAGTGTGAGGAGCGGAGAGTGGGCGGGGATGCCGATGACAGCGTCGGTGGAGTGCGGCGGACGTCGCAACGTCGAGCGGTGCTGCGCGTGCTGCAGGACTCGCCGGGTCCCACGACGGCGCAGGAGATCCACGAGCGCGCGCGGACGGCGGGCGAGCGGATCGGCCTGGCCACCGTCTACCGGCACTTGGCCGCGCTGACACGAGCAGGAGTCACCTGCACGACGCAGAACCGAAGCGGGACCCACCTGTACCACCTGAGGTACGACGACCAAGACGACCACCACCTCACCTGTGCGAAGTGCGGTCGCACCATTCGGGTGAACGCCTCGGCCGTGGTGCGGTGGGCCGTTCGAACCGCAGGTGTCCACGGCTTCTCGGACATCCGGTTGTCCCTCGACCTGACCGGTCTGTGCCTCCGGTGCCGGAGCGATCAGGTCGACCGACCGGAGCGGCTCGGCCGTTCGAGTCGTGACCCGCCCGATCGCACTTGAGGTGCGGTCGTGGGACGGTGCCGAAGACACCGCCCACGACCGCGGGATCACCCGTCGACCTCCGCCTCCCGGGAGGGACGACGCGCCAACCGGGGGTCGGCGAACTCCCGCGTGCCCGGCACGGCCAGCGCGCCGAGCGCCGAAACCAGCGTCAGCACCCCGCACACCACCAGCACCGGGGTCTGCCCGACGGAGGTCAACGCGTACGGCAGCACGATCAGCCCGAGCGGCGCCACGCCGTGCGAGACCATGAAGTCGAGGGAGAACAGCCGCCCCATCCGCTCCGGCGGCACCTCCCGCTGGATGGCGCTGAACCACGGGATGTTGAACGCCTCGATGCCCGCACCGCCGAGGAAGTACGCGACCAGCACCAGCGCCGCCCCGAGGTGCGGGGACACCCCCGGCACGGTGAGCGCGAGCGGAACCAGACCGTAGAGGCTCAACCCGACGAAGGCGATCAGGCCCGGCCGGCGCGGCGTCCAGCGGCCCATCAGGACGGCGGCGGCGACCGCCCCGGCGGAGTAGGTGCCCAGCGCGATCCCGATGAACGTGTCGCCGCCCAACTCGGTGCGGCTCACCAGGGGCAGGGTGAGCTGCTGCACGGCCCACCCCAGCGCCAGCCAGATCACCAGCGCGCCCAGACCGGCCACGAACCAGCGGTGCCGACCGGCCTCGCGCAGCACTTCGGCGAAGTCGGCGAACGGGCGGCGGCGGGCGTCGTCGGACGGCCGCGCTTCGCCGCGCGGCAGGCGCAGCGCCAGCCCGGCCGAGCCCATCCAGAGCACCCCGGTGGCCACCAGCGTGGCCGCGCCGCCCATCGCCACGTACAGCAGGGTCGCCGCCGTCGGGCCGGCGATCAGCAGCAGCCTGCTGCTCAGCGTGGACAGCGCGTTGGCCCGTTGCAGGTCGTCATCGGGCACGACCTCGCCGATCAGCGCCTGGTAAGCGCCGCGGAACAGGCCTTCGCCCACCCCGGCCATCAGGATCGCGGCGCAGATCGCCGGCACCGACACGGTGAACGCGGGCACCACTGCCAGGATCGCCGCGCCGCGGACGGCGCTGGCCAAGGTCAGGACCGTGCGACGGGCGAAACCGTCGGTGAACACCCCGCTGAGGACCGCGCCGAGCACGAAGCCCGCGGTGCGACAGCCGAGGACCAGTCCCAGCACGGTGATGCCGCCCTGGGTGTCGAGCAGGTACAGGGTGAGCGCGACCGGCATGACGGAGGTCGCCGCACCGGAGGCGGTGGAGCTCAGCCACGCGAGCCGGAACCGGGAGTTGCGCAGGATTCCCAGCATCGCCGGCTCAGTAGGTGGCCGACGGGCGCCAGTTGCGGCGCGCGTCCTCGAAGTCGCGGCCCGCGGCAACCAGGAAGGAGGCGAGCTGGGTCAGCGGGACCGGGTCCCCGCCCAGGGCCTCCAGCGCCTGGGCGCAGGTGGGGCAGGTGTTGACCTCGTAGACGACGAGTTCTCCCGTTTCCTCGTTGCGCGCGACGTCCACGCCGGCCCAGAGCGCGTCCATCGTCTCGGCGGCGCGCTCGCCGATCTCCACGAGGTCCGGGGTGAGTTCGAGCCGACGTCGGGTGAAGCCGTCGGCGGTGCTGATCCAGGAGTCGTCCGGCGCGGTCCGCTCGATCGCGGCCACCGCCTTGTAGTTCACGCACAGCACGCGGATGTCCTGGTGCCGCGCCGGGACGTAGGGCTGGACGTAGTAGGTGTCCGGGCCGGGGTCGAGCTCGCGCACGTGGGCGCGCACCGCCGCCTCGTCTTCGAGCAGTTGCAGGCCCCGGCCGCAGGAGAGCATCAGCGGCTTGGTCACCAGCGGGTAGCCGCGCTCGTTGGTCCAGGAAGCCAGCGTGTTCTCGTCACGACCCCACAGCACCGGCAGGTGGGGCACCTTGGCGCCGTTGAGCAGCGCCGAGTTCAGGTACTTCGACTGGCCGCGCATCAGCGTCATCGCCGAGTTCACCATGGGCACGCCGGCGAGCCGGGCGGTTTCCAGCTGGTTCATGCCCAGGATCAGGTAATCCTCGTACACCCAGCCCATCATGAGGTCGATCGCCAGCTCCTCGCCGCCGACGAAGAACCGGGTGGACGCCGGCGTCACTTCGATCGTCAACTCGTCGGGGTGCACCCGTAAGGGGCGCCCGCCCAAGCGTTCGATCTCGGAGAACACGATGCGGTGGTCGCTGTCGTCGTCGTCGTTGCCGAGCAGGACGATCAACGGTGTCTCGGTCATGCGGGACTCCTCGACGGGTAGTGGGGCAGGTCGCGATCGCCGGCGGCGCACCGGGATCGGGCGGAGCGGAGTGCCGACCACGGCCGTGCTCGTGCCGGTCGACAGGGGACCGTTTGTGCAAACGATTTTCATTACTAACATATCCGACCGGGTGTCGCCACCGTCGAATGGAGCACTTGTCCGTCGCCGTCCCGGCATGCGGTTCGGCACTCCGAAGAGCACGGCCGGTGCGAGGCCGGTGAGTGTTGGCCGTGCGGGGGTGTCGCCCCGGTGGGCGACCCCGCTATTGGTAACCGTAACCATTGCAAGTACGGTAGGCGGCTGCTGCACACTGTTTGCAGTTGCTGCGCCAGGGCGGGAATCGGACGCCCGTCGGAATCGATACAGGGGGACGCTGGGTGGTTACGTCGTCGATGTCGACGGAGGCGGGGGAGGCCAGTCGGGTGCCGTCGATCCTGCGTGAGCCGGACTTCGTGCGGCTGTGGACGGGGATGACGGCGTCGGGGCTGGCGACGTGGGCGCTGCCGTTCGTGCTCGGGTTGGGAGTGCTGGAGCGGGAGTTGAGCGCGGCCGGGCTCGGCGTCGTGCTGGCCGCGCGGACGGCCGGGTTCCTGATCGCCCTGCCGGTCGCCGGGGTGCTGGCGGACCGGTACTCCCGGCGCGGGGTGGTGCTGTGGGCGGGGCTCGCGGCGGCGGTGGGCGCGCCGGTGATCGCGCTGGGGCTCGGCTGGTCGGTGCCGCTGATGGCGGTCGCGGCGGTCGTGGTGGGTGCGGGGCAAGGTGCGTGCCGGCCGGCGTTCCAGGCGTTGGTCGCGGAGGTGGTGGACGTCGAACGGCGCCAGGCCGCCAACGCCGCGCTGGCGCTGGCCGTGCGCATCACCACGCTGACCGCGCCCGGCCTGACCGCCCTCCTCGCCACCGTGCTGGACACCCGTGCGCTGCTCCTGGGTACCGGTGTGGTCTGGTTGTGCGCCGCGGTCATTCCGCCCAAGGGGCGGCCCGCGGCGACCCCCAGCACGAACGCCCGCAGTGCCCGGGTCCGGTTCCTGGCCGAGTTCGCCGAGGGGGTGCGGGAGGCGCGGCGGCACCCCTGGTTCCTGGCCGGGCTGGCCGCGCTCACCGCGGTGATCGCCACCGGCTACTCCGCCACCAGCGTCGCCCTGCCGCTCATCAGCCGTGACCGCTTCGACACGGAGGTGGTGCTCGCCGCATCGGTGACCGCCTACACGGTGGGCGGGCTGCTCGGCGCGCTCCTGGTGACCCGCCGGCGACCGCGCGCCGAGGGCTGGACCGCGTTCGCCGCGCTCGCCTGCTACGGCTTCGCGCCGCTCGCGCTGCTGTTGCCGGTGCACTGGGTGGTCATCGTGGCCGCGTACGTGATCGCGGGGCTGGGGATCGAGTTGTTCAACGTTCCGTGGTTCACCGCCACCCAGCGGGAGGTCGAGCCGGACAAGCTGGCCCGCGTGTCCTCTTTGGACTTCCTGCTGTCGTACGGTCTCGCCCCGGCCGGACTCGCGCTCATCGCGCCGGCCATCGACGCGTTCGGCGTGACCACCGTGCTCGGCGTGTGCGCGGCCGTGTGCTTCCTCGCCCCGGCCGCCGCCGCCCTCGTGCCCGGCACCCGGGACTTCGCCCGGAGCCCTGGCGGGGCCCGTCGATAACCGGCGTTCGTGTCCGCGTCGTGCCCGTGCCCGTTGACGCGTCGGCTGGTCCGGCGGGCGCTCGCCGAGAACGCACCTCCGTGCTCCGGGACGGGCTGTGGGTTACCGCGAACCCAGGCATTGATGCCTCTGCCTTGCAGTTGCCACCATGTTGTAATTGTCCGGTCGGTAACCGGATCGGACACGGGGAGCCGCAGGTGACTACGTCGTCGACGTCGACCGGCGCGGAGAGCACGGCCGGAGCCGACCGGTGAACGGCCGGGACCTCGGCGTCGTGCCTGCCCGCGTGGACGCCCACGACACCGACAAGGCCGGTGAGGCGCTCGCCGAAGCGGGCGCGGTGATCCTCACCGGCCTCCCGGTCACCCCGGACGCCTTGGCGGTGGCCGCCGCGCACCTGTACGGCCGGCACCTGCGACAGTTGTTCCCGATCCGCGCGCGGACGTCCCACGACGGTGGGCCGGTGCACCTGCACGCCGACAGCTTCGACCAGGTGGTCGACATCGGCGGGGTGAGGTCCCGGCGACGCGACCCCGACGAGGACGCCGTGCTCGTCCAGTGCGTCCACCCCGCACCCGCCGGTGGCGACTCGTTCGTCCTGGACGCCTACCGCTACCTCGACACATGCCCTGATCAGGAGCTGGTCGACTTCCTCACGGGCGTGGACGTCGACCTCTACGGCGAGTGGGCGGGGCTGCGCGGGCTGCCCGCGACCCCGCGCGTGGGCCGGCACGTCGAGTACACCCGGACCGGTCGGCGCATCGCCCGGCGGACCGACGGGGCCGTGCCCCTGCACCGCGACCCCGCCGCCGAGCACATCACCGCGATGGTCGACCGGTTCCAACGAACCGTGCACGCGCTGGAAGCGGATCTGCCCCGCGTCCGCCTGGAGGAAGGCGACATCCTCGCGGTCGACAACTACCGCTGCTGGCACGGCCGCGACCCGCACACCGGCGAGCGTGCGGTGCAGATCCTGACGCTGCGCACCGACGCGGCTCGGTAGCACCTGCGTTGAGTGCGAGCCCGGCGTCCACCGACGACCTCGATCAACCTGCTGGGCGAACTGGACGTGATCGGCCCTGTGTCAGCTGCCCGAAACCATTTCACCGGCGCATTCCCTCGTGACGGCAATGTTGGGCGCCTTGGTCACCGCGCAGCCGCGTCCGCCGTCGTCGGCCCACCGCTGGTGTCCGCCTCGGCCGAGCTGGAAGCCGCACCCGTAGCGGGTGCGGCTTCCAGCATGAAGAACACGTAGACGCCCTCGAAGGTGACCGTGCAGTCGACGTGGAAGAAGTCGCAGGCGGTTCGGTAGGTCGACTTCTTCGCGATGAGGTGGCGGTGCCATCGCGGGATGGCGCCCGGCGTCACCAACCGGTGTCGCCGCAACCAGTCGGGTAGGTGTCGCACGAACGCGGCGAGCAGAACCAGCCGGCCAGCGAGCCGAACGAGATCAGGCACAGCACTCGTGACGCCACGTCTCACGATCACGCCCAACCCTCCATGATGCACGATCGCCGCAACTCGGCGCCCCAATGCAGAGTTCCGGCAGCCCACAGTCACATCCGCTTGACGCCGTGGCGGCGCTGGTCGCCACCGAACTGGAAGCGGTCACCGTTTCATCGACCCACCAGATAAGGAGGTTCGAGCCGGTCGTGCGCGACCGATGCAGCCGCCGGACCCGTTGAAGGGGTTGATCAGGCCGCGGCGCCTTGCCCCGGAACTCGCCGGGGTGGCCGGCGTACACGTCGCGGGCCACGCCGCGAATGAGACCTTCGCAGCTGCAGGTGTTGCTGTTCTGCATGATCTTCCTACCGCGACGACCCGCGCGTGTGCGGTGCGGGCGGCCGAGGCTGACCTGACGTCGACGGGGACACCGGGGCGCGCAACGGGCTGGACCGCACGCTCGACTCCACCACTGGAACGACCTGTACTCGCTGGAAGTCCAGCTGCCCTGACCGCCCCGGCCGGTCGTCTACCCGGCGGCGGGCGGGCTGCTCCTGCCGGGTGGCGACGCTAACGTGCGCGTCGGTGACGCCGTTACCGTATGAGGTCCCGCGCATCCCGCAACCCCCGGCGAGGTGGTCGTCCGTGTCGTCGCACGATTCTCGGTTGCCGCTGCACTACACGATCATGGTGCTGGACGTGGATCGCTACGGAGACCCGTCGCGGACGGACGCCCACCGGGTGGCGGTGCACGATGGGCTCAACAGGGCAGTGCGCGGCGCTTTCGCGGAGGCGTCGGTCCGGTGGGATTCCTGCGAATGGCAGGACGGTGGCGACGGCGCGTTGATCCTGATACCTGCGGCAACATCGAAAGTCGTGGTGCTCGATCGCGTGGTGCGCCATTTGGCCGACCGCCTGCGCGAGCACAACGAAGTTTCCGCGACTGAGGCGCGTATTCGGCTCCGATTGTGCCTGCACGCTGGCGATGTGCGCCGTACGGAGTACGGGGTCGCGAGTAGCGCCATCATCCTCGTGAGTCGCCTCTTGGACTCCGCAATATTGCGGGAAGAATGCAGGAACTCTCCGGAACCGGTCACGCTCGCGGTGACCGACGGGTTCTACGACGACGTGGTGCGCCACTACCCGCCAGCCGAGCCGGAGCGGTTCCGGAAATTCCATTTCAGGGTGAAGGAGGCGGACTCGACCGCGTGGCTGAAGGCCGCCCACCGACTCGCCACGCCGGTCGCCCCACCAGTCCCGCAGCCGGTCGTGAGGTCTGTCGACCACCTGACCGCGCTGGTGGAGGCGCTGCTGGAAGTGCCGAGCGTCGAGGACGAGGTGAGCAGGCGGAAAGTCCTCGAACTCCTGCCCGCCTCGGTGAAAGGCGCCGTCCGCTACCACCCGCGGGCCCGGTTGCACGTATTCGAACTGGTGCGGACTTGCCGCGACTACGAGCATGGTCTGCGCGACCTTTTCACCGCGCTCCGCAAACTGGAAGGAGACTCGGTTCCGGTTCGCCGGGCCGAGGGGGCAGCACGCGAATGGATGACGTCCGAAGGAGTGGGAGAATAACGGGACCGGGCCTTACGATACGTGTGGCGGCATGGCGGTCGACCACAAGGGGGCGCAGAAGTGCGGACACCGAGGGAGCCCGAACGGGGAGTCTTATGGCAGTTGGTTGAATCCCTCAGCCTCATCCAGGTGCTCGGCGACCTGCACGGGCGCAACCTGGTCGTCAGAATGCTCTGCGAGGAACTCGGAGAAGTCCTCCCGGTGGAGGAGCACGGCTATACGCTCATCCACCTCTACGACATCGTCGCCGCCTGCTACCAGCGCCCGCTGGGGCTGTCCGCGCTCGTGCGCGTGGTCGGCAGGCTCGACAAGGGCTCGCTGCACATGGCCAAGGTGCGCGACGTGGTCTTCGACATGACCGTTTTGCCCCTGTGGTCCTCCGACGTCCGCCACACCGTGCTGACGCTGCTGCGCGAGGTGAACGTCGAGGACGTCGACGAGGCGTACCGCGCGGTCGCGGGTCCGACCGCGCCGCACCTGCCCAAGAACTCGAGCTATCTCGACGCGTTCAGTCTGCTGGAGACCCTCAACGCGCGTCCGGACGGCCTGCCCAAGGCACTGGTGTTCATCGAGCACCTGGCCGCGAAGGCACGCCCCGAGATCGCCCTGGAACTGCACCGCTGGGCGGGCCTCCAAGCCGAGCTGATGGGGCTGGCCGACGAGCTGGCCGCCGTCCGGCACGACATCCGCAACGCCCGCGCGCCGCTCACCAAACCGCTCAAGGACTACGGCTTCCTGGTGTTCTCGCTGCAACGGGTCGGTGCTTCCGGCGACCGCTTCGAGCTGGTCCACTGGCGGCAGCTCGGCATGCAGGACGGCTGGTACCCGATGCGCGCGTTCGAGCACGTCGGCGACCTGGAGTCGGTCAAGCACACGGTCGCGATGCTCATCGAGTACATCGAGGGCCACTGGGTCGACTTCGACCCGGTCTACCACGTCGAGTTCGTGCTCTCGGCGGAGATGCTCAACCTCGACGTGGACCAGTGGAAGTGGGAGACCGACACGAAGATCCCGCAACTGCTCGGCTGTCGCTACCCCGTGGTGGTGCGCAGCCTGGAGCGGATGGGCAAGCGCCAGTGGCACCGCGAGTGGAAGACGCGCTGGGCCGAGTTGGCCGCGCAGCTCGACCGCGCGGGCGTGATCGCCGAGGAATCCAGCTGCTGGGGTCGGGACGACAGCCCCGACGCGCTGCGCGAGCTGATCGCCGCGTTCTCCCGGAAGCGGTCGGCGGTGTCACTCGTGCTCAGCTCGCCGCCGCGGGCCGAGTTCTCCGGCCGCGACGAGGTCGCGGTCGGGCTGCGCGCCGGGGTGCCGGTCATGCTGTGGCACCGTGTGAGTTGCGACTCGGCGTTCATGGACACCGCGCGCAGGCTGCTCCACGACGGCGACCACCTCGGCCTGCTCGAACGCATCCGCGTAACGCGCACCGAGGCCTTCGCGGAAGGACCGGGCGGCACGCACTGCGGCCACGCCCTGACGGTCCTCTACGACGACCCGGACCGGATTGTGGTGCCGATCGACCCGACGGCACCGGAAGGAGCCTCGGCTGCATGAACGCGAACACGGCCACCCTCCAGCCGACGACACCACGCTGGCACCTCTACCGCGGCACGGCCGAAAAAGCACTGCGGCCCGTGCGGGACTGGCCGCCCGCACCGCCGTGGCGGAGGTTCTCCGGGCAGGGCACGACCTTCCGCCCGGACGACGACGGCGGCGAAGCCGACCGCCACGTCGGCAACGCCCGTACCGTGCGCCGCATCCCGTACCCGCGCGAGGTCGACATGGTCAACGCCGCGATCAGCCTGCGGCGTCCGCTGCTGGTCACCGGCAACCCGGGCACCGGCAAGTCGACGCTGTCATACCTGGTGGCCAGGGAGCTGGGACTCGGGCCGGTGCTGCGGTGGCCCGTCACAAGCCGCACCCGCCTGGGTGACGGCCTCTACACCTACGACGCCATCGGCCGCGTCCAGGCCACTGGCGCGGGCGACCGCGACCGGGCGGGCGACGCGGACATCGGCGACTATATCCACCTCGGCGCCCTGGGCACCGCCCTGCTGCCTTATGACCTGCCTCGCGTGCTGCTCATCGACGAGCTGGACAAGGGCGACATCGACCTGCCCAACGACTTGCTCAACGTCTTCGAGGAGGGCGAGTACGCCATCCCCGAGCTGGTGCGGATCAGTGGCGGGCGGCCCGAGGTGCAGGTGCGGACCACGGACCACGGCGGCACGGCGAACGTCGTCGGCGGCGTCGTGCGGTGCCGCGAGTTCCCCGTCGTGATCATCACCAGCAACGGCGAGCGTGAGTTCCCGCCCGCGTTCATGCGCCGCTGCCTGAAGCTCCATGTCGACCCGCCCAACTACGACCAGCTCGGGCAGATGGTGGCGGCCCACTTCGGGGCACCCGAGGGCGTTGAGCTCAAGCGGCTCATCGACCACTTCCTGGAGCACAGCAGGCAGGTGGGCGGCTTGGCGTCCGACCAGTTGCTCAACGCGGTGCACCTCGCCGTGCAGCTCGCTACCTCCGGGGAGTACCGACAGGACCAGGAGTGGGACGAGTTGCTGAAGTCGATCTGGCACCCGCTGTCCACCGAGTCGTGATGGACGGGCCGCAGCGAGGCGTGGAGAGCTGGGCGGGGGTGCGCGCCGCGGTCGCCCAGTCGCCGCACGCGCGAACGGATCCGACCCGCGACCTGCCGACGAGCGCTCTGCTACTGCGCGAGCTGCGCGACGCCCTGTGGCTCGCGCTGGTGCTCAGGGGCGAGGAGTCGCTGCCGCCTCCGGACCACGCGCTGTGGCCTCCGCCGCCGACAGCCGTGGGCGGTGGACCGGACACCTCGTCAGGACGCGGCGGTGCCGTGCCCGAGGGCACGGCGACCGATGACGAGTCCGAGGAAGGCGAAGCCGGGCCCGCCGCCGACGGGTTCCAGGAGTGGACGATCAACTCCACCGGCGCGGTCAACGGCCGGGCGTCCGACGCAGGCGGCCCGACCCTGGCGGCGTCCTCGGCGTGGCCGACGGTGCCCGCCCTGCCCGACCGCAGGCGCATTGCACGCGCGCTGCGGCCCCTGATGCGCGGCTCACCGTCTCCGCGCGACGAGGAACTGGACGAGGAGGCCACCGCCGCCCGCGCGGCGCAGGACAAGCTGTGGATGCCCGAAACCCGTCCGACGCAGTGGCAGCCGCTGGAGGTGGCCCTGGTCGTCGACCGGTCCGCGTCGATGTCGATCTGGCAGCAGACCGCGCAGGAGTTCCGGGACCTGCTCATGCACCAAGGCGCGTTCCGCGACGTGCGGCTCTATCACGCGGACTTCTCCGCGCGGTCACCCTCGGACCTGGTGCTGCGCGCCGAGACCGCCGAGGCCAGGCCGATGAGCTGGCTGAGGCTGGCCGACCCGACCGGCAGGCGGCTCGTCCTCGTGCTGACCGACGCCGTCGGCACGGCTTGGTACACCGGCGCCGCCGAGCACGTCCTGTACCAATGGGCCCAGAAGATGCCGGTGGCCGTGGTCCAGATGCTCGAACAGCGTCTGTGGTACTGGACCGGCCTCGCGGCCAGGCGCGTCCGACTGTCCGCGCCTTACTCCGGCGCACCGAACGGGCAACTGCGCATCTCGCCGGCGGAGCCGGACTTCGCGTTCCCCGACAGCGCCGAGCGCGGTGCCACCGCCATCCCCGTGCTGGAGTTGTCGGGCTCCTGGTTCACCGGGTGGGCCCGGCTGCTGAGTACGGCGGGCTCGGAATGGGTGGAGACCACCGCCGCGCTCGTCCACCCGCTGCACGGCGCGCCGCCCGCGTACCGCCCGCGTTCGGGGGCCGACAAGTCGCTCAGTGCGCGGGAGAAGGTCCTGGAGTTCCGGACCGTGGCATCCTCCGCAGCGTTCCAACTGGCGGGGCTGCTCGCCGCCGCGCCACTCGACCTGCCGACGATGAAGCTCGTGCAGCGCGTGCTGCTGCCGAAGGCGGGTTTGACCGTGCTCGCGGAGGTGCTGCTCGGCGGACTGCTGGTGCGCGACCATGGCGAGGGTCCGCCGGATGTGTTCTACGACTTCCACGTTGGCGTGCGCGAGGAACTGCTCTCGGGCGCCCACCGGGCCGACACGGTGCGCGTCGCGCGACTGGTGGCCGAGCACGCCGTGCCGGGCGCGACCGTGCTGCGCAACCTGGCCGCCGCGCTCGACCAGCCCGAGACCGCACTTCCCGACATCTCACCCGAGAACCTGCGCCATGTCCGCGTGCAGGAGGCGGTGTTCCGCGCGTTGTCCGGTCCGTACATGCCCAGGGCGAAGCGCCTCGCCGCGCTGCGTTCGGAGCTCGATGCCGGGCACGGGGGCCAAAGGGGCACAGCGGGGGTGTCCACCGCAGGAGGCGACATGAGCAGGCGCGAGCAACAGCGTGGACCGGACCATCGACCGCAGGTGTGGGGACGGGTACCCCTGCGCAACAAGGACTTCGTCGGCCGGGAAGCGCTGTTGGAGCAGTTGCGCCGAAGACTGGCCGAGGGCGGCGCAACCGCTGTCCTGCCGGAGGCACTACATGGCATGGGCGGTGTGGGGAAGTCGCAGACGGTCGTGGAGTACCTGCACCGGCACGAGTCAGAGTACGACCTCGTGTGGTGGGTGCCCGCCGAGCACCAGGCGCAGATCAAGACGAGCTTCGTGGAGCTGGCGGATCGGCTCGACCTGCCGGCGGGGTCGGCGGACGCGGCAGTGCCTGCGGTGCTGGAGGCGTTGGCCGGCGGCGAGCCGTACTCGCGGTGGATCATCGTCTTCGACAACGCCGAGCGACCCGAGGAGCTGCGCCGGTTCCTGCCGACCGGCTCCGGCCAGGTCGTGGTGACCTCGCGCAACTCGGACTGGAGCGGCTACGCGCACGCCGTCGAGGTCGACCTGTTCACGCGCGCGGAGAGCATTGAGCTGCTGCACCGGCGTGGCGGCGAGCTGGACGAAGCCGAGGCGAACGCGCTGGCGGAGGCGTTGGGGGACCTGCCTTTGGCCATCGAGCAGGCCGCGGCATGGCGCGCGCAGACCGGGATGCCCGTGCCGGAGTACCTGGAGTTGTTGCGGCTCAACCGGTCGGAGCTGGTCCGGGCCGGCTCGTCCAACGACGACCAGCTCCCCGTCGCCGCGGCGTGGAACGTGCCGCTGAGCGTGCTGGGCCGTGACCACCCGGCGGCGCTGCAGCTGCTGCAGATCTGCGCGTTCTTCGGCGCGGAGCCGATCTCGCTGCCCCTGTTCCGCGGCGTGCGCGACGTGCCGGTACCACCGGAGCTGGCGGAAGCGCTGGCCGTTCCGATCAAGCTCGACCGCGCCATCCGGGAGATCAAGAAGTACAGCCTCGCCAAGATCGATCACCGCAGCAACACCATCCAGCTCCACCGGCTGGTGCAGGCTGCGGTCAAGAACCGGCTGGCGGAGGAGGACTGGGAGAACATGCGGCACGCGGTACACGTGCTGCTGGTCAGCGGCGACCCCCAGGTGGCGGAGGACGCGGCGAACTGGCAGCGGTACGCCGAGCTGCTGCCGCACGTGATGGCGTCGGAGGCGATGGACTGCAAGTTCACCTGGGCGCGCGCGATGATGACGAACTTCGTCAAGTACCTCCTGGCCAGCGGCGACTACGACGGCGCGATCGACCTGTCTGAGCACGGCGTCGAGGTGTGGCGGGGGATGCTGGGCGAGAACAGCCTGGAAACGCTGGAGATGCGCCGGCTGCACGCGGCGGGGTTGCGGCGTGCGGGCAAGGCGCAGGAAGCGACCCTGATGAACAACCGGACCTACGAGATGCTACGCGCGGCGGTCGGCGACGACCACGAGCAGGTGATCAGCATGATGGACACCGTCGCGGCCGACCTGCGGTCGCAGGGCCGGTTCAACGACGAACTGGTGGTGCAGGAGGACGCCTACGAGCGGGCGTGCCGGGTGCTCGGTGATGACGATCCGAACACGTTGCGATATGCCCACAACCTCGCGGGCTGCTACCGGCTCGTGGGGTCCTTCGACCGCGCGCACCAGCTTGACGTCGACACGCTCGATCGACGTTTGGCGGTCTTGGGCTCGGATCACTTGTGGACGCACCGCTCGCAAGGCGCACTCGCCACGGATCTGCGCGAACTCGGCAATTACGAGGCGGCGCGGGCGATGCAGGAAGTCACGCTCACGCGGCAACGGGAGCTGTTGGGCGAGGATCACCCGCACACCATCGGCACGGCCCGCAACCTCGCGGTCACCCGGTGCCGCACCGGGGATCACATGGGCGGCCGGGTGCTCGCCCAGGAGTGCTACAACCGGTACCGGAGGAGATTCGGCGAACGGCACCTCGACTCGATCACGTCGCTGATGACCCTGTCGGTCGACCTGAGGCACCTCGATGACATCACCGGTGCCATGGAGATGGCCGAGCGCAGCCACCAATTGTTCGTGGAGATCCAGGGCGCGGAGCACCCGCACACGCTCATCGCGGCGACGAACCTCGCGGTCAACTACCGGCTGTCGGGCCAGCTGGAGCGGGCGCGTGACCTCAACGAGTCGGTGACTGGCACGCTGCACCGGATTTTCGACAGCAATCACCCGTTCGCGCTCATCAGCGCCATCAACCTGGCCAGCGACCTGGCGGCGCTCGGTGAGCACGCGCGGGCGAAGGAGATAGACGAGGACATCGTGGCCCGGTCGACCAGGGTGCTGGGCGGCGACCACCCGTCCACGTTGGCGGCGGCGCTGAACCTCGCGATCGACCTGCGGAACCTGGGCGGGCTCGAAGAGTCCGCGGCGCTGCAAGCCAGGACGGTCGAAAGACTCCGCCTCGTGCTGGGCGAGAAGCACCCCACGACCGTCCTGGCAACCAAGCTCATCCGAGCGAACTGCGACATCGACACGATGCAGCTGTGACGCCGCTCAGCCCGCCGACCACCCGGCCAGCAGCACCGGGTCCGGTCGATCGACGGGACGCGTCCGGAGTTCCCGGTGCAGCGCGCGGACGACCTCTGGCCGAGCTGTGTTCAGGGTGAGCGCGAGACCTGCCCACGCCTGCTCGTCATCGGGATCGGCTTCGAGGCGGCGTCGATAGGCGGCGGTGGCAGCCTCGACGTCGCCTGCCGCGCACGCGAGATCGGCTGCGTCCGCGTTGATGGTCGCCAGGCCGAGGGCTTGGGCTTTGAAGAGCGGTGCGCGATCCGACGCACCGGGCACGGGTTCCTCCGCGATCCGGTGGTCCAAGGCGGATCCAGTGGGTTTCGCCTCGCCGGCGAGGTAGGCGTCGGCGAGTCCGGCGATACCCGGTCCGTCCGGCATGACGTGCCTGACGCGCCACAGGGCGCGGTGATCGGCGACGAGCTTCGCGACGGGGCCGGTGCGCTCGGCCTCCGTCAGGTCGTCCTCACAGGCGGCCAGGCGGCTTGACAGCTTCTCCAGGAAGATCTGTCCCCAGTGGTTGAGCTGTGCCGTAGAGGCGATGTCCTCAATGGCCATGCGCACTTGCAGAGCTCTTAGAACGAAGGCGTAGTCGGCTTTCGCGGCCCGACCCTCCGAGACCAAGCCACGTCGCGCACGCCAGAACTCGACCACGCTGGTGAACGCGTAGATCCCATGCAGGACGCTGTTCAAGGGCCTGGGATCGTCGCGCCAAGGCGCGTAGAAGTAATCCACTTCGTCCGTCCCGTGCAGACTCACGCACTCCAGGACCGCGTTCAGCTTGGAGTGTTGGAGTTCGTGCACGAGCGCGTCGGCGAGTTCGTCGGCCGATGCCTTCTCGCACAACGCTATCGCGCCGAACGCCGACGCCGAGGAGGCGCCGACCAGCTTGCCCTCCCGGGTGAGCGGCGCCAGGCTCATCAGCCCGACGGACAACTCTTCCGCGTAACGCCGGTTCCAGCCGACCAGGATCTCCCAGGCGGCGTCGAGTTGGGCGCACCAGCGCTCGAACTCGGTGTCGCTGAGCGGATCCGGCGCCGCGGGACTGTCCGCGAACGCCCGGTGCGGGTCGGTGTCTTCGAAGACCACCTCCAGCACCACTCCTGATGCCGTCGAACGGTGTCTGCGGACCGGTCGGAACTTGACGTGCTCCACCTTCGTGCCCGATTCCGAGTGGTGCAGCGGCATGAAGTCGACTGACAGGTCGACGGCGACCTCGTACTGCCCCACTGTGGGCAGGCTGACAACACCCTGTGTGACCGGTACCCTGATGTCGAACGACAACCCGGCCCGCAGGGCGGCGGCGGCTGCGACCGCGTGCACAACCCCGATTTCCGCCCGCTTCGCGGGTGTGTCGATGTGTCCGTCGACGACGGTCTCAAGGGCACGTCTGAACCACAGGCCGACGGTCGGGAACATGATGACCTCATCGACTACACCCGGTGCTGCGTCCTCGGCGAGGAGAAGAAGGTCCCAGGCTTCCCCCAGGTCCGGGACGAGCACTTCGACGTCGGCCAGCGCGCGCGTTTCCCGTTCGAATCCGAGAATGAGCAGCTTGCGCTGCGTGTTCTCGATGCGACGGAGGAGGTGCATCACCTCGCCGCGCACCGGGCCTTCACACACTTCGGCGAAGAATGCCTCGGACAGCAAGCTGCTGCCTACCTGCGGAACGAGGTCGACAGAATTGTGAACGCTAGTCACGTTGTCCCTGCGTATCTGCGGACAGGGTCGTATTGTGGGCCCGATTTACAATCGACGCGACGGCTGCGTCTACGCGCGACGACTTGCTGGACAGCAAGACGCGCAAATTCACCACACTGAGATCAATGGCACTTGACCTTGTGTCGAGTGGCGTGCTTGGCGACAACTGAAGCCTCCAATCCGTTCTACGCCTGGCGGCGTAGAAAAGGGGTACACTACACAACTTCGTGACAGCCACCTCCGGTGACACGGCTGTTATCGCCACCTGGCTGGCATCGTTACCGTTGGTGTCCGCCTCCGCTGTGGCGGAGTGCTCGAAGGCGCCGCGGCGCTGCGGGAGCGAACCGACTGGCTGATCGTGTTCGACAACGTCGCCGGTCCTGACGCCGTTACGCCCCTGGCTCCCCGGCGGCTCGGTCGCACGCTGATCACCAGCCGGATCCGCGGACGTGGCAACCTGGCCGCGCAAGTCGACCTCGACAGGCTCACGCGCGAGGAGTCATGGCCTGTCTGGCCCGTGCGGTCGAGCGCTACGACCCGGCCGCCGTCGGCGACCTGGCCCAGGCGCTGGGTGACCTGCCGCCGGCCCTCGTCCAGACCACCCGCCGAGAGTTCTGCGGATACCGGCCTGCGTCGTCACGACCTGGCTGCCGCACCACGAACAGCTCGCCGAGGACGAACCCGCGGTCCGGCAACTGCTCAGGCTGTGCGCATTCCTCGACCCCGAGGACCTCGACCTGCACCGGCCGCTGTCCGCCCCGAACTCATTCTGCCCGAACTGGCGACCAGCCTCGCCCGGTCGTTCGACCACGAGCGCGTGGTCGGCGCGCTGATCCGAACCACTCTCGTGATTAGGATCGAGCAGATCGGGATCAGGGCGCATCGGCTGGTGTCGCAGGTGACGCGGCTGCATCCGGGCGCCGGCGCGTGGGCAATGTGGGCCGCCACGCTAGTGTCCTGCGCCTGAAGTTCGTTAATGAATTGTAGAGTTGTCGGGTGGCTCGTAGGGGTCGGCCGGTGGCCGTGGTGACGTTGACAGACGA